>NZ_JAPDCG010000002.1:0-785767 GCF_027705845.1 Aeromonas sp. S41-2 | reverse complement strand
ACGCAAAGGCCAGGCCTCAGCATTTTATTATGGTGATCCCCTGGGCGAAATGCGCCTGGTAAGCAGAGTTTTTGAAACGTAAGGCCTTTGAATAAGACAAAAGGCTGCCTCATCGCTAACTTTGCAACAGTGCCCTCGCGATGACATCGCCCAGCGGCTGGCCATCATCCTGTGCATCGACCAGGGCGCCCCCGATCTCGGCGAAGGATTTCAGGGTGTCACGCACCACCCCCGCTTCGTCTGCGACCTTTGCATGGCAAATACGCTCCGAAGCACGGTAGAGACGGCCGACGATCCGGTCGTGGGTTTCGACCACTGCGTCGGCCAACATCGCCTGCCATTCCGAGACGCAAACAGCCAAGATCGCAAGCCGCCTGTCCTCCGGGAGATCGCGCATGCCGTCGGCATAATACCGTTCACCCTGCCTGCGCAGACGAGTCACCCGATGGGCAGGAACGCCGGCAAGCAGATCCTCGGGGAGATCGACGCGTTGCAGATATTCGAGCCGGTCGAGCAGCCGGTTGGCCGACGAAGAGTTCGAGCCAGGCTCGAACTGGCGCAGCCACACAAAACGGGTCACCCGATCATCAGCCGTCTCCTCGAGCAATGCCAGCAACTGTTCTCGGATCGACATAGGCAGCCGACTGGCGATCCTCGTCTCGATGCGTCGCTCGGCATCGACGAGAGCCGCGGCACAAAGCCGCTCGATCGTGGATGTCGCGGGAAGGACAGTGCGGGTGCGTCGGCACTCGGCTACGAAGCGACGGGCGATATCCTCGTTCGACACCGCCATCTCGGCTTCTCGGAACAACCATTCCTTCAGCTCGCTCGCACCACGTCCGGAGAAGGTGCGGAAGCCGTAGAGCCCCCGTAACTCGGCAAGATGCTCGTGCCGTGTTTCCTCGCGGGCAGCATAGTCTACGAGATCGTCGGCACCCAGGCCAAGCTGCGCTCCGATAAATTCGATGACCTCTGCAGGGATCAGTTCGCCTGGAGCCAGCACCCGGCCGGGATAGCGCAGGACACACAATTGCAGGGCGAAGCCGAACCTGTTGTGAGCGCGCCGACGCAGCCTGATATGCCCAAAGTCTTCATCACTCAGCGTATAGTGCTTGAGCAAATCCGTCTGTGAAGTCGGCAAGCGCAACAGCGCGTCTTTCTGCCGATCGGTTAGAGTGACGCGACGCGGCATACATGTTCCTTTTTCAAAATCTGATAGCGTTCAAGACGCTTTGTTTATGAAGCTGGTTGAGATACATTTCCAGAGGTCAATGCAATCGTGGCCGAAGCGCCGCCTCAAACCAACGTTTGTGATACATGCTGATCGGATATGCCCGCGTCTCCAAAGCCGATGGCTCGCAGTCTCTCGACCTGCAGCACGACGCCTTGCGCGCCGCAGGTGTCGAACGGGACAATATCTATGATGATCTTGCTTCCGGCGGTCGTGATGATCGCCCTGGCTTGACTGCCTGCCTCAAGTCATTGCGTGACGGCGATGTGCTGGTGGTCTGGAAGCTCGATCGCCTCGGACGATCGCTTGCCCATCTGGTCAACACGGTGAAGGAGCTGTCAGACCGCAAGATCGGCCTGCGGGTTCTGACTGGAAAGGGCGCTCAGATCGACACCACGACTGCGTCCGGTCGCATGGTGTTCGGAATCTTCGCCACCTTGGCCGAGTTCGAGCGGGATCTGATCCGAGAGCGCACCATGGCGGGTCTCGCCTCCGCGAGAGCGCGCGGTCGCAAGGGCGGACGAAAATTCGCGCTCACCAAAGCTCAGGTGCGTCTCGCGCAAGCCGCCATGGCCCAGCGCGATACTTCAGTTTCCGATCTCTGCAAGGAACTCGGCATCGAGCGCGTCACTCTCTACCGATATGTCGGTCCCAAAGGCGAGCTCAGAGACCATGGAAAGCATGTTCTCGGACTTACGTAGCAACTCGTTTCTTTTCGCAGGTTGAGCCACCTCCGCGCTTCATCAGAAAACTGAAGGAACCTCCATTGAATCGAACTAATATTTTTTTTGGTGAATCGCATTCTGACTGGTTGCCTGTCAGAGGCGGAGAATCTGGTGATTTTGTTTTTCGACGTGGTGACGGGCATGCCTTCGCGAAAATCGCACCTGCTTCCCGCCGCGGTGAGCTCGCTGGAGAGCGTGACCGCCTCATTTGGCTCAAAGGTCGAGGTGTGGCTTGCCCCGAGGTGATCAACTGGCAGGAGGAACAGGAGGGTGCATGCTTGGTGATAACGGCAATTCCGGGAGTACCGGCGGCTGATCTGTCTGGAGCGGATTTGCTCAAAGCGTGGCCGTCAATGGGGCAGCAACTTGGCGCTGTTCACAGCCTATCGGTTGATCAATGTCCGTTTGAGCGCAGGCTGTCGCGAATGTTCGGACGCGCCGTTGATGTGGTGTCCCGCAATGCCGTCAATCCCGACTTCTTACCGGACGAGGACAAGAGTACGCCGCAGCTCGATCTTTTGGCTCGTGTCGAACGAGAGCTACCGGTGCGGCTCGACCAAGAGCGCACCGATATGGTTGTTTGCCATGGTGATCCCTGCATGCCGAACTTCATGGTGGACCCTAAAACTCTTCAATGCACGGGTCTGATCGACCTTGGGCGGCTCGGAACAGCAGATCGCTATGCCGATTTGGCACTCATGATTGCTAACGCCGAAGAGAACTGGGCAGCGCCAGATGAAGCAGAGCGCGCCTTCGCTGTCCTATTCAATGTATTGGGGATCGAAGCCCCCGACCGCGAACGCCTTGCCTTCTATCTGCGATTGGACCCTCTGACTTGGGGTTGATGTTCATGCCGCCTGTTTTTCCTGCTCATTGGCACGTTTCGCAACCTGTTCTCATTGCGGACACCTTTTCCAGCCTCGTTTGGAAAGTTTCATTGCCAGACGGGACTCCTGCAATCGTCAAGGGATTGAAACCTATAGAAGACATTGCTGATGAACTGCGCGGGGCCGACTATCTGGTATGGCGCAATGGGAGGGGAGCAGTCCGGTTGCTCGGTCGTGAGAACAATCTGATGTTGCTCGAATATGCCGGGGAGCGAATGCTCTCTCACATCGTTGCCGAGCACGGCGACTACCAGGCGACCGAAATTGCAGCGGAACTAATGGCGAAGCTGTATGCCGCATCTGAGGAACCCCTGCCTTCTGCCCTTCTCCCGATCCGGGATCGCTTTGCAGCTTTGTTTCAGCGGGCGCGCGATGATCAAAACGCAGGTTGTCAAACTGACTACGTCCACGCGGCGATTATAGCCGATCAAATGATGAGCAATGCCTCGGAACTGCGTGGGCTACATGGCGATCTGCATCATGAAAACATCATGTTCTCCAGTCGCGGCTGGCTGGTGATAGATCCCGTCGGTCTGGTCGGTGAAGTGGGCTTTGGCGCCGCCAATATGTTCTACGATCCGGCTGACAGAGACGACCTTTGTCTCGATCCTAGACGCATTGCACAGATGGCGGACGCATTCTCTCGTGCGCTGGACGTCGATCCGCGTCGCCTGCTCGACCAGGCGTACGCTTATGGGTGCCTTTCCGCAGCTTGGAACGCGGATGGAGAAGAGGAGCAACGCGATCTAGCTATCGCGGCCGCGATCAAGCAGGTGCGACAGACGTCATACTAGATATCAAGCGACTTCTCCTATCCCCTGGGAACACATCAATCTTACCGGAGAATATCGTTGGCCAAAGCCTTAGCGTAGGATTTCGCCCTCTCCCGCAAACGACCCCCCGTAGGGCCGCTCCGGCTGGGGCAGTAGGCCCTTGAGCTGATAGAAGCGGATCGTCTCCACGTTCACCCCGGCGGCCTTGGCGAAGGCCCCGATGGTCAGATTCTCTTGAGCGTTCTCCATGGTGCTTGACTCCGTAGTTGACTACGGAAGTAACGTTACAGCATCAAGCGAAGTCCCGGAAGGAGAACCTTATGTCGGAACCCAAGAACGGCCGCGGCGCACTGGCGACCGGCGGCATCGCGGCCGTCCTCGCCTCGGCCTGTTGCCTCGGCCCCCTCGTCCTGGTCGCGCTCGGCTTCTCGGGCGCGTGGATCGGCAACCTGACCGTGCTGGAGCCGTACCGGCCGATCTTCATCGGCGCGGCACTCGTCGCGCTGTTCTTCGCCTGGCGCAGCATCTTCCGACCGGCCCATGCCTGCAAGCCGGGCGACGTCTGCGCCGTGCCCCAAGTGCGGACGGCCTACAAGGTGATTTTCTGGGTCGTGGCCGCCCTGGTTCTGGTTGCCCTCGCTTTCCCCTACATCCTGCCGCTGTTCTATTGAAAGGAGAATTGCCATGAAGAAACTCGCCACCCTGATCGCCCTGGCCGCCGCCCTGAGCACGCCCGCCTGGGCCGCCACCAAGACCGTTACCCTGTCGGTGCCCGGCATGACCTGCGCCGCGTGCCCGATCACAGTAAAGAAGGCACTCACCAAGGTGGACGGCGTGCAAAAGGCCGAGGTCAGTTACGAGAAGCGGGAAGCCGTCGTCACCTTCGACGACGCGAAGACCAATGCCGACGCCTTGACCAAGGCCACCGCAAACGCGGGCTACCCCTCCAGCGTCAAGCAGTGAGGGCACTGTCATGGCCGAAGCGATCACCCTTCACATCGAAGGCATGACCTGCACGTCGTGCGCCGAGCACGTCCAGCAGGCCCTGAAAAACGTGCCCGGCGTGCGCTCGGCCTCGGTGTCCTATGCGCAGCGGCAGGCCGAAATCGAGGCGGACGCGGGCGTGAACTTGCCCCCTCTGGTAGCCGCAGTGGCCGCGCTCGGCTACCGCGCACGGCTCGCCGACACGCCGAACAAGCCTACCGGCCTGTTGGATAAGGCGCTGGGCTGGCTCGGTGGCGACACGAAGCATGAAGGCGGCGAGCCGGCGCTGCACGTGGCCGTGATCGGCAGCGGCGGCGCGGCGATGGCGGCGGCCTTGAAGGCCGTCGAGCAAGGCGCGAAAGTCACGCTGATCGAGCGCGGTACTATCGGCGGCACCTGCGTCAACATCGGCTGCGTACCGTCCAAGATCATGATCCGTGCCGCCCACATTGCGCATCTGCGCCGTGAAAGTCCGTTCGACGATGGCATCGCGGCTACTGTGCCGGCGATTAACCGCAGCAAACTACTGGCCCAGCAGCAGGCGCGCGTCGATGAGCTGCGCCACGCCAAGTATGAAGGCATCCTGGATGGCAACCCGGCCATCACCGTTCTGCATGGTGAAGCGCGTTTCAAGGATGACCAAAGCCTTACCGTCCGTTTGAACGATGGCGGCGAGCGCGTCGTGGTGTTCGATCGCTGCCTGGTCGCCACTGGTGCCAGTCCGGCCATTCCGCCCATCACTGGTTTGAAAGGCACGCCGTACTGGACATCTACCGAGGCCCTAGTGAGTGACACCATTCCCGAACGCCTAGCCGTGATCGGATCGTCGGTGGTGGCGCTGGAACTGGCGCAAGCCTTCGCCCGGCTGGGCAGCCAGGTCACGATCCTGGCGCGCAGCACACTGTTCTTCCGCGAAGACCCGGCCATCGGTGAGGCCGTCACAGCCGCCTTTCGTGCCGAAGGAATCAAGGTTCTGGAACACACGCAAGCCAGCCAGGTCGCCTATGCGGACGGCGAATTCGTGCTGACCACAGGGCACGGCGAAGTGCGCGCCGACAAGTTGCTGGTCGCTACCGGCCGCACGCCGAACACGCGCAGCTTGGCGCTGGAAGCGGCGGGTGTCGCCGTCAATGCGCAGGGAGCCATCGTCATTGACAAGGGCATGCGCACCAGTACGCCACACATTTATGCCGCAGGAGACTGCACTGACCAGCCGCAATTCGTCTATGTGGCAGCGGCCGCCGGCACCCGTGCGGCCATCAACATGACCGGCGGAGACGCTACGCTCAATCTGACCGCGATGCCGGCGGTGGTGTTCACCGATCCGCAGGTCGCCACTGTGGGCTACAGCGAGGCGGAAGCGCACCACGACGGGATCGAGACCGACAGCCGCCTGCTAACACTGGATAACGTGCCGCGTGCGCTCGCCAACTTCGACACACGCGGCTTTATCAAGCTGGTAATCGAGGAAGGTAGCGGACGACTCATTGGGGTACAGGCAGTGGCCCCGGAAGCGGGCGAGCTGATCCAGACGGCGGTGCTCGCGATCCGTAACCGCATGACCGTACAGGAACTGGCTGACCAGTTGTTCCCCTACCTGACGATGGTCGAGGGGCTGAAGCTCGCGGCGCAGACCTTCACCAAGGATGTCAAACAATTGTCCTGCTGCGCAGGATGAAAGGAGATGGAACCATGAAGCTCGCCCCATATATTTTAGAACGTCTCACTTCGGTCAATCGTACCAATGGTACTGCGGATCTCTTGGTCCCGCTACTGCGGGAACTCGCCAAGGGGCGTCCGGTTTCACGAACGACACTTGCCGGGATTCTCGACTGGCCCGCTGAGCGAGTGGCCGCCGTACTCGAACAGGCCACCAGTACCGAATATGACAAAGATGGGAACATCATCGGCTACGGCCTCACCTTGCGCGAGACTTCGTATGTCTTTGAAATTGACGACCGCCGTCTGTATGCCTGGTGCGCGCTGGACACCTTGATATTTCCGGCGCTGATCGGCCGTACAGCTCGCGTCTCATCGCATTGCGCTGCAACCGGAGCACCCGTTTCACTCACGGTTTCACCCAGCGAGATACAGGCTGTCGAACCTGCCGGCATGGCGGTGTCCTTGGTATTGCCGCAGGAAGCAGCCGACGTTCGTCAGTCCTTCTGTTGCCATGTACATTTCTTTGCATCTGTCCCGACGGCGGAAGACTGGGCCTCCAAGCATCAAGGATTGGAAGGATTGGCGATCGTCAGTGTCCACGAGGCTTTCGGCTTGGGCCAGGAGTTTAATCGACATCTGTTGCAGACCATGTCATCTAGGACACCGTGATCGGATATCGACCCAATGTTCTACGGCACCGGCATCGGATTCGCAGCGCGCGGATTGAACTCGGCGAAACGGTATATGCATTGCCGTGAACCGACCAAAAGGAGGTGTTCGATGAACGCCTACACGGTGTCCCGGCTGGCCCTTGATGCCGGGGTGAGCGTGCATATCGTGCGCGACTACCTGCTGCGCGGATTGCTGCGGCCAGTCGCCTGCACCACGGGTGGCTACGGCCTGTTCGATGACGCCGCCTTGCAGCGACTGTGCTTCGTGCGGGCCGCCTTCGAGGCGGGGGTCGGCCTGGACGTGCTGACCCGGCTGTGCCGGGCGCTCGATGCGCCGGATGCGGGTGAAGCGGCGGTGTGGCTCACCGAGCTGCGCCAACTCGTCGAACGGCGACAGCGGGCGCTTGCGGGCCTGGAGGTGCAGTTGAGCGCGCTGCGTGCCGAGGTCGCCCGGCAGGAAGGGGCGTTGCCATGAACGGCCCCGAGCGCAAGCCCATTACCGGCTACCTGTGGGGCGGACTGGCTGTGCTGACCTGCCCCTGCCACCTGCCCATCCTCGCCGTCGTGCTGGCCGGTACGACCGCCGGCGCGTTCCTCGGCGAGCATTGGGTCATCGCGGCGCTCGGTTTGACCGGCTTGTTCCTGCTGTCCCTGTCGCGGGCGCTGCGGGCGTTCAGGGAAAGATCATGAGCACTGCCAGATTGACGGATGATTTCCTTGAGATTGCTCAGAAAGCCACTGCTAGCAAACAATACAGCAATCCCCGCACAAAGGAGTCATCATGGGCAGGAAGGAACCCGACGAAGCGATTGCAGATAGCCGCACCGGCCTGCGCGTAGACCTGACAATAGGGGATAAGAATGACCGAACCGAAGAGCCTTGAAAACTGGCTGTATGAGAAGGCAGGCCCCGCCTATGACGCCTTGAAGGCCGACCCGGCCCGCGCCGCCACGCCTGACCAGGTGCGTTACACCCTGGCCGAGCTGCTGGCCGAGGCCGAAGCCGCCGGCGGATATCCACTGCCGCCGGAACAACGCGAATGGGTAGATGCGCCGGCCGTTGGTCGCGAGTGGCCGGCCTGTGATGCCTTGGAAGCTGACCAGGTGCGCGCACGCCTACATGACGACGCGATGGTCGAAACGTTCCGCAAAGACCCGGCCTATGCCGTGGAACTGCTGAACAGCATCCTTGAGGATGGCGACAAGGGCGAGCTACTGATTGCACTTCGCCAGATGACGAAGGCTGCTGGCCGTGAAATGCTGACACCGTTTGACCCGGCCAAATGGCTGACCAGCACCGAGACCGTGGCCGCGTTCCTGGCCGAAGCCGAGGCCACCGGCGACCAGGCCTATGTCGAGCACGCCCGCGCAGTTGCAGCGCGGGCCAAAGTCATGCACGGCATCGAGTAGGGAGCTGGCCAGCATCGCCATTCCTGACGGTGCTGCAGCACCATGTGCGCGACTTGGTGCGCGGGGATCTCATCGCCGGAAATGACGATGCGAGATCCACGCCAAGGGGAAAAGCCAGAGCGGCCGTCATGGTCCGATCTGGCGATGCTCGAGCACGCCGGCGCACATCGCCGGCTATGACGATGCAGGCCCGGAAACGACAAGGGCGGCCACTGGCCGCCCTTGCTGTTCCTGGTGCGCGTGCCTACGCGGCACGGAGTGACTGCCGCACCGCCTCCAGGGCCTCGCGGAAGTCAGCAGGCGTCGCCCGGCCCGTCTCGGCCTGGTAGAAGACGACCATGAAGGCATTGGCGACGGCCTCGGCGAGCGGCCCTAGCTGCCGCGCTGCGTCCTGGTCGAGCCAGTCGAGCGCGGCGAGCTGCACGGCTGCATGATGAACGGCCTGCGTTGCATTGGTAGGATTCAGGGTTGCCATGATTCACCTCTCTAACAGGTGGGTTGTGGAAGTGTCGGCCGGCCCCACGCCGGCCGGCGCGCTTATCGGCTGCCGGTGCCGTAGAAGCCGGCGGCCTCGGCCAGCGGCGTGCTTCTCGCGCTGCTGCCGTAGCTGCTGGCGTTGCCGCCCGACCTGGCCGCCGGCTTGGTGGCCTCAATGACGGGCGAGGCGGGTCGATCAACAAAGGCCGCAACTTCTGCCGCGGGGTCTGCATCAGTCGATTGATCGTCGACCGGCTCAACCTCAACCGCCTGTGCCTGGCGCTGCTCGGTAGCGGCAAGGTCCAGGCAATCGAAAAATCCTCTCGGCGTCATCGTCATACCTCCTTGTCGCGGTTGGCGAACGTGGCCACTTCATCATCAGGATCAGCAGCAGCCGAATCGGCCCCTGCCAGGCTGTTGCCGCCGAAGCTGGGCACATCCTCGGCCGCCTGGTCTGTCTGGCTGCTCGCCCGGATCGCGGCGGCGATCTTTCCGCCAGTGGTGTCGGCGATGCGTTCGGCAGCGGCGTCGCGGATGCTGGCCGCCTTGGCCTTCGCAACGTCGCCAATGCCATGCGCCAGGTTCGCAGCCGTCGCCGCGAGAAGGCTGCCCGCACCTTGGCCGGCCTTCGAGCTGCCGGCGTCGCTGCTGGCCTTCGAGCTGGAACCGCTGCCCGAGCTGTCGGCGTGGCTGGTCTGCTGTGCCACCTTGCTCTGGCCGCTGCTGCCCGAACTGCTGGAGCTTCCCGAGTTATAGAAGCCGGCCGCCTGGCCGAGCGGCGTACTTGTGCCGGCACTGGAACCGCCGCCACCAAAGCCCGCCGCCTGCGCGAACGATCCAGCATCGGAATCACCGCCAGCACCACCACCAAACATGGGCATTCCGCCCGATTCGCCACCGGCGCTGGCCCCTGCTTTCTCGAACGCTGCTTTAATCGCCGACATGCCGCCGGCGGCCGAGGCTGCACCGCCCATCACGGCCGCGCCAGCCACGCTTGCCGCTCCGGCGGCCATGCTCGCCGCGCCCATAGCCGCACCGATGGCGGCACCTGCACCGAAGTTGCCGATGCCACCAGCGCCACCGATACCCGAGCCGGTGATGATGCCGGCGACAAGCGGGGGCACGCGATTGACCAGCATGAGCAACGCCACGCAGAAAACGAGCATCACGCCCAGCTCTTCAAAGTTCAGGGTGCCGGTGTTCATCCTGGCGTAGAAGCTGGAAAGCAGGTCGTTCCCGATGCCGACCAGGAGCACCATCGTCATGATCTGCACGGCCACGCCCAGCACGGTCTTGTAGTAGTTGATCGCCATGTCTGACGTCCAACGCGAGCCGCCGAAGCCAAGGAAGAAGATACCGGCGTACATCAGCAGCCAGCCTGACACGAGAAGCAGCAACATATTCACGGCGACAACGGCCAGCAGGATCAGGATGCCGACGCTCAAGGCCACACCGATGAAGCTATCCACGGGCGACCAGATCGACGAGTTCCTGAATGCCTGCTTCAAGATCATGAAGCCAATATCCACGATGCCCGAGGGTGTCACCGACGCCACCCCAGACGCCTGCTCACCAAGCCGGGCCAGTGACTGGATGATCGAGTTGGCGAAGGTCGGGCCATAGCGCAACAGCCAGAGGAAGAAGCCGAAGAACAGGATGAACCTGATGAACTCGGCGAAGAACTCGCCAATGTCGGCCTTGCGCAGCGCCATGAAGCCGAACGTGAAAACCAGCGAGATCGTGCCCAGCGTCCAGAACAGGAACATCGCGGCATTCATCACCACCGTCTGCCAGGACGTGGCCCGCGTGGCGAACTCCGTCACCACCTGGTCAAGCATCCCTTGGTTGGTGAGCTGGGCCGACGCGGCGGTGGAGTAAAGCGCGAGGGCGACGCCGATCAGCGCCGCCTTGTGCAGTGCTTTCATGGCTTCGCCTCCTTCTGGTCTTTCGGGTCGGCCAGTTCGAGCCAGTTCATGGGCTTCTCGGTCGGCGCGATGCCGCCGGCGGCCGGCGACCGGCGCGAGCACAGCCCGGCGAATTTCTCGCGCGTGGCCCTATCCTCGATCTTCGTGATCGCCTCAATCTGGCAATTGGTGTCATTGACCTCGGGCATGGGCGGGATGGCTGGCTTGTTGTCGCAACCAGCCACCAGCACCACCACGAGGCCGGCAAGCAGCATCGTATTCTTCATGGTGCAGGGCCTCCGTCAGCGGGTCAGTTCGAGCCAGTTTCTTGGGTTGGCCGTGCGCTCGATCCTGGATTCCCTGGAAGTCGCGCCGGCGGCCTGCTGTTGCGCCTCTACGTCGGCCTGCGCCTGCATCCTGGCGGTCGCGGCGTTCTGCTGTGCGATCAGCAGGCCACGGATTTGCAGGAGCTGGTTTGCCTGGTTGGCGGCGAGCTGGTTGGCGTAGCCGATGGCCTGCATCTGCCCGGTCGCGCCCTGCGCGGCGGACTGGAGCCGTTCGAGCTGGCGAGCATCGGCGGAAAGGTTGCGCTGCTGTTGCTCCAGGCCCTTGAAAAGCGCGTCGTTCGCCTTCTTCTGACTCTCGCTCGCCAGGCTGCGGTTTTGCTCCATCGCGGCGCGCTCGGCATCCGAGCACCCGGCGGCCGAGAAGCACGGCGAACCACGGTAGTAGGCCACATCCTGGAACTTGCCCAGGTACGCATCGACGCTGCCGAGCTGATTCCGGTAGTAGTTCAGCGTGTCGGTGGCGGCCATCAATCCGTTGATGGTGGACTGCGCCTGATCCCAGATATACGCGGCCGGGGCCATTGTGTTTTGCAGCATGTTTTCGTACTGCTGCAACTGGGTCTGGTACTGCTCGATCTGCTTGAGCGTCTGCGCCACCGACTCGATGGCCGTCATGACGTTTTGCACCAGGTTGCCGCCGTCGATGACGGGGATGCCTGCCTGCGCCGGGGTGATGATGATGCTGCCGGCCAGAGCGGCGGCGAGCGCGGTTTTAGCCGCTAAAAAACGGACGTGCTTCATGGTCGCAATCTCCATTCGATGAAAGAAAGGCAATGCCTTGACCAAGCTCGCGCTTGCCCACGGCAAGGTTTCATCGAAGAGCTACGCCACTAGCTAATCGGTATCGCCCTTGGCACTGAGGCCCGGGCTTCGGTGATTCTGTTCTCGGCCCTTACGGGGTGTCCCTGGCCTTATGCGTTCTCCCAAGAGTTGATAACGCCCAGGCTGGCGGCCTGGAAGGGGCTTGTGTCGCGTGCAGCACACGGTAATTTAGCTGCTAAAACTCTCAAGGTTCGGCCCTCGGCTGCACCACCGACTTCATGAGCCGGCTCATTTCGTCCTGGGTGGCCTCGATCCGACCCAGCAGGGCAAGGATCGTGGCATCGCCGAACCGGGCTGTGCGCGGATCGTCGGTCAGCCATAGCTTGAGCAATCCGCCCAGCCGGCCAAGGTCGCCATTCACTCGCACCAACTCGCGCACATAGTGATAGTCCATGACACCCCTGACCTGGTAGCCCTGGCCTACGTCGCGCAGGTAGCGCGCCATGCTGATTCCCGCCATCTTGGCGTTCGCCTCAATCAGTTCGCGTTCTTCTGGAAGGCAGTACACCTTGATCGGTGGGCTGCCCTTCCTGGTGATTCGATTCTCGTCGCCCATTTGTCCTCCAACCGGCGGTAGCCGGCAGCCTCGCAGAGCAGGATGCCCGTTGAGCGCCCCGCGCGAATAAGGGACAGTGAAGAAGGACAACCGGCTTGCCGGTGGGCCTACTTCACACATCCTGCCCGCCTTACGGCGTTGTTTTTGTCTCGTATGACTCATCGAATTTCGCGCTGTAACCGCACCATTGCTTCGCAACAGCGCGCCAGCAGCGAGAAAACCAACGGAAATTGCCAACGTCCGTGTGCTTGCAGCGATCCAAGAGGCCGGTAACAGCGTTTCAGCCATGCGCTTGCAGCGATTGAGCATGGGACTTTGCTCACTTCGTGCCCTGACCCGTGGAGCCAGGCGGCGCATTGGTGATGTGCTGGCGAACGTATTTCAGGAACGTCTCATAGCGGAAAGGGATTCGCCCAATCTCGCGCATGTGCTCCCAGATGATCTTGAGCGCGTAGCCGGCCTCCATCGCTTCCTTCACGTCCGCGCGCGCCGCCATGAAAGCGGCCAGGTAGTCCCTGCGCTTTATCTGCGAGGTCTGCTGCTGATGAGCGAGCCGTGCGGCCAGCTCGTCTGGATAGCTGCTTTCTGTCGTCGCCATGTCCGTAAACCTCCGTTATCAACTGAACTACTCCGAAGGTTACGGAGTGCCCGCCTACACAACATTCCAATAATTGGCCGAAACGGTTGACATGGAGCCGATGACACTGGCACGCGCATCGAAATAGGGATGGCAGCCCATTCGGCACGGAAGGTTGAACGCCAAGAGGGAGGCCGAGAGAATCCCCCGCCGCTCGGCCCCTCAAGTGTCAAAGAGTGGATCACATCGTCAGAGGCGGCGATGCGAGCTCGAGCGCCGGCGGCCGCCATCGTCGGAACTGACGATGGGGCCCTCGGTGCATCGTCGGATGTGGCGATGGTCGACCGTGGCCCGGACATGGCCAGCCTCGCCGGAAATGGCGATGCTGCAGCTCGACGTGTGCGCGAAAGAAGGGCCGGCCTCATGACGTGACCGGGAATGGATTTGAACTGTTGTATGTTGTAGCGCGCTACAACATACAACATACAACATACAACACCTGCCTATTGACACTTGAGGGGCGCAGCGTTTTAGCCGCTAAAAGAACCGCCCGGAGCTGCCCCCCCTTCTGGCGTACAACTCAACGGCCGAAGGCCGACCATCGGCAAGCGGCAAGGGCTTGGCGTCGCCCTAAAGGGCGGCGGCAAGCACCGCGCCTAGTGGATGATCTTGGAAGATCATGGATGGAATTTGCGAACTAGCCGCAAGCCCGCGCCGTTGCTGTGTTTTCCGGTTTGAGACGGGGAACGTTGCTACGGGTGAAGGGGAACATTGCTACGGAGTTTGGGGAACGTTACTACGGGCTTCGGCCTGCCAATTTCCCACTTCCCTGCCGCATACTCGCTGACCTTCCAGCCCACGGTGGCAAGCTCGGCCAGAGCCTTGCGGGCCTTCTGGCGGCGCTTCTTCATGGCCTCGGCGTTCGCCTCGTCCGGCCAGACGTAGCCAGAAAGGGTATCGAGTTCCACGCGCCCGGCTTTGCCGGGATCGATCCAGCCGCATAGCCGTTGGTGAATCAGGCGGGCCGGGTCGGTTTGTAGCGCCCGCACCTCGGCCATCTCGATGCGGGTATACGGGCGCCTCCCAAGAATCGCCTCCGCAATCTGGGGATTCAGCGCGACGAACAACCGCCCGTCCTCCTCATTGAAGGCGTAGCTCATCAGGTGAAAAGACCTTTGCCTGCTTCCCTTGCTGACTACCACCGTCACGTTTGCCATGCGCAGCAAGCTCGCCTTGATCGCCCTGATATTGTCGCCGCCATCGGTCAAGCCGATTTCGCCTAGCAGGCTGGTCATACTCTCTCTCACGACCAGCGCATCCTGCCCTACCGCGTCGAACTTCGGCTCAAGGAATAGACGGAGTTGCTTCGGCAAGTCCGCTGTTGGCTCTGGCGTCAGGATGATGCCCTTCGGTCCTCCAAGAGCCACAAGACCTTGCAGCAGCCGCATGTCATCAGCACCAAGAGGCTCGAAGCCGACGAACCGCGCTTGTTCATTTTCGGCGTAGTGATACGTCACATCGAGCTTGAGCCTCTTCCGTTCGCCGCGCTTGAGACTGCGGAACAAGCCGGGGACCAAGCAGTGCATTGGATCGTGCCTGGCATGGGTGAGGTCAAAAGCCATCGCCTCGCCTCCGACCATCACGTCTTTCCTCATTCCTGCTGGCCTCATACAGCTCCACCGGCACCAGCACGCCGCCGGCGTGCCGCATGTACCAGCGATCAAGCGGCGTGGCGTCGTAGTTCTGCTTGCTGACGCCGAAACGCACGAAGTAGCCGCGCCGCTCATCGCCGATGGGCTGCCGGTCATGGGCGCGGTCGCTGAGGCGCTTCGCCTCGTCCTCGGTCATGCGGGCGACGTAACCGCACCACCTGGCGTTGTCGATCAGCGCGGACGCGCCACGCGCGGCCTGCTGCTGGTCGGTCTGCCCTTCGCGGGCGCTGCCCTTGCTGACGTGGTGCAGGTAGAGCACGGATGCACCCGTGGTGGCAGCAACGTGCTCCAGTACGGCCACGAGGTGGGCCATGTTGCCGTTGCTGTTCTCATCGAGAGTGTGAATGCGGCTCAGGGTGTCCAGCACGATCAGCCGCGCCCCGGCACCGTCCTCAATAACGCGGCGCAAGTGGGCCTTTTTCATGATGTCCAGGCGCTTGCCCATGATCGGCTCAAGCGCGAGGTTCTCCGCGATGGCTTGACGAGCCGCGTGCCCGAGGTGCTGGCCGATGGCATGAATGCGCCGCACAAGCGCGGGCGGTGGGTCTTCCCCGGCCAGATAGACCACGCGCCCGGTGTGCGCGGGAGCAAGTCCCACGAGGTCGCCGCCGGCCACGCTGCATGCGATGCTCATGGCCGCTTCCAGCGCCCAGAAGCTCTTGCCAGTGGCCCCTGGGGCGACGAGCGCGCCGACGGTTCCCGCGAGGAAGCCCGGCCATATGAAGTCCAGCACCGGCGGTTCATGCTCGAACGCCGCCAGTACATCAATCGCCATGACTCAGTTCCCCGTTCCGTACAGGGACTCGTCGCTCAATGCCTCGGCGATCTGCGAGGTTCGGAAGTAGACCCGCCGGCCGATCTTCAACCGAGCCTTGTTGATCCGCTGCGTCCACTCGTTCGTCGCGCGCAGGCTGATCCGCAATCCATCAGGCGATCGATCCAGGACAGAGGCGAGCTGCGCCATGCTCAGCAGCGGGCCAAAGCGTTGCAGCAGCGTGTCTTCTATCGTCATTGCGTAAACCTCCGTTATCAACTGAATTGCAACGAAGGTTAGGCGCTATTGGGGGTTGCCTACATCTTATTAGTTGTCCAAAATGGTTGACATGAAGAACGATCCAACCATTGTCATCTGGGAAGGCTGCGATCCCACTGTCTCGGAAGCCATCGAGCAGTTTGAGGATCGCTGGCGGCCGTATTCCGCCTCCTCGCGGCGCTACCCCATCGTTGGGCTGATACAGGAACTCATTGACCCCGCCGTGGCTGCGTACACGGCGACGCTGCCACAACGCTACTTGGGCCATATCCCCGGAGCAGGGACAGGGGTGGGCCTCAGCGGGATCATTCGACTGGTTGGACTTGATGCGATGGTTCGCATGCAGCGGCAGTTGCTGCGCCAGTTCATCAAAACGGAGGATAGGCAGACGCCAAGAGATCGGCGGTTTGTTGCGACACTCGAATCGTTGATTGGGCTTGTATGGGACTGCGCCTGCAAACGGCCGGTGAAGTCGAAGGTGCGCGACACCCGACTGAATGGCGAACGCCTCCAGGGGTTCTGCCGGTTCTGCGGATCACTCGCCGAGCTGACCTCATTCGCCGGCGGGAGCGATGATCCGAAGGCGGACGATCCAGAGGAAAAGCTTCGACTAAGCAGCCTGTATTGCCTGGATCACCGGCCTAAATTGCCGAGCGGCGCATGGAACCCTGTCTACAGACAAGCAAGGCGATCCCTCGCGCAATTCGACCTCGAACTGGCGAGACTCAACCAGCAATGCGCGAAGCCGGCCACTGCCCAAGTGAAATCGGGCGATCAACTGGTTGACAGCTACTTCTTCCACTATGTCGCGGGCCAAACCTTACAGCCGGCGGACAAGGCAGAGCTGCGCAATCAAGCACGGCTGATGGTGGACTCGAAGCTATCGGATCGCAAAAAGCAGATGCTGATGCTCCAGTGGTCTGGACTCAATCAGTCGGAGATTGCGCGAAAGCTCGGCATCGAGCGCCAAGCGGTATCGAAGGCGCTGGCGGCGATCCCCGCAATGTTCCGCTTGAGTACAAAGCCGCGCTCACGGCGTCAACCTAATTGACCAACTAATAGGACGAAACAATCCGCATTGCCAGGCACCATCAGGCACATGTTCGCAAGTGACTGAAAGAGGCCAGGGGATGCAGGCAACGACAAGCAAGACGCTCATCAATCGGAAGAAGCTACTGGCGATGATCCCGCTGTCTGAGCGCACGATCTTCAACATGGAGCAGCGCGGGGAGTTTCCGCGCCGGATCGCACTCACCAGCCGAAACGTCGCCTGGGACTTGGCCGAGGTCGAGGAATGGATAGAGGCGCGGAAGTCGTCGGGCACTCAGGCCATGCGCCCTGGCTTCACTCCGTCTGCCGTGGCCGGCGGCTCTGCTGCCCCTTTTAGCGGCTAAAACGCTGCGCCCCTCAAGTGTCAATGAAACCCGAGGCCATGCCTCGATGCTCAGGCGGCGCTGCCTAACCTGCCTTCGTCTGGTTTACACCTTCGGCCGTCTCAGCGTCCATTCGTCGATCATGTCCGCCCAGTCCTGCAACATCGCCGTGCGCTGCTCGCGGTACTCGGCCTTGTTGTAGACGGCCCTGACGCCTCTCTGCTCGTGTGCCAGGCACTTCTCGATCCAGTCCGTGTTGTAGCCGGCTTCATGCAACAACGTGCTGGCCGTGCGCCGCAAGTCATGTGGCCCGAACTTGGCGAGCGACCGCCCCTCCTTCTGCGCCAGCCGATACGTCAGCGTCAGCACCTGGTTGAGCGTGGCGCTGCTCATGGGTAAATCCGAGTCATACCGCGACGGAAGCACGTAGTCCGATCCCCCTGCGAAGGTTTTCAGGGCAATGAAGATGTCCAGCGCCTGCCGGGACAGGAACACCAGGTGCGGATTGCGCCGCTTCATCCGCTCCTTCGGGATCGTCCAAAGCGCGTCGCTGAAATTGATCTCGCTCCATGTCGCGTTAGTCAGCTCGCTCTTGCGCACCATCGTCAACAGCAGCAGCTTGGCCGCCGCCCGAATGGATGGCGCTGTGCCGATGCGCTCCATGTACTGGTACATCAGGCCGATCTCGTCGGGCGTCAGCGCACGGTCGCGCGGCTCGAACTTGGCAATGGTCGTCGGGCGCACCAGCTCGGCCGGGTTCTCGACCTTCTGGCCGCGCTCGATGGCCCAGCGAAAGACCTGGAGCACCACCTCGCGGACATGCACGGCTGTCGCCGGCGCGCCGCGCTCGACGATGGCATCGGTCAGCGCGCGCAAGTCTTCGTGGGTGATCTCCACCAGCTTCTGATTGCCGAACTTCGGCTTCAGCTCGCGCTCGTAGACCGAGCGGCGCATGTCGCGGGTGGAGTCGGCCATCTGGTAGCCGCGCAGCCACTTTTCCGCCCAGGCCCCGAACGTCTCCGCGTCCTTGACGCGGGCCTTGTCCCGCGCCTTTTCCTTGGCCGGTGACTTCCCGGCCGCGACCATCTTCTTGGCCTCGCCCAACCGCTCGCGGGCTTCCGCCAAGGTGATGCCGCCGACACCGTAGCGGCCGAAGGTGATGGTCTCCTGCCTACCGTGGATCGAGTAGTTGTAGCGGAACGAGATCGCTCCGGCGGCCGTGACGGCTACATAGAGGCCGTCACGGTCATTCACCTTGTAGAGCTTGTCCTTCGGCTTGAGGTTGCGCAGCTTGGTATCGGTCAACATGGTTCTCGCCCTGATTCAGCTCAAATACCATGATCAGAAAACCGGCCCATCCTGGCGTAAAACAACAATTAAATCATCGTCTTACACAAATTCGATACCATGAACATCCGCAAGGTGGTTGCATGGTATTGGCGACTTCTCATGGCATAGAAGCATTCAATGCCATCCATCATGCCATGAAAAAACGGTGCTTGGCGATGCCAAATGTTGCCAGGCGGTGCTGAACGAAATCACAAAAAAGCCCGCAGTGACGCGGGCTTAGGTGTGTTTTAGTGCTACTAGATGCCAGCCAGTGCCAGACGCCGGATCACTCCCATTCGATGGTTGCGGGCGGCTTGCCGGAGACGTCGTACACCACGCGGGAGATGCCGTTGATCTCGTTGATGATGCGGTTCGACACGTGACCGAGGAAGTCGTACGGCAGGTGGGCCCAGTGGGCGGTCATGAAGTCGATGGTCTCGACGGCACGCAGCGCAATGACCCAGTCATATTTGCGACCATCGCCCATGACGCCAACGGAGCGCACCGGCAGGAACACGGCGAAGGCCTGGCTGACCTGGTTGTAGAGGTCGGCTTTGCGAAGCTCTTCGATAAAGACCGCATCGGCCTTGCGCAGCAGGTCGCAGTACTCTTTCTTCACTTCGCCAAGCACCCGCACGCCTAGACCCGGGCCCGGGAACGGGTGACGGTAGAGCATGTCGTAGGGCAGACCCAGCTCGAGGCCAACGCGGCGCACCTCGTCTTTGAACAGCTCGCGCAGCGGCTCCACCAGACCCATCTTCATCTCTTCCGGCAGGCCGCCGACGTTGTGGTGAGACTTGATGACGTGAGCCTTGCCGGTCTTGCTGGCAGCGGATTCGATGACGTCCGGGTAGATGGTGCCTTGCGCCAGCCAGCGGGCGTTTTTCAGCTTTTTCGCTTCGTCGTCAAACACTTCGACGAAGACGCGGCCGATGATCTTGCGCTTGGCTTCCGGTTCAGCTTCACCCGCCAGGGCGGAGAGGAAGCGCTCTTCGGCATCGACCTTGACGATGTTCAGACCAAAGTGATCACCAAACATCTCCATCACCTGCTGGCCTTCGTTCAGGCGCAGCAGACCGTTGTCGACGAAGACGCAGGTCAGGCGATCGCCGATGGCACGGTGCACCAGCATGGCAACCACGGAGGAGTCGACACCGCCGGAGAGGCCCAGGATCACCTCGTCGTCCCCCACCTGCTCACGGATGCGGGCAACAGCGTCGTCGATGATGGTGGCCGGGGTCCACAGGCATTCGCAACCGCAGATGTCTTTGACGAAGTGCTCCAGCATGCGGGCACCCTGACGGGTGTGGGTCACTTCCGGGTGGAACTGCACGCCGTAGAAACGCTTGGCCTCACACGCCATGGCCGCGTGCGGGCAGGTCGGGGTCTGGGCGATGGTGGTGAAGTCGGCCGGGATGGTGGTGACCTTGTCGCCGTGGCTCATCCACACATCCAGCAGCGCATTGCCGTTGTCGGCGATGGCATCTTCGATGTTGCGCAAGAGGGCACTGGTCTTGCCAGAGTTGCCCAGCACTTCCACCTTGGCGTAACCGAATTCACGCTCGGTGGAGGATTGCACCTTGCCACCCAGCTGCTCGGCCATGGTCTGCATGCCGTAGCAGATGCCGAACACCGGCACGCCTGCGTTGAACACGTACTCGGGGGCGCGCGGGCTGCCCGCTTCGGTGACGGACTCGGGGCCGCCGGAGAGGATGATGCCGCTCGGATTGAATTCGCGGATCTGCTCTTCGGTCACATCCCAGGCCCACAGTTCGCAGTAGACGCCGATTTCGCGCACGCGGCGGGCGATCAGCTGGGTGTACTGGGAACCGAAGTCGAGGATAAGGATACGGTGCTGGTGAATGTCTTTAGTCATTTTATTCCTGCATCAGGCTGCTGTTGTCACAAAAAGCACGGGATAAAAAAGCGGTGGAGAAACGGGGCCGCAGCCCCGTTTTATCAGCCCATCCGATAGTTGGGGGCTTCTTTGGTAATGGTCACGTCGTGAACGTGGGACTCTTTCATCCCGGCGCCCGAGATGCGCACGAATTCGGCCTTGGTGCGCATGTCGTCGATGGTGGCGCTGCCGGTCAACCCCATGGAGGAGCGCAGGCCGCCCATCTGCTGGTGGATGATCTCTTTGAGGCGGCCCTTGTACGGCACGCGGCCTTCGATCCCTTCCGGCACCAGCTTGTCAGCAGCGTTGTCGGTCTGGAAGTAGCGGTCGCTGGAGCCCTTGGACATGGCACCCAGAGAACCCATGCCACGGTAGGATTTGAAGGAGCGACCCTGATAGAGCTCGATCTCGCCCGGCGCCTCCTCGGTACCGGCGAACATGGAGCCCACCATAACGCAGCTTGCGCCAGCGGCGATGGCCTTGGCCACGTCACCGGAGAAGCGGATGCCGCCATCGGCAATCACCGGGATGCCGGTGCCTTCCAGCGCGTCGACGGCGTCGGAGATGGCGGTGATCTGGGGCACGCCCACGCCGGTCACGATACGGGTAGTACAGATGGAGCCCGGGCCGATACCCACCTTGACGGCGTTGACGCCGGCAGCGGCCAGTGCCTTGGCACCGGCGGCGGTGGCGACGTTGCCACCGATGATCTGCAGATCAGGATAGGCTTCGCGGGTCGCCTTGATGCGATCCAGCACGCCCTGGGAGTGGCCGTGGGAGGAGTCGATCAGCAGCACGTCCACACCGGCTTCCACCAGGGCGGCGACGCGCTCTTCGTTGCCGGCACCGGCACCAACGGCAGCACCCACCCGCAGACGACCCTTGTCGTCTTTACAGGCGTTCGGCTTGCGCTCGGCTTTCTGGAAGTCTTTGACGGTGATCATGCCCTTGAGTTTGAAGTCGGCGTTGACCACCAGCACCTTCTCGATACGGTGCTTCTGCATCAGGCCAACCACCTCTTCGCGGGGGGCGCCTTCACGCACGGTGACCAGACGATCCTTCTGGGTCATGATCTGTTCGACAGTCTGGGAGAGATCGATCACGAAGCGCACATCACGACCGGTGATGATGCCCACCAGCTGATTGCCCTCGGTCACCACCGGATAACCGGCGAAACCGTTCTTGTGGCTCAGCTCCTTGATCTGGGCGATGGTCATGTCGGGGCGTACGGTGACGGGGTCAGTGACCACGCCGCTCTCGTACTTCTTGACCTTGCGCACTTCGGCAGCCTGCTGCTCGATGGACATGTTCTTGTGGATAAAGCCGATACCGCCTTCCTGGGCCAGTGCGATAGCCAGACGGGCTTCGGTCACTGTGTCCATGGCAGCGGAGATCATGGGGATGTTCAGGCTGATGGCAGAGGTCAGCTTGGTACGCAGATCGGCAGTATTGGGAAGAACTTCGGAGTGGGCGGGAACCAACAGTACATCGTCGAAGGTTAACGCTTCTTTGGCAATCCTGAGCATGGCAATATCTCACCGTTGAGGAAGTGGGGGTGTAAAATATTGCCGACGAAGTTTACTCACGCATTGGTCACTGGTAAAGAAGTTTTTTGAATTTTTTATGGCGTTTTGGCCTTTTCAGCCGCCAAGCCGCTAAAAAACCAACATTTTCAGTCGCAAAACAGCCTTTTGGGGACAAAAGAGTTGTCTCATTGCGGTTTTATGCAAAAAAGTTCCCGTTTCATTTTTTCACACAGCTCCGCTTCCCCTCACCCGTTGCAGACTGTTTGACCCTGGTCGATCGCACTCGACAACAAGCTCATGCGTGCTTGCCGTCCCCCTCAAACACTAAATCCAGCGGGGCAACATCCGGGCTGTTTCACCCAAACCGGCACGCCCAACGCAGGGGCCTTTTCGTGGCGCGGGTTTCCTTTGTGCCTGTGCCTGCGTATCATGATTAACAGTCTGAATTGAAATGGAATTTCATGATGAGCCACGGACACCAGCAAGGGCGCATGGCCATTACCCTGGCAGCACTGGGGGTCGTCTATGGCGATCTCGGCACCAGCCCGCTCTATGCCCTCAAGGAGAGCTTCGCCGGACACCTGGGTCTGCAGCCCACCCCGGAGGGGATCCTCTCCATCGTCTCCCTCTTCTTCTGGACCATCATGATCGTGGTCTCATTCAAATATGTGCTGCTGGTGCTCCGGGCCGACGACAAGGGAGAAGGGGGGATCCTCACCCTCGCCTCGCTGGCTTCCCGCCGCCTCCCCGCCAAGCCGCGCGCCCTGCTCATGCTGCTCGGTCTGATCGGCGTAGGGCTGTTCATCGGGGATGCGGTGATCACCCCCGCCATCTCGGTGCTCTCGGCGGTCGAAGGGCTGCAGGTGATCACCCCGGAGCTGGCGCCGTTCGTGCTGCCCATCACCCTCACCGTGCTGGTGATCCTGTTCGGGGCCCAGCATTACGGCACCGCCGGCATCGGTCGCCTGTTCGGCCCCATCATGCTGATCTGGTTCGGGGTGCTGGCGGCGCTCGGGGCCTATGAGATCGCGCAAAACCCCGCCATCCTGCAGGCCGTCAACCCGCTCTACGCCCTCGACTTCATGATCAACCGACCGGGTATCGCCTTTATCACCCTGGGGGCCGTCGTGCTCTGTGTCACCGGGACGGAGGCGCTCTACGCCGACATGGGCCACTTTGGCCGTGGCGCCATCCAGCTGGCCTGGGGCTCCCTGGTGATGCCCGCCCTGCTGCTCAACTACTTCGGCCAGGGAGCCCTGCTGCTGCGCAATCCCGCCGCCATCGAGAATCCCTTCTATCTGCTCGCCCCCTCCTGGCTGGCCTTTCCCCTGCTGATCCTCGCCACCCTGGCCACCGTCATCGCCTCCCAGGCGGTGATCTCGGGCACTTACTCGGTGGTGCGCCAGGCCATTTTGCTCGGCTACCTGCCGCGCCAGGAGATCCGCCACACCTCGGAGCACGAGATAGGCCAGATCTACCTGCCGCTGGTGAACTGGCTGCTGCTGGGGGGCATCGTCATCGTCATCCTCTGGTTCCAGAGTTCAAGCAACCTGGCCGCCGCCTACGGCATCGCGGTGACCGGTACCATGGCACTGACCACCCTGCTGTTGATGGTGGTGGCCGCCCGCCGCTGGAAGTGGTCGCGCTGGCTGATTGCACTGATATGCGCACCGCTGCTGCTGGTCGATGTCACCTTCTTTGCCGCCAATACCACCAAGTTTCTGGCCGGTGGCTGGCTCCCCATCCTGTTCGCGCTGCTGGCCATCATAGTGATGACCACCTGGAAGCGCGGACGGGAGCTGGTGCTCGACAAGCTGGAGCACAAGTCACTGGCGCTGAAGGGGTTTGTCGACAACATGCAGGCACACCCGCCGCTGCAGGTCCCCGGCACCGCCGTGTTTCTCTCCAAATCGGTGCAGGTGGTGCCCCACACCATGCTGCACAACCTCAAACACAACAAGATCCTGCACGAACGGGTCATTTTCCTGACCGTTCAGATCAAGGACGAACCCTGGCTCTCCTTCAAGGAGCGCATCGAGCTCACCCACCTTGGCGAGGGGTTCTGGCAGGTGGTCGCCCACTTTGGCTACAAGGAGGTGCCCTCCATGGAGGAGATCTTCCAGGCCTGCGCCCAGGAGGATCTGAAGGTCACCATGGCCAAGACCTCTTTCTTCCTCTCCCACGAGAACCTGGTCAGCACCGATCTGCCCGGCATGGCGCGCTGGCGAGAGGGCCTGTTCGTCTGGATGAACCGCAACTCCCTCAAGGCGACCGACTTCTTTCATATTCCCGCCAACCGGGTGGTGGAGCTCGGGGTATTGCTGGAGTTGTGACGCCGCCAGCCAACAGGGGGCAAGACCGGTGCGAACGCACACCGCTCAACCCGTTGCCAGTCGGGAACTCCGCTACCCGACCCGGCTTCTTATTGCCTGCGAGCCAGCTTCGCCACGATTAAAATACGATTGATAATGGTTGTTGTTTGTGATTCTTATTATCAGGCATGCTAGCGGCCTGACGCCTGTTCTGGCGCCTTCACACTAGCCGTTTGAGTATGAATATGAAGACCTGGAAGGGAGACAAGTGATGGACTCCTGCAGCCCGAGACCAACACTGCCCGCCAACGATCCCGACGCCGCCCGTCTCGTTTGCCTTGCCATCGCGATCGCCCTGCACCTTGCCGCCCTCTGGTGGCTCTATACGCACCAGCCTGCGCCCATCACCCCGCCCTTGCCGCTGACCCTGTCGGCCCGCTGGGTTGGCGAGGCCGCAACCAATGATGCGCCAGCTAAGGCGGCCCCTGCTCCCACAGCGCAGCAAGTACAAAAAGTGCAGCAAAAAGCCAAGCCATTGCCGACACCCAAAAAACCGCCGCTCAAGCCAGTCAAGAAAAGCGTCAAACCGGTGGTCAAACCGCTTAAACACAGTCCCCCGCCGGTGCAGCCCGCCAAGGTCATGCCGGTGAGCAGTCCGCAACCGCCGGTCACTGCGCCCGCCCCTGCGACGACGACAACGGCCACACAGGCGAGCGGCGGAAGTGCCAGTCAGAGTCCTGCCCACAAGGCTGGTGGCGGCGCTGGCAACAGCGCTCCCATCGCCCGCGATGCCCGGCTCAACAACCCCGAGCCCCAATATCCCTATGAGTCGAGACGACGGGGAGAAGAGGGGCGGGTCATCCTCAATGTACGGGTGACGGCCGAGGGCACCGCCGCCTCGGTGGAGGTGGACAAGAGCAGCGGCTATCGGCGGCTGGACATGACGGCCCGCAAGACCGTCAGCCGCTGGAAATTCATTCCTGCCAAACAGAACAACGTGGCCGTCGAGGCCTCGGCAAAAGTCACCATCATTTTCAAATTAAGGGCTTGAACATGGATCCTGAAATCGCAAGCAACGGCATGGGCATCGCCCACCTGCTCAGCCAGAACAGCGGTGTGGGGCTGATCCCCTTCATCCTGCTGGTATTGATGTCCCTTGGCACCTGCTACTACGCCCTGCTCAAGGGCTACCTCGCACAGCGGGAACAACGCCTCAACGCCCGCTTCATCACCGATTTCTGGCAGCATGACAGCGTGCAGGAGATGGAGCGCCAGCTGGCCCACCTGCCGCCGCAGGAGGCCTATGGCCGGCTGACCGGCGCCGCGCTGGCGGCCGTGGCCCAGCTGAACCGGGCCGAGGAGCGTGCAGTCAGCTGCAAGCTGGGCTCGCCGGATGAATATCTGCTGCGCGCCATGCGCCGTGCCATCACCCAGGAGCGGGTGCGGCTGGAGCAGGGGCTGGCCTTCCTCGCCTCGGTGGGTTCGGCAGCCCCCTTCATCGGGCTGTTCGGCACCGTCTGGGGTATCTACCACGCCCTGCTGGCTATCGGCGCCGCCGGTCAGAGCAGTCTGGACAAGGTTGCCGGCCCCGTGGGCGAGGCGCTGATCATGACCGGCTTCGGCCTCGCGGTCGCCCTGCCGGCCGTGCTCATCTACAACTTCTTCGTGCGGCGCAATCGTCTCAGGCTCGCGGCGCTGGAGGAGTTTGGCCACGACCTGTTCACCCTGCTGGTGACCGGCTTCGAGCAGGTCGCCACCAACAACGTCACCCCGCTGGTCGAGCGGGAAACCAGACAGGGGCGCGGCTGATGGCATTTGGCAAACTGTCGGACGAGGGGGACGATCAACCCCTCTCCGAGATCAACATGATCCCGATGATCGACGTCATGCTGGTGCTGCTCATCGTGTTCATGATCACCGCCCCCCTGCTCACCAACGCGGTCAAGCTGGAGCTGCCCGAGGCCAGCAGCCAGCTCAACCAGCCAGACAAGCAGGACATCAACCTCGCCATCGATGGCGCCGGCAAGATCTACTGGAACGATCAAGAGGTCGACGAGGCAGCCCTGCTCGCCAAGATGGAGAGCGCCGGCCAGGCCGAGGGGGAGCTGCCCGAGATCCAGCTGCGCATCGATCGCAAGGTGGAGTACGGCATCATCGCCAGGGTGATGGCCCAGGCCTCCCAACACGGCCTGCACAAGATTGCCTTCGTGAGCCAGCCGGAGCCGTAACGCTCCCGTCACCCACGCACCGGTACGCCAGGGCATGGATGCCCTGCTGCCATCCAGGCAGTTGCCAGCACAGGCACCTTGTCGGCATCATGCCGATGCAGCGCCAATATTGGCCACCATCACCTCAAGGACGACACCATGAAACCTGCCGATTATGGGCGCCTGCTTCTGCTGGCCGCCATCTGGGGCGCCAGCTTCCTGTTCATGCGCATCGCCGCCCCGGCGTTTGGCGCCGTCAACACCACCTTCCTGCGGGTCCTGTTCGCCCTCATCGGGCTTGCCGTCATGCTCCTGCTGCTGCGCGCCCCCATGGGGTTTCAGGGCAAGCTCAAGTCCGCCATGCTGCTCGGCGTCATCAACTCCGCCATCCCGTTTCTGATGTACGCCATCGCCGCCCTCTGGCTGCCGGCCGGCTACTCGGCCATCCTCAACGCCACCACGCCGCTGATGGGGGCCCTCATCGGCTTTTCCTGCTTCAACGAGCGCCTTGATAGGCGCAAGTGGCTGGGGGTGGTATTGGGGGTGATCGGGATCAGCCTCATCACCACCACCGGCGAGGTGAGTGCCGGTGGGCATCTGCTGCCCGGGGTGCTGGCCTGCCTGTTTGCCACCGCCTGCTACGGCCTCGCCGGTTTTCTCACCCGCAGCTGGATCACCCATCGCGGCGGACTCGATGCCAAGCTGGTGGCCTTTGGCAGCCAGCTGGGTGCCAGCCTGTTCCTGCTGCCCTTTTTCGCTTACCAGCTGGCGGCCGGCCCCGCGGTCGACTGGGCCGTGCCCACCGCCTGGGCCAGCGTGCTGGCGGTCGGCGTGGTCTGCACCGCCCTCGCCTACCTGCTCTATTTTCGACTGATCGCCGATATCGGCCCGCTGCGCAGCCTCACCGTCACCTTCCTCATTCCCCCCTTCGGCATCTTGTGGGGCGCGCTGGTGCTGGGCGAGACCTTGAGCCAGGGCTTCGTGCTGGGAGGCCTGGTCGTCTGCCTCTCGGTCTGGCTGGTGACCAGCCAGGCCAGCCCCCCGGCCGTTCAGGCCCGGGCGCAGCCTCAGGATCCGGACGCACGCTGAACCCGACAGGGCCAGCGCCGCTCGGCGTTCGCCCCGAACTGCGTTAAGATGGCGCCATTGTTTTATGCCCCCGCCCCAAGGCGGGGCACACAGTGCAGGACCAGCCTTGAACTACCGCAACGAACCGAGTCAAAGCAGACAACAGCAGGTCTTTACCGTCACCCGCCTCAACAGCGCCGTGCGCATGATCCTGGAGCAGGATCTGGGGCTGGTGTGGCTGACCGGCGAGCTCTCCAACCTGGCAATGCCAAGCTCCGGCCACTGGTACTTCTCGCTCAAGGACATGTCGGCCCAGGTGCGCTGCGCCATGTTCAAGGGCAACAACCGGCGGGTCGCGTTTCGCCCGCAGGACGGCATGCAGGTGCTGGTGCAGGCGCGGGTCTCGCTCTATGAGCCGCGCGGCGACTACCAGCTGATCATCGAATCGATGCAGCCGGCGGGCGACGGCGTGCTGGCGCTGCGCTTTGAGGAGCTCAAGCGCCGCCTCGGCGCCGAGGGGCTGTTCGACGAGGGGCGCAAGCGGCCGTTGCCGCGCGAACCGCGCGCGGTGGGCCTCATCACCTCCGCCACCGGCGCTGCCCTGCACGATATGCTGACGGTGCTCAAGCGCCGCGCACCGGATCTGCCGGTGTTTATCTACCCGACCCAGGTGCAGGGCAGCGCCGCCATCGGCCAGATCGTCTCTGCCATTGCCCTGGCCAACCGCCGCGCCGAGGTGGATGTGCTGATCGTCGGGCGCGGCGGCGGCTCGCTCGAAGATCTCTGGTGCTTCAACGAAGAGGCGGTGGCGCGCGCCATCGCCCACTCCGCCATCCCGGTGGTGAGCGCGGTGGGCCACGAGGTGGATGTCACCATCAGCGACTTTGCCGCCGACTTGCGCGCCCCGACCCCGTCGGCAGCCGCCGAGCTGGTGGCGCCGGATCAGAGCGCCCGCGCCCAGCGCCTCGCCCATCTCAAGCAGCAACTGCTGCAGGCGATGAACCGCCAGCAGACCGCCGCCCGCCACGATTTCATCCTGCTGCAAAAGCGGCTCGATCATCAGGATCCGAAGCGGCGGCTGGAACAGCAATCCCAGCGCCTCGACGAGCTCTCCGCCCGTTTGCAGCAGCTGATGAATCACAGATTGCATCAGGGGGAGCGGCGCCTCGCCAATCTGGAGCTGCGCCTGCAAGGCAAGAGCCCGGAGCGCTTGCTGGCCGCCGGCAAGCGTCGCCACCAGCTGGCCGAGGAGCGCCTCCATGCCCTCATCGCCAAACGCCGGGATCTGGCCGACCACCGCCTCGCCATGCTCAGCGCCCGCCTCGACGGGGTGAGCCCGCTCGCCACCCTGGGACGCGGCTACTCCATCACCCGCACTCCCAGCGGTGAGGTGATCAGCCGCGCCGCCCAGGTCGATGCCGGCCAGACGCTGGTCACCCAGCTTGCAGAGGGGCAACTGCGGGTGCGGGTGGAAGAGGTCCACCAGCCATAACGAACAAGGGGGGCACATCAAGTGCCCCCCTTGTTTATCATCTCCTCGTTGCCCGGCCCTCTCGGCCAGCGCACTCACACCAGCGAATGGCGCACCGCCTGCGCCGGATCGGCAGGTGGCGTACCCGACCCCGCCAGCGGATTGAGCTGCAAGTATTCAAACAACCCGGCCTGCAGATTGACGTTCCAGAAGCGCCCCGCCAGGGTGAGCTCAAGCCGCGCCTCGCTCAGCGTTGCCAGCCCGTGCTGCTGCCAGGCCTCGAACAAGGGTTGCAGATGTGCCCGCAGCGGCGTCGGCAAGCGGGCCAGCGCCAGCCAGCCGCTGTCGAGCGCGCCGCGCAGCAGGCCATCGAGGCGGCCATTGGGATTGCGCCCCATCACCATGCCGGGGGCCCGCTCATCCGCCGCCAGCGCCTCGTGCCAGAGCGCCAGATCCCGGCCATACATGAGGCCGTGCCCATGCACGTTGCCGCCCGCCCCGGCCCCGAAGGGGAGGATCTCGGCGCCGCGTTTGGCCATCTGGTTATAGCGGCTCTGTTCGGCCTCGCCGCGCCGCCAGTGGCTGCAGGAGAGCCGCTGCCAGCCCCCCTGCTCCAGCGTCTGGGCGCCATAGGCATACATGACAGCGCGCTGCTGACCGTCGGCGGCCCAGCCGAGCTTGCCCCTCGCCTCGGCACGGGCCAGATTGGTGCCGGCCATGGAGATGAGCTGATAGAGATCCACCCCGTGCACTCCGCTCGCCATCACATCCGCGATATCCTGACGCCACACGGCATCATCCTGGCCCGGCAGGCCGAAGATGAGATCGGCCACGATCACCGCGTCGTTGTGACGGGTCAGCTCCCCCAGCCGGGTCAGCAGGGTCTCCCGGTCGTCGAAGCGGGCCGCCTCCTGGCGCACCTCGGTATCAAAGCTTTGCACCCCGAACGAGAAGCGGTTGAAACCGCCCGCCAGCGCACTGTGCCACTTGGCATCGTCAAAACCGTTGAGGCGCCCCTCCAGGGTCACCTCCGCATCCGAAGTCAACGGAAAACGACGGATGGCGGCGGCCAGCATCGCCAGTTCGTCGGCGCTCATGTCCGTCGGCGTGCCGCCCCCCACATAGACGGCCGAGAAGGGGCGGCTCTGGACAAACGGTGTCTCGGCGGCCTGGGCAAGCGCGCGGCAGAGCGCATTGACATAGCGGGTGATGCGGGCCGGGTTGGCGCCATTTTCAAAGAAATTGCAGAAGCTGCAGCGCTTGCGGCAAAACGGGATGTGGATATAGAGCGCTCGCTCATCCGCCTCGCTCTCGCGGCGCCACCAGGCTTGCCAGTCGGCATGGTCGAGGGTGAGCGGGCGCATGCCGCCGCGACTGGCGTGGGCCGAGGTCTTGGCGCCAAAGGCGAACTTGAGGGGATCCGGGGTGGCAAGACCGATCATGGTCGGGGTCAGCTGTGGTGTCATGGCAGGCAAGGTTATCAAGTGAATAATGCAAATGATAACCACTATCAATAATGGCCAGGTTTGTGCTGGATCAACTCAACGACGAACAGCTCTCGTTTGCTACGCACCATTAACCTCCAACACCGATCCAGTTAACAGATAATTTACTCAAGATGAGGTAGGGTGTGCCGATAGAGAACCATCTCCCCCGTTCTGATGAGCGAGCGCGGGGAGAGTCATCAACCATTGACGATCGCTCACCTGCGCATGGACCTGCCAACGATGCAAAATCTGTCTCTGAACTGGAAAATATTTCTCCCCCTCGCCCTGGTCATCGGCTGCACCTTCGCCCTCAGCTTCGAGCTCTCCGCCTGGCTGCAACGGGATCTCGCCATCCGGCTGGCGGGTGAAAAGGTGGAGAGCGCCGCCAACACCTACATGGATCAGCTCAACGTGCTGATGATGACGGGAGCCATCGCCAACCGCCAGATCGTGCAGACCAAGCTCAAGAGCGAGGCCGGCATCGTCGAGGCCCGTCTGATCCGCGCCCCGGCAGTGACCAGCCTGTTCGGCCCCGGCCACCCGGATCAGCAGATTGAAGACAAGCTGGACGAGCGCGCCATCAACCAGGGGGAGACCATTCTCGAGCAGCAGGGCAACCAGCTCACCCTGATCAAGCCCTTCAAGGCCTACAAGGAGTACCGCGGTACCCAGTGCACCACCTGCCACCAGGTGGCGGAAGGCACCGTCATGGGGGCGGTGCGCATCAGTTACGATCTCAGCCACACCTTTGGCGAGATCCATCGCAACAACCTGATCCTGAGCGGCAGCCTGGTGGCGGTGTTCGGGCTGGGCTTCGGCCTGCTGGGCTGGGTGCTGCAGCGCTACATCAAGCGGCCGGTACGCCACCTGCAGCTGGCCATGACCCGCATGGCCAAGGAGCGGGATCTCTCCCTCCCCCTGCTCAATCCCAACCGGGATGAGCTGGGCGAGATGACCCGCGCCGTCAGCGACATGGTGCAGGGGTTTCGCCACAGCCTGCAGGAGGTGGAGAGCGCCACCCACCAGCTCTATCAGGAGTCCAACCAGATCCGCCAGGTGGCGACCCAGACCGAAGGCTCGGCCCGCCAGCAGGAGAGCATGACGGTACAGGTGGCCGCCGCCGTGAGCGAGCTGGCCGCCAGCTCCCACGAGGTGCGCGAGCACGCCCGCAAGAGCGCCGAGCTCTCCGCCCTCACCAACCAGGATGCGGCCAACACCAGTCGCCTCGCCCAGCACTCCATCAACGACATGGGCGAGATGTCGGCGGAGATCGAGCGGGTCGACAGGGTGATCCAGCAGCTCGACAACCGCTGTCTGGCGGTCGACGGGGTGCTGGAGGTGATCAAGGGGATCGCGGATCAGACCAACCTGCTGGCCCTCAACGCCGCCATCGAAGCGGCCCGGGCCGGCGAACAGGGCCGCGGCTTTGCGGTGGTGGCCGACGAGGTGCGCGCCCTCTCCAACCGCAGCCGCGCCGCCAGCGAGGAGATCTCCCAGATGATCGCCGCCCTGCAGAACGAGGCCCAGAGCGCGGTGTCGGTGATCGGGGATGCCAAGGCCAAGGCGGACGAAAGCATCCACAAGACCGAGGCGACCCTGGCCGCCATGCAGAACATCATCGGCCGTATCAGCAGCATCAACGATCTCAACGCCCAGATGGCGCAATCCGCCGAGGAGCAGGACAGGGTCTGCAGCGAAGTGGACGGCTCGGTGAGCGACATTCGCAACACCTCCAACGACACCCTGGGCCAGGCTCACGCCGCCAACCTCGCCAGCGTCCAGCTGGTGGAGCAGTGCCGCAAGCTCGAGCAGCTGCTCAAGACCTACCGCTGGTGATCATGCCTGCCGCCTGCTGCGGCCAATAAAAAAGCGCGACCCTGAGTCGCGCTTTTGTTTCGTGTCGTAGCTCAGGTGCGCCACGCGGCGCCACCAGGCCGAAATTAACCTGCGTTGCGAGTGGCCACCGCATCGGCCAGATTGCGCAGCAGGATTTCGGTGTCGGCCCAGCCGATGCAGGCATCTGTGATGCTCTGACCGACGGTGAGTTCACACCCTTCCACCAGATCCTGACGCCCTTCCACCAGATGGCTCTCCACCATGACGCCGAACACAGCCCGGCTGCCGGCACGCAGCTGACCGGCCACGTCCTCGGCCACCAGCATCTGGTTCTTGAACTGCTTGCTGCTGTTGGCGTGGCTGAAGTCGATCATCACCTTCTGCGGCAGACCGGCCTTGTCCAGCCCCTTCACCACCTCATCCACGTGGGCGGCGCTGTAGTTCGGCTCACGACCGCCGCGCAGGATGATGTGGCAGTCCGGGTTGCCCCGGGTCGCGACGATGGCGGAGTGGCCGTACTTGGTCACCGACAGGAAGTGGTGCGGCGCACTGGCAGCCCCGATGGCATCGATGGCCACCTTGATGGTGCCGTCGGTGCCGTTCTTGAAGCCCACCGGGCAGGAGAGACCGGAGGCCAGCTCGCGGTGCACCTGGGATTCGGTGGTACGGGCACCGATGGCGCCCCAGCTCATCAGATCCGCCACGTATTGCGGAGTGATCATGTCGAGGAATTCGGAGGCGGTCGGCAGCCCCATGTCGTTGAGATCCAGCAGCAGCTTACGACCGATGCGCAGGCCGTCGTTGATCTGGCAGCTGTTGTCGAGGTAAGGGTCGTTGATCAGCCCCTTCCAGCCCACCGTGGTACGCGGCTTCTCGAAGTAGACCCGCATCACGATCTCCAGCTGGCCCTTGAGTTCGTCACGTAGCACCTTGAGGCGCTTGCCGTACTCCAGCGCGGCGGCGGGGTCGTGAATGGAACAGGGGCCGATCACCACCAGCAGGCGCTGATCTTCACCGGCCAGGATCTGATGGATGGCCTGACGGGATTCAAAGACGGTACTGGATGCGGTCTCGGTGGCCGGAAACTTCTCAAGCACCGCAACCGGGGGCAATAACTCTTTGATTTCACTGATACGAACGTCGTCGGTTTGATGCTGCATGACAAGGCTTCCTGCTAGATGACTGCGATAAAGAAACTTCAATCTAGCCCGCACGGGCAGCGGTGTAAATAGAAAATTACATTATCTAGGAAGGAATTTTCTTATCCTGCCTTGCAAGTTTTGATAATGCTGCTAAGCGAGGATGAGGAGAGGGGGGTAGCAGAGCGGGACAGCCCAAAGAAACAGGCCCGCAACGAGGCGGGCCTGGGTTCATCACGCGCGCTGACTGATGCTGGCCAGCTTGTCGAAGTAGTCCGGGAAAGTCTTGGAGGTACAACCCGGATCATTGATGGTGACGGCGGTATCGGACAGCGCCACCAGCGAGAAGCACATGGCGATGCGGTGGTCGTTGTAGGTATCGATGGCCGCATGCTTGGGCTGCGCTGGCGGGGTGACGGTGATGAAGTCACGCCCCTCCTCCACCTCGACGCCCAGCTTGCGCAGCTCGGTCGCCATGGCGTGCAGGCGGTCGGTCTCCTTCACCCGCCAGTTGTAGATGTTGCGAATCGAGGTGGGCCCTTCGGCAAACAGCGCGGCCACGGCGATGGTCATGGCCGCATCGGGGATGTGGTTCATGTCCATGTCGATGCCGTGCAACGGCGCCTGCTCGGCCTCAATGAAGTCATCGCCCCAGGTGATGCGGGCACCCATCTTCTCCAGCACGTCGGCGAAGTGGATGTCGCCCTGAATGCTGTGCTTGCCGATGCCAGTGACCCGCACCTTGCCCTTGATGGCGCCTGCCGCGAGGAAGTAGGAGGCGCTGGAGGCATCCCCTTCCACCAGGAAGTCACCCGGGCTGACATAGCTCTGGTTGCCCTTGATGTAGAACAGCTTGTAGTTGTCGTGCTCGATGACCACCCCGAACTGCTTCATGATGTGCAGGGTGATGTCGATGTAGGGCTTGGAGACCAGCTCCCCCTTGATGTGGATGCGGGTGTCACCCGCCGCCATCGGCGCCGCCATCAAAAACGCCGTCAGGAACTGGCTGGAGACTGAGCCGTCGACGTGCACATCACCGCCCCACAGCCCCTTGGCATCCACCACCAGCGGCGGATAGCCATCTTTTTTCAGGTACTGGATATGGGCGCCCGCTTCACGCAGGGCATCCACCAGATGACCGATGGGACGCTCTTCCATGCGCGGTTCCCCGCCCAGGGTGTATTCGCCGGAGCCCAGACACAGGGCGGCACACAGCGGTCGCATGGCGGTGCCAGCGTTGCCGAGGAACAGATTGACCGGCTCCTTCACCGCGAAGCTGCGACCCAGACCGTGCACGGTGCACTCGGTCTTGTCGGCGGAGAGCTTGTACTTGACCCCGAGCTGGGTCAGCGCCGCCAGCATGTGACGAATGTCATCGCTGTCGAGCAGGTTGGTGAGCCGGGTGGTGCCACGGGCCAGGGCTGCCAGCAGCAGGGCCCGGTTGGACACGCTCTTGGAGCCGGGTAGATTGACCTCACCGGCCACACGAGAAATAGGTTCCAAACGCAACGAATTCATAGACTTCCTGTACGATCTCAAAAAAATGACCTGACCGGACGTTAGCAGCCCGCGCCCTGCTCGGCAAGACTGCGGGTGGCACAAAAGCAGGCCGCGGGGGCGACCGGTCCGGCATCACGGAAAAAACAGACGCCGGGGAGTCCCCGGCGTCGGCAATCGGGGAAAAACGCCTCAGCCGTGGCGCTTGGCAAAGCCGTCCATAAAGCTGACCAGCGCCTTCACCCCTTCCAGCGGCATGGCGTTGTAGAGGCTGGCGCGCATGCCGCCGACGATGCGGTGGCCCTTGAGCGCCAGCAGGCCGGCGGCTTCCGATTCGGCCAGGAACAGCTTGTCCAGCTCGGCATTTTTCAGCTGGAACGGGATGTTCATCCGCGAACGACAGCTGGCATCCACCTGGTTGCCATAGAAGCTCGACTGATCGAGATAGCCGTAGAGGAAATCGGCCTTCTCCTTGTTGCGCGCTTCCATCGCGGCGAGGCCGCCTTGTTCTTTCAGCCACTCGAACACCAGCCCGGCCAGATACCAGGCGTAGGTGGGCGGGGTGTTGAACATGGAGTCGTTCTTGGCGGTGAGCTGGTAGTCGAAGATCGACGGCACATCGGCGCGGGCCTGGTTCAGCAGATCGTCGCGCACGATGGCGATGGCCAGCCCAGAGGGGCCAATGTTTTTCTGGGCGCCGGCATAGATGATGCCGAAGCGGCTCACGTCGATGGGACGGGAGAGGATGGTGGAGGAGAGATCCGCCACCAGCGGCACCTTGCCGGTAGCCGGGATGTCGAACATCTCGATGCCATCGATGGTTTCGTTCGGGCAGTAGTGCACATAGGCCGCATCGGCGCGAAACGCCGGAGTCGGCAGCAGGTGAGAGATGCCCTCGGCACTCTTGGCCACCCCGTCAAAGGTCTGGATATCGCCGTACTTGCGCGCCTCGTCCACGGCACTCGCAGCCCAGACACCGGTCAGCAGATAGTCAGCCTTCTTGTTGGCGCCGCCGAGCAGGTTCATAGGCACCGCAGAGAACTGGCCACGGCCGCCGCCGTGCATGAACAGCACCTTGTAGTTGTCCGGCACCGCCAGCAACTCGCGCAGATCGGCTTCGGCCTTGGCAGCGACCGCCATGTAGGGCTTGCCGCGGTGGGAAAGCTCCATGACCGAGGCTCCCAGCCCCTGGAAATTACAAAATTCGCGCTGGGCGCGCTCCATGACTTCGACCGGCAACATGGCGGGGCCGGCGCAGAAGTTGTAAATCTGTTTGCTCATGACGCTTTCCGTGAGTGGATGAGTGTGATCGGTGACTTGTCTGGTTTTACACAAGTGCAGCCCCCGGATCAAAGGCTTTTTGGGAGCTGGCTCAACCTTTTGTCGACCCGCCGCCAGCGCAGTTGGCAGAAAAAAGCCCTGAACGGGTCAGGGCTTGCAGAGAACATGCGTAGAAACGGGCGCTTGCCGGTGCTCAATGCCCCCGGTCCCCTTTTTCACTAGATTACAGCTTGGCAGTGAGCTCCGGCAGCAAGGTGAAGAGATCCCCCACCAACCCGTAGTCGGCCACCTGGAAGATGGGAGCCTCGCTGTCCTTGTTGATGGCGACGATCACCTTCGACTCCTTCATCCCCGCCAGATGCTGGATGGCACCGGAAATGCCGACCGCAATGTAGAGCTCGGGGGCCACCACCTTGCCGGTCTGGCCCACCTGCAGATCGTTGGCGACAAAGCCCGCATCCACTGCCGCCCGCGACGCCCCTACCGCCCCGCCCAGCTTGTCAGCCAGCGCCTCGATCAGGGCGAACTGCGCCTTGGAGCCCAGTGCCCGCCCACCGGAAACCACCACCCGCGCTGCCGCGAGCTCGGGTCTGGCGGAGCGCACGGCGCGCCGTTCGATGAGGCGGGTACGGCAGGCCACCTCGCTCACCGGCAACCGCGCTACCTGAGCCTGGCCGCCGCTCGCCGCCTTGGCGAAGGCGGTGGGCCGGATGGTCAGCACCTTGATGGGTGCGCTGCTCGCCACCCGGGCCACGGCGTTGCCCGCGTAGATGGGGCGCAGGAAGGTGTCGCCGCTCTCGATGCCGGTCACCTCGGAGAGCATCTCCACCCCGAGCCTGGCCGCCACCCGCGGCAGCAGATCCTTGCCCTGGGTGCTGGCGGCCATCAGGCAGTGCTGATAATCCCGCGCGATGTGGGCCAAGAGCGGATCGACCCCATCGCTCAGCCCCTCCGCCAACATGGGATGCTCGGCCAGCAGTACCCGGCTCACTCCCTGCAGGGCGGCGGCCTGCTCACCCGCCTCGGTCAGCCCCTGCCCCAGCAACAGCAGATGCACTTCGCCGCCCAGCTGGCTCCCCGCGGTGACCAGACGGGCCACGTTGTCGGCCAACTGGCCCTGATGATGTTCGGCAATGATCAATACGCTCATGACTGCCCCTTGCTATCGTCCGTTGATGTCCCTGCCTGTGCGCCCATCACGCCCCCGAGCTTGTCGCCGGCGGGCGGGGTTCTGTTGATTGCTGGCAGCATCAGAGTACCTTCGCTTCGTGCTTGAGTTTGTCCAGCAGCTCGTCCACCGAGCCCACCATGATGCCGGCGCTGCGGGCCGCGGGGGCCATCACCCCGAGCAGCCGGGTCTGACCGGCCGGCTCGACGCAGAGGGCGGCGAAGGGCGCGCTCTCGAGCGGCTTGCGCTTGGCCTTCATGATGTTGGGGAGCGAGGCAAAACGCGGCTCGTTGAGGCGCAGATCCACGGTCACCACCGCTGGCAGCGGCATGCCGAGGGTCTCGAGGCCGCCGTCAATCTCGCGGGTCACCTGCAATTCGCCCTCTACCAGCTTGATGGCGGAGGCGAAGGTGGCGAGCGGCCAGTCATTGAGGGCGGCCAGCATCTGGCCCACCTGGTTGTTGTCAGAATCGATGGACTGCTTGCCGAGCAGCACCAGATCGGGCTGCTCCAGCTCGCACACCTGTTGCAGGGCGCGAGCCACGGTGAGCGGGGTCAGGGTCTCGCCAGTCACGTAATGACGCGCCCGATCCGCCCCCAGCGCCAGGGCGTGACGCAGTTGTTCGGCCGCTGCCTCGGGGCCGAAGGTCACCACTACCAGCTCGCTCGCCACGCCTGCTTCGCGCAGCCTGACCCCCTCTTCCACCGCAATTTCACAAAACGGGTTGATCCCCATCTTGACGTTGGCCAGCTCCACGTCTGAGCCATCGCTCTTGACCCGGACCTTGACGTTGTAATCCAGCACCCGCTTGACCGCGACCAGCAGCTTCATGACGCGCATCCCTCGCTTCTGTTGAGTGAATCCATGAAAACCCTCACATTTTTTTGCTTACATTTACTTTACGTTTACGTAAACTACCAGCACTACCCTAGGCCAAGTCGAGCACAGAGGCAAGATGGAACGCGAAGCAATGGAATTTGATGTCGTCATCGTCGGTGGCGGCCCGGCGGGACTCAGTGCCGCCATCGCCCTCAAACAACACAATGCCGAGCTGTCGGTCTGCCTGCTGGAGAAGGGAGCGGAGATCGGCGCCCATCTGCTCTCCGGCGCCCTGCTGGATCCCGTCGCCCTCAAGGAGCTGCTGCCAGATAGCTGGCAACAGGCCCCGCTCGGGATCGAGGTCAACGACGATCAGGTGCACCTGCTGCAAAGCGACAGCCGCGCCCTGCAACTGCCCAACTGGGCGGTGCCGCCGCGCATGCACAACGAGGGCAGCCGCATCATCAGCCTCGGCAACCTCTGTCGCTGGCTCGGTCAGCAGGCCGAGCAGCTGGGAGTCGAAATATACCCGGGTTTTACCGCAAGCGAACTCATCATGGAAGCGGGACGGGTCAAGGGTGTGATCACCGGCGATCTCGGGCTGGATCGGGCGGGCAATCCGAAAGCGGATCACGTGCCCGGCATGGCGCTGCTCGGTCGCTACACCCTGTTTGCCGAAGGGGCGCGCGGCCATCTCGGCAAGCAGCTGATCGCCGACTTTCAGCTGGAAAACGTCGCCCAGCCGCAGCATTACGCCATCGGCTTCAAGGAGCTGTGGCAGCTCCCCCCCGGCCAGGGCAAACCGGGCCGAGTGCTGCACGGCAGCGGCTGGCCGCTCTCTGAGGGGAAGGAGGACAAGAGCCAGGGCGGCTTCTATCTCTATCATCTGGAGCAGGATCAGGTGGCGGTCGGTCTCATCGTCGACCTCAACTACCGCAACCCCTGGCTCAGCCCGTTTGACGAGTTTCAGCGCCTCAAGCACCACCCGCTCATCGCCGCGGCATTGCAGGGGGGCGAGCGCATCAGCTACGGCGCCCGCGCCATCGCTAAGGGGGGCTGGCACTCCCTGCCCCGCATGCACTTTCCCGGCGGCCTGCTCATCGGTTGCGATGCCGGCACCCTCGACTTCTCCCGTATCAAGGGGATCCACACCGCCATGAAGTCCGGCATGCTGGCGGCCAAGACCGTCGCCATGAGTCTGCGCGGCGGCGATGAAGGGGGCCGGGATCTGGCCGAATACGGCGATGCGCTGCAACAGAGCTGGCTGGCCCATGAGCTCAAAACAGCGCGCAATTTCGGCGCCGCCCTGCACCGCTGGGGCCCCTGGCTCGGTGGCGCCTTCAACTGGCTGGAGCAGCGGCTGTTTGCTCACTCGTCGCCGTTCACCCTGCTGGACAAGGAGCCGGACTACCGCCAACTGCGTATGGCCAGCCGCTGCCAGCCCATCGACTATCCCAAGCCGGACGGCAGGCTCAGCTTCGACAAGCTCTCTTCTGTCTACCTCGCCAACACCAGCCACGACGAGGATCAGCCCTGCCACCTCAAGCTGCAGGATGAGACTATCCCGGTGGCGGTCAACCTGCCCACCTGGGCCGAACCCGCCCAGCGCTATTGCCCGGCCGGGGTGTTCGAGATCCTGGGTTCAGAGAGCCTGCCCCGCCTGCAGATCAACGCGGCCAACTGCATCCACTGCAAGACCTGCGACATCAAGGATCCGAGCCAGAACATCGTCTGGACGCCGCCGCAAGGCGGCTCTGGCCCCAACTATCCCAACATGTAACAGGCTGGCCCATGCAGACCTGCGCAGACAACAAAAATGCTCAGCCCCAACACATCAAAAAGAGGCGGTTTCCGGCGCACGGCCGGGGGCTCTCGCAGGGCGCTCGGCAGCCCGTCATCCCGGCCGGTGAGCCCGACTCCTCCCGCGTGCCAGGGTGAATAAAGGAGACGACGCCGGGATCACCCGTTTCGAGGTCGGCGTGGCTGCTCCGACCTCGCTGTTTTTTTGAGCGAACAGGCTGAACCTCCGATGAATAGGCCCTGACAAGCGCGGCCCGCCCCTGTATAGTTCGCCACATTCAGGTTTTCCATCGGCCCGTTCAGCTTGTCCACGGGATCGCTTTCTACGCGCTCTAAGGCCGCATGACCTGTGCAACCATCCCTGATTACCCATGACTTCTTAAGGGGGGACAGATGATCACCGCCTACATTCTCAATAACAAGGTACTGGACATAGTCACGCTCGGGCCTGACGACATAGTGCCTGACAACACAGTCTGGCTGGATGCCTACAAGCCGGACACGGCGGAACGAGAATGGTTGACGGGCCTGTTTCTGGAAGAGGTGCCCGACAAGGAGGAGCTCGATGACATCGAAGCATCCGCCCGTTTCTACTGGGATACCGACGGTCTGCACATTCACTCCCTGTTTCCCCAGCGGATCGGCCGTGACACCAAGGGTGTCCACGTCTCCTTTACCCTGCGCAACAACCTGCTGATCAGCATCCGCGAGGATGACATCGGCCTGGTGCGCCTGCTGCGCCACTATATGCGTCAGGATCGGCTGGAGGTGGAAGATGCCCTCGACATCCTGCTGGAGGTGCAGAACCTGAAAGTCGAATACCTCTCCGATCTCATCGAAGATGGCTACAAGACCCTGGAGAACACCGCCGATCAGATCTTCGAGCCGGATCAGATCAATCCCATGCTCAAGGAGTTGATGGCTCAGGAAGAGGCCAACGGCCAGATCCGTCTCTCCCTGCACGATACCCGTCGCGCCCTGCGCTTCTTGAAGCGCAGCCTGCGCCAGCGGATGAGCAACGAGCAGAACAAGTGGATCGACGAGATGCTGCACGACGTGGAGTCCCTGCTGCCCCACACCCAGTTCCTGTTCGACAAGATCAACTTCCAGCTGGAGGCCTCCATGGGGGTCACCAACCTGGAGCAGAACAAGGTGATCAAGATCTTCTCGGTGGCCGCGGTCATCTTCCTGCCGCCGACGCTGATCGCCAGCATCTACGGCATGAACTTCGGCCGCATGCCGGAGCTCGCCTGGGAATACGGCTATCCGCTCTCCCTGGTGCTGATGGTGATGTCATCGCTCGGTACCGGTCTGTTCTTCAAGCGAAAAGGCTGGCTCTGACGCCGGCAGCCCGGCACGAAAAGAGATAAGCGGATTGGGGGGCATGGCCCCCCGATTAATTCCCGCCCCTCGCCCGCCTTGCAAAGGGCCCCTCTTCGCCCCATATCCCCTTCATCTTTTGCACAGACTACCCCGGGCAACCATGACCCTCTACCCCGAACACAGATATGACGATCACGGCCAGCTGCGCCCCCCGCTCTGGTTCTGGCCCATCGCCCTCTTGCTGACCCGCTCGGTCTGGCTGTTTCTGATGGCCGGCGTCACCCGCGAGAGCGGCAGCGCCATCCTGACCCTCTTCTACCCGGACCGGCTCGCCCTCTACATCAGCCTGCTGACCGACGTGCCCGCCATACTGGCGCTGCTCGCCTGCGGTGGCACCTATCAGCAGACCCGCAGCCTCCGGGCCTGGCTCAGGCGCCACAGCCCATTGCTGCTGCTCTGCTCTGCCGTCAGCGGCCTGCTGATGCAACTGCACAGCCTCAATCTGCAGAAGTGGTCGTTCAGCTGGCCCACCGCCCTGGTACTGGTCGCCACCCTCTGGTCACTCTGGTATCTGCTGCGCAGCCGCCAGCTGCGTGAATACGCAGCCGATCAGCCCCACGCCGGCAACTGATCAGCCAGGTTCAACCAGGATAGTCAGGCATCCGAGGAGCGAGCCGATCAACCAGGCGCCTCACTGGCGCGTGACCCGGATCTGCAGGGTCTGACGATCGCTCTGGCTGCCACTGCCCCCCTGCAACTGGGTGCCCAGACTGCTGCCCTGCTGCGCCGCGCTGGTGGAGAGCTCGCCCACCGTCAGCCACTGACCGGGGGCACCGCTCACCTCGGTGGCACTCTGCCCCCGATTGATGGTGCCCTGCTCCAGTCTGGCCTGCTCGCTGCTGAGCGCTATCTGCACCCTGTCGCCGATCAGGGTGGCGGTGGCATAGAGGCCGTTCACCAGCGGCATCAGCCCCACTACCTGGCCTCCGCGCCACTGATAGAAGGTGACCGGTTGATAGGTGCCCATCTGCAATAGCACGGGCCGACCCGACAGTCCGCGTACCTGCCAGCTGTCGCTCTGGCTGCGCTGATACTGCTGGGCATTGCCCTCCAGCAACCACTGCCGTTTGGCGGCATCCCGGCCCAGCCCCACCCCGGCCTGCTGACCACTGGAAGCGCCATCCACCCGCCACTCGATGAGCAGGCTCTGGGGCGGCTGGTTGAATTTGGCCAGCGCCGCTTCGGCCTCCTGCAGCTGGGCGGCGCTGCCGCTCAGCACCAGCTGATTGCCCATGGCACTCACCCCGAGATCCGGATAGAGATCCTTGAGGGTCTGCACTGCCGCCTGGGTCTCGAATACCGGGATCACCTTCACCTCGGCCCGCAGCGGCAAGCACCAGAGCCCCCACAGCAGCCAGAATCCAAACCCGCGCCATCTGCTCATCTTCTCCTCCCGTCCCACTCGGCGGCCAACCAGATCATGGCCTGCTCATCACCTCGTCATCATGGGCCATCCGCCCCGCTTTTCAATGATTTTGCCCATGAGTGGCGAGCACCATGAAGGTCAGGCCCTTCATTTTTCTATGAAAAGAGCGGAGACAGATCAAATAACACAAATAAAAATGATTACCATTTGTTGTCACGAAAAAATCGCTCGGATACAATTCGGTCTCATTTTTTTGAGCTTGCCGTCGATGAAGCCAGTGACCACCACCCCCGCCGCCATCCACCTGGCCCTGCTTGTCAACATGCTCTCCATGGGCAGCATGATGATGGTGATGCCGCTCGGGCCGGATCTGGTCATCAGCCTCGGCATGCAGCCGGAACAGACCGGCTACTTCAGCGGCGGTGCTACTCTGGGTGCCGCCCTGATGGGGCTCATCGCCGCCCCCTGGCTCGATCGGGTCAACCGCAAGCCCGCCCTGCTGGTGCTGCTCATCTTACGTTTTCTGCTGCTGATGGCCTGCGCCCTGGTGCAAAACAGCCAGCAGCTGCTGGTGCTGTTCGTCCTGTCGGGCTGTGTGGCCGGCCCCCTCGCCGCCATCCTGATGGCGGCCGTGCTGGATCTGGTACCGCCGGCCGAGCGGGGCCGTCGCCTCGCCTACGTGGGCATGGCGTTCTCGCTGGCCGCCATCCTGGTGGTGCCCATCGCCCTGGTGCTGGCCCAGTGGTTTGGCTGGCAGAGCCCCTTCCTGCTGTTTGGCGTCTGCGGCCTGCTGCTGGCCCTGCTCTGCGCCACCCTACTCCCTTCGTTGCCGGTCAGCCGCGCCCCTCACGGCAGTGGCCTACGCCAGTTGCTGGCCTCCCCACTCTGCCAGGGCGCCCTGTTTATCCTCTGCCTGCAGATGTTCGGTCACTTCCTGCTGATCCCGCACTTTGCCAACTACTTCCAGTTCAACCTGGCATTCCCGCGCGAGCAGATCGCCGCCCTCTATCTGTGCGGCGGCCTCGCCAGCATGGCCACCATGCGGCTGTGCGGCAGCTGGATTGATCAGGGCCGGGCCCAGGCCGCCATCCTGATCACCAGCCTGCTGCTGGCGCTGATCACTTTGCTCGGTTTCGCCATGCCAGTCGGCGTGCCCGTCTACCTGCTGTTCACCCTGTTCATGGCGCTGAGCTCGGCCCGCTCCAGCACCACCCTCGCCATCACGGCCTCCATCCCAGCCCCGCATCAGCGCGCCGCCTTCATGTCTTTTCAGGGCACGGTCACCAATGTGGCGGCCGGGCTCGGCAGCCTGCTCTCCGCCAGGTTGCTGGTGTCGGATCAGAGCGGCGTCCTGCACGGATTTGCCCATCTGGCCTGGATCAATATCGGCTGCGGCCTGCTGGCCTGCGGCGGTGTCTGGCTCCTGCTCAAGGGGCTGGCACAGACAAGGAATAACAATAACCCCGAGTCTGGCACCGCCAGACAAGGAAGTCAGTGAGCCACCGGCCCCAGAGCCGGACCCCATAACCTCTGTTTTATTCATGGAGTTTTGACTATGCAGTTGCAGCCTGGCGTATTTCGCTTGAACCCGATTTTGCTCTCCCTCGGCCTGTTTGCCTTGCCGGGCCTGGCCCAGGCCGAAGCGGTCAAGGCCAACGAGACCATGGTGGTCACCGCCACCCAGACCCAGCACACCGAACTCTCCGCCCCGGCCAGCGTCTCTGTGGTGACCCGCGCCGATCTGGACAAGATGAACGCCAACAACGTCGGCGAAGCGCTCAAGCACGTGCCCGGCGTCAACATCATCGGCACCAACCCCACCGGCCGCAGCGAGATCAAGATCCGCGGCATGGGCGGCGACTACACCCTGCTGCTGATCAACGGCAAGCGGGTCAACGCTCGCGAGACCCTGGGCAGCTCGTTTGGCAATGACTTCGACTTGAGCTCCATCCCCATGGCCGCCATCGAGCGCATCGAGGTGATCCGCGGTCCCGTCTCCTCCCTCTATGGCGCCGACGCCCTCGGCGGCGTGGTCAACGTGATCCTGCGCCAGGCCAAGGAGCAGACCGAGGCGGCCTTCGGCTACACCCACACCATGCCCACCAAGGGTGATGGCGGTGATGCCAACCGTGGCAACGCCTTCGTCTCCGGCGCCCTGATCGACAACAAGCTGCTCGGCAGCCTGGTAGTAGAAGGCTATCAGCGCGACCGCTGGCACAGCGATCAGTCCAACAACAAGGACGCCGATGCGCTGGAGAAACGGGAAGTGGTCAACATGCTCTCCAGCCTGAAGTGGCTGGTGGCCGACAATCAGGATGTGGAGTTCGATCTGGGCTACAACCAGAACGACATGGACAGCTATTTCAACAACGTGCCCCGTGCCCCCACCGCCCCGGCCACCCCGCACAACGTGCAAAAACTCGATCGCCTGAGCCTGGGGCTGACCCACAACGGTCGTTGGGAGCACTTCGACAGCCGCGCCCGTTACTACTTCGAGCAGACCGATCTGATGGATGACTCCCAGCTCAACGGCGGCGCGGCTGATGTCACCCAGACCAACCACACGGTCGACGGCCAGCTGAGCGGCTACCTGGGGGATCACCTGCTGACCTCAGGCGCGGAATTCCGCAAGACCGAGCTGGAGCACAGTCGCAGCATCACCAATGGCAGCGTGGATGCGAGCCAGAGCGCCCTCTACCTGCAGGATGAATTCAGCCTTGGTGATCTGGCGCTGACCCTCTCCGGTCGTCTGGATCACCACGAGACCTATGGCAACGAGTTCAGCCCGCGCGCCTATGCGCTCTACAAGCTGAGCGACGAGTGGGTGATCAAGGGCGGCGCCGGCAAGGCGTTCAAGGCCCCGACCCTGGCCCAGTCCAGCGAAGGCTTCGCCACCACCGCCTGCCGCGGCGCCTGCAAGGTGATCGGTAACCCGGATCTGAAACCGGAAACCGCCGTCAGCTATGAGCTGGGCACCGCCTATGAAGCCGATCGCTTCGGCGCCGGCCTCACCGGCTTCCACAACGACATCGAGGATCTGATCCAAAGCGATCAGTGGGGCCCGGGTTACCGTCCAACCGTCATGACCTACCTCAACGTCAAGAAGGCCCGGGTCAAGGGGCTGGAGCTGACCGGCTGGGTCGATGTGATGGACGACCTCAAGCTGACCGGCAACTGGACCATGCTGGACTCCGAAGACAAGAGCACTGGCGACGATCTGGCCAAGACCCCGGATCACACCGGCAACCTGAGCCTGGATTGGCAGGCCACCGAGATCGTCAGCACCAACTTGGCCTGGCAATACGTAGGCAGCCAGTTCATCAAGGTGCCGATGCACAACTCTCAGGCGCTCAAGTCCGACAGCTACCAGACCCTGGACGTCAACACCAAGTGGAAGGTCACCCCGGCGCTCGACTTCAAGCTGGGCATCACCAACCTCACCAACACCAAGCGTGACCAGGTCGCCACCGACGCCGACTTCATTCTGGAAGGTCGTACCGTCTACGCCGGCGTGGATTACAAGCTGTAAACCCCGCAGGGAGCCCGTCAGGGCTCCCTTTTCTGCTGTTATTGCCTCGACGTGAAGGAGTAGCCGGGTGCACAGACACCAAACACACCTGTTCTGGCTGGGAGTGGTTCTCCTGTTCCTGCTCATCTGTCTCTCACTGGCCACCGGCGCCGGTGTCTATGGTGGCCGCGAGGTCGCCGGATTTCTGCTGGGCGATCCCGCCCTCATGGCCGATGAAAAGCTCGCCATGATCATTCATACCCTGCGTCTGCCCCGCACCCTGTGTGCCCTGGTGGTGGGCGTCTGTCTTGCGCTGGCGGCCTCCATGTTGCAAAGCGCCACCCGCAATCCGCTGGCCGAACCCGGCCTGCTCGGGGTCAACGCCGGCGCCGTGTTCGCCCTGGTGATCGGCCTCACCTATTTTGGCGTCGAATCCGCCTACGGTTACCTGCTCTGGTCCGGCATGGGGGCCCTGCTCGGCAACCTCATCGTGCTCGGCCTCGGCCTGATGGTGGGGCGCTCCAACCCCCTCAAGCTCATCCTGGTGGGGGTCGCCCTCTCCGCCACTTTCGGCGGCCTCTCCAACTTCCTGCTGCTCTCCAACCAGGTGGTGCTGGAGCAGTTCCGTTTCTGGAATCTGGGGTCGCTGGCCGCCTCGGATCTCGATGCGGTACTCACCGTGATGCCCTTTGCCCTGCTCGGCCTGCTGCTGACCCTGGCGCTCTGTCGTCAGCTCACCCTGATGCAGATGGGTGACAACCAGGCGCTGGCGCTCGGCATCCGGCCGACCCGGGTGCGCATAGGCGTGCTCCTGGCCGCCACCCTGTTTACCGCCTGCGCCATCGCCATCGCCGGTCCCATCGGCTTCGTCGGTTTTCTCGCCGCCTACTGCGCCCGCCTGGTGGAGCCGGTACGCCTCGCCATCCAGGTGCGCTTCTCCGCCCTGTTCGGGGTGCTGTTCCTGCTCGGCGCCGACATCCTGGCGCGCTGGCTGATCCAGCCGTTCGAACTGCCCAACGGAGTGATCCTGGCGCTGATCGGTGCCCCCGTGCTCATCCTGGTGGTGCGCAGCGGCGGTTTCCGCTCCCTGCTGGCCGTCAAATAAGGTTGCCTGCCTCATGAACAATTCCATCAATCCCTCCCTCACCACGGCGCTTCCTACCGGCACCGTCTGCCTGCGCATTGGCAGCCGCACCCTGTTGCTGCACCGCCGCGCCTGGTTGATCACGCTGGGGCTCCTGGTCGCCCTGGTGCTGCTCTCCCTGCTGGCGCTGACCCTGGGCTCCGGCAAGCTCACCATGCTGGGGGTGATCCAGACCCTGCTTGGCGATGGCAACCGGCTGAGCGAGGTGACCGTCTTCAAGATCCGCTTGCCGCGCATCGTCGCCGTGCTGGTGGCGGGCGCCGCCATGGGCCTCTCCGGCTGCCTGGTGCAGACCCTCATTCGCAACCGCCTCGCCACCCCGGACATGATCGGGGTCAACGAGGGGGCCTCCTTGGCCATCATCGCCTTCTCCCTCTACCTGACCCTCGGCAGCTGGCCCTGGTGGGCCGCCCCGCTGGGCGCCCTGTTTGCCGCCGCCGTGCTCTATGCCCTGTGCAACAAGCCGGGGGAGCAGGGCTACCTGTTCGTGGTGATCGGCATCGGCGTCTCCGAGCTGATGAACGCCATCGGCCAGTTCGTGATGTCCACCCAGTCGCTGGTGCACCTCACCAGCCTCTACCTGTGGAACATGGGCAACTTCGTCGGCCAGGGCTACAGCACTGTGCTGCCGGTGGGGATCCTGATCCTGCTGGTCTGCCCCTGGATCATTTATCTCTCCCGGGCTCTGGGCGTACTGCGCCTCGGCCCCGTCACCGCCCAGAGTCTGGGGGTGAACGTCAACCGGGTGCAGCTCGGCGTGCTGGCCCAGGCCATCGTCGTGGCGGCGCTCGGCACCGCCATCGGCGGCCCGGTGGTGTTCATCGCCATGGCGGCCCCGGTGCTCGCCTCCTGGCTCAGCCGGGATCGCATCGTGCCGCTGTGGATTGCCGCCCTGTGCGGCGCCCTGCTGCTGCTGGCCAGCGACACCCTGGTGCGGGTGCTGGCCAGCCCCCACGAGGTGGCCACCGGCATCATGACCCGTATTCTCGGCGGCCTGCTGCTGCTGTTCATCCTGCTCAAAGACCGCCAGAAGGCCGACTGACGATGCCATTCATCCATTTTCAAGACAGACCGAGGGCCGCCTGATGACGCTCACCATCAATCACCTGCAATTTGGCTATCAGCACAAGCCCGTCTTCAACGACATCTCCTTCACCATTCCCCAGGGCAAGCTGGTGGGGATCGTCGGCCCCAACGGCGGCGGCAAGTCAACCCTGCTCAAACTCCTGGCAGGCCAGGAGCAGCAGCAAGCCGGCGAGATCCTGCTCAAGGGCAAGCCGCTGGCAAGCTACGGCAAGAAGGCGCTGGCCCGCGAGCTCGCCTACCTGCCCCAGCGTCCGCTGGTGCCCGCCGGCATCCAGGTCGAGCAGCTGGTGCAGTACGGCCGCCACCCCCATCAGGGCTGGTTCAATCAGTGGAGCGAGGAGGATGCCCGCATGGTGCGCTGGGCCTGCGAGCGGATGCAGTTGGGCGACATTCTGCAGCAGAGCGCCAGCTCCCTCTCCGGTGGCCAGGCCCAGCGGGTCTGGCTCGCCATGGTGCTGGCCCAGGATGCCGACATCATCCTGCTGGATGAACCCACCAGCGCCCTCGACATCGGTCACCAGACCGAGGTGATGGAGGCCATCCACCAGATCACCGCCGAGGGCAAGACGGTGCTCATCGTCATCCACGATCTCGCCACCGCCGCCCGCTACTGCGACGAGCTGATCGCACTGGGAGATGGCGGCATCCAGGCCATGGGGCCGGCCCGCGAGGTGGTGACCAAGTCCCTCATCGACCGCCTCTACCAGACCGACGTGGACATACTGCACGCCCCCGGCGACGGCGCCCCCATCATAGTACCGCGCCGCAGACCGCACGCCTTTGCCATGCGCCAACCGGCCTGAGCCCCATCAAAAAACCGCCGAGAGGCGGTTTTTTGATGCATGCGTCTCGGCGCGCCGCCACTCACAGCAGCAGGCAGGTGAGCACCCCGCCCGGCCGTGTTTGCCAGTGCCCTGTTTGCCAATGCTGTGCCTGCCAGTACATTGGCTGCCAGTAGAGCGTACAGCGCCAACCCGCGGGCAGTGTCGGGGTCAGCCCGACCACCAGTTCGAGGGTGAGGGTCTGCTCCGTCATGGTCAGCCAGCGGGCATCGAGAAAGTCAAAATAGCGCCCCACCCTGGGGTAGAGCGCCTTGAACAGGCTCTCCTTGGCCGAAAAGATCAAGGTGAGCGCCTCAGCCCTGCTGAGGCCAACGGAGCGGGCAGCGGCCGCCAGCCGAGCCCACTCCTCCCCGCTGGCAATGCCGGGCCAGAGCTCGCTCGCCTGCCCCTCTGCCAACCAGCCCTCCAGATCCAGCCCCATCCCCGCCTGACCCGGGCGAACCGCACACAGGGCCATGCCGCGCCCCTGCAACAGGCTGTGGCTGATGCTGCCCTCAAACCCCGCAGGCCAGCAGGGTTCGCGGGCCGCCCCTATGCTCACCTGCTGCTGGCCCAGACCAAAGGGGTGCAAGGCCCGGCGCGTCGCCAGCCGGCCGGCCAGAAACTCCCCCAGCCGCTTGGGGGCCGCGCGCTGCAAGCTGGCGGGCAGCACCATGCCGGCCGCATCGTAACAGGCCGGGGTGAAGGCGGCGGGGTCAAAGCAGACCCGTTGCAGCGCCAGATGCGCCGCGCCGGGCAGCGGCAGGCTGTCGGCCTGCACGATAAAGCGGTCCAGTGAACAGGCTGGCGCAGTGGCAATGAACATCACGAAGAGCCCTTGGTGGATGAGCCAGCATGGTAGCAAACCGTCCGTTCCTTATGCCACAAACACAAATGACAATTCTTATCATTTGAATTTGTGGTAGCATGAGTTCGCCCGTTTGGGACCCAGTGTTCCACTGATTTCACCAAGAAGGATGTAACGATGAAGATCTCCTCTCCCCTGGCTGCCGTGCTGATGCTGGCCAGTCTGGTCGGCTTCCAGGTACAGGCCGGCAGCGAGACCCGTCAGGTGACCGATGCCGACGGCAAGACCCAGGTCGTACCGGCCCAGCCCAAGCGGGTGGTGGTACTGAGCGAAATCGATCTGGACAGCGCCTTGACCCTGGGGCTGCAACCGGTCGGCACCGTCAATGGTCGCGGCCAGTCCACCCTGCCCCGCTACCTGCTGCAACAGGCGGGCAAGGAGATCGCCGTGGTCGGCGATCTGGACAACCCCAACCTGGAGAAGCTGATCGATCTGGAACCCGACCTCATCCTCACCGGCCAGACCAAGCCCGAGCTGCTGGCCCTGCTCAAGGAGATCGCCCCCACCGTGGTTACCGGCAACTGGGGTGACTCCTGGAAGGAGATCTTCAATCGCAGCGCCCACGTGCTGAACCGGGACGCCGAAGCCAAGACCTTCCTCGCCCAGTATGACGCCCGCCTGCAGGAAGCCCGCAGCAAGCTCGCCAAGCATCAGGGCGAGCGCCTGAGCATAGTGCGCTGGAACCCCAAGGGCCCGAGCTACATGCACAGCGGCACCTTCGCCAGCAGCGTGGTGGAAGAGATGGGGCTGACCCGGCCGACCCACCAGATCGGTGACAAGACCCCCCACTCCCCGGCCCTGAGCCTCGAATCCCTCAACCTGCTGGACGGCGACTGGCTGGTGATCGGCACCCTCAGCGCCAGCGGCGACGCGGTGGATGCCATGAAGCAGGCCGAGCAGACCCCGGCCTTCCAGCAGCTCGGCGCCATCAAGAGCAAGCGTTTCGGCGCCGTGGACGGATCCCTTTGGACCTCCACCGGCGGCCCCCAGGCGGCTCTCAAGGTGATCGACGACGTCGAGCAACTGCTGGCCAAACCCGATGCGGCCCCCATCACCCAATAAGCCCGCGTGATTGCCGCCCACAAAGAAGCCCGCATTTGCGGGCTTCTTTTTTTATCCATGGCTTTTAACGTCTACTCAGACAACCATTTATTCCGGCAAAGGCAGCGCCTTTCTGTCCAGTTTGCCACTGCCGGTCTTGGGCAGGGCATCCAGCAGCATGAGCCGCGCCGGCACCATGTAGTGCGGCAGTGTCGCCTGCAGCCCCTTGCGCAGGGCGAGGCGATTGAGGGTCACCCCGCTCTTCGCCTCCACGTAGCCCACCAGCATGGCCTCGTCCCCCTCGCCCACCAGACGAACCGCCGCCTCCTGCACCCCGGCCTGGCGGCGCAGTCCCGCCTCCACCTCGCCGAGCTCGATGCGAAAACCGCGCAGCTTGACCTGATCGTCGCGCCGTCCCAGATAGAGGAAGCTGTCCGCCCCCAGCCGCCGTACCCGATCGCCGGTGCGATAGAGACGATGGGTGGCAAGGCGCAGGAAGGCGGCGCTGGTCAAGGCCGGCTTGTGCCAGTACCCCTCGCACAGGGCCGGGCTCTCGATGCAGAGCTCGCCGCACTCTCCCTCTGCCACCGGCTGCCCCGCCTCGTCCAGCACCCAGTGACGATAGCCGGGCAGGCTGTGGCTGATGGTGATCTGGCCATCAGTCGGCGGCCAGCGCACCTCGCTCACCAGGGACCAGACGGTGGCCTCGGTCGGCCCATAGCAGTTCCACAGTCGCCGGGTGCGGGCACAGAGCTGCTCGGCCAGACCTGGGTCCAGCGCCTCGCCACCGCACAGGGCGGTGAGGGTATTGCGCCCCTGCCAGCCAGCTTTGAGCAACATGCGCCAGCAGGCCGGGGTCGCCTGCAGCCAGTTGATGGAGGGATCGGCCTCGAGCAAGGCCTGCATCCCCAGCGGATCCTTGTTGTGCTCGCCACCGGCCACCGTCAGCCGGCCACCGCCCCAGAGCGGCCCCAGCATCTCCAGCAGGGAGATGTCGAAGGCCGGGGTGGTGATGAAGAGCCAGTGGCAGCCAGGTGAAAGCCCGAGCCGCTCGCGGATCCCGTCGAGGAAGCAGAGCAGGGCCCGCCGGCTGATGACCACCCCCTTGGGCTCGCCGGTGGAGCCCGAGGTGAACATCATGTAGGCAGCCAGGGCGTCATCCACCTGGGGCCAGGATACGGCCCCTGCCGCTGCGGGGCCATCGAGGGTACGCAGCGGACAGCCGAAGGCGGGAGCCGGTCTGTCGCCATCGCAGATCACCGCCGACAGGCGCGCCTGACGGGCGATCCCCTGCAGCCGCTCCACCGGAAAGTCCGGCTCGAGCGGCACAAAGGTGAGGCCGAGCCGCAGGCAGGCCAGCAAGCTGGCCACCAGATCGGGGCTGCGGGAGAGATAGAGGCCGACCCGCTCCCCCACCGCCAGCCCCTGCAATCGGGCGGCAATCTGGCCCACCCGATCATTGAGCGCGCCATAGCTAAGCCACTGCTCATCTGATCCGCCCTCACTGATGCCCTCCCCGCCCATACGGATGGCGGGGGCCAGCGGGGTGGCAGCGAGGCAAGCCGCTAGCCGCGCACCCAGGTTGGCCGCCCCCTCACGGGGGGCAGGCCGGGTTTGCAAGAGTTGGGCCTCATGCTTGATGGTCACTGTCATAGCGCGGCCTCCGTTTGGCGCACCAGCCAGTGCCGATAGAGCCGGCTGGGGGATGGATGGGCCTTGAGGGTCTGCAGGGTAAGCAGCGCCCGCTCCTGGCCAAACGCCTCGTTGAGGGCCGCCAGCAGGGCGAGCTGCTGCACCGAATCCACCCCGAGTTCACACAGGGTCTGCTGCCAGATGCCGGGCACGCCGCACAGGCGCTCCCACAGGGCCACCAGCGCGCGGGCCTCGGCCGGCGGCTGAGCCAGGCCGGGTTCATCAGCCGTGGTGGCGGCCACTTGCGCCCTCACTGGGAACGGCGCGGCCGCCGCCACTCTGGCCGGTTGGCTCAGATCCGCCTGTGCCAACCAGTCGAGCTCGGCCAGCCAGGCAGCCAGCACCGCTTCGGCCCGGGCCTCGGGGATCTGCTCGCCGTCGAACTCGAGGCGCAGCTGGAGCGTCTCGCCCCGGCTGCTGACCACCAAGGAGAGAGGCAGCTCCACCTTCTCCACCACGGTGCCAAAGCGCGGCACCAGCTGGTGAGGTTCGGGGGCGGCAGGGGCCGCCGGCGTGGGGTAGTTCTCGAACACGAACAGACCCTGGAACAGGCGTGCCCGGCCTTTGGTCAGTGCAGCCAGCGACTGGGTGCCGTGCTCGTTGAGCGCCATCAGGTCGGCTTGCAACCGGGCGATATGCTCGGCGAGGGTCAGCTCGGTGCGCCACGCCAGCGCCAACGGCAGGCTGTTGATGTAGAGCCCGACGCTCGCGGTGATCCCCTCGATGGGGTAATCCCGGCCCGGGGTCACGTTGCCCACCAGGGTGACGGCATCGCCAGAGCGGCGTGCCAGCAGACGGTGCCAGGCATATTGGGCCAACAGGCCAGCAGTCACGCCAAGCTCGCGGGCACGGTGCGCGAGCAAAGTCGCCACCTCGGCCGGCAATGCCGTGGCGCGCACCGCCGGTCGCTGCTGGGTATGGCGCCCGCTTGAGCTAGCGTCCAGCGTCACCCCGAACAGGCAGGCGAGATCGTTAGGCGTTGCCAAGAGCTCGCCCCGCCCCTGCCAGTAGGCGTCGGCGCTGCGGGTTTGGCTCGCGATATGGCGGCCAAATTCGAGCCAGGCGGTATCCGGCTCGCCCTGCGGCAACAGGCCATTCATCAGCGCCTGATAGCCGCGATGCAAGGAACCCAGCAACACGGGGCCACTCCAGCCATCCAGCACGCCGTGATGGGCGCTGAAGATCACCTTGTGGTGATCGGGGGCCAATTTGAAGCAGGCAAGGCGCAGCAGGGGCGCCTGAACGAGCGGGATCGGGCGGGCCAGATCCTGCTCGCGATAGGCCTGGACCCGTGCCTCTGCATTTCCCACTTCAGACAAGTCCTCATAGTGGAATGGCAACTCGGCATGCTTGAGGATGCGCTGCAGCGCGACCCCATCCGCCAGCACCAGTTCGCTGCGAAGGGCCGGCCAGCGGGCAATCTGCCCCTGCCAGGCCTGACGGTAGACCGCCACGTCCAGCGGCTGGTGATAGTCCATCTCGGTCTGCAGGTGATAGGCGTGATCCCGGGGCAGCAGCGCCCTGTGATGGAACATGCTCTGCTGCAAGGAGGTCATGGGCAGCAGGGTCTCCACCTCGCGCCCGCTCAGCACCCGATCGAGCGCGGCTTGCGAGAGGCCAAGCCCCGGGAAGTCGCTCGGGGTATGGCGCGGAGCCTTCAGGTTGCAGCAGTGCTCCACCAGCGCCGTCAGGTTGTCCGCCAGCCGCGCCATCAGGGCATCGCTCGCCTGCTGGTTGAGGGCGCCCACCTGGCGCAGGGTGAGGCGGCCATCAAACACGCCACCGTGCAGACTGACCAGCTCACGCGGCAGGTTGTCAGGGGACGTGGGGGCCCCCGGCGCCAGCGGCAGGGGTTGCCAGGGTTGAGCGGCCTCGCCCTGATGGCTGACCCCCAGATAGTTGAAGACCACCAGGGCTTCGGGCAGTGCCCAGCCACGTGGGTGGTGCAGCCGCAGGGCGTTGAAGCCCACCCCCTTGTCCGGCACGGCGCGCAGCTGCTCCTTGGTGGCGCACACCAGCGCATCCCACTCCTTGGCATCCGCCAGCGCCAGCGGGTAGGTGCTGGTGAACCAGCCCAGGGTACGGCTCACGTCCAGTTCCGCATCGATGGCCTCACGACCGTGCCCTTCCAGCATCACGCAGTGACGGCTGCCGTAACCCTGCTCGCTCAGGGTGCGGGTCAGTGCCGCCAGCAGCAGGTCGGGCACCCGGGTGAAGTAAGCCTGGTTGGCGGTGTCGATGAGCCGGGCCGTGGTCTCCTGACTCAGTTGCAGCAGGCTGGCGGCGGCGCGGCCATCGGCAGCGCGCGCCGCTTCCAGCAGGTGACCCTGGCTGCCTTCCCCCTGAGCCAGCCAGAAGCCAAGCTGTTCCTCTTCCCTTTTGGCGTAGGCCGCGAGCCCCTCGCCCCACTGGCGATAGCTGCTGCCCTTGACGGGCAGCGGCTCACCCCTGCTCACCCGTGCCAGATCTTCGGCCAGGATGCGCCAGGAGACCGCATCGATCACCAGGTGATGGAAGGCGAGGAAGAGCCCCTCCACCGTCTCGCCCTCGCGATCCCCCTCGAGGGCGAGATTGCGCAGGCGGGCCCAGGCCAGGGTGTGGCCGCTGGCAGGGTCGAGATCCCCCTGCAGCTCGGTCAGGCGGGCCTGCAGTTCGGCCTCATCGAGGTTGCCGGCATCCAGGGTCGGCAGCGGCGGCAATGGCAGTTCGGCCAGGTAGCGCTGGCCGGTCGGGGTCACCGCCAGGCGCAGGGCATCGTGGTGCTGGCGCAGGGTATCCAGCCAGCCGCGCAGGGCCTCATCGTCCACCCCGGCCGGCAGGCGCAGGATCACCCCCTGGTTCCAGTGACCGGACTTGGCAAAGCCCTGCTCGAAGAACCAGTGCTGAATGGGGTGGAGCGGGAACTCGCCGGTCAGGCTGCCCTGCTCGCTCCTGTGGCTGACCGCCTGCTGCTGGCCGAGCTGGCGGCAGAGGCGGCGCACCGTCTTGGCTTCGAACACGTCCTTCACGCTGCAGTGCAGTCCCGCATCCCGCAACCGGGTGGTGAGCTGGATGCTGAGGATGGAATCACCGCCCAAGCGGAAGAAGTCATCCTCCACCCCGAGCGGCTGCTTGAGCACCCCTTGCCAGATGGCAAGCACGGTCTGCTCCAGTTCGTTTTGCGGCTCGCCCTTGCTCTGCTGCCAGACGATGGCGGGCAGGCGGCGCAAGTCCAGCTTGCCGTTGGGGGTGAGCGGCATCTCGGGCAGCCAGCACAGGCGCGCCGGCACCATGTATTCGGGCAGGCACTCGCCGGCCCGCTGCAACAGGGCGTCGCCGTCGGGCTCCCTTGCACCGGCCTGCAAACAGGCGTAAGCGAGCAGACGCCCCTCCTGCACCACCACCTTGATCTGGCGGATGACCGGGCACAATTCGGCAAGCCGGGTCTCTATCTCCCCCGGCTCGATACGATAGCCGCGCAGCTTGATCTGCTCGTCTATCCGGCCCAGATACTGGATGTTGCCATCACGGCGCAGCAGGGCCCGATCGCCGGTGCGATAGAGGCGATGGGTACGTTCCGCCAGCGCCAGCTCGATAAAGGCCTCCTGGGTGCGCTCCGGCAGATTGAGGTAGCCGCGTGCCAGCCCCAACCCTACCAGGCAGAGCTCACCGGGCACCCCCACCGGGCAGAGGTTGCCCGCCTCGTCCAGGATCAGCGCCTTCAGGTGGTTGACGGGTCGACCTATGGTGATGGGCGTCCCCGGGGTGAGCCGCGCGCAGAGCGCGGTGACGGTGCACTCGGTCGGGCCGTACATGTTAAAGAGCGCCACCCGCTCCCCCCAGCGCTCCACCAGGCTGCTCGGGCACGCCTCGCCGCCAAAGCCGATGGCCTTGAGGGAGCCGAGATCCGCCGCTGGCAGCAAGTTGGCGAGCAGGGCGGTCGGCAAAATCATATGGCTGGCACCGCAAACGATGGCGGCGCCGATCACCCCCTCGCCCGGCTCGCCGAAGTGCAGGGCCGCGCCGCAGTAGAGCGGCAGCAAGCTGGTCATGTTGCCCGCATCAAACGAGAGGGACATGCAGTTGAACATGGCGCCATTCTGATCAAGGGCGATGCGCTCACCGTGATCCGCCATCAGGTTGACCAAGCTGCCCTGCTCCACCATGACTCCCTTGGGCAGGCCGGTGCTGCCGGAGGTGTAGATGATCTGGGCCAGCATGGCAGCATCCCGAGGCAGTGCGGGCGTGCTGGTTGGCATCTTGTCCAGCGCAAGCTGGTGCAGATCGTGATATTCGGCAGTCGTGCCCGCCAGCGCCTCGCCAAGGCGCCCATCCGGCACGCTACCCAGCACCAGGCTGATGGCCGCATCGCCGAGGATATGGGCCAGCCGCTCGGCAGGATAGGCAGGATCGAGCGGCACATAAGCAGCCCCCGCCTTCCAGCAGGCGAGCAGGGCGATGACGAAGGCGACATCGCGTCTGGCCTGGATGCCGATGGCGGCGCCCGGGGTAACGCCGCAGGATTGTAGCCAGTGGGCCAGCTGGTTGGCACGCACCTCCAGCTCGCCATAGGTCAACGCATCCGCTCCGTCGCTGACCGCCAGCGCATCCGGCAACTGAATAGCGCGCCGCTCGATATGACAGAGCAGGGTGTCGCGGCTCGGGTAGTCCCGCGGCAGGTCGGCAAGTTGTGCGGCCAGCGCCGCCTGGTCAGTGCCCGCCTCCAGCGGCAGTTGCCAGATGTCGGTCTCGGGGGCCGCCACCACGGCGCGCATCAGGTGCAGCAGGCGATCGGCGTAGGCCTGGATGGTCTCTCGCTCGAACAGGGCGGTGGCGAACAACCAGTCCACCCTGACGGAGTCCATCAGCTCGGTCACCTTGACCGAGATGTCGGTCTTGGCCGGCAGCACCGGCGAGGTCTCCTCCACCAGCTGGCAGCCGGGGATGAGATCGTTGAAGTCCACCTTGGCCTGATAGACCAGCATGATCTGGAAGATGGGGTTGATGGCGGTGGTGCGATCGGCGCCAATGGCCTCGGCCAGCGCCTCGAATCGGTAGAGCTGGTGATCGAAGGCCGCCAGATCCTCCTCCCGGCACTGCTGCAGATAATCGACAAAGCTGGGCTTGCCGCTGAGTTGAGTGCGCAGCACCAGGGTATTGACGAAAAAGCCCACCAGCGACTCGATCTCGTGGCGCTCGCGATAGGCGAGCGGGGTGCCGATCACCACCTCCTTCTCGCCGCTCTGGCGCACCATCAGCAGGGCAAACAGGGCGTGCAGGCCGATGAAGTTGGAGGTGCTGTGACGTTGGCAGAGGCGCTTGAAGCTCTCCCACAGATCGTTGTCGATGGTGGAGAAGACCAGCTCGCCGCCGCTGTCCTGATGGGCCGGGCGCGGCTTGTCCAGCGGCAGACCGTGTACCTCGGGGCTGCCACCGAGCCGGTCGACCCAGAACGGCTTGAACTCGGCGTGATAATCGAGAAAACGCGGTGAGTTGAACCAGCGGGCATAGTCGATGTAGGTGAGCGGCAGCTCGCTCACCTGCAGGGGCTCGCGGTTCTGATGGGCAAGAAAGGCGCGCTTGAGATCCGCGAACATGTTCTTGACCGACCAGCCGTCGGAGATGATGTGGTGCTGGGTGATCAGCAGCACGTGCTCGCGGCTGCCGAGCCGAATAAGGTGTACCCGGCTCAGATCCCCCTGGGTCAGGGAGAAGGGGCGCCCTATTTCCTCGCGCACCCGGCGGGCCACATAGGCCTCGCGCTCGGCAATGGGCTCTGCGCTCACGTCCTCAATCTGCAGCGTGAAGGGCGTGTGGGGCAGGATCTCCTGGGCCCCCCTGCCCGCCTCGTCCTTGATGAAGCGGGTGCGCATGCTGGGGTGGCGGGCAAACAGGTGGTCGAAGGCAAACTCCAGCGCCGCCGTGTCCAGCTCTCCCTTGACGCGAAAATAGACCGGCATGTTGTAGAGGTGGGAGGCCTCCTCGTACTGCTCGATAAACCAGAGCCCGCTCTGGGACGACGAGAGCGGGCCCTGCCGGGCGCCCTCGGCATCACGTTGCGCAAGAATGGGCGCCTCGAAGGCGGCACGGGCCGCCAGGCAGCGCACCAGCTCATCCTTGTGGGCCTTGATGGTGGCGCCGATGGCCGGCGTCACCGCCTCCTTGCTCGACTGGGAGATAAGCTGGCCCTTGTCGTTCAGCGCCAGCTTCACTCCCTGCCGTTCCAGCTGTTTCAACAGCAAAATCATATTGTTCATCTGTACCTCAGACAGCCGGCGTGGCGCGATAGGAAGAAAAACCGTCCTGCCCCTTCTCATTCAGGGCGAGCTTGACGCTCTGACCATCCAGCTGTTTCAACAGCAAAATCATATTGTTCATCTGTTTCTCAAGCCTCAGGCACTCAGGGTGGCGCCGCCGTCGACGACCAGATCCTGCAGCGTGATGTGGCTGGCCAGATCCGAGGCCAGGAAGAGGACGGTATGGGCGATCTCCGCCGGGGTGGCGACCTTGCGCAGGGGAATGCCGAGCTTGAACTGCTCCGGCAACCCGGCAATGGTGCGGGCCATGGCCTCCTCGCTTGGCAGCATGCCGCGCAGCATGGGGGTATCCGTCGAGCCTGGCGACACCAGGTTGGCGCGCACGCCGAAGGGGGCCAGCTCCAACCCCACCGTCTGGGTCAGGCTGGTGACCGCCGCCTTGGAGGCGCAATAGGCCGCCATCTGCATGCGCGGCACATGGGCGGCGTTGGAGCCGATGGTGACGATGGCGCCGCGCCGCTGCCCCTTGAAGTGGGGCACCAGGGCCCGCAGCAGATAGAAGACGCCGCTGGCGTTGACCGTCATGCAGTCGTGCCAGTCGTCATCGCTCAGAGTCTCGGTGGAGCCGAGGCGCAAGACCCCGGCCCCGTTCACCAGCACATCGAGCCCGCCGTCTGCCAGCAGCGCTGCGCAGCAGGTGCTGACCGCCTTCGAGTCGCCGATATCGAACAGCCGGGTGGCATAGGAGTAGTCGGCTTCGGGGAATACCAGATCCAGCCCCACCACACAGGCGCCGGCCGCCACGAACTGAGTGGCCACCTCGCGGCCGATGCCACGCCCGGCCCCGGTCACCCAGACCCGCTTGCCAGTAAAATCAAAGACCATTGCTTGTTGCTCCTTATCCATCACCACACCATCTCCACGCTCTCTTCGTCCTCGGAAAGCAGGCCGTCGAGGAAACGGCAGAAATCATCCAGCCGAGGGTGATCGAACACGTCAGAGACCTTGACCTGCACCCCGAACTCGGCGCCGAGCCGGTTGACTATCTGGATGGTCTGCAGGGACTGGCCCCCCAGTTCGAAGAAGTTGTCGGCAGGCGCCATGGTGGCGAGCCCCAGGATCTGCTGCCAGATGGCGCCGACCCGGTTCTCGGTCTCGCTGCCCAGGGTCAGGGCTTCGCCGCCCGCCTGGTAGGCGGCCAGCAGGGCCTTGCGATCCAGCTTGTTGGAGCCGGTGCGGGGCAGCTGGTCATAGTGGCGATAGTCGGTGGGGATCATGGCGGCAGGCAGCACCTTGGCCAGCTGGGCCTTGATGACCCGGCTGTCGCGCTCCGCCCCCGCCACGAAGGCCACCAGCCGGCGCACGCTGCCGATGCTCACCCCCTGCACGCAGGCCTCGTCCACCCCAGGCAGGGCCAGCAGCTGGGCCTCCACTTCGCCGGGCTGGATGCGATAGCCGCTTATCTTGAATTCGTTGTCACGCCGACCGAGGTAGACCAGCCGGCCGGCCACCAGGCGCACTCGATCGCCGGTGCGATAGACGGGCAGCTGCTTCGCCCCGACCCTCAGGGTGCCGAAACTCCCCTGCACGCCGCCCACATAGCCGTTGGCCAGCTGCGGGCCGAGCAGCACCAGCTCTCCTTCCTCGGCAGGTTGCTCCCCCGCCCCCAGGATAAGTGCCTGCATGCCGGGCAGCGGCAGGCCGATGGGCAACTGGGTCTGGCTCGGATCTTCCTGCTGCAGCTCCTGGGTGGTCACCACCACTGTGGTTTCGGTGGGGCCGTAGGTGTTGAACAGGCGCACATCGAAGCGCCCCTGGCGTTGCCACTGGGCCAGCTGCTCAGGGTAGACCGCCTCGCCGCCGATGATGACGGTGGCCAGATTGGCAGGAATGTGGGCCTGGCCCGCCGTCAGCGCCACCACCCACTCGTTCCAGAACGCGGTGGGCAGGTCGAGGTGGGTGATCCCCTGCGCTTCTACCCCAGCCGCAAAGGTGGGCATGGATTCCAGCAGGGCGTCGGTGCGCAGCACCAGGGTCGCGCCGGCGCTCAAGGTAGCGAACACCTCCTCGATGCTGGCGTCGAAGTTGAAGGGGGCGAATTGCAGCATCCGCGCGTCTTCATCCAGGTGATAACGGCAGCGGGCCGCAGCGGCGAAGTGATCCAGCGCACCGTGACTGACCGCCACCCCCTTGGGCAGACCGGTCGAGCCCGAGGTGAACATCAGGTAGGCGACGGCGCGGCCGGCGGCCGGCTGGTTCAAGCGGTTATCGCTCACCAGATCCCCCGCCAGCAGATCCCCAACCAAGAGAGTACGCCCCTCAAACAGGCTGGCCAGCTTGTGACGGTACTCGGCCTGGGTGATCAGGGTCTTGACCTCCCCCAGCCGCAGAATATGGCCCTGACGCTCCAGCGGCTGCTCAGGGTCGAGCGGCACGTAGACGGCGCCCGCCAGCAGCACCGCCAGCTGGGCGAAGATGGCCTGGGGAGTGCGAGCCAGCATGACCCCCACCTTGTCGCCGGGGGCGACGCCTACGGCCTGCAGGGCAGCTGCCATCTGTTCGGATCGGGCCAGCAGCACCTCGTAGCTGAAGCGGGCCTCTCCCTGCTCCGTGCTCTGAATCAAGGCGATCTTGTCCGGGGTCTGGGCGGCGAAGTGGCAGAGCGCCTCCAGCACCGGCCGCGTCTTGATCACTTCATGGGTGGGGCCGGCGATCAGGGCGCTGGCTCGCTGCTCGGCCAGCCAGTCGGCCTTGAGCGTTCCCAGGGTTTGGGCGGGCTCGGTCAGCCAGCGCCCCAGCAGGGCAAACAGGGTATCGGCGATGGCGGCCAGATCCCCCTGCCGGTAGCAGCCGGGGTTGGCGTCCAGATCCAGGCGTGGCTGGCCATCGACGCCAACCTGCACCTCGATGGTGAGATCCTCCACCGGGCCGGCGCTGATGTTGAGAATATGGGCAGATAGCGGCCCAAAGCGGCGAGCGTGATCAAACGGCATGATGTTGACCAGCGGGCCGAACAGGCGCTTGTCGCCCCCCACCAGGCCAAGGTCGCGGCGCAGCAGCTCGTAGCGGTAATGCTGGTGTTTGCGCACCCCGCGCTTGGCCTTGGCCACGGCGCCGGCGGCTCCCGCCAGATCCAGCCTCTCTTCGAGCTCCAGAGCAAGGGGAGTGATGTTCATCTGCATGCAGGGCACGGTCAGCGACGCCGAGCCGATGCGGTTCATCATCATCAGGCCGAGCAGGGTCTTATCCTGGCCGCTCGACAGCGACAGCTGGGCAGAGAGGCCGGCCAGCAGCAGATCGGGCCAGCCCAGCTTGTGCTCGTCGGCAAAGCCGGTCAGGGATTGCCACAGCGCCGCCGGCAGCGGGCGGCTCTCGCGGAGAAATTCGGCGGCGATGGGGGCTCGGGATTCGCTGAAGGAGCGCACCTCGGGCCATTCCTTCAACTGCTCCTGCCAGAAGGCGCGGGCGACGGCGTTCTTGCCGCTCTGCTCGCGGCTCGCCTCTTCCGCCAGCACCTCCGCCAACGAGCCAAAAGGCGATGGGGAGTTCATCTCACCGGCCAGCCCCTCTGCATACAGCTCGGCGATACGCTGGAACAGCAAGGTGGTGCCAAAGCCGTCGAGGGCGATGTGGTGCACGCAGCTGTAGAGGTAATCGCGGCCGGGGCCGCGCAGCAGGGCGAAGCGACAGGGCGCCTCTTGGGTCAGCTCGAATGGGCGGCGCAGATCGGCCCAGGCCCAGGCGCGAGCCAGCGTCTCGTCATCGCGCTCAAGGGAGACCTCTTCATAGACCAGGGGCAGCTCGGCCGGGACGAAGCAGACCGCCTCCTTATCGTCTTCGAAATGGCCCTTGAGCGCCTCGCACTCCCCCACCGCCTTGGCAAGGGCTGCGGCCAGCACGGCCGCCTCGACCTTGCCATCGAAGGCGATGCACTCGGCGGTGTTGAACATCGCCTTGTCGTCATTGAGCAGATGACCGGACCAGAGCCCCTGCTGGGGAATGGTCAAGGGGAAGCGGTTCATGGGGTCACCTCCAGCGCCTGGGCTGCCAGCTTGGCCTCGATGAGGCGCCACCAGCCGTTGAGGGTCGGCAGCTTGGCGAGATCCACGAAGCCCAGCTCCACCCCGGCGGCGCGCCACTCGGTGAGCAGGGCCATGATGCGCACCGAATCCAGACCGTAGTCGATGAGGTTCTCGTCGGGGTCAAACTCCCCCTCGTCCTCGTCGATATGGCTCAGCAGCCGCGCCTTGAGCCCCTCATACGTCAGCAACGGATTGGTCAGGAGCGGATTGCTCTGGGCGGCAGAAGCAGAAGCCGGTGCAAGGGCCAGCACCTCCTCGCAGGGGATCACCTTGCCGCAGCGGGTCGCCACGTAGTCCAGCGCCATCTGGTGATCGGCCAGGGAGAAGTCCGCCACCCCGTCCGCCAGGAAGAAGGGTTGGATGTCGCGCATGAAGGCGTCGCAGGCGGTCATCATGCAGCCGATATGGCCGTAGATCCCGCCGATGATCAGCTGATCCCGCCCCAGCGCTTTGAGCATCTGCTCGAGCTCGGAGCGCTGGAAGGCGCTGTAGCGCCACTTGACCAGCACGGTGTCATCCCGCTCTGGGCGCAGCGCCGCGACCACCTGCTGCAGCTCGGGGCTCTTGTTGAGACCCGGACCCCACATGTCATTGAGCAGGGCGCGATCTTCAGGGGATTGATCCTTGGGCTGGGCGGTGTAGAAGACCGGAATGCCGAGGGCCTTGCACTGCTTGCGCACGGCGGCCAGGCGCTCGGTGAGCGCCGCGATCAGCGGGCTGTTTTCGCCATAGAAGGCGGTGAAGTACTCCTGCATGTCGTGGATCAGCAGGGCGGCGCGTTTGGGATCCAGGGTCCAGTCGACCTTGTTGGCCTTCCACTGGCTGGGCATGGCGTAATTGTTCAGGGTTGGGATAGCCATAACGTCATGATTCCTTTTAGTTTTATGCTGTTGTCAGGGGCTGGTTGGCGGCGATGGTGTGCGCAATGCGCGCCCGCAGCCCCTGCTTGTCAATCTTGCCCACCGCCGTCATGGGCAGGGCGTCCAGGGTTTCGAAACGGTCGGGCAGCTTGAAGTCCGCCACCCCACGCTCGCGCAGAAACTTGCGCAAGGCCAGCGACTTCAAGGCGGGATCCGTGCTGACGATGAAGGCGCAGCTCTTCTCCCCCATGGCACTGTCGGGCATGGAGACCAGGGCCGCATGGGTGATGGCCGGGTGGTGCAGCAGCTGGTTTTCCACCTCTTCCGCCGCGATCTTCTCGCCGCCCCGGTTGATCTGATCCTTCTGTCGCCCTACCACTGTGAGGTAACCATCGGCATCCTGTACCACCAGATCGCCGGAGCAGTAGAAGCCCTCGGCATCGAACACCCGGGCGTTGTGGGCCGGGCTCTGGTAGTAACCACGGAAGGTATAGGGGCCGCGGGTGTGCAGAGCGCCAGGCTCGCCGGGGGCGACCGGGTTGCCCGCCTCATCGAGGATGCGCACCTCGTCGTCCAGGCTCATGGGGCGGCCCTGAGTGTGAATCACCTTCTCGTCGGGGTCGTCCAGCCGGGTGTAGTTGACCAGCCCTTCCGCCATGCCGAACACCTGCTGCAGCCGGCAGCCGAGCAGCGGCCCAATCTTGCTGGCCACCGCCTCCCCCAGCTTGGCGCCGCCCACTTGCAGCAAGTCGAGACTCTCGAGCTGAGAGCGCGCAGTGGGATCCGCTTCCGCGGCCTGCAGCCAGAGCGAGACCGCCGGCGGCACCAGCGAGGTGAGATTGATCTGATGGCGGGCAATCAGCGGGAAACAGCTGATGGGGCTGGGATCCGGCGCCAGCACCACGGTACCGCCCGCCTCGAACACCCCGAGTGCCCCGGGGGAGCTCAGGGGGAAGTTGTGGGGCGCCGGCAAGGCACACAGATAGCGGGTATGGGGGCCCAATTCACAGATTTCGTTGCTGCGGCGCACGCTGTACAGGTAGTCATCGTGGGTGCGGGGGATGAGCTTGGGGGTGCCGGTGCTGCCACCGGAGAGCTGGAAGAAGGCCACCTCGTCCGCCGGAGTCGGGCCAGATTTCACCGGCTCACTCTCAGCCACTTTCGTCAACCAGTGGGTCAGCCCCAGCTCTCCTGCGTCGCCATCCAGCAGCACCAGTTCGGCGCCGATGGTTGTCAGCAACTCGCTCTCGCGACCCTTGCTCGCAAACAGCGGATGGGCCAGCGAGCCGATAAAGAGGCGCGGTGTGATCTGCTCGGCATAAGAGAGGAGCTCCAGCCGGTTGTGGCTAAAGAGTGCGTTGACTGGCGCGATGCCGGCCTTGAGCAGGGCGAAGAACACCAGATAGAACTCGGCCACGTTGGAGAGCTGCACCAGCGCTGTGTCCCCCACCCCCAGGCCGTGGCGGGCCAGATTTGCGGCCAGCCGGCTCGAAGCTGCGTCCAGTTCGCCATAGCTGAAGCGGCGCTCGCCGCAGAGGATCGCCTCGGCGTCGGGGGCCAGTTCGCACTGACGCGCCAGCATGGCGGTCAGCGGCTCGCCACGCCAATAGCCCTTGGCGCGGTACTGCCGGGCCAAGGCATCGGGCCAGCGGGTATAGGGCAAGAAGCGGTTGGACTGGGTCATTGCGCTACCTCCAAATCCAGGCCCAGGGCTTTTAACATGGTCCCCAGCTTGGTGCCGGTCTCGGCCCACTCCATGGCGGGATCCGAACCCGCAACGATGCCGGCGCCGGCGAACAGCTCCACCTGATGGCCATCGAGTACGCCGCAGCGGATCACCACGGCCCACTCGCCGTTGCCCTGGCTGTCGCACCAACCGACGATGCCGCTGAACAGGGCCCGCCGGAAGGGCTCCTGCTCGCGGATGAACTGGCGGGCCAGATCGGTGGGATAGCCGCACAGGGCCGGGGTGGGATGCAGCTGGCAGGCCAAGGAGAGCACCGACGCCTCGCCGCCATTGAGCTGCCCGGCGATGGGGGTGCCCAGATGCCAGAGGGTATCCGTGCTCATCAGCGAGGGATGAGCGGGGATCGCCAGCTCGCGGCAGTGGGGCGTCAGCACCCGGCGGATCTCGTCGATCACCAGGCGGTGCTCATGCTGATCCTTGCGAGAGGCCAGCAGATCCCGGGCCACCATTTCGTCTTGCGCCGGTTCGCTTACCCGTCTGGCGGAGCCCGCCAGCGGGTGGGTGAACACCTCTCCCCCGCTGACCCGCAGCAGCAGCTCCGGGCTGGCGCCAAGCAGGCGGCGGTCCTGGCCAAGCGGCAGGGAGAAGTGGAAGGCATGGGGATTCTGGGCCATCAAACGGGCCATCACCTGCTTAGGATCGGCGGGCTGGTGCAGGGTAAGAGTGAGTTTGCGCGACAACACCACCTTGGCGAGCTTGCCTTGGGCAAACGCATCCAGCGCCGCGCTGACCGAGGCCTGAAACTCGCTGGCCGGCGGGGTGCTCTGCACCGAGATGACCTGGTTGGCCTCGACAGCCTGCTCTGTCATCGCTGCTGTCGCCGGCGCCTGTGCCAGCGGGACAGGGCGATCGCCCCGCTCATAGTGGCCGGGCACATAGAGGCAGGAGGCTTCCGCCGGGTCGAACGCGAAGGCACCGATCAGCAGGGGGTTGGCCTGGCCGGCGGCACTGGCCGCTGCCAGCGCGTCGGCAATCTGTTGTTCTAGCAAAGGCCATTCACAGGCGGGGGTGGTGATAGGCTGGCCCAGGTCAGTGGCACTGAGCGTGCCCTGACCCGAGGTAAACAAGAATTCGGGCGAAGACGCAGCCTGGGCAGGCGCGCTATTTTCCATCACAAGAGTATCCACTTTACACCCTCAAATATGATTCAAAATGATAATGATTATCAGTTTGTATTTGTGCGGCGGTAAAATACTCGCTTTGAAATCCCCCGGTCAATGGGATTTTTATGCCGATAAAACTGGAACTTATCTGTGGATATGGCGGGTGCCACGGCTGCTGCGGCCCACCGTGCAGGTCCGGCCAGCCTTGTCCGTATGAACACCGCAGCCAACCCCCCATATGAGGCTGCGACAAAAACCGCAGGCTCGCCGCCCGCGCTGGCAGCGAACGCCATTTCCCCCTAAGATGGCGCCATCTTTATGACCATTGCCTCAACCCACGGGATCCTCGATGTTAAAGCACCTGCTTCTGCTCCCCCTCAGCCTGCTGCTGGCCGCCTGTTCACTGACCCAGTACAACGTCAGCGAAGGGGAGATCAACCAATACCTCAAAGAGAGGGTCGCCTTCGAAAAGCAGCTGGGGATCCCCGGCATCATGTCGAGCAAGATCCGCCTCGATGAGATGCAAAGCCGCATCGGTCGCCGCCAGGCCGACCGGGTCGAACTGGATGCCGCCGGCGATCTGCAGGTAGCGAGCCCCCTTGGCAGCCAGCAGATGAAGATCCGCCTCTCTCTGAGCGCCCGCCCCGACTACGTGGCCGAGCAGGGCGCCATCTACCTGCGCGATCTCGAGCTCATCTCGGTCAAGACCGAGCCGGCCGACGTGGGTACCGCTCTCACCCCGCTGCTGCCCACCTTCAACCAGTCGCTCTCGCTGTTCCTCTCCCAGACCCCCGTCTACCGGCTGGATGGCAGTCGCAAGAACGAAGCCAGGATCAAGGATAAAGTCGAAGCCCTCAAGGTGGAGCCCGGCCGGCTGGTCATCCCCTTCAAGCTGCTCTGACCCCCAACCGCGCCCCTCTTCTCTTCAACTCCAGGGGCGCGGTTTTTTCTTCTCAAGCTTCCCCCTTTGCCTCATAATGCACACCATTCTCATTTAGATTCATGAGAAGCGTCATAATAAAATCAAACATATGGTGAGAAGGGACATGAGAAAAACCGTACTGGTCCAGGCGATCGCTTGCGCGCTCCTGAGCGGCGCCGCACACGCCGCCGTCAAGGTAGAAGACAAGACATTCAACACCGCCGCCAACATGCTGGCCTACACCGAGTTCGAGCTCTCCGGCGAGCCGCTGGCCGAGGCCCTCGGTCTGGATCTGGATGTGCTGGACGCCAACCGCGCCGATGAGCCGACGCCGTTCGACTTCGCCGCCGGCATCGAATCCTACGAATACTCCGAAGAGGCGATGTACGCCCTCAACTATCAATCCGGCATGGGCCCCCATCTGGTGAACGGTCCGCAAAACCAGGCTCGCGGCGGCACCATGGCCTCCCTCGGCCAGCGGGTGCTGGCCATGGCCGATGCGGTCGGTTTCCCGGCCGATGAAGTGCCGCAGGGCATGTATCCCCTCTCCCTGCCCTACTCTTCCGCCAACCCGGAGTTTGCGCAAGCCGTCAACGCCACCCCGGTCAACGGCGACCAGATCACCATCAAGACCGCCAAGGGCAACGAGAAGAGCGTCAAGACCCAGGTACCGGCCTACTTCCGCGACTACGCCACCCTGCGCTGGAGCGGCAGTGACAACCTGCTGGTGCCGGCGGCCGTGGGCGGCATCCTGCTCAAAGAGGTGATGTGGTCTCAGGACTTCCTCGGCGGCATGCACGTGGCCGAGACCGATGAAGAGGTGGAGGCCGCGTCCGCCACCATGGATCAGGACGGCAAGCACAAGCTGGGGGTCTCTGCCGCCGACGGCTTCAACGGCATGATGCTGACCGAGCAGTCCATCGACAAGCTGGCCATCCTGCAGGGTCAGCTCGGCTTTGACGGCAAGCAGCTGGGTGCCAAGATCACCCCGCAGTACGATCCGGCCAAGGGTATCGTCTACTTCCCCCATCAGGTAAAAGTGACCGAGACCGGCAAGAACGAGGTCGGCGCCATCGGCAAGCTCGAGGTGGTAGACGGCTCCGCCCAGCTGCGCGACGCCTGGATGATGCTGTGGCCGCTCTCCGAGTTCTACGCCTTCACCGATCAGCGCAGCGCCAACACCAACCAGAACCCGGCCTTCCACGCCGTGTTCGACGGTGCCCCGTTCGCCGCCGCACCGGCCGCCAACAAGGGCAGCGATGCCGCCAAGCTGGTGGCGGGTGATGATGCCTTCTCCCTGGCACTGAACCTCTCCGGCATGGTGTTCAAGAACCTCAATGCCCTGCACTTCGAGCCCAAGGCCGGCACCCTGGTGGACAGCTGGCAGGCCGGCAAACAGGGCAAGCACGTCACCACCTTTGACGCCGCCTACAGCCTGGTCGCCCTGCAGATCTTCCAGCGCGCCCAAGATGCGCTGCCGGTCGGTTACGCCGCTGGTGACAATGGCGAGCTGAACCTGAAAACCGCTCAGGGCCAGCAGGCACTGGTGCTGATCCGCCAGCAGGCCGACTTCATCCTCGCCAATCTCAAGGGCAAAAATGGGCTGGTGCACGATGGGGTCACCCTGGGTGGCAAGCTCGATGCCGGCCAGTCCATCGATGCGCAGTTTGCCGCCATCCGCGGCCTGACCGCCGCCTTCCTGGCGACCTCGGATGCCAAGTACCGCACGGCGGCGCGCGAGCTGTTCATCGCCGCCGACAAGGCCTACTTCAACCAGAAGGCCGGTACCTGGCTCGCTGGCAAGCAAGGCGAATACACCCCCTGGACCCAGGCCGCCATCTCCGGAGCCCTGCGCTCCGCCATGCTGAACCTGCGCAACGAAGGCGGCGAGAAAGCCCCGGCGCTGGAGCTGGCCCAGCTGACCCAGCGCTACGTGAGCTGGTTCCGTGGCACCGTCAACGGCGGCATGCAGATGGCCGAGTGGATCGGCGACTCCGGCGAAAACGTCATCGAAGGGGCCGGTGGTGACACCGACGAAGATGGTGTCCCGCAAGTGACCGCCGCCGGTGGCAAGCACGGCACCGCCATGGTGATGGCCGCCAAGGCGCTGATCACCGAAAAATAATCAGCCACTCGCTGAATAGAAAAGGGAGCCATATCGGCTCCCTTTTTAGTTGTGGCATCTGGCGTTGGGCGTGACATCACCCCAGCTTGGCCAGCATCTCCTTGGTCACCAGCACGATACCCTGCTCGGAGCGATAGAAGCGGCGGCTGTCCTCGTCGGCGTTCTCCCCCACCACCAGCCCGTCGGGCAGCTTGCAGCCCTTGTCCACCACCACCCGCCGCAACCGGCAACCCGAGCCAATCTCGACGCCGGGGAAAATGATGGCCTGATCCAGGGTGCAGAAGGAGTGCACCCGCACATGGGTGAACAGCACGGAGTTGAGCACGAAGGAACCGCTGACGATGGATCCCCCTGCGAACATGGAGTTGATGGTCATGCCGTGCTGGCCGTTTCTGTCCTGCACGAACTTGGCCGGCGGCGTCATGGTCTGGCTGGTCCAGATGGGCCAGTTCTCATCATAGATGTCGAGCTCGGGCACCACGGAGGCGAGATCCATGTTGGCCTCCCAGAACGAATCCAGGGTACCCACATCACGCCAGTAGGGTTTCTGCCCCTCTTTTGCCCCCACGCAGGACATGGTGAACGGGTGGGCAAACGCCTTGCCCTCTCCCACGATGCGCGGGATCACGTCCATGCCGAAATCGTGTTTGGACTCCTGGTTGTGAATGTCCTCTTCCAGCAGCTGATAGAGGTACTCCGCTTCGAAGATGTAGATGCCCATGGAGGCCAGGGAGACGTTTTCGTTGCCCGGCATGGCGGGCGGATTGGCCGGCTTCTCCACGAAGGCGCGGATCTTGCGCTGCTCGTCGATGTCCATCACCCCGAAGGCGGAGGCCTCCGCACGTGGCACCTCGATGCAGGCCACCGTCACCTTGGCGCCGAGGCGCACGTGATCGAGCAGCATGGCGGCGTAGTCCATCTTGTAGATGTGATCCCCCGCCAGCACGACGATGTATTTGGGGCCGTAGTCACGGATGATGTCGACGTTCTGGTAGATGGCGTCGGCGGTGCCGCGATACCAGTGCACCTCGTCCACCCGCTGCTGGGCGGGCAACAAGTCGATGAACTCGTTCATCTGGTAACGCAGGAAGGACCAGCCGGATTGCAGGTGGCGCAGCAGGCTGTGGGACTTGTACTGGGTCACCACCCCGACCCGGCGAATGCCGGAGTTGATGCAGTTGGAGAGCACGAAGTCGATGATGCGGAACTTGCCGCCAAAATGGACGGCAGGCTTGGCGCGGTTGTCGGTCAACTGCTTCAGGCGACTGCCCCGTCCCCCCGCGAGCACCAAGGCCATACTCTGGTTCAATAGTTGCCGTGCTTTGGCAGTATTTACGGGTTCTAACAACATAATTACCTCTGCCTTGTTTTGGTCCATTTTCGATTCATCTTCGCCTGTTTCCGGCGCCATGAAAGTGGTTTCACTCACATTTAACTGATTTCAATTGGCCCTTTTCCAGGAGTTGAGCGGGATCTCATGCTTTGCGGCGCGAGCTTGGTTAGAATTTCAGCATCAACGACATCATCAAGGATGACACCATGTTGAACAAGCTCGGGAGCAACCAGCTGCTGGTGATCGCTCTCCTCTGTGCTCCCCTGCTGCTGTTGCAGGGGCTCTGGCTCGCCTTCACCAGCACGCTGCTGACCCTGCTTATCATCCTCGCCACCAGCCTGCTCGGCTTCGGCTTGCTGAGCATGCTGACCCTGCGCCTCCAACAGGCGGAGCGCAGCCACCAGGAGCAGGTGTGGTGCCGGGCACTGCAGCTGCGCGACCCCACCTGCCTGACCACCCCCGAGGCCCAGGCCGCCCTGCAGCAACTGCTTGCCCACTTCAACGAGGCCGAGCGCGATGCCCACCGCCAGATCAGCGAGCTGCACAACCAGGCCACCCAGGACGAGCTGACCCAGCTGCAAAACCGCCACGCCTTTCGCCGCGACATGACCGAGCTGCTGCAGCGGGATCAGGACACCCAGACCGCCACCCTGGTGCTGATCCGCGCCACCGAGCTTGGCAAGCTCAACGCCCAGCGCGGCTTTCAGTCGGGGGATGCCTACATCAAGGATATCGCCAATATCATCACCAGGGTGGTGAGCCGCTTCCCCGGCCATCAGGTCTATCGCATCTCGGGTGCCGACTTCGCGGTGCTGGTGCAGCCCGTCGCCAACATCCCGCCCCCCCTGCTCGGGCGGGATCTCAAGATCGCCTTCGATCACTATCAGCAGCAGCATGAACTGGAGAGCGCCGCCTACTCCGGGCTGACCCGGCTCAGCAGCGGCCAGAAGATCGAGGCCATTCTGGCCAGGGCGGATCTGGCGCTGGCCCGCGCCCAGACCGAGACGGTCAACGGCTGGGCCATCCAGCAGGATGACAGCGTGGTGGAGCTGCAGGGGCAGCATCACTGGAAGCTGGTACTGACCGAGTTGCTGGAGCAGGAGCGGATCAGCTTCACCTACCAGCCGATCCAGCCCATGCACCGCAGCATGCTGGCCTACAACGAGATCTACACCCGCTTCAGCAGTGCCGACGGCACTGTGCTGCCCACCGACACCCTGTTCGCCATGGCCCAGCGGCTGGACATGGTGATGCGGCTGGAACAGATGCTGGTGACCCACGTCATGCGCCAGTACCGGGCCTTTGGCTCGAATCAGAGTCGTTGGGGCATCAACCTCTCCAGCAACCTGCTGCAAAACAGCGCCTTTCTGATCTGGCTGGACCGACAGCTGCTCAACGACCCCAACACCAGCGCCAACCTGGTGTTCGAACTGGATGAAGAACATCTGGAGCGCAACCTGACCGGAGCCAAGCGGGTGTTCGAACTGCTCAGGCGCAACGGCAGCCGCTCCGCCATCTGCAACTTCGGCAAGGGGATAGGGTCATTCAACCTGTTTCGCGAGCTCAAGCCCGACTACATCAAGCTGGATCCCGCCCTCATCACCGGGCTGGAGCAGGATCTGACCAACCAGCAGTTCGTGCGGATGATCGTCGACGTGTCACACCGGATGGGTTGTCAGGTGATTGCGGAAGGGGTGGAGCAGCTGGGTCAGAAGCAGCTGCTGCAGGGCATGTATGTGGACGGGCTGCAGGGCTATCTCATCGCCAAGCCCCAGCAGCTGCGGCCGGATATCAGCCAGCTCGGGCTGTTTACTGAGGATGCTTCAACTTCAACAGAGTCAGAATGATGTCGTTGAGCTGGCGATAGCGCTCCAGCTCCTTCTGATCGTAACGGGTCGCCAGGGTGGTGGGATTGTGGCGATTCTTGAGGTAACGGTTGATCTGCAGCCGGTTGAAACCCGCCACCTGATAGACCTGCCCCAGCAGGGCATTGAGCTCTTCGTGTTCAAGACCGGCCTTGGCGAGGTAATCCTCCTGGGCCGGGCTCTCCAGCTGGCAGTTCTGCTTGGCGATGCGGCCGGTCTCCTGCAGATAACTGAGCCACTGCTCCAGGTAGAGCGGCTTGCAGCCCGCCAGCAGATTGAAGAAGCCCACCGCATCGCAGCGGCAGTCGGTCAGCAGCAGTACCGCCAGTTGATCGTCATCGCAGCGGAAGGTGACGGGGCCGCTCTGCCCCCAGTCCAGCGCCTGAACCCGGATCTCGGCTCGCGCCCCTGCAACGCCGGTGACGTCGAATACAAACATGGCTCCTCCCGCTCGGCAAAAGGTTGATGATGGACCATCCCTCTGACGGGTGCAAAGCCAAATCGCCTTTTCATTCAGTATTCTGCAAGCCGGCCATAAAAAAACCGACATCCTCGCGGATATCGGTTCTCGTCAGACGGGCCAAGACCCGGCTCAATGCAGTGTGGTTCAGGCGTCCAGTTCCACCAGCGCCTTGGCCAGCTCGATGGGCTCGAGCTCCTGCCCTTCCAGATCGGCGTTCCAGTTCGGGCCGACCAGCACGTCGTCTTCGTCCAGATCGTTGATCCAGATGTCGAGAAACTCTTCCAGCTCGATCACTTCCGGCTCGTAGTCGGCCCACTCGTCCACGCAGTGCAGGCGAGCATCCCCTTCGGCAGACCAGAGCGGCATCACGTCGGCATCTTCGAACTCGGCAGAGCGGCAGACGACCCAGTCTTCACCGTAACGCAAGCCCCATACCTGACCCGACTCGCGGACTTCTTCGATGAACAGTTGGAAATTGGCGTCAAGATTGTCAGTTAACTTACTCATGGGGCTCTCTCTCTATCGGGTGCTGCGGCCACGGCAGTGCCGAGTGGCAATGCGGTGGCCAAATGGTGTCGCAAAAGTGACATGGACTCAAGCATCTTGGGGTTTATCACACAAAAAACTGCCCGCGGCCGGGTTTTACCTGACAAAACGCCTCCCGAAGGAGGCGTTTTCAGCGCAAGGGGCGGGATCAACGCTCCCAGTACACCTCTTCCAGGCTGTCTTCCTTCTCCGGCAGACCGCGCGACAAACGCGGGCTGCTCTGGGCCAGCACCTCGTAGCTCACCCGGTTGGCGTACTTGCACACCTGGGAGAGCGAAGAGTAGGTGAGGAACTCGGCCACGTGCTTGGCGGAGTTGGGCACGGCGCTGCGGTGATAAGCGTTGGCCACCATGTCGTGCAGCACGGCGGAGAGTGCCCCGTCCCCTGCCCCGTTGGTGTTCTTGATCTTCTCCGGCCCGCCCATGTAGGGGGAGATGTGGGAGTAGATACGCTTGGGCACACGGCAGCCGCTGCGGGTCATGGGGCGGCTGAACTCGTACATGTTGAACTCGGGGATGACACCGGGCAGCAGCGGCAGCGTGGTTTCGCGCTTGAAGTCCTCTTCGGTGTAGGCCGCCATGTAGAGCCCCACCGGCCCTGCGGTACAGAGCACCATGTCGGCCCAGTCCAGCGCCTTGTCGGCGGCAGCCAGCGGATCGGAGAAGCCGGTCAGGGCTTCGCCCTCTTCCTCGTTCATGGCGAGCACGGTGACGTTCTCGCTGATGAAATCGCGCCACCACTGGGGGTCTGACTCGATGACGAAGCGGGTACCCAGGGTCAGCACCACCGGCACACCGGCCTCGCGGGCATAACGCACCGCGGTCATGGCCGCGTCCTTCATGGGGGTGCCATCTTCACCGCGCACCAGGTAGGCGGTGATGACCAGGGCGGAGGACTCCTTGATGATGGTCTCGGGGATGTGGGCCACATCCAGATGATCCATCTTGCCGGCGTTGATGCCAAAGCTCCGTTCGCCCCCTTCGGTGATGAAGGTGAAGCAGCGGCCGACCGGGCCGTCTACCGGCTGCAGGTAGTCGAGGTTCACCCGTGACGAGGTGTTGCACAGGTAACGGTAGGCGTAGCTGCCGATGCGGATGTCCTGGCTCATGACGCCGAGCAGGATGGAGTGGGAGTCCGCCAGCACCGAGTAATTGTGCATGGTGTTGCCGATGGTGCCGCCGGCAAACTCGCTCACCACCATGTTGTTGCTCTTGAGCTCGTCGTAGATCTGCTCGGCCACGTCGTCGGAGATGAGCATGGAGTGGCCGCGGCTCAGGCCGTAACGCTCGAGAAATGCCAGATCAACGTGCGCCTCGATGTCGACCAGCGTCTGGTCAATCCCGACCACATAGGCCTTGCCCCGCTCCGCAAGCACCGCGCTCTGGGAGATGAGGGGATCACGACGATCCACTGGAAAGTAGTGTTTGGACTTGCGCTGACCGGGAAATTTCATGGCAATGTTCTTGTGCTCTGGGGGAAAGAGGGGCGGGATTTTAACACAATCCGCCGCGCCGAAAAGTCGCCTGATTAAAATATGAAGTCAGTATAGACACGGGCTGCAGAGGAAAACGTTTACCAAAACCCATCAAAAAAACCACCTCGCAAGGAGGTGGTTTTTACCGCGAACAAGACTCAGCCGGCGGCAAGCCCCTGTGCCAGCGCCAGCACCGAGAAGAGCCCCAGCGCCAGCCAGAACAGCAGGGTGCCGACCAGCCTCGGCAGGTTGGGTGCCTTGGGGATCTGGATGCCGATGGCATGCAGGATCCGCCCCACCAGCAGCGCCAGGCCGCCGGCATGAAGCCAGAAGGCCCCGACGCCCGCCAGCTCGCACAGCGCCATCAGCAGCAGGGTGAGCGGCACGTACTCGGCAAAGTTGCCGTGGGCCCGGATGGCGGCGCGCATCTCGGGCGCCTCCCCTTCCCCTATCATCACCTTGAACTGGGCCCGGCGCTTGACCACCCAGAAGGAGAGCAAGAGGAACAGCAGCCCCAAGAGGCCGGCGTAAATCAGGGTGATATGCATCATGGTGAAACTCCTTCTCCTTGGACAATCAACGATCAGAGCCCCGCACCGATGAGTGGTGCGGGCAATGCCCCGTCAGGCTAGCTCGCGGCAGATCAGCGACACCATCATGCGGATGTGGGCCTGATCGCTGTTGAGGGCTGGAATGTATTCAAACTGCTCGCCACCGGCGGCCATGAAGATCTCCCGGTTCTGCACCTGGATCTCCTCCAGGGTTTCGAGGCAGTCGGCGGCAAAGGCGGGACAGATCACATCGAGCCGCTTGATCGCGGTGGCCGGCAGGCCGCCGATGGTCACGTCGGTGTAGGGCTTGAGCCACTCCTCCTTGCCAAAGCGGGACTGGAAGCTGGCGGTCCACTGGCTGGCCTCCAGCCCGAGCGCTTCGGCCAGCAGGGCGGCGGTGCGCCGGCACTGGTGACCATAGGGATCCCCTTCCCGCTCGTAGCGTTCGGGAATGCCGTGGAACGACATCAGCAGGTGCTCGCCCTGGCCGTGCTGTTCCCAGTGGCGACGCACGCTCATGGCCAGCGCCTGGATATATTCGGGGTGAGCATGGTAATCACGAATGAGCCGCACCACCGGCAGGTTGCGCTCTTTTTTCATCGCCTTGGCCCAGCCATCGAACACCGAGGCGGTGGTGCTGACCGAATACTGGGGATAGAGCGGCAACAGGATCACCCGGTTGACTCCCTTGGCCTTGAGCGCCTGCCAGCCCTCATCCAGCGAAGGGGAGCCGTAGGTCATGGCCAGCTCCACCGGCACCTCGACCCCTTCGCGCTTGAGCTCCTGCTCCAGCGCCGCGCGCTGCTGCTTGCTTATCACCATCAGCGGCGAGCCCTGCTCGGTCCACACCTGCTGATAGAGCTTGGCCACCTTGGGGGAGCGGGTCGGCAGGATGATGAAGTGGAGCAGAGGGCACCAGAGGTAGCGCGGCAGGTCGACGACCCGCTGATCGTGCAGAAACTGGCTGAGAAACGCCTTGACGGCGGCCGTGGTGGGCGCGGCTGGGGTACCCAGATTGACCAGCAAGATCCCGGTTTTCGTGGTCACGTATGCTTCCTGTCGTTCTGTTGTTATGTCTGAATGCAAGAAAGGGCCCATGCCGGGCCCTTGTCTCACTGGCACATTGCCGCTGGCCCCTTGGGGACGATGGCAATGGCGGGCTTAGCCCAGGATGGTCGCCAGCTGCTTGCTGACCAGATCCACCGGCTGGGTGCCATCAATCTTGACGTAACGGGTGTTGCCCGCTTCCGCTTCCTTGCCGTAGAAGCCGATGAGCGGTGCGGTCTGCTGATGATATACATCCAGACGCTTGCGCACAGTGGTCTCTTCGTCGTCGGCACGGATCACCAGATCTTCACCGGTCACGTCGTCCTTGCCTTCCACTTTCGGCGGGTTGAACACCACGTGGTAGGTACGGCCGGAGCCGGAGTGAACGCGACGACCGCTCATGCGCTTGACGATCTCTTCGTCCGGCACGTCGAACTCCAGCACGAAGTCCACGGCAACACCGGCGTCCTTCATGGCTTGCGCCTGGGGAATGGTGCGCGGGAAACCGTCCAGCAGGAAGCCGTTGGCGCAATCCGGTTGGGCAATACGCTCTTTGACCAGGCCGATGATGATGTCGTCAGAGACGAGCTGACCTGCGTCCATCACGGCTTTGGCCTTGAGGCCCAGCTCGGTGCCCGCCTTGATCGCGGCACGCAGCATGTCGCCGGTGGAGATCTGCGGAATACCGTGTTTTTCCATGATGAACTGAGCCTGAGTACCCTTGCCGGCACCCGGAGCCCCCAACAGAACAATGCGCATACACGCTCCTATTGATTGGTTATTCAATTCTTGAGAAGGCAAAAAACTACACGGTTTCGCCCATTTTCACAAGCTTGCCCCGTGTGAGTGGCTTATTTTTCACCATCTTTCCGACATGGCAATACGACCATTGGCGCAGATCCGTGTACGAAAAATGAGTGAAAATGCAGCAGCGCTGCACGCAACTGGCGCCCGCCCCGGACGGGGCAGGCGCCAGAAAAGAAAGAGCCCACTGCACGCAGTGGGCCCAAACATCATGCCTGGAGTAACAGACGGTTGATACGAGAGACGAAGCTCGCCGGATCATTGAGCCCGCCCTGCTCGGCCAGCTGGGCCTGTTCGTGCAAGAGGGTGACCCACTCGCCGAACAGCGCCTCGTCCTGGATGGTATCGAGCTTCTTCACCAGGGCGTGATCGGGGTTCAGTTCCAGAATGTACTTCTGCTCCGGCACCGGCTGGCCGGCGGCACGCATCAGCTTGATCATCTGGGTGCTCATGCCGTGGGCATCGGTAACGATGCAGGACGGTGAGTCGGTCAGACGGTGGGTGACACGCACCTCTTTCACCGCCTCACCCAGGCTCTGCTTGACCCGCTCCACCAGACCGGCGTTGGCTTTCTCAGCCTCTTCCTGCGCCTGTTTGGAGGCGTCGTCTTCCAGATCGCCGAGATCCAGCTCGCCACGGGTGACGGAGACCAGCTGCTTGCCGTCGAACTCGGTCAGGTGGCTCATCAGCCACTCATCGACCCGCTCCCACATCAGCAGCACTTCGACGCCCTTCTTGCGGAAGATCTCGAGGTGCGGGCTGTTTTTGGCGGCGGCGTAAGAGTCAGCGGTGATGTAGTAAATCTTCTGCTGGCCTTCCTTCATGCGGCCAACGTAATCCTCCAGCGACACAGTCTGGGCTTCGCCCTCGCCGGCGGTGCTGGCAAAGCGCAGGAGCTTGGCGATCTCTTCGCGGTTGGCGTAATCCTCGGCCGGGCCTTCTTTGAGCACATTGCCGAACTCGCTCCAGAACTTGGCGTACTTCTCGGCATCATCCTTGGCCAGCTTGGCGAGCATGGTCAGCACGCGCTTGGAACAGGCCTTGCGCAGGGAGACGGTCACCTTGTTGTCTTGCAGGATTTCACGGCTGACGTTGAGCGGCAGATCGTTGGAGTCCAGCACCCCTTTGACGAAGCGCAGGTAAGCCGGCATGAACTGCTCGGCGTCGTCCATGATGAAGACGCGCTGTACGTAGAGCTTCAGGCCGTGTTTCTGATCCCGGTTGTAGAGATCGAACGGGGCGCGGGCCGGCACGTAGAGCAGGCTGGTGTACTCCTGCGCCCCTTCCACCCGGTTGTGACCCCATAACAGCGGATCTTCGAAGTCGTGGGCGACGTGCTTGTAGAACTCCTGATACTCCTCGTCCTTGATCTCTTTCGGGTTGCGAGTCCACAGCGCAGTGGCGCGGTTGACCTGCTCCCACTCGCCCGGGGTACCGACGATGGTTTCACCGTCTTCTTCCCGATCCGGGGTGCCCTCTTTGAACATCTCCACCGGCACGCTGATGTGGTCGGAATATTTGCTGACCACGGAGCGCAGACGCCAGTCGTCGAGGAACTCGTCCTCTTCGGCGCGCAGGTGCAGGATGACGTCGGTACCACGGCCCTCCTTGGTCACGTCAGCCACGGTGAAGGAGCCTTCCCCTTCAGATTCCCACTGCACGCCCTGCTCCGGAGCACTACCGGCGGCGCGGGACACCACGGTCACCTTGTCGGCGACGATGAAGGCGGAGTAGAAGCCCACCCCGAACTGACCGATCAGCTGGGAGTCGCGGCCCTGATCACCGGAGAGGTTCTTGAAGAACTCGGCAGTGCCGGACTTGGCGATGGTGCCCAGGTGCTCGATCACCTGATCACGGGTCATACCGATCCCGTTGTCAGAGATGGTCAGGGTCCGATTTTCTTTATCAACCACCAGGCGAACGCGCAACTGGCCGTCGTTTTCGAACAAAGAGGCATCGGAAAGCGCCTTGAAGCGCAGCTTGTCCGCCGCATCGGAGGCGTTGGAAATCAGCTCGCGCAGGAACACTTCTTTGTTGGAGTAGAGGCTGTGGGCCATCAGGCTCAGCAGTTGTTTGACTTCAGTCTGAAACCCGTGGGTTTCGGCATGAACGCTTTGGGTCATCGACACTATCCTCAGGCGATTCGGGTTGAACATATTCCCGATCCAAGATGGGGCCGGCGATCGCCATTTCAAGGGGGGCAAAACGTCGAGGCGTGCGAATGGCGATTTTTGCGCCAATCGACCCTCTTGCCCAACAAAAAACCCGCCGAGGCGGGTTCTGGTATTGCTGCTGAGTCGCGACGCAGGGCCTGTTGAAGAACAGACGCTGACTCAGTTAAGGGGCTGACGCCCCATCAGGGAGTGGGAGAGCGTGGTGCCGTCCACCAGCTCCAGCTCGCCGCCCACCGGCACCCCGTGGGCAATCCGGCTCACCTTGACGCCGGCGGCGCGGGCCATGTCGGCGATGTACCAGGCGGTGGCATCTCCCTCGATGGTGGGGTTGGTGGCCAGGATCAGCTCGCTGATCGCCTCGTCTTTCAACCGTCGCTCCAGGATCTCCAGCCCCAGCTCTTCCGGGCCAATGCCGTCCAGCGGCGAGAGGTGGCCCATCAGCACGAAGTAGCGGCCGGAGAACTGGCCGGTCTGCTCGATGGCGGCCACGTCCGCCGGGCTCTCCACCACGCACAGCAGGCCGTTCTCTTCGCGCTTGGGATTGGCGCAGATCTCGCAGCGCTCGTTCTCGGTGAAGGTGCGGCAGTGGCTGCAGTGGCCAATCTCGGTGAGGGCGCGAGAGAGCAGCTGGGCCAGCCGCAGGCCGCCGCTGCGCTCACGCTCGAGCAGGGTAAATGCCATGCGCTGGGCCGACTTGGGGCCGACACCCGGCAGCACCTGCAGGGCTTTCATCATCTCATCCAGCAGCGGGCTGAATTTCATGGGCTTGGTATCCTTTGACGCTGTGTCGGCCACGGCGCCCTGACGGGCAAGGAGCGCGACCGAACCTATCTTGTTGGCGCAGGACTATACCCGAGCCAACCCCGAGCGCCAATGGCCTTGTGCCCTCAGCCCTCTGCCGAAACGGGGGATGATGCCGCGCTCGCCAGCAGGATGCGCTGGCGACCACTGTAGATCTCCGCCCGCCCCGGGCGGCAAAAGCCCACCAGGGTGAGCCCGGTCTGCTCGGCCCGCTCGACCGCAAGCTCAGTGGCGGCCGAGATGGCGAGCAAGATCTCCACCCCGGCGCTGGCGCACTTTTGCACCATCTCGAAGCTGGCGCGGCTGGTCACCAGGATGGCGCCGTCGCGCCGTTGACTTCGCTGCAGGTGCCCAACCAGCTTGTCCAGCGCGATATGGCGTCCCACGTCCTCGCGAATGGCGAGGATGTTGCCCTCGCCGTCCACGTGCACGGCGGCATGGGTCGCCCCCGTGCTCTGCCCCAGCAGCTGGAGCGGGCGCAGCGCCGCCAGCACCTTGTCGATATGACCCACCGCAAAGCGCTGGCTGTCGGGCAGCCTTGGCTGGGCGCGCACCACCTGTTCCAGGCTCTCGCTGCCGCAGATGCCGCACCCGGTGCGCCCGGCCAGGGTGCGCCGTTTCTCTTTCAGGCGATGAACGCAGCGATTGGCCAGGGTGATGTGCAGCTCGATGCCGCGACAGGCGCTCTGCTGCTCGATGTCGTGGATATCGAGCAGACTGTCGATGATCCCCTCGGAGAGCGAGAAGCCGATGGCGAAATCCTCCAGATCGGCGGCCGAGCACATCATCACGCTGTGGGCGATGCCGTTGTAGACCAGCGCCACCGGGGTTTCGCAAGGCAGCTGCATGGCGCTGTCGGTGGTGACGCCGCGCTGATGGTAATGGACCACCTCGCGGTGGGCGCTGAGCGCCTGCGGGGTATCGGGGTCGAGTTCAAGCAACATCTGGGGCCCCTTAGTTGAGGGTGCGGGGATCTTTGGCCGAGATCCCGAGCCGTTTCATTTTCGACAGCAAGGTGGTGCGCTTCATGCCAAGGCGCTGGGCCGCGCCCCGCTCGCCGGCAACGATGCCGTTGCACGCCTTCAGCGCCCGGATGATGCTGACCCGCTCATCCTCCCCCTGTGCCTCGTCACCCTGCGGCAAGGCGGGCAGCGGCTCGCGAAACAGCTCCCGGGCCGGCTCGTCATAGACCAGGGTCTCTATCTTGTGAAAGCCCTTGAGGGGCAGCAACTCGTCCGGCGAGAGATTCAGCACATGGCCGCGGGTCATCACCACCGCCCGCTCGATGATGTTTTCGAGCTCGCGGATGTTGCCGTACCAGGGGAGCGACACCAGCATCTTCATGGCGTCGGCCGGGATGGAGGTGATGGTGCGGCGCATCCGCTTGGCGATCTTCTTGATGAAGAAGTTGACCAAGAGCGGAATATCCTCGCGCCGCTCGCGCAGGGGCGGCAGCTCGATGGGAAAGACGTTGAGGCGGTAATAGAGATCGCTTCTAAAGCGCTTGTTCTTGACCATGGAGAGCAGATCGCAGTTGGTGGCTGCCACCAGCCGCACGTCGATGGCAATGGGGTTGCTGTTGCCCACCCGCTCCAGCTCGTGCTCCTGCAACACCCGCAACAGTTTGGGCTGCAGATCGAGCGGCATGTCCCCCACCTCGTCGAGGAACAGGGTGCCCTTGTGGGCCCGCTCGAAGCGGCCGATGCGCTGGGTCAGCGCCCCGGTGAAGGCCCCCTTCTCGTGGCCGAACAGATCGCTTTCGATAAGGCCGGTGGGAATGGCGGCGCAGTTCACCTTGACCATCTCGTGATCGTGGCGGGCACTCAGGGCGTGAATGGCCTGGGCGATCAGCTCCTTGCCGGTGCCGGTCTCCCCCAGAATGAGCACGGTGCAGTCGCTCTGGGCCACCAGCTTCACCTTCTCCAGTACCTTCTCCATCACGGCGCTCTGGTAGATGATGTTGGCAAAGTCCCCCTGCGGCGCAGGTCCGTCGACCCGAAGGGTCTTCTCCCTGGCACCGGTGGTGTTGGAGATCTCCTGCTGCGCCTGCACGTTGTTCATGGCAATCGCCGTGCGCGCCGCCACTTGTTCGAGCAGCGAGATATCGAGGTCGGCGAAGAAATCCGCCTCGGGGTGGGAGAGGATCAACACCCCCAGCAGGTTGCCCCGATAGCGCAGCGGCAGGATGCAGGAGCTGTCGGCGTCGGGGGGCAGGATCTGGGAGGTGAAACGGCAGCTCGACTGGCAGCCGTGGCCCTGCTCGCGATAGAGGAAGAAGGGCTCGCTGTGGCCGAGCGCCCCCTGCAGGCAGTTCTTCTCAAAACACGAATGGTTGATGATGCCCGGCTGTTCGCGCTGCTGCTGATTAACCAGGTAGCTCTTGAAGCTGTCGGAGGTGGCGTTGTACTCGGCCAGGCACAGGCTGCTGATGCCAAAGTGGTGGTGCAGTATGGTGAACAGGCTCTGGGGCAGCTCGGCGATGCGCACTAACTTAATCACCGCGTTGGTCACGTCCACCAGGATCTTGCAGCTGTCGCGCTCAAGGCGCAGGGAGTTGGCCTGCTCCAGGGTGCGCTCCTTGTCCAGTACGTTCTCCAGCGCAATGGCGACGATGGCCGCCAGCTGGGTCAGCTTGGCCAGGGTCTCCATCGGGAAGGCATTGGCCTCGCGGCTGATGAACTCCACCCCGCCCAGGTGACTGCGGGCGGTGGTGATGGGCAGCTGGCAGTAAGAGTGCAAGCCGTCATAGACAGGAGTGCTCGCCAGCTGTTCGCAGCGGTGGCGAAAGCGGCTCGCCGGCAGCACGATGGCCTGCTCGCGGGAAAAATGGAGATCGGCCTTGCGGCAGATGAGGTGTGCCGGCCCCTGCTCCCCCAGGTAGTAGAAGACCGCCTCCTCCCCCGTTCCCAGATTGAGGATGAGGTTGACCCGGTCCACCTGGCGAAAGCAGGGCTGGATCCGGTTCAGCTTCTTGATGAAATCGTCCAGGGTGACAGCAGAGAGCAGATTCTTGGAGAGGGAGAGAAAGCCGTCATCCCAGATGGGTGAGATATCGGTCAACGGAATGGCACTCACATTCAGCATTCAGGCCTCGCATTACATCTAGATGGGTACCCTTGCTGGCCAATTGCAGCACGGCAACAACGGTAAACAATGCATCAGCCATCGCAGTCAGATGTTATAATTAATTTTTAAAAACTTAACGCTTAATTATAAAAACTAACATGCACTGAAATAGCATCGCGCAGATTATCGCAGGATGGCTGGCATAATAAGTTAGCCCCATCCCCATTACAACCAAGCCGGCCCTGGCACATATTACAGCTCCGTCAGCGGATATTTCCCGCCGCGCCCAAATATGGCGTCACTATCGCCGGCATTCGCCGCATATCGCCGCCAACTGGCCCATCCTCTGCCCCTGTTGCTGCTGTCGCAGGCTCATGAGGAGAGCAGCCGGTAGTTGTGCAGCTTCAGTCCGCCGAAGATGAAGGCGGCGGAAAAGAGCTGAAGCCCCAGCAATAACCCACTGATATTGTCAGCTATTTCCACCGACACTACCCGATGGGTGAGGTAGACCCCGAGCCCCAGCACGCCCGCCAGCAGGCAGTTGACCAGGGTGGTGGAGAGAAAGGCGATGAGCCAGGCCGCCTGCACGCTCAATGCCGCCAGCACGGCGCTCATGGCGATGCGCGCGGCGATAAAACAGCCGAAAAAGGCAAACCCCAGCAGAAATATCAATTCGTCGTGCCATAGAAAACACCCAATCCCTAACAACATCACCAGCAAATAAGCGGAGACATAAAAGATCCCGAACGAAAGATTTAATTCATTTTTCATGATGGACACCTGCCAGCTGAAAAAAGGATGAGCGGATCCGGGCCCTGTATACAGAGCCTGGATCCACTTTATTAACGACGATTACCCTTTGGCGGCGCTGCGCAATTTCGCCTTGAGCGCGCTGTATTCAGTCTGGACGTACACTTCCGCCTCAGGCTGATCCTCGATACGCTCAATTTTCACTGCGCAGTACTTGTACTCCGGCGTGTAGGAGACGGGGTCAACGTGCTCGATGGTGAGCTCGTTGCAGGCCCCGATCCACCACTGGTAGGTCATGTAGACCACCCCGGCGTTGACCCGCTCGTTGTAGTTGGCCCGGGTGATCACCTTGCCACGGCGCGACGAGATCCAGACCAGTGCCTGATCCCTCACCCCGAGCTTTTTGGCATCGCTCGGGTGGATCTGCACATAGCCCGGCTCATCGGCCAGGGTCTGCAGGGCCGAGCAGTTGCCGGTCATGGAGCGGCAGGAGTAGTGACCCACCTCGCGCACGGTGGAGAGCACCAGCGGGTACTCGGCACAGGGCTGCTCCAGCGGCGGCCGCCACTCGGAGGCAATCAGCTGGCCCTTGCCGCTCGGGGTGGTGAACACGTTCCCCTCGAACAGGGTGCTGGTGCCCGGGTGATCCTCGGTCGGACAGGGCCACTGCACGCTCTTGAGATCGGCCATCTTGTCATAGCTGACCCCGGCGTAGAGCGGGCAGAGTCCGCGCAGCTCGTCCCAAATCTGCTCGGTGTCGCAATACTCCATGGGATACCCCATGGCGGTCGCCATCAGCGAGAAGATGGCCCAGTCCGGCTTCACGTTGTCCGGCGGCGTCACCGCCTTGTAGAAGCGCTGGAAGCCGCGATCCGCCGAGCTGTAGACCCCCTCGTGCTCGCCCCAACTGGTGGCGGGCAGAATGACGTCAGCCATCTCGGCCGTCTGGGTCATGAAGATATCCTGCACGATCACCAGCTCCATCCCCGCCAGGGTGCGGCGGAACTGACCGAGATCGGCCTCGGTCTGGGCCGGATCTTCCCCAAAGATGTAGAAGGCCTTGCACTTGCCCTCCTCCACCTTGTGGCCAAGCTCGGTCAGCCGGTAACCCGGTTTCTGGGAGAGCCCATCCACCCCCCACGCCTTGGCGAACTTGGCGCTGATGGCGGGATCGCTCACCGACTGATAACCCGGGAACTGGTGCGGCAGCATCCCCATGTCGCAGGTGCCCTGCACGTTGTTCTGCCCGCGTACCGGCCCGCAGCCGGTGCCACGACGACCGAAGTTGCCGGTCAGCAGTGCAATACCCGCCAGCCCTTTGACCACGTCCACCGCCTGACCGTACTGGGTCACCCCCATGCCCCACAGGATCATGGACGCAGGCGATGCGGCATAGGTGCGAATGGCGGCGCGGATATCGGCGGCCTTGAGGCCGGTGATCCCCTCCACATATTCCGGGGTGTACTTGGCCACTGTGGCCTTGAAGGTGTCGAACCCTTCGGTGTAGTTGGCGACAAACGCCTTGTTGTAGAGCCCTTCATTGATCAAGACGTTGGCGAAGGCGTTGACCAGCGCCATATTGGAACCGTTTTTGAGCGGCAGCCACTGATCGGCGATGCGGGCGGTCTCCACCATACGGGGATCACACACAATCACCTTGGCCCCGTTTGCCTTCGCCTTGAGGATATGGCGGGCGACGATGGGGTGAGAGTCAGCAGCGTTGTAACCAAACACCAGCAGGCACTTGGTCTCTTGAATTTCGGGAATGGCGTTGCTCATGGCGCCGTTGCCTACAGTTGTCTCCAGACCGGAGACTGAGGGTGCGTGTCACACCCTCGCGCAGTGATCGACGTTGTTCGTCCCAAGCACCGCACGGGCAAATTTCTGCATCACATAGTTGGCTTCATTGCCCGGGCCACGGGCAGAGCCGGTGGTCATGATGGCGTCCGGGCCATATTTCGCCTTGATGGCAGAGAGGCGACTGCTGGCGAACTCGATCGCTTCGTCCCAGGAGACGGCTTCGAGCTTGCCACCGCGCTCGCGGCGGATCATCGGGCTCTTGAGACGGGGGGTCAGCAGGTTGGTGTCGTTCAAGAAATCCCAACCGTAATAGCCCTTGAGGCAGAGTTGCCCCTCGTTGGTCCGGCCGTTGGCGCCTTCGGCCCCCACCACCTTGTCGTTTTCAACCAGCAGGTTGATTTTGCAACCGGTGCCGCAATAAGGGCACACGGTAATGACTTTTTTCATGACTCACACTCTTGTTTGTTAACGAAAAACGGCTCGGCAAGCCCGCTCACACCCGCGCCGGCATCGCCAGCAGGGCCTCGGCACTGGCCAGCTGCTTCTGCCGGTTCAGGGTGTCAAGATGCGCCGGCGTGACCAGCCGCAGCGCCTGGGTCGGACACACCTCGACACAGGCCGGGCCCGCCTCGCGGTGCTGGCAGAGATCGCACTTGAGCGCCTGCGCCTTGGTCTGCGGCCGTTTGAAGAGCGAATCGGCCGTGGGGGCCACCTCTTTCACCACCACCGCCATGGCGCCGTAAGGACAGGCCACCACGCAGGACTTGCAACCGATGCAGCGTGCCTGCAGCACCTTGACGCAGCCATCCTCGGTGACGATGGCGTTGTTGGGGCAGGCCATGGCGCAGGGCTTGTCTTCACACTGGCGGCAGAGCACCGGCGTAGTCACCTTGCTGCCCACGATCACCTTCAGGCGCGGCTGAAAATGGCTGTCCTTGGAGACCAGATGTCCATCCTCGATGGCAAGATGCAGGCCGCCCTCCCGCTCAAGGGTCCCGCTGCAGGACCCTGACTGGTGTGAAACGGCGCAGGCCACCTCACAGGTACGACACCCAATACAGAGACTGGGATCTGCAATCACGAAGCTGTTCATAGAGAGGGATCCTAAATGGTTCGTTACACCCGACCGCCCTCACCCACCTGGCAGGCGACAACACGGTCTGCCCCCACAAAGCATTTATCAGACCAACACCGGCAGATGGCCCGTCATAAAATCACAAGCATATGAAAATAAAGAAATAATATTGACAGTAAAGGCGATATTAGCCGTAACTGACGAGGGTAACGAAGGGGCCGGCCTTCTGATCGACATGACAAAAGTGACGAGGTCGACACTGGCTGACAAGCCCCTGCCCCAACCGCGTGATGGAGCCGTTCGGAGGGGTTTGGAGCCAGGTTAAACCGCCATAAACCAAGCCCGCGAAGGGGCAACATCCGGGAAGAAAAGCCATACCAAGGGCCAAAATAGGCCACTTATTGACTGATTTATTGAGCCAGAGCCGGTTTTAGGCCCCCGCCCCTTCAGTTTTTCATCTGTCCGGTTAATATGAGCCACTTGGCAACCAGCTACGTTGGGGGTCATCTCCATGCAGATATCACTGGCTAGAAGCAAAAAGAACAGGGGCTGGCTCTTGATGAGAAACAGCTAATAAAAATCACGTAATAAAAAGCACTGAGACTCGGATGGATAAAGTAGAAGTAAATAGCAAAGGCATAAAAAACAGACTGAAAAGTGTCAAACCTTTTAAGGCCATTGCTGAGTATATTTGGAATGGCTTTGATGCCGGTGCAAACTCGATAAATATAATATATGGTCTAAATGACATTGGTTTTGTTAACGCCTTAACTATCAGCGATAATGGTAAAGGAATTCCATTCCACTTTGCAGACACTAAGTTCAAACCTATCCTCTCAAGTGAAAAGAGAGAAAAAGAAAGTCAACAAAGCTTAATTCATGGAAAAAATGGCCTTGGGCGGCTAACCTTTTATCATTTTTGTGAATCAGCAGAATGGAAAACCGTATATCAAGAAGGAAGCTCTATAAAAGAGTATTCAATATCTGTCGATGAAGCAAATATTGATCGATATACTAAAACAGCTGTCCGCGATAGTTTATGCCAAACTGTCGGAACTACTGTTTCCTTTTATAATATCTTCGGCATTGATGAGGATTACATAACTAGTGAACTAGCTAATTATCTGCAGAGAGAATTTTCATTTTTCTTACAAATAAACAAGCATTTCGGTTATGAAATAACAATCAATAATAAACCTATCGATCATTCTTCACTTATAAAAGAATCTGATGAGTTAACCACTACTTTAGATGGTCACACCTTTAATATTGAATTTATAAGATGGAATCAAAAGTTAAATAACCACTCTTCTCGTTACTATTGCAGTGATACTCACTGTGCATTTAAATACTCTAATACTACGTCATTCAATAATAAGGGGGATTCATTTTATCACAGTGTTTTTATTTCTAGTTCGTACTTTGAACATTTTATTCCATGTAACAAAGGTGATGATGAAACAAAACACCCTGATATGTTCGAAATCCCAAATGAAAGAGCGACTACATTTAGGAAGTTGATAAAGGAAGTCAATACACTCCTTAAAAATAAGAGAACACCATTTATTGTTGAGTTTGCAAAAAAACTTATTGAAGAATACGAAATCAATGGTGTATTCCCTAAATACAACAAAAACAATAAGTGGGAAGTATTAAGAATGAACGACATTAAAGAAGCAGTAATGCAACTTTATGTAGTAGAACCAAAAATATATACTTCCTTAAATCTTCAGCAAAAGAAAACACTTGTTGGCTTCCTGTCTTTAATTATTGATAGTGGAAATTTAGACGACTTATTTTCTATTTTAGATGGCGTCATCGAACTAGATTCAACTCAGAGAGAATGCTTTGCAAGACAGCTAAAAACAACAAAGATGAGTTCTATTGTTAATACGATTGAACTAATTAGCGATAGATTTAAATCAGTATCAGAGTTTGAACGACTGGTTTTTGATCCAAAAATGTATGCCGGTGAAGTTCCACATTTACAAAAAATGATGGAAAAAAATTATTGGTTGATCGGAGAACAGTATCAGCTTTTAACAGCTGCAGAGCCAAAGTTTGAAGAAGCCTTACGTCGCTATAATTACATACTTAGAGGAGATGCCAAAAAACATAATATTGAACATGAGTCAAAAAACAAGGAAATGGATCTTTTCTTGATCAGGCAAGGTTTCAATGGTCAGGTAGAAAATGTTGTTTTGGAATTAAAACACCCAATCAATGTTAGACTTGGGAAAAAAGAATTAGATCAGGTTTATGAATATTATCAAGTAATCAGAAGCGAAGCTATGTTTAACGCTTCGAATTGTACTTGGAAGTTTTATTTGATCGGTAATAAATTTGACTCAACTGACTATATACAAGGTCAAATAAATAACCTCAAAGATAAAGGCGAACCTGGATTAGCCTTTTCTGGCGACTACAAGGTATATGTTTATACGTGGAGTGAAGTTTTTTATAACTTCAAAGTTAAACATCGCTATTTGCAGGAGAAGTTGCAACTTCAAATTGACCTTCTTAATGAAGATAGCTATGAGAGTGCTGATGATATAGTTAATAAAACCAGAACTTCTGACTCAAAAAAGGAGCTTATTTTACCTTAGTTTATATTTAGCTAGGATCGTAGGGTGCAATAAGCGAAGCGCATTGCACCTCTTATGCCTCTTTTAATACTTGGCGCAATTCACTTCGTTCATTGCACCCTACTTGCTGTCTCTTGATAAATAAAGACTCTATTGCAGCCTTACCTCCTTCTCTTTTACTGCCAGAGCCACTCTTTATTGGTCAGCATTTTATCGTTTATTTCTTAGCCAGCTTGATGCAAAACGCTGGCAAAAATGGATAGCCAGTTAAAACAATCACTTGCCAGGGGCTGGACGGGGTATTTCAATCAGTGGCCAATTAATAATTTCGTTAGCCACCCCTTTTTGATTATTTATACCTGAGCATAAACCTACGACGGGTGTGTCATTATACCCTTAACGGCAGATGAACAGACTGTGTCCCATGATGAGCCTCTTTATATCCAGTTAGCTCCCTTTCCCATCGCAATCCATTAATGCGTTCCTGCGGCACCTGCCGCACGCCCGATAGACGGGGGCGGCCCGTGCTGGCCAATCGTCACCATCAAACTGACAGACAACTTCATGAACGGTAATCACAAACAAGCCCTGTCCGGCGTTACGCTGGCGGCGATCGGCGTGGTCTATGGCGACATCGGTACCAGCCCGCTCTATACCCTGCGCGAGTGCCTCTCCGGCCAGTTCGGTTTCGGGGTAGAGCCCGCCTCCATCCTGGGCTTTCTTTCACTGATCTTCTGGCTGCTGATCCTGGTGGTCTCGGTCAAGTACCTCTCCTTCGTGATGCGGGCCGACAACGCCGGCGAAGGGGGCATCCTCACCCTGATGTCGCTGGCCACCCGCAACACCCCGGCCAAGTGGACCCCCTTGCTGATCATCCTGGGGCTCATTGGCGGCAGCTTCTTCTATGGCGAGGTGGTGATCACCCCGGCCATGTCGGTGATGTCGGCCATCGAGGGCTTGAACATCGCCGCCCCCTCCCTCGACCCCTATATAGTGCCGCTCTCGGTGCTGGTGCTGACCCTGCTGTTCGCCATCCAGAAACACGGCACCGCCACCGTGGGCAAGCTGTTCGCCCCCATCATGCTCACCTGGTTCATCACCCTGGCGGTGCTGGGTCTGAACAGCATCTTCCAGCACCCCGAGGTGCTGGGGGCGCTCAACCCCGTCTGGGCGCTGCGCTTCTTTGCCAAGTACCAGACCGCCTCCTTCTTTGCTCTCGGCGCCGTGGTGCTGGCCATCACCGGGGTAGAGGCGCTCTACGCCGACATGGGCCATTTTGGCAAGAGCCCGATCCGGCGCGCCTGGTTTATGGTGGTGTTGCCCTCCCTAGTGCTCAACTACTTCGGCCAGGGGGCACTGCTGCTGGCCCATCCCGAGGCCATCACCAACCCCTTCTTCCTGCTCGCACCGAAATGGGCGCTGCTGCCGCTGCTGCTGCTCGCGACCCTGGCGACGGTGATCGCCTCGCAGGCCGTTATCTCCGGGGTCTTCTCGCTGACCCGGCAGGCGGTGCGGCTCGGTTATCTCTCACCCATCCGCATCGTGCACACCTCCGAGCAGGAGTCCGGCCAGATCTATATTCCGGTCATCAACTGGATGCTCTATATCTCGGTGGTGATCGTCATCATGAGCTTCGAGCACTCCAGCAATCTGGCGGCGGCCTACGGCATCGCCGTCACCGGCACCATGGTGCTCACCTCCATTCTCTCCTGCTCGGTAGCCCGCCACAGCTGGCACTGGAACAAGTACCTGGTGGCCGCCCTGTTTATCGCGCTGCTGGCCATCGACGTGCCGCTGTTTGCCGCCAACCTCGCCAAGATCTTCTCTGGCGGCTGGCTGCCGCTCACCCTGGGGGCGGTGATGTTCACCGTGATGACCAGCTGGAAGAGCGAGCGCTTTCAGCTTATTCGCCGCCTGAACGAGCACGGCAACTCGCTGGAGCCGATGATCGCCTCGCTGGAAAAATCCCCGCCGACCAGGGTGGCCGGCACGGCGGTCTATATGTCGCGGGTGGTCAACGTGATCCCCCACGCGCTCCTGCACAACCTCAAGCACAACAAGGTGCTGCACGAGCGGATCATCCTGCTCACCCTGCGGGTGGAAGAGGTGCCCTACGTTCACAACGTACGGCGGGTCTGCATCGAGCAGCTCTCCCCCACCTTCTGGCGGGTGGTGGCAAGCTACGGCTGGCGCGAAACCCCCAACGTGGAGGAGATCTTCCACCGCTGCAACGCCGAGGGGCTGAGCTGCCGGATGATGGAGACCTCCTTCTTCATGGCCCACGAGTCGCTGATCATGAAGGAGCGCCCCTGGTATCTCTACCTGCGCGGCAAGCTCTTCATGCTGCTGCAGCGCAACGCCCTACGCGCGCCGGATCAGTTCGAGATCCCGCCCAACCGGGTCATCGAGCTGGGATCGCAGGTGGATATCTGATGGCGTGAGTTGCGCTAAAAAAAGAGGGAGGCATTGGCCTCCCTCTTTTTTTTGGCATTAACCCCGATGGCCGCCCCCTCATCCCCAGCCCTTCTCCCACGAGGGGAGAAGGGAGCACACCACGGCGCCCCCCACAGACATCCCACCGTAGGGTGCAACAAGCGCAGCGCCGTGCACCATATGGCAGACTTCCCCCCTCATCCCCAGCCCTTCTCCCGCGAGGGGAGCAGGGAGCACACCACCGCGAACGTATTTGCAGAGCGGTGCAATTCACTTGGTTCTTTGCACCCTGCTCCCCCCGATGCCCTACCGCAGACCCGTAGCCCTTTCGCCCCTTGTCACGACCCCGCATTCAGCCAGGCCGATACCGTTTTGCGGGGGTGACGAACCCTCTTGGCCCCTTCGTCACAAGTGACGAACGTCACGCTTCGACAGTGGGGCAAGGCCTCGACACCCGTCGGCGTTATTTTTAAAGACTTTTAAAAACAAACATTTACACCATGGCGGCCAAGCAAAACCAAGCTGGCCCGTATCTTGCCAACCTGCCCCTACTTTCTCCGTTCGCGACACGACAAGGTAGGCTATGAACCGCTTCGTTATCGCTGACCCCAAGCTTTGTATCGGCTGTGGCACCTGTATGGCGGCCTGCAGCGAAGTACACAAGGCGCAAGGTTTGCAACAAGCCCCCCGTTTAACCGTTATGCGACACGAGCAGGCGACCATGCCGGTTCAGTGCCGTCACTGTGACGATGCCCCCTGCAGCAAGGTGTGCCCGGTCGAGGCAATTCGCCAGACCGGCGATTGCGTGCAACTCAATGAGTCGCTCTGCATCGGCTGCAACCTCTGCGCCGTGGCCTGCCCGTTTGGCGCCATCCAGAGCGGCGGCAGCCGTCCGGTGGCCATGGCCACCAGTTACGACACCTATATTCCCAGCTCCATCCGCTCCAGCAACCCCTCCACCTCTGCCGGCCTGCGCTGCTTTGGCGAGGATCTGCTGAGCTGGGAGCCGGGCGTGCGCAGCATCGCGGTCAAGTGCGACCTGTGCGAGTTTCGCGCCGATGGCCCCGCCTGTGTCGGTGCCTGCCCCTCCCAGGCACTGAAGCTGGTCAATGACGGCGACACCGAACGCGCCGCCCGTATCCGTCGCCAGCAAGCGGCCGACACCAACCCGCAAGGGGCCTCAGCCTTCTCGGCGCCAGCCACGGCGATCCCTGCATCCGATTTATCTACCACAGAGGGAGCGTGCTGATGTTGTCCCCCCTTGTAATGGCCACGCTCCTGCTCTTTTTGTTGGGCGCTGCCGCCGGTTTGCTCCTGCAAAAACTGCCCGCACTGGCCAACCGCCTCAACAGCGGCTTTGCCCTGCTGGGCTCGCTCGCGGGTCTGGTCGCCGCCATCCAGATCTTTGCCCAAGGCACCCCCGTCGACGGCCAGCTCTGGCTGCTGGGCTCGGTGCACCTCGACATGCTGGCCGCGCTGATGCTGCTGGTGATTAGCACGGTCGGCGTCGCCGTTGCCCTCTACTCCTTTGCCTATATCCGCGAATATCAGGGCAAGGGGGATGTGGCCATCGGTGCGCTGATGAACCTCTTCCTCTTTGCCATGGTGGGCATGGTACTGGCCGACAACGCACTCGGTTTCTTGCTCTGCTACGAGCTGGTGACCCTCACCACCTACTGGCTGGTCAAGACCAACCCGGATGCCGCCAAACAGAGCCGTCTCTACTTGGTGATGAACCATATCGGCATGGCGCTGGTATTGGTCGCCTTCTGGCTGCTCTGCCGCGAAAGCGGCTCGCTGGAGTTCGCCGCGCTGCGCGAGCACCATCTGGCGGGCACCCTGGCCTCTCTGGTGTTCCTGCTCAGCTTCTGCGGCTTTGGCCTGCGCGCCGGTTTCGTGCCTCTGCACGGCTGGCTGCCGGTGGCCGAGCCCGTCGCACCCTCCCATATCTCGGCGCTGATGTCCGGCGTGATGGTGAAGCTGGGTCTGTTTGGCATCTTGCGGGTCAGCATCGATTTCCTCGGCGCCAGCCAGCTCTGGTGGGGCTATATGGTGCTGATCTTCGGTGCCTGTTCGGCAGTGCTCGGGGTGCTGTTTGCGCTGGCCGAGCACGACCTCAAGCGACTGCTCGCCTACCACACGGTGGAGAACATCGGCATCATCCTGATGGGGATGGGGATCGGCATGATCGGCATCGCCAACCAGCAACCGGCGCTGGTGGTGCTGGGGCTGCTCGGTGCCCTCTATCACCTGCTCAACCACGCCATCTTCAAGAGCCTGCTCTTTATGGGCACCGGCTCTGTGATGTTCCGCCTGCACACCCGTGACATGGACAAGATGGGGGGGCTGGCCAAGCTGATGCCCTGGACCGCGCTGGCGTTCCTGATCGGTGCCATGGCTATCTCGGCGCTGCCGCCGCTCAACGGCTTTGTCAGCGAGTGGTTTATCTATCAGTCGCTCCTTTCCATGACCAAACTCGGCACCTCTGTCGTCGCGCCGCTCGCGGTAGTGATGCTGGCGGTGACCGGCGCCATGGCGGTGATGTGTTTCGTCAAGGTGTACGGCATCTGCTTCTGCGGCGCCCCGCGCAGCGAGAAAGCGAGCCACGCCCGCGAAGTGCCGGGGGCCATGGTGGCTGGCACCCTGCTGCTGGCCGCAGTCTGTCTGGTGCTGGGTCTGGGCGCCCCCTGGATTGCCCCCCATATCGCCAGCTATGGCCAGGACTTGGTCAACAGCCAGATGAGTGTCGCCACCGGCGCCACCCTGCTGCCACTCGATAGCAGCCAGGCGATCCTCTCCCCGCCCGTTATCGCCATCACCCTGCTGGGGCTGTTCCTCATTCCGCTGCTGGTACTGGCCATCTTCAAGGGGCCCAAGCTGGGTCGTCGTCACGCAGGCACCCCGTGGGCCTGTGGTTACGCCTACGAGGAGCGCATGAGCCTCACCTCAGGCGGTGTCACCCACACCTTGCGCCAACTCTGCGCGCCGCTCTATCGCAAGCAGCCGCAGCTCGATCTGGCCAGCGCCCTGCACGGGGTGAGCGATACCAACGGCAACACCGGCTGGCCGCTGCTCTCTTTAATAAATGGCATTGTGCTGGTGCTCTTTATCCTGATGGCTGTAGGAGTCTGATATGCCTGTTCTTGAAATGCCGAGCTGGGGCATGGTTGCCCTCGCCCTGACCCAGGCCATCGCCATGCTGGCGCTGGCGCCGCTCGCCACCGGTTTCAACCGGGTGCTGCGGGCCAAGATGCACTCCCGTCAGGGACCGGGCCTGCTGCAGGATTACCGGGATATCGCCAAGCTCCTGCGCCGCCAGGAGGTGACCCCCGAGCCTGCCGGCATCCTCTTCAACCTGATGCCTGCGCTGCTCATTGCCGCCCTCTTGCTGGTAGGGATGGCACTGCCGACCCTGACTCACGAGTCCCCCTTCCCCATCGCCGGGGATCTCATCACCGACATCTATCTGTTCGCCATCTTCCGCTTCTTCTTCTCTTTGGCGGGGCTCGACAGCGGCAGCATGTTTGCAGGGATCGGTGCCCGCCGCGAACTGACCCTCGGCATTCTGGTAGAGCCCATTCTGGTGCTCGCCTGCTTCATCATGGCGATGATGGTGGGCAGCTCGGATCTGGGCAACATCAGCAACTATGTGGCGACCCAGCCGCTGGCCGCGCCGGTCGCTACCCTTCTGGCTGGCGCCGCCTGTGCCTTTGCGGTGTTTGTCGAGATGGGCAAGCTGCCCTTTGACTGCGCCGAAGCCGAGCAAGAGCTGCAGGAAGGGCCGATCACCGAGTATTCCGGTGCGGGTCTTGCCCTGCTCAAGCTCTCCATCGGCCTCAAGCAACTGGTGGTGGTGCAGCTCTTTCTGGTGATTTTCCTCCCCTTCGGCAAGGCGGCTAACTGGAGTCTGCCCGCGCTCATCGGCGCGGCGCTGATCCTCGCCTGCAAGCTGCTGGTGGCCTTTTTGCTGGCTGGCATCATCGAAAACGCCATGGCCCGCACCCAGTTCGTGCGCACCCACAAGCTCACCCGCTACGGGTTGGGGCTGGCTCTGCTGGCGCTGCTCGCCTATCTGGTCGGGATCTGAATCATGCCCGCCAGCACAGCGACTTTTTCCGATTTCATCATTTTCGAATGCTCATTCCCGAACATTAAAGTGAGAACTGCATGACCATCGCCATTTCGGATCGCATCGGCTGCGACTACATCCAGCAGGTGCGAGCACAACTGCCCCACGCCATCGTCGACGAGGAGTGGCAAACCGCCGATCAGGCCACCATTACCGTCAAGCCCACCAGTCTGGTCGAAACGGCCAGCCTGATCTTCCATAAGTTGGGGGGCTGGCTTCCGCTCTCCTTTGCCAATGACGAGCGCAGCCTCAACGGCCACTTCGCCGTCTACCACGTCTTCTCCATGGAGGGCGACACCAAGTGCTGGATCACCGTCAAGGTGCTGGTGGATGCCGATACCCAGGAGTACCCCTCCATCACCCCCACCATTCCGGCGGCGGTGTGGGGCGAGCGGGAGATCCGCGACATGTACGGCCTGCGCGCCATCGGCCTGCCGGACGAACGCCGTCTGGTGCTGCCGGATGACTGGCCGGAGGATATCCATCCCCTGCGCAAGGACGCCATGGATTATCGCCAGCGCCCGATGCCCACCACCGACACCGAGACCTACCCCTTCGTCAACGAGCTCGGCAGTGATGCCAACCGCATCGTGCCGGTCGGCCCGCTGCACATCACCTCGGACGAGCCGGGCCACTTTCGTCTGTTCGTCGATGGCGAAGACATCATCGATGCCGACTACCGCCTCTTCTATGTCCATCGCGGCATGGAGAAGCTGGCGGAAACCCGCATGGGCTACAACGAAGTGGCCTTCCTGACCGACCGGGTCTGTGGCATCTGCGGCTTTACCCACAGCGTCGCCTACACCACCTCGGTGGAGAACGCCATGGGTATTGTGGTACCCGAGCGGGCCAAGATGATCCGCGCCGTGCTGCTGGAGGTGGAGCGCCTGCACAGCCATATCCTCAACATCGGCCTGTCGAGCCACTTCACCGGTTTCGACACCGGCTTCATGCAGTTCTTCCGGGTGCGGGAGAAATCCATGACCCTGGCCGAGCTGCTCACCGGTGCCCGCAAGACCTATGGCCTCAACCTGATTGGCGGGGTGCGCCGCGACATCTTCAAGGAAGATCGCATCAAGGGTGCCCAGCTGGTACGGGAGCTGCGTGATGAGTTGAAACCGCTGGTGGCTATGCTGCTGGATACCGCCAACATCTCCTCCCGCCTGATCGGTATCGGCAAGCTCGACCCGCAAATTGCCCGCGATTTCAGCTGCGTCGGCCCCATGGTGCGGGCGAGCGGCTTCAAGCGCGACGTGCGCCGGGTCCACGACTTTGCCGGTTACCGCGAGCTGCCGATGGAGATCCAGACCAAGGCGGGTTGCGACGTGCAATCCCGGGTGCTGGTACGGATCCACGAGCTCTACGACTCCCTCGACATGATTGAGTTCGGCCTGGAGCACCTGCCGGAAGGGCCGCTTTTGACCGAAGGCTTCACCTACCAGCCGGGCAAGTTTGCGCTGGGCTTTACCGAAGCGCCCCGCGGCGAGAACGTCCACTGGAGCATGACCGGGGACAACCAGAAGCTGTTCCGCTGGCGCTGCCGCGCCGCCACCTACGCCAACTGGCCTGCTCTGCGCTACATGCTGCGCGGCAATACCGTGGCGGATGCGCCGCTCATCATCGGCAGTCTGGATCCCTGCTACTCCTGCACCGACCGGGTCACCCTGGTCGACCCCAAGAAGGGCAAATCCACCGTGGTCTCCTACAAGGAGATCGAGCGCTACGGCATCGATCGCAAAAACTCTCCGCTGAAATAAGGGGTCATCATGATCAAGCTGTTCAAGACCATCCTCAAGGCGGGCACCCCGACCGCCAAGTACCCCTTCGCACCCATTGATGTGAACCGGGATTTTCGCGGCAAACCGAAATATCAGGCGGATCAGTGCATCGCCTGCGCCGCCTGCACCAAGGCCTGCCCGGCCAACGCGCTGGTGATGGAAGTGGACATGGAGACCGGCGAACGGCGCTGGGAGATCTCCATGGCGCGCTGCATCTTCTGCGGCCGCTGCGAGGAGGTCTGCCCGACCCGCGCCATCGCGCTCTCACCCGAGTTCGAACTGGCGGTGACCAACAAGGCCGATCTCTATGAGGAGGCCCGCTTCGCGCTGGCCCCCTGCACGCTGTGCGGCACCTATTTTGCCCCGAGCAAGCTGGTGGCGCTGGTGGAGGACACCCTCAAGCAGGCAGGCACGCCGCTGGCCACCCCGGAGCGACTGCACCACTGCCCCGACTGCAAACGAAAACAGAGCATGCTGAGCCAGCCTGACTCGGCCCTGATCGCACCGGTAGCCACACCGATGGCCGCACAACAGGAGTGGATGTGATGAGCAAGATCAAAGGCATAGAACCGGTTGTCGGCCATGCCCATACCCGCGCCGTGCCGCTGGCACAAGATCCCGAGATCACCAAACTTAAAAAAACTCTGCTCAAGGACATTCGCCGCTCGGCCTATGTCTACCGGGTCGATTGCGGCGGCTGCAACGCCTGCGAGATCGAGATCTTCGCCACCATCACCCCGCTGTTCGATGCCGAGCGTTTCGGCATCAAGGTGGTCGCCTCTCCCCGTCACGCCGACATCCTGCTCTTTACCGGCGCGGTGACCCGGGCGATGCGGGTACCGGCCCTGCGCGCCTACGAGGCGGCGCCCGATCCCAAGATCTGCATCGCCTACGGCGCCTGCGGCTGTGACGGCGGCATCTTCCACGATCTCTATTGCGTCTGGGGCGGCACCGACAAGATCGTACCGGTGGATGTCTATATCCCGGGCTGCCCTCCGACACCGGCGGCTACCATCTACGGCTTTGCCGTGGCGCTCGGTCTGCTTGAGCAGAAACTCAAAGCCACCAGCCACGAGGTGCAACCGGGTGAGCGGGTCGAGCTGCGCCACACCGGCATCCCCAATGAAATCCGGGTGATGATCGAGCGTGAAGCGCGCCGCATGGCCGGTTACCGGCAGGGGCGGATCATCGCCGACGAGTTCATGGCCCTGCTCGAAGGGGCGACCCAGCAGGATGTGGATCTGCGCATCCAGAGCTACCTCGATCAGCACGACGATCCGCGCCTGGCGGAGATCGTCAACAACCTCGCAAACGCCTGTCTCAACCGGGCGGCCGGCAAGGGAGAGGCGGTGCATGGCTGACAAGGTTTTCTTCTATCGCCTCTCGCGCAAGTTCGTCGACGAGCAGTTCGACGTGCCGGAAGAGGCAAAGGAGGTGATGTACTACAGCCTCGCCATCGGCCATCACCTCGGCATCGTCGATTGCCTGCGAGCAGACCTGGTCTGCTCGCTGACCGGTTATCGCGACTGGGTAGCCAAGCTGCCAGAGGGGAGCGAGGCACGCCGCAAGATGGAGGGTTTTCTCACCTTTGGCGAGATCACCATCTATCGCGAGCACTGCCATATGCTGGCCTGCGCCTTCGACCGGCTGCGCAAAGCCGACAACGTGCTCGATGAGCAGGAGCTGGGCTGGACCAACACCTTTATGGATCAGCTCACCGCCCTCTTTAACGACCCCCATATGTACCTGATGGTAAGGAGCCGCTGATGGGCTGCAATCTCGTGTTGACCGTGGGCAATGCCATGATGGGGGACGACGGTGCCGGCCCCTATCTCGCCGACAAACTGCAGGCCGCCCCCCTGCCCGGCTGGATCCATATCGACGGCGGCATCGCCCCGGAAAATGTGGTCTACAAGGTGCGGGAGCTGCAACCGGCGCGGGTGGTGCTGGTGGATGCCGCCGAGATCGGCGAGAAGGCGGGCACCCTGCAGGTTATCCCCCCCGAGACCATCGCCGAGATGTTTATCTTCTCGACCCACAACATGCCGCTCAATTTTTTGATCGACGAGCTCAAGACCTTTGTCCCCGAGGTGATCTTTGTCGGGGTGCAACCCGCCATCGTGGCGTTCTCCTTCCCGATGACCGAGATGGTAAGTGGGGCCATGGATTATCTCTACGATCATCTGGAAGAGGCCAAAGATAGCGAGTTGTTAATAAACCGGCTGGCCCAGTGGAATATCACCAATGCGGCCACCGATTATTTGCCGGCTTGTTAACGGCAGCAGTCTGCGCTCCCTCTAAAGGCATATATAAACGCCCGATGTTAAATTAAAAACATCGGGCTAATTGCCATGAAATTGATATAAATCAACGCGCGGACATTTTTCAGAAAATCGGCCAACTCGCTATTTTTAAACATAAAAAAGCGTTGCCAGTCACAGAAAATTGCCACAAAATGGTGGCCATTGCGGAAGCTGATGGGGTCTGGTGGCCTCCTCGGTCTTCAAAACCGATGAGAGCCGAGAAGGCTTTGGCAGGTTCGATTCCTGCCTCTTCCGCCAAATTTCATATATTGGAGAGAAACCGTCAATTATGTTTCACGCTGGTTGGCGACTGTTTCACATATTGTTCTAAAAAGGCGCCTGTCGCATTGCCAATATAATCTGAATGCGCTCCGACCACCTTATTTATCTGCTCGAACATTAATTTATCCATTCGCCTTTTTTATTAATTCATGAATGGCAAAAAGCAGCAAATAAGCAGCGTCGCAGCGGCCTTCCCCCGGCAAGGCGGCGTGCATGTCACTCCCACGCACAGCCCGGGTCATCCCATGCCAACTCCGTCTGACGTATCCTCCCTCGCCCCCAGCGCCTCTTATGCCGCGACTCCAGCAAATCAGCGTCGCTTGCCGCAAGTGGAACAGCTGCTGCAGCAACCTTTTCTCGCTGGGTTTATCGATGAACTGAGCCGCCCGCTGGTGACCCAGGCGGTGCGCGACACCCTGAGTGAACTGCGCCAGAGCGAGGCGTTTCGCCAGCATGGCGTTGCTCCCGAGCACATTGAGGCGCTGATTGCCAAACGCTGCCAACAGCAGTTGCGCCAGCGTCAGACCCGGGTGATCAACGCCACCGGCACCCTGGTGCACACCAATCTGGGGCGCTCGCCGTTAAGTGCCGATCTGTGGGACGAGGTGCGCGACCTCAACACCGGCTACAACAATCTGGAGCTGGATCTCGCCACCGGCAAGCGCGGCGGGCGCAAGGGGCTGATCGCCCCCCTGCTCCGTTGCCTCACCCAGGCCGAGGATTCGCTGGTGGTCAACAACAATGCCGCGTCCCTCTTCCTGCTGCTGCAAGAGATAGCCAAGGGGCGCGAGGTGATCGTCTCGCGCGGCGAACAGATCCAGATTGGCGGCGGCTTTCGCATTCCCGACATTCTGGCCCTCTCCGGCGCCAAGCTGGTGGAGGTGGGCACCACCAATATCACGACCGCCAAAGATTACCTCGATGCCATCACGGATCAGACCGCGCTGGTGCTGATGGTACACAGATCCAATTTCGCCATTCGCGGCTTTACCGAATCTGCCGACATCGGCGAGCTGGCCCGCGCCCTGCCCGAGCACGTGGTGCTGGCGGTGGATCAGGGCTCGGGCTTGACCACCGAAGAGTTTGCACCGGATGAAACCTCGGTGCGCCAGTACATCAAGGCGGGAGCGGATCTGGTCTGCTACTCCGGCGACAAGCTCTTGGGTGGCCCGCAAGCGGGCATCATCAGCGGCCGCAGCGACCTTATCAAGCGGCTGGAAAAACACCCCATGATGCGCACCTTCCGCTCGAGCCGCATCATTCACTCCCTGCTCGAACGCCTGCTCATCCACAAGCTCAACAAATCCCCCGTCGGCGAGGGCATAGCCCAGCAAGTCTTAAGCAACCCGGCCGCCATGCAGGCCAGGGCCGATCAGCTGATGGCCACCTTGCCCGGCTGCTTTGTGCCGGTCCCCGCCCAGCTGGTGGTGGGCGGCGGCACCTTGCCGGACGAATTCTACCCGGCGCCTGCGCTTGAATGCACCGACCCGCGCCCGGCCCAGCAACTGCTCGACGCCCTGCGGGAATTGCCGGTGCCGGTCATCGCCACCGTGCGCCAGCAGAAGGTGCTGCTCAATATGGCGACCCTGCTGCCGGCGGAGATGGAACTGCTGATAGCCCAACTCAATGAGCTGCTGCTGCCCAGCCCGTTCAATGCAACAAATGCGACCGAGGAGCCCTGATCCCATGACCCACTATCGCGCCGTTATCGGTCTTGCCGGCCACGTGGATCACGGCAAGACCTTGCTGATCAAGGCGCTCACCGGCATCACCACCGCCCGCGCCCACGAGCAGGCCATCGGCATGACCCAGGATCTCGGCTTTGCCCACTTTGACGACGGTCAGGGCAACACCATAGGCGTCATCGACGTGCCCGGCCACGAGCGCTATATCCGCAACATGGTGGCGGGGCTCTGGAGTCTGGATCTGGTGCTGCTGGTGATCGCCGCCGACGAGGGGTGGATGCCGATGACCGGCGATCACCTGCGCCTGCTCAAGGCGATGGGGGTACCACGCCTCTTGGTCTGCATCAACAAGTGCGATCTGGTCAGCGCCGACGAGCTGGCCCTGCTGGAAGAGAGCCTGCTGGAGCGGGTGATGGACGAGAGCGGCATGGTGCCCGACATCGTCAGCGTCAGCGCCAAGACCGGTGAGAATATGGCCGCCCTGCACACCGCCATCGTGCGCCAGCTTGCCGATCTGCCTGAATCACATATAACCCGCGAACAGGGCGCCCCGCGCCGCTCTCGTGAAGAGGCGCCACCGCGACTGTATGTAGACAGGGTCTTTACCGCCAACGGCACCGGCACAGTGCTCACCGGCACCCTGCAACAGGGCCGCCTCAAGGTGGGGGACAAGCTGCGCCTCTACCCCGCCGATCGGGAAGTGCAGGTGCGCTCCCTGCAGGCCTATCACCAGAGCGTCGACGAGATCGGCGCCGTCTGCCGGGTGGCGGTGGGATTGAAAAAAGTGCCCCACAAGGAGGTGGCACGCGGCCACTGCCTCACCAGCGCTGCCGGTCAGTGCGAGGCGGCGACCCACCTTATTGTGCGACTCAACGCCGAGAGCCTGAGCGGCAAGGCACTGCGCACGCAGGAGGTGGAAGTGGCCCTCGGCAGCTGGCATGGCCGGGCCCGTTTTGTGCCCATCAAGGACACCCGGCTGGCACGGCTGATCTTTGCCAGCCCCATCCCCTGCTTCTTCGGCCAGCCGCTCGCCATCATTCGCCACGGCAGCAGCGAACTGCTGCACGGCGCCCGCATCGTCTGGTGCGGTGACATCCACCCCGCCAGACGCAAGGCGCTGCACGCCCTGCTGAGCGAGCTGCCAGATGAGCTCGAGTACTACAACCCGGCCACCCTGCAGTTGGGGCTCAATGGCTATGTGCTGGCCAGCCGCTTTGACCAGCGGCCCGATCAGGTCACCCCCCTCGCTGACTGGCTGCTGGACAACCACTGGCTGGCCCAGAGCCGCGACCAGCTGCTCGCCACGCTGGCCAGCGAACCGCTTAGCGCCGCAGAGCTGGCGACCCGCTTTGGCATCGCCCTGCCGGTCACTCAAGCCCTACTCCAGCAGCTCAAAAGCGAGCAGCTTGTTCGCCTGCACCATGACAAGTGGCAACCGGGCAGCGGCGAGTCGGAAGATGATTTGGGGGAAGAGGCGCAGCTGGTGCTCAAGGTGGTGCGAGATCAAGGCAAGGAAGGTTACGAGCCCGGTAAACTGGGCCCCGGCGGCGTTGAGCTGGATCCCTTTATCACCCGCAAGCTGCCCGCAGCCCTGCAGCAGGGCTTGCAACAAAAAGGCGCCCTGCAAAAGCAGCTGCGCAATCTGGCGCGACTCAAGTATCTGGTGCAGCTCGATGGCCCCATCTACTACGACGCCGCCCTTTACAACCAGATGGTCGCCGCCGTGCTGGCGGGCCAGCAGGTGGGAGATCTGATCGACATGGCATCCTTCAAGGAGATCACCGGTTTGTCGCGCAAATACGCCATTCCGTTCTGCCTGCGCATGGAGATGGATGGCTGGGTGCGGCGCGAGGAGAACGAGCGCCGGGTGCTGCGTCTGCCAGCCACTCAAGATGAGATGGAACCGGCATGAGCGCTGCCACCGCCCCCTCTAGCTCCCCCAATCCTGTGGCCAGCCGGCTGCGCCGCGAATTTCATATCGACGGCATCGTACAGGGGGTCGGCTTTCGCCCCTTCGTCTATGGACTGGCACTGCACCACGGCCTTGCCGGCTATGTGTTGAACGATGCCAATGGCGTCACCATAGGCGCAGAAGGTTCCCCCGAGCAGCTCGCCGCCTTTGCCCGCGAACTGCGGGAATTGGCGCCGCCGCTGAGCCGCATCGATCATTTCAGCGAACGGGAACTGCCCCTTGCTCATGATCCCGACTACGACGGCCAGTTCCATGGCCAATTTCGAATTAAAGCCAGCCAGCAGCAGAGCGCGGCCACGGTCGCCATCTCGCCAGATCAGGGGATGTGCAAGGCGTGCGCCATGGATGTGGCCAACCCCGCGGATCGCCACCACCGCTACCCCTTTACCAACTGCACCCACTGCGGCCCGCGCTACACCATCATCCGCCGCCTCCCCTACGACCGCCCCCACACCGCCATGGCGGGCTTTGCCATGTGCCCGCGCTGCGCGGCGGCCTATGAAAACCCGCTGGACAGACGCTACCACGCCCAGCCGGTGAGCTGCCCCGAGTGCGGGCCCCATCTCAGCTGGCGCAGTGGCCGCGGCGATGTGCTGGCCGAGCGCGAGGATGCGCTGCAAGCTGCAGCAAGCGCTCTGCAAGCGGGGGCGCTGATTGCGGTCAAGGGCATGGGGGGTTATCACCTGATGTGTGATGCCCGCAATAAACAGAGTGTCGCCAGATTGCGAACACTCAAGCGGCGCGAGCGCAAGCCGCTGGCGGTGATGATGGGCTCCCTTGCCGAGGCCAAACTGCATGTCACCGGCTGCGAGGCAGAGTGGCAGCTGCTCGCCTCTCAGGCCAGACCCATCACCTTGCTGCGCAAGCGCAAAAACGATGATCGACCGTCAAAATCCCAACTGACAACCGCGCCGCTGGCCGAGGGGATCGCCCCCGGCATCCCCTACCTCGGGGTCATGCTCCCCTATACCCCGCTCCATCAGCTGCTGCTGGATGCCTGCGCCATGCCGCTGGTAGCCACCAGCGCCAATGGTCGCGGCAGCCCAATCCTTATCGAGTGCGAGGCGGTGATCAGGGAACTCGGCCGCGAGATTGACGGCATTCTGGATCACAACCGCCCCATACTGCACCCCTGCGACGACAGTCTGGTGCAGTGGGCGGGGGGACGGCGCCAGACGTTGCGCCTCGCCCGGGGCTATGCCCCCAGCACCCCCAGCCTGCAAGAGGCGGTCAAGGTGCCGCTCTTGGCTGTCGGGGCGCAACAGAAGAACCAGCTGGCGCTCGCCTTCGGCCGCCAGCGCATCTACAGCCCCTATATCGGCGATCTGCACAGCCTGCCGATGCAGGAGCACTTCGAGCAGACCCTGGCGACCTTTCGCGATCTCTACGATCTCAAGCCAGAGCTGCTGGTCTCGGACTGCCACCCCGGCTACCTCAGCCACCAGTGGGCCAAAAGCTATTGCCAGGAGCAGGGTGCAACCCATCTCGAGGTGCAGCACCATCACGCCCACCTGTTGGGGGTGATGGCCGAGCACGACATTATGGGCCCGGTGCTGGGTGTTGCCTTCGATGGCACCGGCCTTGGCGATGACGGCACCCTCTGGGGCGGCGAGCTGCTGCTCGCAGACGTTAAGGGATTTGAGCGGGTTGCCCACCTTGCCCCCTTCAAGCTGATCGGCGGCGAGGCGGCCATTCGCGAGCCGGTACGTCAGCTGCTGGGGCTGCTGTTTGAATCGCACAGCCCTGAAGAGATCAGCGCCCTTGATATTCCGGCGATCAGGCAACTGCCCGCTGAGCGGATCCGCAATCTGCACCAGCTCTGGCATCTCGGTCGCAACGCCCCCTACACCAGCTCCATCGGTCGGCTGTTCGATGCGGTGGCGGCGCTGCTGGGGGTGATCAACACCCCGGATTACGAGGGCGAAGCCGGGCTCCTGCTGGAGGCGGCTGCCTTGCAACTGGCCCCCGATGAACAGCCCTTCCCCCTCGCCTTTGACCTCAGCCAATCAGCGGAAGGGCCACTGCAGATCGAGTGGGCCGAGCTGCTCAACACCCTTGTCAGCGAGCGGCGTCAAGGCACCTCAACCGCCAGCCTGGCCGCCGGTTTTATCCGCGCCATCAGTCATCTGGTGGTTGCCCTTGCCGAGCGCTTCCCCGGCTATCCGGTGGTACTCGGGGGCGGCGTCTTTCAAAACCGGGTGCTGATGGATCAGCTGGTGCCCGCTCTCGAAGCAGCCGATCGGCAGGTATTGACCAGCGAAACCCTGCCGCTCAATGACGGTGGCATCGCCGCCGGTCAGCTCTGGTTTGCCATCCACCATCTTGCCACGCACCGCCCAACCACAGCCGGCTGTGCCACCTTGTCGGAGTCCTGAAATCCATGTGTCTATCCATCCCCTCTCAGGTGGTGCAACTGCACCCCGAAGATAACTGCGTCACCGTCGACACCCTGGGGGTGCAGCGGCGCGTCAGCTGCATGCTGCTCGAAGAGCCTCTCAACATTGGCGACTATGTGCTGCTCCATATCGGCTTTGTGATGAGCAAGATTGACCAAGAGGAGGCGCAGGCCAGCCTCGAGAGCTTCCGCCAGATGGTGGCCCTGATGCCCAAACAGGATATCTTGCCATGCTGACCTTGAATGACCTGTTCCAGGGCTTTCGCCAGCCCGAGGTGATCCGCGCCCTCGCCGCCCAGATCACCGAACTTGCCAAAGATCTCCCCGAACCGCTGCGGGTGATGGAGGTGTGCGGCGGCCATACCCACACCATCATGAAGTACGGCCTGCACCAGCTGCTGCCGGCCAGCATCGAGTTCGTTCACGGCCCCGGCTGCCCGGTCTGCATCATGCCCAAAGAGCGCATCGATCAGGCCATCGAGCTGGCGAGTCAACCGAATGTCATTCTGGTCACCCTGGGAGACATGATCCGGGTGCCGGGCTCCAAGGGTACGCTGGCACAGCAGCGGGCCAAGGGGAGCGATATCCGCCCGGTCTATGACCCCCTAGACGCCCTGCGTATCGCCAAAGAGAATCCGGAGAAAACCGTGGTCTTCTTCGCCATCGGTTTCGAGACCTCTACCCCGATGACGGCCGCCTTGCTGGCTGCCGCTGAAGAAGAAGGGGCCCTGAACCTGCTGTTTCATATCAACCATGTGCTGGTGCCCCCCGCCATTCATGCGGTGATGGCCGACGGGGTGGCCAAGGTAAACGCCTTTATCGGCCCCTCCCACGTCAGCGTCATCACCGGCGCCGATATCTACCTGCCCATCGTCGATCGCTATCAGGTGCCGGTGGTGGTGAGTGGTTTCGAGCCGGTGGATGTGATGGAGGCGCTCTTGATGATGGTGCGCCAGAAGGTGGAGGGTCGCTACGCGCTGGAGGTGCAATACAGCCGCGCCGTCACCGCCAGCGGCAATAAAGCCGCCCAGCGGCTGGTTGAGCGCTTTTTCGAAACCCGCGAGCACTTTCGCTGGCGAGGTCTGGGGGATATCAACGCCTCCGCCCTGCGCCTGCGCGATGCGTTTGCCAAGCGCGATGCGGAACGTCACTTTCAACTCAGTGAGACCCCCATCGATGACCACAAGGCGTGCCAGTGCGCCGATATCCTGCGCGGCTTGGCCAAGCCGAACCAGTGCAAGGTCTTTGGCCGGGGCTGCACCCCGACCCAGCCCATGGGCAGCTGCATGGTCAGCTCCGAGGGGGCCTGCAATGCCTACTACCGATATATGGGGATCCAGGAACGATGAGAGAAATCCAACTTAGCCACGGTGGTGGCGGTGTGGAGATGAATCAGCTGATCAACCAGCTCTTCTTTCGCCACTTTGGCAACGAGATCCTGCTACGCGGTGAAGATGCCGCCCTGCTGCCGGTAAACGGCCCCGTCGCCTTCACCACCGACAGCTTTACCGTCTCGCCGCTCTTCTTCGAGGGGGGCGATATCGGCAAGCTGGCCATCGCCGGCACGGTCAACGATCTCGCCATGATGGGGGCCAAGCCCGAGTATCTGAGCTGCAGCTTTATCATCGAGGAGGGCTTCCCCTACGCCGATCTGGCCCGCATCGTCGAATCGATGGCGGCCGAGCTTGCCAACAGCGGCGCCCGCATCGTCTGCGGCGACACCAAGGTGGTGCCCAAGGGGGCCGCTGACAAGATCTTTATCAACACCAGCGGAGTCGGCACTTTCCCGCTGCCTGAGCAGAGCCGGGGCATCTCGGTGCGCAACCTCAAGGCCGGTGACGTCATTCTGGTGTCGCGGGATATCGGCAGCCACGGCGCCTGCATCTTGATGGCCCGTGACGCCCTGCAACTGGGATCTGATCTCAAGAGCGACTGCACCACCCTCTGGCCGCAGGTAGAAGCGCTGCTAAAAGCTGGCATTACCCCTCACGCCCTGCGCGATGCCACCCGCGGTGGCCTCGCCGCCGTGCTCAACGAGTGGAGCAGCGCCTCCGGCGTTGCCATCGAGCTGGAGGAGTCCGCCATTCCGGTCTGCGATCCGGTGCGGGGCCTGTGCGAGCTCTACGGTTTCGAGCCCCATGATCTCGCCAACGAAGGGACCATGGTGCTGGCTCTGCCCGCCGAACAGGCGCAGGACGCGCTGGGCATCTTGCGGCAGTTCAACCCAGCCGCCAGCCAGATCGGCGTGGTGCAGGCAAGCGATCGCCACAAGGTGATCCTCAATAACCCCTGGGGCAGCCGCCGTTATCTGGAACTGCCGCAAGGGGAACTGCTGCCGCGGATCTGTTGAGCGGCCATGCCGTTCCGTCAATTACAGGGGGGAGTCACTCCTCCCCATAACGGTTAAGGAGCCACCATGCACGAAATGTCTCTGGCCATGGCCGCCATCGATCTGGCGGCCGAGCAGGCCACCCAGCGGGGCTTTACCAAGGTGACCGCCCTCTGGCTCGAGGTCGGCAGCTTCTCCTGCGTCGACCCGGACACCATTGCCTTCTGTTTCGAGGCGGCCGCCAAGGGCACCGCCGTCGAAGGGGCCCAGCTGCACTTTCAGCACCAGGTGGCAGAGGCCTGGTGTTACGACTGCAACCAGACGATCACCCTCACCGAGCGCGGGCAGGCCTGTCCCGAGTGTGGCGGATACAAATTACGAGTCGCGCAGGGTGATAGCCTGCGCATCACCGACATCGAGGTAAGTTGATATGTGTAGCGTATGCGGATGCGGTCAGGCGCGGATCGCCGGCCATGAGCACGATCATGAGCATCATCACGAGCATGAACATCACCATGAACATGGTCATGAGCACGACCATCATCATGCTCATGACGCCCATCACCATCATGACCACGAGCAAAGCGCGCCGCGCACCCTGATCATTCACCACCACTACCACCATCAGGGGGATGTCCATCACCACTACCACGGGGTGCGGGCTCCCATGAGCCATGAGGGGCATGATCACCCACACGATCACCACCATGATCACCCCCACGACCATCATCATGAACATGGCCACTCTCATGATCACGGCCATTCCCATTCGCATCCCCATGATCACAGCCATGACCATGACCATGACCATGACCATGACCATGACCATGACCATCAGCAGGGTGATCTGCACTACGGCAAAGGGGAAGCGGGATTGTCGGTGCCCGGCATGGGGCAGCGCCAGCTGATCGCCATCGAGATGGATGTGCTGGCCAAGAACAACGCGCTGGCGGCCCACAACCGCGAACACTTCGACGAAGCGGCCCAGCTGGTGCTCAACCTGGTGTCGAGCCCGGGTTCAGGCAAGACCACCCTGCTGTGCGAAACCCTGCGCCAGCTGGCCGACAAACGCCCCTGCGCGGTGATCGAAGGGGATCAGCAGACCAGCGCCGATGCGGATCGCATTCGTGCCACCGGCGTCCCTGCCGTGCAGATCAACACCGGCAAGGGCTGCCATCTGGACGCCAAGATGGTTCACGACGCCTGCCACCAGCTGCCTGCCAATGAAGGGGGCATCCTCTTTATCGAGAACGTGGGCAATCTGGTCTGCCCCGCCAGCTTCGATCTCGGCGAGAAGTACAAGGTGGCGATCCTCTCCGTTACCGAGGGGGAAGAGAAGCCGCTGAAATACCCGGACATGTTTGCCGCCGCCCAGCTGATGGTGATCAACAAGATTGATCTGCTGCCCTACGTCAGCTTTGACGTGGCACGCTGCATCGAGAACGCCAAACGGGTCAACCCCTATATCCAGGTGATCCAGGTCAGCGCCACCACAGGCGAAGGGATGGATGCCTGGCTTAACTGGCTCGCCAGTGCCTGAACCGGTTAAACGCCGCTGATAACGGTAGAAAACAAAAGAGGGAGGCTGATGCCTCCCTCATCTTTATCTGCGAAATCTGCGAACCTTGTCAGCCGTTCTATCTGCCCAGAATGGGCAGCGTCGCACACTCGCGTCCCCTCACCCTGGCCCTCTCCCCAGGGAGAGGGAACCCATTTGTGGATGCTGCACTCCTCCCCTGTTTCAACAGAAAAAGGGGAGCCTGTTCATGGATGCAGGCAATATGCTCGAAGTACGCGCAGCCCCCCGGAGAGTCTGCGAGCATAACAACCAGCATTGTGCCCCCCCAAGCTTGGGGAGAGGTACCTTCCGCCCCCTTCTCCCCTTGCGGGAGAAGGGTTGGGGATGAGGGGGAACCAACTCTCAAGCTGCGCTTTCGGTCAGCTCCCCAGATTCGGGCTGCATCTCACCAAAGCGCAGCACCCGATGACAGATCTGGCGCAATAATGCCTGCTGGTGACTGAAGACAAGCATGCCAAGCCCGCGCTGCTCGCATTCAACCATCAGCTCCCGCCAGAGTTGACGCTGAATTTGCGGATCCAGCTGGGCGGTCACCTCGTCGGCAATCAACAGACGGGTCCGGGGATCGAGGGCGCGCAGCAACGCGATGCGGGCCAGCTCGCCGCCGGAGAGCTGGCCGGGTTTACGACCAAGCCACGCAGGCTTGACCATAAAGCGGGCCAGCATGGCGTCATCGGGGCACCATACATCCCACAGCGCCTGTCCGGTAGTGCGATAGGGATTGAAGGTGAGCTCCGGGTGCTGGGGCACCAGCTGGATGGGGTTATAACCTTTTACCCGTTCAGGCACAGGCTGCCCATCGAGCAGGATCTGCCCACCCGTCCGAACCGGTTGCCAACCAGCCAATACCCGCCCCAGGGTGGTTTTGCCATAACCGCTCGGCGCAGAGATGCCGAGCCGCTCGCCCGCTTTCACCGTCAGTGACAACCCCTGCCAGAGGGGACGTTCCCCCTGGGCGATGGTGAGATTTCGTACTTCCAGCATCAGGAAACCTCCGGCATAGAGAAAAGCGCGTTGAACTCCGGCAGCGCCTGCCAGTGGGCTCTGAGCATCTCGCTCCCCTGCCCCTGGCGCAGATGGTGACAGCTCAAGGTGTCGCTCACCTGCCCCTGATGCAGCGCCACGATGCGATCGGCAAAGCGGGCAGCCAGCGCCAGATCGTGGGTCACCCAGAGGATACCGCTGCCCTGACTGGCCAATTCACGCAACTGGCTGAGCAGCTGGCAGGCCAGCCCCTCGTCGAGCCAGGCGGTGATCTCGTCCGCCAGAATGTAGCGGGCACCGCCAAGGGCCGCGGTGCAGGCCAGAATGCGCTTGGCCATGCCGCCGGAGAGCTGGCGCGGATAGCTGTCCAGGGTGGTGGCGGGCAGCTGGTAGCGCAGCAGTTGCTGGCCGAGCCGCTCGCGAGAACCATTCTGGCCGCACAGACGCGCCGCACGGCCCAGCTGACGCTCCACCGTCAGCAACGGATTGAGGGCGCTCACCCCCTGCGGCACATAGCAGAGGGTATGACCGCGCAGTCCGGCACGGCTTGCATCGCACAGAGGCGTGCCATCGAGGGAGATGGCGCCGCGCATGCGCAGATTGTCCGGCAGCAGGGTCAGGGCGCTTTGCAGCAGCAGGCTCTTGCCCTCACCGCTCCCCCCCACCAGCGCCACGATTTCGCCGGGCGCCAGTTGCAGGCTGATATCGGTCAGCAGGGGCTGCCAGCTGCGCCGTCCCAGCCAGGAGTAGTGAGCCGCCTCTATGGTCACCTGGTCGAAGCTCAGCATGCTTCACCTCCAAACCAGAGTTGTTGCAGGGCGCGCGAGTCACCTGATCGAACAGCGGCGCCAGCCAGACTGTGCTGACGCCAGATGGCGCTTTCAAAACTCAGCATGGTTCTCCCCCAAACCAGAGTTGTTGCAGTGCTCGGGTAGCCTGATCAAACAGTAAAACCAAGGTCAGCAGCATCAGACCGGGGAAGAGAGCCAGCCACCAGCCGCCGCCGGCCAGATAACGCAGGGCATCGGCCAGCAGCAGACCCAGCGAGGCCTCGTGGGCCGCCAGGCCAAAGCCGAGAAAGCTCAGCGCCGCGCTGTGCAGCACCGCGTGGGGGAACATCAGCAGGGTGCCGATAAACCACTGGGGCAACAGCCCCGGCAACAGGTGGGTGCGCCAGCGGCGCAGCGCCCCCATCCCCTGACAGCGGGCCAGCACCACATAGTCGCTGCTGGCGATCCGCCGCGCCTCGGCGCAGAGAATGAGCGCCAGCTTGGGCCAGTGGGTGAGCGCCACCGCCAGGATCACCCCGCGTATGCCGCCCCCCACGGTGAAGCAGATCAGGATCAGCAGCAGCATATGGGGCAGCGCCAGCATGGCGTCGATCACGAGGCGCACCGCCGCATCACATCTGGGGTGAATGAGCGAGACACTGGCCGCCACCATGGCCAGCAGGCCACTGCACAGGGCCGTGCTGATGCCCAGCTCCAGACTGGTGAGGGTGCCCTGAAAGGCCCGCAGCCAGAGATCCCGCCCCATCTGATCGGTGCCGAACCAGTGAATCAGCGAGGGGGGTTGCTGGCGCGCCAGCAGATCCATTGGCACATCCTGAGCCGACAAGCTCCAGCCGTAAGCGGCCAGCAGCGCCAATCCAAGCAGGGCAAAAACCAGCCGCAGTATGGAGGGGAACGGATTAAACAGCATGCTCACCCTCCCAGCCCCGATTGATGCGCGCCAGCAGCAGGCTGGCCACCGTATTGCCAATAAAGACCAGCAGGGTACAGAAGAGCACTATGCCCATCAGCAGGGGGATATCCCCCCGCAGCCCCGCATCCACGGTGGCCTGCCCGAGCCCCGGATAGGAGAAGACCTTCTCTGCCAAGAGCGATCCGCCGATCAGCTCACCGAGCGAGGCAAACTGCAGACAGATGGCCGGGGTCAGGGCATGACGCAGCACGTGAAAGCGCAGCATGGGCCAGCCGCCATCCCCCTGGGCGCGGGCGTAGCGAATAAAATCGCTTGCCAGCACCTCGGCCACCCGCTCCCGGGTGTGCAGCGCGATATTGCCAAGCCCCAGCAGGGTCAGGGTTGCCACCGGCAGCAGCAGATGACGCAAGCGCATGGCCCAATCCGCCTCATCGGCAGCCAGTCCCGGTGTCCAGGCACAGCAGACCGGCAGCAGTGGCAAGTGCACCGCAAACAGCGCCAGCAGCAAGAGGCCGACCCAGAAGGTGGGCAAGGAGGCGAGCAGGTAGGCAAAGCGGCAGATCAGGCGATCGGGCCAGCGGTTGAGATAGCGACCGGCGCAGAGCCCAAGCAGGATGCCGAAAAAACCGGAGAGCAGCCAGGCTCCCGCCAGCAGCAGGAAGGAGGCAGCAAAGCGCTGGCCAATGACCTCACCCACAGGCGCGTTGTAGAGCATGGAGTAGCCGAGATCCCCCCGCAGCACCTGGCTAAACCAGTGCCAGTAACGCAGCCAGAGCGGCTGATCCAGCCCCCAGCGGGCGGCTATGCGGGCGTACTGCTCGGGCGGCACATGGAGCAGATCGTTGCCGATATAGGCCTTGATGGGATCGATGGGGGAGTAGCTCAGCAACACAAAGGTGGCAACAGAGACCAGACAGAGCAGCCCTGCCAGACGCAGCAGGGCTTTCAGAGTGGCAGTCATCATGGTGGACGAACTTAACGGCACGTCCACCGCCAATCCTGCAGGTTGTTGAGCAGTGACCAGCTGCCGTGAATTTCCGGCACCCCCTTGCCAAGGTCGATGCAGCGGTTGGCGAGATAAGTGTGCTGCACGTTGAGCAGCCAGGCCCAGGCTGCATCCCCCTGCACTCCGGCGCCACGCTTGCCATCCCACTCCACCTGCTGCCAGAACGGCACGGCCGCCTGCCAGTCGGGGGCATCCAGCGCCTGCTTGAGGTAGCCATCCACCACCGGATTGCTGTAATAACCCGGGTTGTAGAACTCCACGCCGGCGGATCCGCTCTGGTAGTGGTGATAGAGCTCCATGGGATCCAGACTCCCCCACCCCATCAGCACCGGGTTGGCGTGCATCTCGCGCTCCACCTGCTCCCAGCTGCCGGACTTGAGGCTCACCTCAAGGCCGATGGGCTTGAGCATGGCCCGCACCGCTTCCGCCAGATCCCGGCGGGTGCTGTCACCGCTGGTGTACCAGAGGGTAAAGGCGGCGCGCAGGTCGCCCTTGTGGCGAACCCCGTCACTGCCCATCTTCCAGCCGGCCTCATCGAGCAGGGCGTTGGCGTGGGCCGCATCCCCGTCCTTGAAAGCGGTGGCTTTATTCAGCCAGGGCAAGCCTTCTACCGCGCTGTAAGCGGGGATGGCGTGCCCTTCCAGCAGTTGATCAGCCAACAGTGTGCGGTCGATGGCGTAGTTGATGGCGCGACGCACCGCCACATCCGAGGTCACGTCGTTGCCGATGGGATAACCCTTGGCATCTTTTTTACCCGCTGGAGGAATGGGGAAGACGATGCCACGATTCTCCACGCTTGGCCGCACCCACAGCTTGAGGGAGGCAGGGACTGTGGGTGCCAGCGACGGAGCGATGCGCACCAGGTCGAGCTGGCTGCTCTGGGCGGCGGCATAGGCGCTCTCTTCATCGATAAAGACAAACACCAGCCGTTTGAAGTCATTGCTGCCACCGGCGTAATGGGGGTTGGCCTCCACCACCAGCTGCTGACCGGGCAGGAAGCTCACCAGCCGGTAAGGGCCGGCACCAACCGGTTTTTGGGCATAACGCTTGGGATCGTAATCCCGCTTCGACACTATCCCGAGCGATCCCAGCACGTTGACGAAGGTACTCTGGGGGGCGCTTAAAGATATGGCAACCTCGGTGGGCGAGAGCACCTTGGCCGAGACAAAGTTGCCCATGTCGATCTTGCCGCCACCCTGGGCTGCGCTGTTGTAGGTAAAGGCGACGTCTTCGGCGGTGAGCGGCGCGCCGTTGGAGAATGTCAGATCCGGCTTGAGGCGGATAAGCCACCCCTTGCCATCCTGGTTCGGAGTCACCGCTTGGGTGAGCAGGTTCTGCCAGCTGAGGTCGGCGTTTTGCTTGAGCAGCGGGCTGTGCAGCAGCAGGTAGCTGCCGTGGCTCCAGCCAAGCAGCGGGTCGAACCCTTCGGTGGGCTCACTGCCGATGGCAAGCTTGAGTTCGGCGGGGACGGGCTGGGCCGCCAGCGCCATGGAAGAGAAACCGCCCGAGAGCAGGGCCAGCAAGGCGGCCGCCGTGACAGAGAGGCCTTTGCGGCGGCCGGCGTTGCTGCCCGAGTGGCAGCCAAAGCATTGAATGGTCATAAGATCCCTTGTTCGTTTTACCACTCACTACCCAAAAAACAGGGGCACGACAGAAGCGAGTGAGGGGCCAAAACGGCCCCTATTCTAAACCTGATTGCAGATGAGACCTAGCGCTGGGTGTCGCCCAGAGCGTCACCGCGCCGGCCGCTGAACAGGCGGCGCCGGCTCAAGTTCACGCCGCCCTCCCCCTGCTGCACCGGAAGCGAAAGCAACATCTTGAGAGTGCTGCTCACCAGCGCGCGCCCCTCGTCGGCCACCAGATGCGGGTCGATGGGGGACATGAGCGAGCAAGCCAGCAACTGCCCAGCCTCGGGCAACTCCCCCACCATAAAGGTCAGGTTGCCGCAGGGGAGTTGCAGGGCGAGCCGATCGCTGCTGCTGCGCACCGGCCAGAGCTGATCCGGCCCCGGCAACACCACCACGCTCAGCATCCAGGGGGTGAGCACGCAGCCAAGCCACTGCCCTTCAAACAGGGTGCACTCGGCCACGATGGGCATGGCCGGGTGGTAGAACGGCAGGGCCTGCATCTCTTCTCTGGCGATCCGCTCGTACTGGGCTACCAGCAATGGCGCGGGATTCGCGGCAAAACCGGCAAATTCCAGCACCGACTCTTGCGCGGCTTCGTTCACAGCTTCTTTCACAATGGATTGCGCCATACGCCCTCCCGCGCTCGCTCGGCCTTCTCCTGCTCAGAGAGCGGGATGGCCGGAGATCCCAGGCTGGCCAGCAGGGTCAGGATCCGATCCGTCGCCTCCCCCAACGCCGCCGCCACCACCGGAGTGAGGCCGATGCGGGGCTCGAGGGATTCAGGCTCGACCCCGATCAGAGTGAGCCGCCTGGGGGATTCCCCCGTCATGTGCAGCGCCGAGAGCACGTCCGCCAGCCCCAGCTGATGGGGGGAGATCTTGCGGCCGAACAGGGTCGGGATCTCCTCATCTTTCAGGGTCACCACGGTACCCGGCGGATTGCCGCTGCGCACCGCGTCCGCCAGTATGATGTGGTCGCGACTGGCCATCGCTTCGAGCAGCTCCATGCCGGCAGTACCGCCATCGAGCAGCTCGATGCCGGGGGCGAAGCGGTAGTCGCGCTCCAGCCCCTCGACGATACGCACGCCGACGGCCTCATCGCTCAACAGCAGGTTGCCCACGCCCAGGATCAGGGTGTTCATCACAGCACCTTCACCTGAGTTGTTTCACCGCTCTGGGTATCCACCACGTGCACCGCGCAGGACATGCAGGGGTCGAACGAGTGGATGGTGCGCACCACCTCCAGCGGCTTGGCCGGGTCGGCCACCGGGGTGCCCACCAGGGATTGCTCGTAGGGGCCGGGTTCGTCGTTGAAGTTGCGCGGGCCCGAGTTCCAGGTCGATGGCACCACCGCCTGATAGTTCTCGATCTTGCCGCCCTTGATGACGATCCAGTGGGAGAGCATGCCGCGCGGCGCCTCTTCAAAGCCCACCCCGCGAAACTCTTTGTCCGCCGGGATCTCGGTCTTGATGTAGGCGCTGAAATCACCCTTGCCGATGTTGTCGACCAGCGCCTTCCACTGATGGGACAAGGTGTCTTTGAGCACGCAGCAGCGTACCGCCCGGCCGATGATGCGGCCCAGGGTGGAGTGCAGCTGTTCGGTCTTGATGGCCGAACCGGTGAGCGTTTTATAGAGACCGTTCAGCTGATCGAAGTGCGCCACCGTCTCCGGGTGCTTGGCGGCGAGCTTGACCAGAAGGTCTGCGAGCGGCCCCACCTCCACCACCTTGCCGTAGAAGGTGGGGGATTTGACCCAGGAGTACTTGCCGTCATCCTGCCAGCCGGTGTAGTTGGGCTCGGTCTTGCCCTCCCAGGGTTTGAGGGGTTCGTCATCCTTGTACCAGGCGTGCTTGTTGCTCTCGGCGATGCCATCCATCAGCCAGGCATCCTGATGGCTCTCGATGGGGCGATAGCCGGCCAGATCGCCGTTCTCGATGTAGCCACCAGGCATCAGGAAGCTGCCGCCGTCACCGTCGGTGGGCAGCTCCGGCACGCTCAGGTAGTGCTTGGCCCCCTGCCCCAGGTTCAGCCACTCGGGGTAGTGCGCGGCTATGATGGCGGCATCCACCTTGTAGACCTGCTCGATAAACTCGCCGAGCCGGTCGATGAAGCTCTTCACGTAGAGCAGCCGCTCCAGGTTGAGCACGCTCGGCGCATCCAGGTTGATGGGGTTGGCCACGCCGCCCACCGCCAGGTTCTGGATGTGGGGGGTCTTGCCGCCGAGGATGGCGACGATGCGGTTGGCATCGCGCTGGCACTCCAGTGCCTGCAGATAGTGGGCCACGGCGATGAGGTTCACCTCCGGGCTCAGTTTCATCGCCTTGTGGCCCCAGTAGCCGTTGGCAAAGATGCCGAGCTGGCCGCTCGCCACCAGGGCGCGGATCTTGTCCTGCACCTTGGTCAGCTCGTCGGCGCTGTTGAGGGACCAGGTCGATACCCCCTTGAGCAGGTCGGCCGCTTTTTGCGGATTGGCCTGCAGGGCGGCGGTGATGTCCACCCAGTCCAGCGCGGAGAGCTGATAGAAGTGGACGATGTGATCGTGGATGTTGTGGGCCGCAATGATCAGGTTGCGGATGTACTGGGCGTTGACCGGCACCTTGGCGCCGATGGCATTCTCCACCGCCCGCACCGAGGCGATGGCGTGAATGGAGGTGCACACCCCGCAGATGCGCTGCACTATCATCCAGGCATCGCGCGGGTCGTTGCCCTTGACGATCTCCTCCATCCCGCGCCACATGGTGCCGGACGACCAGGCCTTGGTGACGACGCCGCCTTCGATTTCACAGTCGATACGCAGGTGACCCTCGATGCGGGTGATGGGGTCTATGGTGATACGTTGGCTCATACGTTGGCTTTCCCTCGGGCCTGATAATCTTGGTGAACACGTTCAAGTGATGGCAGTACCGGCAGCAGCCGGATCAGCAGCAAATAGGCACACACCTCGATGGCGACGAAGCCCAAGGAGATCAGCACTTCCGCCGCGGAGGGGAAGTAGTGGTAGCCATTGCCGGGGTTGAAGGCGAGCAGGGAGTAGTCCAGTCGCCAGAGGGCGGCGCCCAGCAGCATGCTGAGAGCCCCCAGGAACAACATGCGCGAATCGCGGCGGCTCTTGTCCCAGTGGAACACCAGCAGCGGGAAGATCATCAGCGCGATCTCGCTCCAGAACATCAAGGCGTAGCGATTCCACTGGGAGAGGTACTCCGACTTGTCGTTGATGACGATCTCGGCAAAGCGCAGCGCCACAAACAGGATCAGGAAGATGTCGATCACCTGGGTCAGCTTGTAGAACAGCGGCTTCTCGTTGGGACCGCGTCCCGCTAGCCCCGCCTGCACCAGGGAGCCTTCAAACACCACGATGGAGAAGCCCATGATGAAGGCGGTGAGCAAGGAGAAGACCGGCAGCAACTCGTAGCTCTGCCAGAGCGGATGGATCTTCTCCCCCGCCACTATCATCAGGGATCCCATGGAAGATTGGTGCATGGTAGGCAGCAGGGCCCCCAGCGCCAGGATGAAGAACATGACCTTGTTGATCCGCGCAAGGGAGACCTTCCAGCCGAACTTCTCCATCAGCACGGGGGCAAACTCCAGCGCCATCACCCCGATGTAGATGGTCATGCAGACCGCCGTCTCGAACAGCACCGAAGAGGTGTTGAAGAAACCCGGAATGTAGAAGTAGGGCAGGTTCCAGTAACGGCCGACGTCGATGGTGATGGAAAGTCCACCCAGCGAATAGCCGAACAGGCTGGCCAAGAGCGCCGGTCGCACCAGCGGGTGATACTCGCCCCGGTTGAAGACGTAGACCGCCCAGGCTAGCGCCCAGCCGCCGCAGGCGAAACCGGTGCCGATCAGCAGATCGAACGAGATCCAGAGCCCCCAGGGATAGCCACCGTTCAGATCGGTGACCGAGCCCAGCCCGAAGATCAGGCGTTTGAGGATCAGCATGCCGCACAGGATGACGAACGGCGCCAGCACCATGACCGGCCAGCTGACTAGCCTGCCCCCCAGCGGATGTGCCTTGTGATTACTCATGATCCTTGCCTCCCGATTGCTTGTCATGGCCCGTGTGCGAGTCATGATCGTCGCCATCCTGATGGTCCTTGGTGTTGCGGCGAATGAGCACCGACAGCCCGGTCAGCACCACCAGCGGCAGCACCATCCCCTTGTAGAGGGTGTGCTGGATGTGCTCGGAGCGCGCCCCGGAGGAGAGCTCCGGCAAGTCAGGCATGTCGAGCTTGGTGTAGGGCACCCCGGCCAGCACCAGCACCTGGGTGCCGCCCCCCTCCTTCTCGCCATAGACGTAAGGCTGGTAGTTGGGCACCTCGTGCAGGTAGGGATCGTTGGCGCTGAAGGTCTGGCGCGGGTAGGCATATTCGCTGCCCGGGGTGGCCAGCAGCCGGCGCTTGGCCTCGGCCATCAGCGCCTCCCGGGTGCCGAAGATGACGGCGCCGGTGGGACACACCTCGACGCAGCCGGGCAACTTGCCCTGATCGATGCGCTCAAGCCCTTTCTGGTTGCAGAGCTCGCACTTGTGGATCGCCCCGAACGGGTTGTCGTAGTCATATTTGGGCACGTCGAACGGGCAGCCCACCATGCAGTAGCGGCAGCCGGTGCAGACGTCCGGGTCGTAATGGACGATGCCGGTCTTGGGATCCTTGGTCAGCGCCTGCACCGGGCAGACGGAGACGCAGTTGGGATCGACGCAGTGCATGCACTGCTTCTTGATGTAGGCATAGCCATCCACCAGCTGATCCTTGTGCTCACCCGTGCCGCTCTTCCACACCTGAATGATGTTGTTGGTGTAGGGGCTCAGCTTGTCGTTGTTGGACCAGGTCGCGTCCCCGGCCGGATTGGCCGGGTTGCCGTTGAGGCGCTGACACTCCGCCACGCAGGCCTGACAGCCGATGCAGAGAGTGGAGTCGTAGAGCATGCCGAGGGCGCCGGGAATGGGCGGCTTGTTCTCGGCCGCCGCCAGGGCAGTGCCGGAGACGGTGGTGCCCGCCGCCAGCGCACCGACGGAGGCGAATTTGAGGAAATTTCGTCTGTTCACGGTCACTCCTCCCGTGAGGTGTGCTGCCCGGCTTCATGGCGCTTCTGCTGGCGACCGAGCTCGCGCACCGTCATCAGACTCACCCCGACCAGCACCCCGAGCGCCCCACCGATGAGGCCGGTGGCGGTGGGCGACATGTGTCCTCCCTCCTGGATGGCCACGTCGGGCTTGTTCACCCGCGGGGTGGGATTCTCCACCTTGGCGAGCTGGAAGATCCCCTTGCTGAAACCCACGCCCTGCTCGTTGCAGCCGTAGCAGGGGTGGCCGATGCCCACCGGCCAGATGCCGCCGCCCACGTCGCAGAACTCCAGGGTCGAGCAGTTGCCGTAGGTCTCCGGCCCCTTGCAGCCAAGATGGTAGAGACACCAGCCCTGACGGTGGCCCTCGTCGCCGAACTCCTTGGCGAAGCGGCCGGCATCGAAGTGCGGACGGCGCTCGCAGTTTTCATGGATCAGCCGTTCATAGGCAAACAGCGGCCGCTTCTTGGCATCGAGCGCCGGCAGCTTGCCGTAGGTGATGTAGTAGGCGACCGTGGTGAGGAAGTTGTGGGGGTTGGGCGGGCAGCCCGGGATATTGATAATCGGCGTGCCGAGGTTGCCGAGGGCCTCTTCCAGGCTGACGGCACCGGTCGGGTTGCCGCCGCTGGCAGGCACCCCGCCCCAGGCGGCGCAGGAGCCGATGGCGATGACGGCAGCCGCATCGGCAGCCGCGCGGCGAATATGGTCGACGATGGGTTCACCGGCCACCATGCAGTAGATGCCGCCATCCTTGAGCGGGATGGAACCATCCACCACCAGCACATACTTGCCCTTGTAGCGTTCGATGGCATTGTGCTTGTTCTCTTCGGCCTGATGCCCGAAGGCCGCCGAGAGCACCTCGTGGTACTCCAGCGAAATGGTGTTGAGGATCAGGTTCTCGATGGTGGGGTGGGTGGCGCGCAGCAGCGACTCGGTGCAACCGGTACACTCCTGCGCCCCTATCCAGATCACCGGTGGCCGCTCGGGGCTGGTGAGCGCGGTGGCCATCTTGGCCACGGCATGCTGGCTTAATCCAAGGGTTGCGGCCATCCCGGCGCACAATTTCATAAAGTCACGGCGATTAATTCCATGAGCCGATAAAAAAGTATCCTCGACCATTCTTTTTATTCCCGTAGTGAGCACTTGTTTGATAAATGCTTAATAGCGGAAATGCTAAGTACTCCCCCCCTGCCCCGCGTTGATCTCCATCAAGTGACGGAACATTATTCAAATAGAAAACTCATCAGCATGGATTTAAAAATTTCATATGTAGCATAGACTTAGAAAGCATAGCGCCAACCACTAAAATACCCACTAGGGGGTATTTTAGTGTGTTAATGAATTTAATTCATTTAAATTACCCGTTAATTCGTGATGTTAAATAATCAGAATGAAAGCGTTGTCACACTATTTGACCCGGTCTTTATGTTACCAGCCATAGGCTATTTTACCTCGCCGAAAGTGGCTGATAATATATACCTTTATATTTGTATGATTATATGTGAACAAGTGGAATGGACGTGCGAACGATATTTATTATCAGCCTCTCAAATAGGCTCCTCTACCTATTTCAAGAAATATCTCCCTTGCTTGATTAATTAACTGTCATCAACAGGGTATCTGCATTTCCCCCTCTTGCGATAGGTGGCCAGACCCCTCCTTCCCGGCCCGGCGGCGCCACCTGGCCCGTACAACTGGCGCCATTTGTCTCTATTAGTCAGTGATGACATAAAAATCTCTCCAACATCAAGCTGTTGAACAACAATTATCACTGAGCCCTGTGCGAGCTCTGCCCTTGGCGCTAAGGGCAAGGAACCCATGAAGTCGATGAGGATGACCGATGAGCAAAACCATACTGGTGGTGGATGATTCCGTGGGGATCAGGGCGGCCATCACCATGACGCTCAGCAGCGCCGGTTTTGAGGTGATTGAGGCCGGCGACGGCGAAGCCGCCCTCATCGAACTGGATCAGCGGCGGGTACACCTCATCATCTCCGATCTCAACATGCCCGGCATGGATGGCATGACCCTGCTAAGACGGGTCAAGGCCCAGCAGACTACCCGCTACCTCCCCTTCATCATGCTGACCACCGAAGACTCCGAGCAGATCAAGCGGGAAGGATTCGAGGCCGGCGCCCGGATCTGGCTCACCAAGCCGTTCGAACCGCTCAAGCTGCTGGACGATGTCTGCAAGGTGGTGCAGCCATGAGCCTGGCGATCGACACCCGACAAACGCCGGTGACCGCCACCCTGAGCGGCGAGCTCAGCGTCATCACACTGGGGGATCTGCAGGATGATCTGTTCGGCCTGCTCAATTTCTCGGTATTGACGCTGGATCTCACCCCGCTGGAGATGCTCGATGGCTGCGGTGCCCAGCTCATCGCCATCCTGCAGCAGGAGGCCGGCCAGCAGGGCAAGCAGCTGCGCCTCGAGGCCGCTGAAGGCAGCCAGGCCCGCCATGTCTTGAGCCTGATGGGATTGTGGCCAGCCGACCATGGGGAGGGCCGCGCGGATGGATATCAATAAGGCCCGCGCCCTCTTCTTCGAGGAGGCCTACGAGCAGTGCGACAATCTGGAACACGCCCTGCTGGATCGCGACACCTATCCGGCCAACCCCGACACCTACAACCTGATGTTTCGCACCGCCCACACCATCAAGGGCTCGGCCGGCATGCTGGGGCTGGCCATGCTGGTGCGCTTCGCCCACGCCATGGAGAACATGCTGGAGCGGCTGCGCAGCGGCGAGATCGCGCTGGACGAACACCTCATCAACCTGCTGCTGGCCTGCAACGATCAACTGCGCGACCTGCTGCAGGGGGCCGAACACAACCCCGAGCTGCAACAGACCGAGACCCAGCAGATCCTGGCCCTGCTCTCCCAGTTGCAAGGGCACCAGACCCTGCCCAGCCAACCGCTGATCATGCCGGCTCCCGCACCGGTCAATCAGACGGATCGGCGTGCCTGGCACCTCTCCCTGCGCTTTTATCCCGCCCTCTATCAGGACGGTTTCGATCTGCTGGCCTTCATTCGCTACCTCGGCAACCTGGGGGAAATCCGCGTCATCCAGCCGGTCTGGCAGGAGTGACCCCCGCTGCAACTGCTCGATGCCACCGAGTGTTTCCTCGGCTACGAGATTGGCCTGCTCAGCGCCGAACCGGCCGAGCGGATCCGGAGTACCTTTGATTTCGTTGCCCACGCCAGTCTTATCTGCCTGCTCAGCCCCCATCAGGATCTGACGCAGTTTTCAGAACAGGGGCAAAAGCTGGCGGCCTGGCGCAATGAGCCGCTCGCGGCCCAGCTGCAGCGCTGGGTGCAAGTCGGCGCGCTGAGCGAAGCGGAAGCGGCCTGTATCGCGCGGGGCGAACTGACGCCCGGCGCGGCAAGCGCCGAACCGGTCCCCGTGGCTACCACCCACTCAGCCCCCCCGCCGCAGGAGGCCCCCCAACAACAGACCAGACCCGCACCGCTGCGGGCGGAGGGGCACTACATCCGCATCGAGGCGGCCAAGCTCGATCGGCTGATCAATCGGGTCGGCGAGCTGGTGATCGCCACCTCGGCCACCACCCTGCAGGCGAGGATGAGGGGCGATGCGGAGCTCATCGAATCAGTCGCCATCGTCAACACCCTGGTGGAAGGGATCCGCGACGACGCACTCACCCTGCGCATGGTGCCCATCAACGAGATCTTCAATCGCTTCCCGCGATTGGTGCACGAACTCTCCCAACAGACCGGCAAGGCGATCCAGCTGCAGATCCGCAACGCCGATACCGACATCGACAAGTCGATGGTCGAGAAGCTGACCGACCCCCTGATGCACCTGGTGCGCAACGCCGCCGATCATGGCCTCGAAGAGCAACAGGCTCGGCTCGCCGCCGGCAAGCCGGCGCAGGGAACCATCACCCTCAACGCCTATCACGACGCCGGCGCCGTGGTAGTGGAGGTCAGCGATGACGGCCGCGGCATCGACCGCGACAAGATCCTCGCCAAGGCCCATGGCCAGGGCCTGCTGCCGGAAGGCAAGGTATTGAGTGAACAGGAGATCTTTCAACTGCTGTTTCTGCCCGGCTTCTCGACGGCGAGCGATGTCAGCGATCTCTCCGGGCGAGGGGTCGGGCTCGACGTGGTCAAGCGCAATCTGGAGTTTCTGCGCGGCGAAACCACCATCGACAGCCGGCTGGGGCTGGGCACCACCTTCAGGCTGAGACTGCCGCTCACCCTGGCCATCATCGACGGTTTTCGCATCGAGGTGGATCACGCCTCCCTGGTGATCCCCCTCGACATGATGGTCGAGTGCATCGATCTGCCGCCGGATGCCCTGCTCACCCCGGCCCGCCAGATCAACGTGCGCGGCGAGTGGGTGCCCTTCATCGTCCTGCGCGAGCTGTTTGCCCTGCCCCCTGCCGACGAACCCGAATTCGTGGTGATGGTGGACTATGCCGACCATCGTGCCGGCATCGTGGTGGATCGCCTGATTGGCGAGGTGCAGGCCGTCATCAAGCCGCTCGGCGAGCTGTTCAAGTCCCTGCGCTACGTGAGCGGTTCCACCATTCTTGGCAACGGTCAGCCGGCGCTCATCCTCGACGTCCCCCAGCTCATCCAGCTGGCCTGGCGGCGGGAACAACATGCGCTCCGGCAACAGGCCGATGCCCTTTACAGCCTCAGAGATTGACCACAAACCTTAAGCACATCAACGGAATTGACGGAGTCAGACCATGGACTGGTTTCACAACTTGCAAGTCAGAACAAAGCTGGTGTTCTCGTTCTCCATCCTCATGGTGCTGCTGGTGGTGTTGTCGCTCACCAGCTACTACTCCACCAGGACCATGGTGCAGCTGGTCAGCAACATGCACGCCAACCAGCTGTTGCCGATCAAGGACATCGCCAACGCCAACATCTATGCGGTCTACCAGAACCGGGCCCTCTATCGCTACATCGGCGAGATCGACCCGGATCTCAAGGCTCAGGCGTTGGTCAATGTCGACAAGTTCGAGAAGGGGATGTGGGATTTTCTGGCCAGCTACCGCAAGACCTATCTCACCCAGCGGGAGGTGGACCTGCTGACCCGCTTCGATCAGGCCTGGACTACTTACAAGCAGTACGCCAGCGAGATCCTGAAGCTGGCTCAGACACCGGGCCAGGATGGGGAGCCCGAGCGCAACGCCTTTCGGCTGATGGGGGACAAGGGGCGCCCCGCCTTCGACATCGCCGATGCCCTGCTGAGCGATCTGGTCAAGGTGAATGCCGAGCTGGCCACCCAATCCATGGATGAGAGCCAGAACATCTATCAGGACAACCTGCAGATCCTCATCGCCATCGCCAGTGCCGCCTTTCTCATCTGCCTCATCCTGGCCCTGCTGGTGACCCGCAGTATATTGCGCCAGCTGGGGGGCGACCCTTCCTACACGGTGCAGGTGGTGGCCCGGGTCGCCGAGGGGGATCTCTCCACCCCGGTGCTGCTCAAGGCCGACGACACCTCGAGCCTGCTCTATGCAATCAAGAGCATGGCCCACCGCCTCTCCGACACCCTCAACGAGGTGGGCGCCATGTCGGAAGCCATCGGCTCCGCCTCCGAGCAGGTGGCCGCCACCGCCAATGCCCTCTCCCAGACCTCTTCCGAGCTTGCCTCCAGCGTCGAGCAGACCAGTGCCTCGGTCGAGGAGATGACCGCCACCGTCAGCCAGAATGCCGACAATGCCAAGGTGACCGAGAACATCTCCACCCGGGCGGCCAGCAGCGCCACCGAAAGCGGCAAGGCGGTCGGCGAGATGGTGCACGCCATGAAGGAGATAGCGTCGCGCATCACCGTCATCAACGACATCGCCAACAAGACCGACCTGCTGGCCATCAATGCCGCCATCGAGGCGGCCCGCGCCGGCGAGCACGGCAAGGGCTTTGCCACCGTCGCCGCCGAGGTGCGCAAACTGGCCGAACGCTCCCAGACTGCCGCCAAGGAGATTGGTGAACTGGCCGGGCGCTCGGTCAGCGTCGCCGAGCAGGCGGGATCCTTGCTGCGTGAAATGCTGCCCGGCATCGATCAGACCGCCACCCTGGTGCAGGAGATCGCCTCCGCCTCCCGCGAGCAGCGGGCCAGCGTCTCCCAGATCAACATCGCCGTGACCCAGATAAGCGACGGCATGCAGGCCTCGGCCGCTTCGGCGGAAGAACTGAGCTCCACTTCGGAAGAGCTGAGCTCCACCGCCCTGCAGTTGCAGGAGCTGATGCAGCAGTTCACCCTGCGCGGCGGCAACACCCGCCAGCCCTATACCCCGCACGGCGGTGCCCATGTCATCCGGCGCAGCAAGCCGAAGTCCGCATTCTCCCGCCCCTACCCTTTTCATGAAGAGGATCTGGAGCGAGAGATAGACGATGGCAAGTTCACCAACTACTAGGAGCCGGCGATGAGAGACAAGCTTGCCCCTGATACCAGCGCCCACTTTCACTGCGTCACCTTCATGCTGGGCGGCGAACTGTACGGCATCGACATCGGCTGCATTCGCGAGATCATCGAGTTCGAGGGGATGACCCCGGTGCCCATGATGCCGCGCTTCGTGCGAGGCATCATCAACCTGCGCGGCGCCGTGGTGCCAGTGATCGACCTCTCCATCCGTTTCGGCCGGGGCCAGACCCTGCTGCAGCCCACCACCTGCGTCGCCATCCTCTCCCTGCCCAACAGCACCGGCGAGGAGCAGGAGATCGGCATGCTGCTGGATGCGGTCTGCGAGGTGCTGGAGATCCGCAGCGACGCCATCGAACCGGCCCCCACCTTCGGCACCCACATCCGCGGCGACTTCATTCAGGGGGTGGTCACCATCGATCAGCAGTTTGCCATCCTGCTCGACATGCACAGGGCCCTCTCCATCGCCGAGCTGAGCGCCATGGCCGAGGCGGCCACCGAGCAGCAGTTCTCTGCGGAACAGGGCGGCTGACCATGGTGGCGCCCCCCTTCACCGCCGAACTCACCCCGACTCTCAGCCAGAGCGAGTTCGATCTGTTTCGCCGCTTCATCCTGAATTCGGCCGGCATCGATCTTGCCCCCTGCAAGCGGGCGCTGGTGCAATCCCGGCTCGCCAAGCGGCTGCGGGCGCTGCACCTCACCAGCTACCACTCCTACTGGGAGCGGATCAATCAGTCCGTCGATCCCCACGAGCGGCAGCTCGCCATCAACCTGCTCTCCACCAACGAGACCTATTTCTTTCGCGAATCCCAGCACTTCAGCTGGCTCAAGCAGCATGCCGAACAACTGCTTGCCACTCGCCGCCAGCCGCTGCGGATCTGGTCCGCCGCCTGCTCCACCGGGGAAGAGGCCTACTCCGCCGCCATGGTGCTGGCCGAACAGCTCGGCATCAACGATCGCTGGAGCATCCACGGCACCGACATCAACACCCGGGTCATCCCCTTTGCCCGCCGCGCCGTCTACTCGGTCGAGCGGGCCCAGCACGTGCCACCCCATCTGTGGCTGCGCTATTTTCAGCGCGGCCATGACGAGTTCGCCGGCAAGATCCGGGTCAAACCGGAGCTGGCCGGCAAGGTCACCTTTGCCAACCTCAACCTGCTGACATGCGGCGATTATCCGGAGCGCAACTTCGACGTCATCTTCCTGCGCAACGTGCTCATCTACTTCAATGACGAGACCAAGGCCCAGGTACTGACGCAGCTCTGCAACCTGTTGCGCCCGGACGGCTACCTGCTGGTCGGCCACTCCGAGATCATCCGCCAGCAGGATCTGCCGCTGGTGCAGGAGGCCCCCTCCCGCTACCGCTGCCTGCCCCTTCAGCCCAAGGAGCTGCCATGACCATACGGGTGCTTATCGTCGACGACTCGGCCCTGGTACGAGAGGTACTGACCCAGATGCTGAGCAAGGCGGAAGATATCGAGGTGATCGGCGCTGCCTTCGATCCCATCTTCGCCATGCAACAGATGAAGAAGTGCTGGCCCGACGTCATCATCCTCGACATCGAGATGCCGCGCATGGACGGCCTCACCTTCCTCAAGAAGATCATGGCCGAGCACCCCACCCCGGTCATCATCTGCTCCTCCCTCACCGAAGAGGGGGCCATGATCACCCTGGAGGCGATGTCGGCGGGGGCCATCTCCATCGTCACCAAGCCCAGCGTCGGCATCAAGAGCTTCCTGCAGCAGTCCGCCAACGACTTCATCCAGGAGATCCGGGGCGCCGTCGGCGCCAAGCTGCGCAATCTGCTGCCCGGTGCCGCCCCGCTGCCGGTCACCCCGAGGCACAATGCCGACGAGGTACTCTCCCCGCCGGCGGAGCGGATCTCCTTTCGCACCACCGAGAAGATAGTTGCGCTCGGCACCTCCACCGGTGGCACCCAGGCGCTGGAGTATCTGCTCTCCCGCCTGCCCGCCACCTGCCCGGGGATCGCCATCGTCCAGCACATGCCGGCCCGCTTCACCGCCTCCTTTGCCGAGCGGCTCAACGGCCTCTCCCAGCTGGAGGTGAAAGAGGCCGAGACCGGCGATCGCCTGCTGCCCGGGGTCGCCATCATAGCGCCGGGGGGCAAGCACCTGCTGATCCAGCGCAGTGGCACCCAGTATCTGGCGGAAGTCAAAGAGGGGCCGCCGGTCTCCCGTCACTGCCCCTCGGTGGACGTGCTGTTTCGCTCGGTGGCGGTGAGTGCGGGGCGCAACGCCCTCGGCGTCATCATGACCGGCATGGGGGATGACGGCGCCCGCGGCATGCGGGAGCTGCACGACACGGGCGCTCGCACCATTGCCCAGGATGAAGCCAGTTGCGTGGTGTTCGGCATGCCCAAAGAGGCCATAGCCCACGGCGGAGTGGATGAAGTCATGTCCCTCACCCACATTACCCAGACGCTCAGCCGTCCGGATCTACGAGGCGTGTAATTATGTCATTGGAAAAATGGCAAGGCCGCAGTGCCATGGTGGTGGATGACTCCCGCACCCAGCAGTACGAAGTGACCTGTCTGCTGCAGGAGCTGGGGTTCGGCCAGATCCACGTTGCCCATGATGGCCAGGATGCCCTGAACAAACTGCAGCAGCTCGAGCGCATCGATCTGCTGCTGACCGACCTCAACATGCCCGGCATGGACGGAGTCGAGCTCATCAGCAACCTGGAGAAGAATACCCACTACCGGATGTTCGTGGCCGTGATGAGCGGGGTGGAGCGGGACGTGCTGGACGTGATCCACGCCATCGCCGATGCCAGCACTCTGGAGGTGATCGGCGTGCTGTCAAAACCGCTGCGACAAAGCGATCTGCGCAACATGCTGCAGCATTGCGATCCGCTGGCGCACAGGGAAAACAAGAAGTGGATGCAGCTCACCTTCACCGCCGAGGATGTACAGCAGGCGCTGGACAACCGCCAGCTGATCCCCTTTCTGCAGCCCAAGGTGCTGATGGCGGACGCCAGTCTCTACGGCTTCGAGGCGCTGGTGCGCTGGATCCACCCCGAGCACGGGGTCATTCCCCCTATCTGCTTCGTTCACCACCTGGAAGAGGGGCAGCTGGCACTCGATTTCTTCTACCAGTTTCTGCACGCCACCTGCGAGGCACTCACCATCCTGGGCCCACTGTCCGAGCACCCCACCTGCTCCATCAACATGCCGGTCAGCCTGCTGCTGACGGACAAACTGGTCGAGAACATGATTGCCATCGTGCAGGCCCATCAACTGCCCTGCAGCGCCATCATCATCGAAGTCACCGAGACCACCTTCATGTCCAACCTCGCCATGTCGCTGGGCACCCTGGCACGATTGAGACTGCGGGGATTTGGCATCGCAATGGATGATTATGGCACCGGCTACTCCTCCATGAAGCAGCTATCTCGCTGCCCTTTCACCGAGATCAAGATTGACAAGGAATTCGTGCACGACGCCCATAGCAGCCCCAAGAAGCTGGCTATATTGACCTCAGCGATCGTCATGAGCCAGAAGCTCAACCTCAAGACGGTCGCCGAGGGAGTGGAGACCGAAGAGGACTGGAAGCAGCTGGCACTGCTCGGCTGCGAGCTGGCGCAAGGCTATTACATCAGCCGACCGCTGCCGGTCGATCAGATTGAAAAATGGTTTGCCGAATGGCAGGCCAGAGCGACCTGAATCGTGTCCCTTTGCGCTATTGAGGAACCCCGCTCTGAGAGGGCGGGATAACAACAACACCGGCAGTATCGACATCGCTGCATGGACGCTTGAAACAAGCATGAGGCTACCATGAACAACCTACTTCGCCAGCTCTCCATCAAGACGCGGCTTATCGTCTCCTTCCTGTTGCTGAATCTCATCCTGATCGGGGTCGGGCTCTACGGCAAGCAGAACACCAACACCATCAATGACATGCTCAATGACATGTACCTCAACATCCTGACCCCCATCACGGATGTCGCCAACGCCAACATGCAGGCCATCTATCACAACCGCTCGCTGTTCGATTACGTCATCGAGCCGACCCAAAGCGGCATGGACAAGATTGCCAGGGATATGGATCTGCACGAGCAGAAGATGGCCGCCCTGCTGGACAAGTACCGGGCAACCCAGCTGAGCGAACCGGAGAAACTGGCTCTGGCGGACTTTGACCGCGCCTGGCCGCTTTACAAGGAAGCGGCACACAAGGCGATGGCGGCAAGTTACGCCAACGACAACGACAGCGCCATCAAGCTGATGAAAGGCGAGGGCGCCACCACGTTTCAGGTGGTGGACGATCTGCTCAGCAAGCTGGTCGACATCAACCAGGGGCTGGGCAAACAGGCCTTTGATGAGAGCGACGTGATTGCCAGCGACATCACCACCGCCACCTACACCATACTCGCCATCTCGGTGCTGCTCTCCTTGCTGCTGGGCTGGTTGCTCAGCGGCAGCATCAACCAGCCGCTGCTCGCCATCATGCAGGATCTGCAGCAACTGGCGCAGGGCCGACTCACCGCCCCGGATCAGGCCGAGGGCAACGACGAGCTGACCCGCATGCAGCAGGCGATGATCAGCACCCGCCGCAGCCTGCGCGACATCGTCTCGACCATGCAGCATGCTGCCGAAAGCCTCACCGCCAGTGCCTCCCAGCTGGGGGCGGCGGCCGAGCAGGTCAATACCAGCTCCCAGCAGCAGTCCCTCGCCACCGCCAACACGGCCGCCTCGGTCGAAGAGCTTACTACCTCCGTCTCCCAGCTCTCCTCGTTTGCCAATCAGGCCAACAGCGTGGTGATGCAATCCGGGGAGATAGCCCAGGCTGGCGAGAAGCAGGTCAAGCACGCCTCCCAGGAGGTGCTCAGGGTCACCACGGCGGTCAACGACTCCGCCAAGCAGGTGCAGGGACTGTTTGACGACATCACCCGCATCAGCCAGATCTCGGTGATGATCCAGGGGGTCGCGGATCAGACCAACCTGCTGGCGCTCAACGCCGCCATCGAAGCGGCCCGGGCCGGCGACATGGGCCGCGGCTTCGCCGTGGTGGCCGACGAGGTACGGACCCTGGCGGCGCGCACCACCCAGGCCACCCAGGAGATCAACGAGATGCTCACCTCCATCCAGCAGGGGGCCACCAGCGCGGTCAAGGGGATGAACGCCTGCTCCGACAGCATGAGCACGGTGCGGGAGACTACCGAGGGATCCAGCGAAACCATGGCCCAGGTGGATCAGAGCTCCCGCAAGGTGGTGGAGCTGATCCAGGAGATAAGCTCCATGCTCCATGAGCAGGCCGCCGCCAGCCAGCTCATCGCCCAGTCGGTGGAAGAGATCACCCAGATGTCGCTGGAGAACGTCTCCGCCGCCGAGAGCGTCAATCACGACGCCTCCCAGCTGACCACCATCATCCAGCAGCTCAACCAGGGCATCGGGTTCTTCAAGGTATAACCACGACCTGCCCGGCCATGGGCCGGGCGGGTCCCTCCTCCTTATCCTGCCATCAAGCTCCCATCTTTACCCTGCCTCTTTGCCACGGGCTCACGACGGCCGGCGCTGGAGTGCCGACATCAGAGCGGTATCCGCTCAACCATCCATCAGAAATGGCCCAAAACAGCCTCATTCCCCTCCCGTTTGGAGGGACAAAACCAGTGATAAATACTGGGGCCTAGGGAGCCAGAGAAAGCGTTGGCAGGCAAATTTATACAGAGGAATATCCCGTATTTTGCGCATTTTCATATTCCCATTCGCCACATAATTTACCAACCAAAAAACAACTGATAACATCTTTTTACATTTTAAAGCATATAAAACAACATGATTCAGTGACCCCCCGTTTGCTCGTCGCGGCAGCCAGGATCACCGGATCAGGATTGAAACCAGCAGCCAACTTCTCATCGAGCAGACACCCGACCCCATGATGAACACAGTTACGGCCAGTATCGATATCGATGCACTCCAGCACAATTTCGCCGTGGTGCGCCGCCATGCCCCCCACAGCAAGATCATCGCGGTACTCAAGGCCAATGCCTATGGCCACGGGCTGCTGCCGGTGGCCCACGCACTCGCCCAGGCCGATGCCTATGCGGTGGCCAGGGTCGAGGAGGCGCTGCTGCTGCGCGTCAACGCCATCACCAAGCCCATTCTGGTACTGGGAGGCTTCTTCAGTGCCGAGGCGCTGCCGCTGCTGGCGAAACACGAACTGCAAACCACCTTGCATACCTGGGAGCAGCTGGCACTGCTCGAGCAGGCCAGTCTGCCCGCCCCCATCAAGGTGTGGCTCAAGCTCGATACCGGGATGAACCGGCTCGGGCTGCGCGCCGAGGAGTTGCCCGCCTTCATCGAGCGGCTGAGCCATTGTCGCAACGTGGTGCAGCCGTTCCATCTGATGACGCACTTCAGCCAGTCCGATGAGCAGGATACCCAGGCCACTCAGTTGCAGATCGAGGAGTTCAACCGCCTCTCTGCCCATCTGCCGGGCGAGCGGGCCATGGCCAACTCCGCCGGCATCCTCGCCTGGCCGGCATCGCGCAGCGACTGGATCCGGCCTGGCCTCATGCTCTACGGCGCCTCCCCGTTTGCCGGTCAGCTCGCCGTCGACCATGACCTGCGCCCGGTCATGACCCTCAAGAGCCAGCTCATCGCCACCCGCGCCTGCGCGCAGGGCGAAGCGGTCGGCTATGGGGGACACTGGGTGGCGGATCGCAATACCACCCTCGGCGTGGTGGCGGCGGGCTACGGGGATGGCTATCCGCGCATGGCACCCGAAGGGACCCCCATGCTGATCAATGGCCGCCGGGTACCCATCGTGGGTCGGGTTTCCATGGACATGATCACCGTCGATCTGGGGCCGGTGGCCAGCGACAAGGTGGGAGACGAGGTGACGCTGTGGGGGGAAGGGCTGCCGGTGGAACAGGTGGCCGAAAAGATAGGCACCATCCCCTACGAGCTGCTGACCCGCCTGACCAGCCGGGTCCATCTCAGGCACTGCGACAAACACGAACAGATGCCGCTGTTGAAGCTGGCCTGAGCAAGCGGGGACGGGCCTGCGATGTGGGCCCTGTTATGCCGTCATCAGGCAATAAGTTGGCCTCTCCTCATGGCGGGAGCTGCAATACCGCGGCAGGAACGCCCTTCCTCCCAGCGTTGGAATGAAGGGCGCCCCTGCTGCCGGGTTCAAGGAAGATCGAAGCCGACCAGGCTCTGCTCGATGCGGGCGTCAGGCATCATGCGCCGCAGCCCGTTCACCAGCCTGGTAGCGGCCTCCTGCAACGCCGCCAGCGGCATCTCGGGCAGGCTCTCCAGAATGAACCACATCTGTCTGGCATCGCTATCCAGGCGCGTTCTCACCCCCTGACGCCAGTTCCAGCGCCGGCAGGTAACGCCCAGATCGTCGCGCCAGATCACCTCGCCCGCCTCCGGGCACTCCTGCGCTGGCGCCCCCTCTTTCATGGTGTCAAAGGCTTCGCTGCCATCGGCAATGACCAGCCGGGGCGTCCCGACATAGGCGGCCAGGTTTTCCCCGCCGACCGGGAGGGCGTAGGCGAGGCTGATGGCGTTGTAGAGATCCACCACGGGATTGATGCTCGGCAGAGCGCCATCACGCAGCACCCGCTTGCGCAGGGCATCCGCCGAACAGGGAGTACGCTGGGGCTTGGCGCCAAACCCCTTGAATACCTCGGCCCAGGCGGTCAGATGCGCCTCGGTCCAGGGTGCGGGGTCGTGCAGAACCCGCTGGCAGGCCTGTGCCAGCTCATCGACGGCGATGGCCGGATTGACGATCTCGTCGGTCTGCAGGGTAATGCTGATAGCCCGAAATCCCGGAGCCAGCGTCGCCAGCGCGGGATCGATTGACGGTTGTACCGATCTCATGGAATATCCTTATATCGACTATTTTATTTCATGATAATGACCGATGACCAAGAGAGTCAATATAACGACCGATGCCGGCGCCGACGTGAAGCATGTCACCGCCGCCGTCTCCCGCCGGCTCAAGGAGTACAGACAACAGGGCCGGCTGTCGCTCGATGAGCTCTCGCGCCGGGCCGGGGTGAGCAAGGGGATGCTGGTCGAGATCGAAAAGGGGGCGGCCAACCCCAGCATCGCCATCCTGTGCAAGCTGGCCGCCGCGCTCGGGGTATCGGTTGCCGATATCGTCGACGTGGCCAGCACCCCGACGCTGCACCTGATCGAACCGCAAGCCATCCCGACCCTGTGGCAGGGCCCGCTCGGCGGCTCGGCCCGCCTGCTGGCCGGTACCCGGGGACCGGACATGATCGAGCTGTGGCACTGGCAGCTGCACCCGGGCGAGCAGTTTGACTCTGACGGGCACCCGACCGGCACGGTGGAACTGTTTCACGTTGAGCAGGGTACCCTGCAACTGCAGTTGGGAGAGAGCGAGTTTGCCGTCACTCAGGGTTGTTCGGCCGTGGCCCGCACCGACCTGCCCCATGCCTATCGCAACGCGGGCGACAGCGTGCTGCGCTTTACCATGACGGTGGTGGAACCGCACGGCTGAAGCTGACCGCTGCGAGGTGACAAACCGTATCCTGATAAACAACGCCTCCTGACAAACAAAAAGGCCCCATCTTGCGACGGGGCCTTTGCCAATTGGTGGCGAGCACGGATATTGCTGCGCCCAAAACAAAAAACCGACCATCAGGTCGGTTCTTCAATATGGGCGATGGGTCGGGATTGACTCACGCCATCCCTGGCGCTCGCCCTGCGGGCGGCCTCTGGCCGTCCAGATGGGCTATCCTGCCCACCTGTCGAACCAGGGCTCGAACCGAGCCGCCCGTCACCGGATAAAGTAAAAGGGCCTGTCTTACGACAGGCCCTTTTACTTTATTTGGCGGTGAGGGAAGGATGATTCGCCACTGCGTGGCTCACCCCTTCGGGGCGGCCTGCGGCCGTTCATCGCAGCAAGCTGCTCTGCTCGAACCCGGCGAGGGTTCTTACCCTCCCTCTTCGACATGAGCTGATAATTCTTCCCCCAAAGCAAAAAACCGACCATCAGGTCGGTTTTTTGTAATTTGGCGGTGAGGGAGGGATTCGAACCCTCGATACGTTGCCGTATACACACTTTCCAGGCGTGCTCCTTCAGCCACTCGGACACCTCACCAAATTTTGGTCTGCTGTTTAACGTGCTCAGCCAGCACTATGTTCGCTGCGCTGTTGCGCTGGAACGGGGCGTAATGTACGGGATACGACGGCATGCGGTCAATGCAATTTTTCACTTTTTGCGTTCGTTTGCTCATTATCCGAACCAAGTGACTAAAAACATGCCGTTTTGTATCCCTTTCCATCAATTTCCAGTCGCTTCGTGCAAGTGCTCGCCTTTGAGCGCCTCTTCCAGCGAGCCGTAAAACTCCAGCTGACCGGGCACCGGACGCACCTTGGCGCGCGCCAGGGTCTTGAGCGGCTGGAACTGCAACTCGGCGACACGCAGTTGCACTCCCGCCTTGGCCATCTGCTTTTCAAACTGCAGGAAGGCGGAGAGCCCGCCGGCGTCCAGGATGGAGACCGCCTCCATCTGCAGTACCAGCAGCTTGTGGCCCTTGACCTGGGCTACCAGCTCGCCGAACACCCGCTCGGCAGCGGCAAAGAACAGCGGGCCGTTGATCTTGTAGAGCAGCGCCTGCTCCGGCACTTCATGGGCATAGCGCTTGTGATCCGCCAGATCGTGCAGCTTGGTCATCTTGGCAATCTCGCGCATGAACAGCAGGGAGGCAAGGATCACCCCGAAGGTGATGGCGATGACCATGTCGAAGATCACGGTCAGCGACAGACAGACCAGCAGCACCAGCACGTCGGATTTGGGGGCACGCCGGATCAGCTCCACCACCTTGTGCGCCTCGCTCATGTTCCAGGCGACGATGAGCAGCAGGGCCGCCATGGCCGAGAGCGGCAGCCAGGAGAGCCAGGGCGCCAGCACCAGGATGGCCGCCAGCACCACCAGCGCATGCACGATGCCGGAGATAGGAGAAGTTGCCCCGGCCCGCACGTTGGCGGCGGAGCGGGCAATGGCGGCGGTGGCGGTGATGCCGCCGAAGAAGGGGGCGACGATGTTGCCAAGCCCCTGCCCCACCAGCTCGGCGTTGGAGCTGTGCTTGCGACCTGTCATGCCGTCCAGCACCACGGCGCAGAGCAAGGATTCGATGGCCCCCAGCATCGCCATGGAGAAGGCGGCGGGCAACAGGCGCTCGATGGCTGCCAGGTTCCACTCCACCGGCGAGCCATCCGGCCCCGGCAGGGCCCAGGGCATCACCAGGGTCGGCGCGATGGGCGGGATCCCCATGCCCTGACTGCCGTCGGCCAGGGTATAGCTGAACTTGCTGCCGATGGTGGCGACTTCCACCCCAAACTGATGCAGGCCAAAGCCAAGGCCCACCCCCACCAGCACGGCGGGCAGGTGGCCTGGCACCGGCAGCCGCAGCCGCGGCCAGAGCAGCAGCACCGCCAGGGTCGCAACCCCGACCAGGGTATCCCCCCACTGCCAGCTGGGCAGGGCATGGACCAGCGCCTCGACCTTGCCGATATAGGTTTCCGGCATCTCGGGCACGTGCAGGCCGAAGAAGTCCTTGATCTGCAGGGTTGCAATGACGATGGCGATACCACCGGTGAAGCCCAGGGTCACCGAAGGCGGAATGTACTCGATGAGGCGTCCGAGCCGGGCCACCCCCATGGCCACCAGAAAGAAGCCCGAGATCAGGGTCGCCATCAACAGGCCGCCCACGCCGAACTGCTGGGCCACCGGATAGAGGATCACCACGAAGGCGGCGGTCGGCCCCGAGATGGAGAAGCGGGAGCCGCCGGTCACGGCGATCACGATGCCGGCGATGATGGCGGTATAGAGACCGTGCTGCGGTGGCACGCCGCTGGCGATGGCCAGCGCCATGGCCAGCGGAATGGCGATGATGCCGACCGTGATGCCGGCGATCAGGTCGCGGCCGAAGCGGGGAACGCTGTAGGGTTCGTCAATACAGGATTGGCGTAAAGCAATGGCCAGCTTCACGCTTTGCAAAGGTGCTTGGTTGTGCATGTATTCGTAATACCAGAAGAGGGAGATAAAGGCCGGATTGAACCGGCGCCCGATCATCATCAAGGGCCGGCAGAGCTGTCGACACGGCGATGGTATCCTGGCCAACCATACCCCAGCCGATGAAATATTTCGATGGGCGGGATCAATGAATGGCCGTTACCACGCAGAATTACCGTTTATTGTCAGCATATCGACCACTTTTCTCACCATTACGCAGCACTATCACTTCGCCTGCTAACCAATTTATTCCCCCCTTATGCATGCCCCTACCCCTCCCCTCCTTTATGTCTGCCATTGCTCGGCCCTAAGACAGCTGCTTATCCCGCACCATGCCATCCCGATCATCGGCATATCCTCATCCATCCCCTCTTCATTCCATTAAGCCGTCTCACTGAGCCCGAGATGCCAACGCCAAGCTGCTGATTGTGCTGAAAATAGTCCGCAGCGGCCAAGTTTTGGGCAAACGGGCCAAAATCCCCTTTTTGCAGCGGATCGCGGGTTGACACCCGGCGGATGGGCCATTAATATCCGCACCGTCTCGACGAGACAGGCAATTCCTCCTTAGTTCAGTCGGTAGAACGGCGGACTGTTAATCCGTATGTCACTGGTTCAAGTCCAGTAGGAGGAGCCAATTCCCTCGTAGTTCAGTCGGTAGAACGGCGGACTGTTAATCCGTATGTCACAGGTTCAAGTCCTGTCGAGGGAGCCAAATTCTAAAGCCCAGCCTTTTGGCTGGGCTTTTTTTTATCCCAAACAATCCAAAAACACTACGTAACTACATGATAATTTGAGATTTTAAATAAAATTAAAATTGTCTTGACAATGCCAAATTCCATACCACTCCAAACCAATCCAACCTAGGCCAGACTTTTTTGGCCCATTATTAGGCCCATTGGCAATACCGCCCCTCTAGCACGCTGACACATATGGCACTAAGATGACCCAATGATGGTACAGCATGATGTACCTAACTGGATTCTCGATGTACCTATGGTGGATAAGGTGGTGCTGGATGACTGAAAAAATGGTGGTGAGTAGGAACACATCGATAAATCGCTTGAGGGATAAAGCAATCACAGATTGCAAGCCCACGAAGCTCCATGTGCTGGCTGACGGTGGAGGTCTAGAGTTAACCATCAAACCCATTTTTTCTACCAACCAGGCATCAGGCGAAAAAGTTGCAACAAGCTGGAATCGCGTTTGGTCGTACCGATTTATCAGGCCAGAGGACGGAAAACGTACAAAAATGGGCCTCGGCAACTACCCTACTGTCACGCTACAGCGTGCACGTGAGTTGAAAAGATCGGCTCAGGAACTACTATCTCAGGGCATTAACCCGATAACTCACAGGGCTGACACACTCTCTCAGCGCCGAGCAAAGGAGACAGAGATCCCAAATACCTTCCTGCGTAACGCAACAGACTGGTTTGAGTTGCAAACGAAAAATGTCAAATCTCGTACCGCTCAGAAAACATGGAGTTCATTAGAAAAACATGTTTTCCCAAAATTAGGGAATTTACCCGTTGCTGAGATCAGAAATCCATTGATCCGGGAGGCACTGAGCGAACTGGCAACCCAGGGTAAGATCGAAACTATCGAAAAATTATGTCGAGCGATCAATTCTATCCTGGAGCATGCTGTTGTCATCGACAATTTAGACGAAAATCGATGCCAGCGAGTTCGGCGGTTGTTCCAGAAAAAGAAGGTCACTCATCAACTAACGCTCCAGCCGTCCGAGCTACCACAACTGCTGATTGATGTCGCAGCCAGCTCGATGACTGACGTTACACGTGCATTATTTATGTGGAGTCTCCATACTCTTGTTCGTCCTGGCGAGGCTGCTGGCACACGCTGGGATGAAATCGATCTGCCTAACAAGATTTGGACAATCCCCGCTGAACGAATGAAAATGAAGGAGGAACACACGGTTCCTCTCTCTAGTCAGGCAATTGACATTCTCGACAAAATGCAAGAAATCCGCCGAGGAGAGTTTGTTTTTCCTGGAAATTTTAAAGCGAAAGATCGGCCCATGTCCTCCCAAACAATCAATATGGCGCTGGGCCGAATGGGGTATAAAAACCGGCTGGTTTCGCATGGACTCAGAGCCCTCGGTAGCACGATCCTAAACACTGTCGATAGCGAAAATGGGGAGCAGCGTCGATTTGACTACTATGCGATCGAGGCAGTTCTCAGCCATGTTGATGATAATGAAAACGCCCGCGCCTATAACCGTGGAGGTAAATACTTTAATCGTCGTGTGGAGCTGATGGACTGGTGGTCAAAACACATTGAAGCGGCAAGTTTTAAAGAATAAAAAAAGAGGCCAGTATAAACTGGCCTTTTTTTATCAATTGAAATTCAAAGAAGCGATTAATAGCGAGCTAGTTCATGCTGTAACCTGATGTATTTATGGCGAAAAATCAGCATGATCACTATCGCTATGGGGTATGACATAACAGCAATTACAGCACCTATATCAACTAATACTCCCTTTGCATAAAAGGGAATAATTTGAAATTTCGATAACTCAAAAAAAACCAACCCAATGAGCGGTAAAATTACAGTTCCTAGGAGGCCCATTGATAACGCATAGAACATTCCTATGTGGTGCCGGAAATGAAACAGGATTGATTTCATGCGAAGTCCATTTATCAAAATTTCAATACAAAAATCATATCAATTGCATTGTATAAAGTCAATTAACGAATGACGTTAAGAGGACAATAAAGGCGCATTAGTTTTTGCTGTTAATAAAAACCGATTTTCAACCTGTTGAAATTGTCCACAACATTATTTTTGTTGTGGACAATAGGGTTTATTAATGGCTATTTTGAATTTCTCTTTTGCTCTGTTAATCGCCTTTTTTCTGCAAGTCTACCTACAATTCCTTGTGCTACAGAGCCAGCTCCAGATCTCATATTTCCTAGGGACTCTCCGATGACGGCGGCGGAGTCGCTCTCACCAAACTGACGGCCAACGCCTGAGCTGAACCAGTCCAGAATCTGATCTGACAGTTTGTACATGATGCCGATACACAATTTGCACAGTGTCATTGCCATGATGCAGTACACAAAAATAATGGCTAGAAAATCGAGAATACTACCGCTCAGAGATGATCCTGCTGCCTCGAAAAAAAACAGGTTCATCATGCCAAAACTCACATAACTGAGAGTTATAGATGCGATCAGCCCGATAATGAGCAAGCTTGGTTTGAGAATTGCCATTGCAATAAGCTGCATAGACCGTTCTAGTCGTGTTCCTGAGATCCCCTCCCCCTCTGGAGTTACCATCAGAATGATTGCTAGTGGTGCAGCTATACATGACTCAACTGCCGTTAGGAGATAACCAGCAACCAGCTGAACCCAAGTAATGACAGGTAGAAATGGGATTAGATATGACAGAATAAAACCCGCGCTCATCAGAGGTATGGCGATAGCGAGAAGTACCGTTTTCAGATAATCCAGCGTACCCGCTGAAACACCGCCCAGAATGTTGTTTAACCCCAATGTTGCGATTGTCAGTGCGGTGCCAGAAATCCCGCTATTTCCCTGCTTGATCGTCTCAGAGGAGGCGAATGCGGCAGCCGATCCAGCGAGAGCCAATGTGGCAGCTCCATTGAGTTTACGTCCTATCGCCGTTACTGCCTCAAATGGGTTTGCCATCCCGCTAGTATCTGATACCCGATCATCCCATCGACTCAGAGAGGTTTGCGATAATAGATTTAGTATTCCCCTAGCGGCATCACGATGAATACTGTTAAATGTGTCCTCAGTCGCAGAGCATGAATTTGAGTCCTGGCATGAGGCGCTGAGTTTATCGATCACGGTAACGTTATTCGATACCCCCTGCATGCTCGTGATATATCCGCTGGAAATCATACCTGCCAATTTCATCGTTGCAAAAGCATCTTTATTCTTGTACTCACAATCTCCGGCATTAACAACCGCACCAGTGCAAATAGTTAGATCTGGTGCTGCAACAATGCCACTATTTATATCTGAGATAGTTTGAGATGATTGACTAGAAAAGTTAGATATTTCATGGAACCATGTTCCAGCCTTTATCCACCCCCCATTTTTTAGCTTCTCTGACCACTCGCTAGCCGCTGATTTACTGCCCGATAATTTTTCATGAATTCTCAGGACAATATCACGTGAGTAATTCGAACTAGCGATACCAAAATCGACTACTGCCTGCCTGTAAATTTCAATATTGTTTTTAGAATTTTCAGTATCCCCTGAATATAATGCCTCTCTAATCCCAATCGGGTTCGCCTCAGAGCTTTTTAGACTGCGTACAATTGGCGCGAGTCGATCAATGGTTGCTGATATGACATTCCTAGCTCCGGTAAGGGCTTCTGCTCGCTGTTTTTTTAAAAATACATCATCATTACCAAATTTTCTTAGCTCATCAGCCGCATTATCGAGCGTGTAATTCCCTATGCTGATATTGCCACAACGTCCCGCATCGGCAAACGACACGTGTGTAGCCTCATACTGTTGGATAAACGAGCCAATTCCACTCTGAGGTATCCTAAATTGCAGATTCTGCATTTCACCCTCAATACTAGCGGGCATTTTATGAATTTTTCCATATTGATCCGTAACCTCGATCACGACTATATCAGCAGCAGCGGCAGTTTTTTTGTTGAGAGTGATATTCCTGATATATGCGTCCGTGCATGCAAGCATTTTTAACATGTCACCAGTTGGTTTCACGCCAGTTGTAAATTCAGCAGAAACCATTGGTGTTCCTACACCGATCATGTCAACAGTTTTATTCCATAGAACAGTCGCTGCATTTGATCCCAGCACCATCAGCCAGATAATAAATATCTGAGCGACAGAGATTACTCCTCCGCCAATGCCTGCCGCTGGCATGATTAACCCGAACCCGAGCGCGGCTCGAATTGGCACCCATACTGCGCTCCAGTTCCTACCCAACGTCTCGCCAGAATGTGCTGTCTGTATGGCCCCACCGATCATCACGTAGAAGATAATTACCATCCCCAGGAATAACGCCAGAATATTGGTGAAACCGATGGCATGAGCCAGCAGGGTGACACTATCCGCCTCTCCCTGCCCCCAGGGTAGGAAGATGAAAGAACCAAAAATATCAGAAAAATACTTGTGCGCGAGCTCAGGACTGGTGCCAGAATATTTTATGCCCATTCCTACGATCTGATTCATTATACCTGCGGCCTCGGAGTCATTCGCCGCGAATGACGGAGCAGCGAGCAATTGCAGGCATATAATCAATAGTTTATTCATGAAACCACCATTTGTTATTATTATTATCGTGATTGTTGTTGTCGTTATTTACTTAGCCCAAACCTGACTAAAATAGCCGGATCTCCGTAGACTGCCTTGATAAAATCCATCATCGTTTTTTCGTTTGGTTTGTGCCTGTTATCCCAATCCCTATAAACCCCCTGCGCAAGCCATTTTAGGTATTGATTTTTAAATAAAATCACTAGGGGTATACACGAAAAGACTAATAAATTCACACCGATCATGACATTTAAGTGTGCAAAATTTATCATTGATGAGGTTAAGCCGCCTACCCAAAAGATCGTCAGAATAAGCATGTTCAGCATGAGGTTAGCGTAACGTTTTTTAAACTCTTCTTTTGAGGTTTCTGGGGAAACAGCTGGGGCAGTATTGGGCATCCAATTTTTATTTATTTTTTCCTGCTCAGCCTGCTCCGCTCTGAACCAGCTGAAAAGGTGGCTTTTAAACTGGCTGCGAACAATGAAATTCTTTATCATGACAATCTTCCTTTTTATTATTATAGTTTTGTTCTTCTACTTTAGTCTCGATGCTCAATACTGAATATATCTCGTCAACAGCTGTGGTAGTCCCATTTCGGATGACATCGATGACTTTTTTGGCAGCATAATATTCACAGTCCGTTGCGTAAAAGGCTCGTGGATATCGGCCTGACATTATTTGATTTTTCTTGTATCTATCCTCTCGAATTTTTTTCAAAATCTTCTGACGTTCATCGTAAACCCTGACAGCCATATATGCCTCTTGTTATCATTATAGTTTTATATTAATCCTGCATTATTATTAATGCAAATGACTTTTCATTTCATATTAAAAAATAAATGGAATGGCAATAATTACATTATTTAAAATGTCATAAGCCCTTCAACACCGCAGATCTGGGATTAACCCCCCTCTCGTGTTCTAGTGCCCGTATGGCTCGTAGAATTATCCAGGCAGTATCGGAATCGGAATGTCCGCACTCAACCAATGCCTGCTTTATCTGCTGTCTCGAATAATCATCCTCCTTCAACATAGTGAGACACATCCTCTCAGCGCTAGCTGTATCTAGGATATGAGCTTTTGCAGTACTGGCTGTAGCACGATTAGCAGCGTCGTGAGCTGTAGTGCGATCAGATAAATTAGCCCGCTCCTGTATTTTTTCGGCTGAGCCTCCGTGATCAGTTTTGCCGACCTCAATACGGATTTTTTGATCCTGCTCTCTGCACCCGACAGGATCAAATCCATCGCCTCTCTCGTCACAACGACCCGCTCCAGCCGTTCTATTACATCGTTCGTCTGCCCTGCCAGTACCGTTATCTGGTTGCCCTGCACCTGCTGATTCTCGTAGGCGCGCCTCAATACCTCGATCTCTGTCCTGATTGCTTCCTGACTCTCGATAATCTCCATGAGCTGAGGTTGGATTGATTCCTGTGCCTCCTGCTGCTTCGTCTGAGACTCTCTTGTAGATTCTATTATCTTGGCTATTGATTGCCTTTTTTCGCTCATTAAGGAGCTCAATGTCTCTCTTTTGTTCATATTGAAGCCCTCTAGATATTAAATTTTTTAATGTGTATTTTTTACCAAGACTTGAGCCTTTAAATGGAACTCCATTATATTCAAATGAGAATCCATTGAATGTGGTGTTGGTACAGTTCGGCTTAGCGGTTATCCCCACCTCTTCTAGCCTTTCAATGAATGCGTGTACAGTCACCCTCTCTCCAAGTGCCAAATCTATCGCCTGTTGAATAACAGCCCTTGGAGCTAACTCATTCGTTCTCATGCTCATTTCAATTTCATTTTTCGTCAGGCTTTTCACATCATTTTTTGAAAATCCTTTTGTGATTGTTAGCCCATACCTTATTTCTAGCCGCTGAGTTATTTCAATGGCTTTATAAACATCACGACTATCGCTCCAGAGCGAGCCATCATATCCGATCCGACTAGTCGCGATATGAATATGTTGATGTTCAGTATCGTGATGTCTAAATGAAACAACGGGCCTATTTGTTGGTTCTAACCCCATCTCCTCTAGAAAATCTATTGCTAAACGTTGCCACATCTCATCGGAAATATCATCGCCAATTGGTAAGGAAAGTGATATTTGATAAATGTGGTTATTACAATTTCGCCTTAGCTTTTGCATATCATTCAGCGCTTTGGCCTGATTGACTGGATCCATTTCAGGAATATTGCAATAAATTAATTCTGCACATTTCAATCCCGCTCCTTTCTCCTTAGTATCTGACAAATACCTTAAAAGTTGTAGCGCAGTTCTTGATTTACCACTCACCTTCTGCTTTGTTATTTTGGCCTTCATACTTAACCACCCAGAAGATAATTTTTCATTTTTACAATAATGACCAAAAGTTCTTTACATGCTATGTCTATTTGGCTTGATTCGTTATTAGCTGCATGAGCATGAACCAGCCTCATTGCCTGGTTTAAATTATTGGACATGCTGCCAATTATTTTTATCATTTCTATATTGCATGAAGGCACAGATCTATTATGCGCAATAGGTTGATTTAGTGCAGCCTGGCGAATGAAATCTGACATTTGCCGAGCTGTTTCTTGACTAGTGTTAACTGTATTATGCTCACCAATAGCCGCAAGCCTGATTTGTTCGAACTCTGACTCTGAAAGATATAAACTAAATCGTTTCAAACGACGAAGTTCTGGTCTGGCTATCCGGCCATTCTTTTTGTTGTATGTACACTTATTGGCATCTGTCATATTATTATTCTTATTATATTTATGGTTAGCAGCCCCCCAAGCAGAGCGAGAGGGGGTGAGGAAGCGTAGCGACCGAAAGGGAGTTCTCGCGGAGCGAGAACATACCTCGCAGGTTTAATTTTACGCTACAACTCCAGCGTTTATTTCACAATTGAAATCCAGCTCTTGGCCTAAAGATAACGCGTATTTGTCTGAAAATGCGAGCCACTTCAATTCATGCTCAACATGCTTAATTATTTCTAGTGCCGCCTTCTCAAGATCATAATATTGTGCACTAAAAAGGTAGCTATCTGAACCTAAGTGAGCATTGTAAAAAAATGTTTTTATGTCCATAGTGCTGTTAAAATAGATAATCACATCGATACAGAAATCTATATATTCGTCATCTGTTAATGTTTGCTCAGGGAAAAAACTATTCTTTACTTGGCATGTGTTAATGTCTGAGTTTTCAGCCAAGATGTGTTCTGCTACTGTTATGATATGGCTATCTGTCATCATGTTGGTCTGAGGTTGGCATCCATCGACTAACTGGATTACATAAAAGAATTTACTCATTGCGTATCCTTTTTATTATTTTTATTTTAAATTCTATCAAAAAGTACAACTTCGTTAATCTATGTAACCTTAAAATGTTTAACGGCAATCCTGATAAATGAGCTGTTCATTAGATCACATTCAATACGACATTGGTCAGAAACATCCTGTAGTTCCTTAGCTAAGGACTTAGTTTCATCATCCGTTTCCTGAGCAGACGTAACAATGTCATATGCAATATCTCTATATTTCTCATGCCGAGCTCTAAGCAAATAGAATTTCGATTTTAAAAGCCTGAACTCCCTTTCTACTACATCAGTATTTTCCTCTCCAACGTCCCTAATAACATCCATATTTAACGTTAACAACCTAATGTCTTTTTTTAATTGCTTCAAGTACTTAGTTGCGATGTTGATTTTCTTTGTTATTATCATCATTAACACTCTCTAATTAAGCCTATGTATTCATTATAAGATCAGCATTATGAATAATGGAATAAAAATGTGCATGCATATTAGAAAGTAATTGCAATGTCATATAAAACTGGCCATATTTCATCAACAACGTTGATGGAATCATAAAAAAGAATCTTTAACTGCCTCTCTTGTTCACTAGATTTTGTTCGTTCGCTACGCTCTCTCACTGGTTTGTGAACAAAAGGAAAAGATCTAGATTGAATTTTTTGCTTTTAAAAAAACTATCTGTTATGAATTTACTGATCTACGACAACCTATGGTTGTCGTGTTATGTATCGAATTATTTATATAGAGAATCACTAAACAGTGATGATGATGATTGCTCCTCATCACAGTCTTTTTATATAGGATGATGAGTTGATGAATCTAAACTAAGTCCAAAGTTGGGCCTGCTCCCCCTGCTCTCCTCTACCTCACTCAATCCACAATGACGACTAAGGAGCAGGTGATAGCAACCTTTGAATCAGGCAACATGTGTGACGTGTGCAGCAACTTCGAGTAGACCCGAGAGACCCTGCCCTGTGCGATTACCGGTGCTTAGGGGAGAGTTGCAACTTGCCTGGATGACTGACCAGACACAGAGAGATGCGATGGAAGTTCTGAACATATCATAAAGGAACATCCGCAGACCTGATCTCGCGGCGTGCTGGCTGCTGCACTCACGTCAGCTTGCAACACTCGCTACGCAGTGTCACTTCTCGATGTGTCAACGAGGCGTGATGACGATGGTAAGCGACTGATTGGATCACTCAGGAGCCTGATTACTCGAACGATGTGCAGAATCAGGAGCTCCAACGACCTAGGATGCGAGGATTAATCCGCTGGAGGAGGAAATCAACGGGATTGAGTTTCGCTGCTGGGCTTTGTCCTGACTTGCACCGAGTTTTGAGACATCATTTTTGAGTAAAATGGTTGACCGGCGCGTCGAAATCCGTAGACTAAAAGTGAGCGAGAAGCTGACTGCTATAGGGAGCAATAGTCAGTGGAAGGACCCCAGAGTGACCCTATTCACTGTGTCGGGTGAGACCTCCCACCTTAACCTGAGGGTGGAAAATTATTCAGGATCGAAAATTAAATTAACCGCCCATTGGGCGGTTTTTTTATGGGCGTTTGTAAAGAAGATTGCCACATCGATGCTTGTTGAGAGACTTTATCTCTGTTTGCATGAAGTTCCACAGCACGCGGCCATCCCAGGGGGCTACGACGACAAGCATTTGATATTTCTGAGAATAGACGCCGATGAATGTGTAACGCACCTTGTCATCATCATACATAGCTTCCCAAATTTCGTAGGGATGATTGAGGGTATCCAAGGCCGTTGTTACATAGCGCTCTCTCGCATCCCTCCTCTTCTCAACAATGTGCGGCAGGCTGTCGCGGAGGACTCTCATTGGCCAAAGCGGCGTATTTACTTGAACGACCTTCATTCCTGATTCCAAAAAACCAAGATGCTGCTCCATAATCGAAATAGCGCCTTCGTATGTATCTGAAGCTGGAATTTCTTCGATCGCAGGTCTTAGCATTTCTGCTTCCAAATACCTCAAGTTCGGCAGCTCCAACTCCTGCCAATTTGTTAACCCAGGGATTACTTTCGACACGCCCTTACGATTCCTTCATTCAACCCTAAGCTACTTATTTTACCACAAAAAAAACGCCCCTAAGAACCTATCCCAAAAGGAGTTGTCAGACACGAAGAGCAGTTTGCCAAAGCCGTGCGCGGTCATTGGGGTATAGAGAATCAGTTGCACTGGGTATTGGACGTGACGATGAAAGAAGATGCATGCCCGATCTATCGTGGCGACGCGGCTCAGATATTGGCAACAGTGCGACATATGGCGCTGAATATGCTGCGAGCAGAGAAAGGCAAATGCGCCAGCATCAGACGCAAACAGAAGATAGCCGCCATGAATAGTGACTATCTGGAACAGGTCATTTTGGCTGGAATTACAGCAGTGGTTGAAAAATGAACATTCATGCTCTCACCCTGGCAAGCCTCCCTCGTTAGCTGCGGCTATAGTTCTGGGTGACCGCCTCGGACTGTAGCTGACAACAAAAACCGCAAAGCTTTACGCTATACTGGATTCTTGGCTTCTTCGTTCCTGCTCGCAACATTGTTTGGTGGGGCTGGGGCAATTCACCCGCACCATGACCCCAAATTTTGGACGCCAGTTCAACTTCCTGATCATCCGCGTCGCAGAGCCTTGATGAGTAGGCCAACGACCACTACGGCAATGATGATCGGCAGTGTTACCGCATTGATTGCAGCAGTGACCGACAAAAGGAACGTCCCGACCAATGACCAAAAGACCAAGATCCCTGCGAGGCCTGCGAATTGCCCGGTTACCTTAATCGCCTGGCCAGCCTTCTGAGTTCCCGTCAGAGCCGGTGCTGGTGCCTGTGCCGTTGTAGGTTGAATACCCCAGGCGTCAAGCTGAGCACTGCATAGATTACGGACCTGTTCACTTTGCGATTTAGTTCCGGCTATAAATAACTCACGCGCTTTTCTGTATGTGGGGCCTGAGTAATCACTACCGGTGACTCCTTCTGCATAGAACAGTGCGAGGTAAATATAATCCATGCCTACAATGTCTAAGGACTCCGAAAACCCATTAACTAATTCAAGATCCTCACATGAGATCTCGTGAATAAAGAAATGCTTCACTATGTATGAGGCGGCTTCTCTTCGTGCGAGCGAAGTAACAATAGAATCCTTCGAATTTCGACTAAGATCGCGGAATATGGCCATTGCTCGTTCAGGGTCAGGGGGAAGAACTGAGGCAAGCTTGTCATCCCCCATCAAATAGCACGCCAAATACCAGCGAGCCATGTCATGACCATTCTCGATTGCTAGCTCAAGATAATGAAGGGCCTTCTTGGGGTCGGCGTTAACAGCCCAGCCGCGACGGTAGCAATCAAGAAGTATCATATGCGCTTCGGGTATAGGAAGCGGGCCTTGTGCAACTTTCTTTACGGCATTGAAGTGAAAACGAGCAACATCTTCATCACCTCTCATCCTGTGAGAGAGTATTTTTGCGCTCAGATTTGTTGCTTTAATGTTTCCGTTCCCTTCACGCCAAGCTTGCAGCAAGTCACATCTCAACTTGTCTTCGTATTGAACATCCATGTTTGAAATCCTGCATCAATTGTTGTGATAGGGATCGTATTGCAGAGCGACTAACTCCGGCCCAGCTTACTAAGAGCCTATCCCAATAGGGTTTTGTTCCACACAATAATGCCGCAAGCGAAATGCAGCATCGCTTCATAATTCTCGACTTTCTTCTCCCAGCGAGTCAGCACACGACGGAAGCGATTCATCCAACTGTGAGTCCTCTCTACCACCCAACGGTGCGCTTTAAAATCAGTGTTTTTCATGGCTTCAGATTCTTCTTTACGCGATTGAATGTGAGGTTCGTAATAGCGGCTCTTCAGATATTCTTCCAGCCATTGTGCTTCATAGCCTTTATCCAGGCAGAGATGGAGCCTCCGGCCAGGCCTGAAGACTGTCAAGCGTGTCAGCAACCAGCTTGATGTCATGCGTATTTGCCCCCGTGACAACCAGTGATAGCGGGAGCCCGTTCGCATCAGTGAGCAGACTGCGTTTTACCCCTTGTTTTCCTCTGTCTGTGGGGTTGTGTCCCGTTTTTTTGAGCCCGCCAAGGGAGACTTCGTGATACAACCGTCCATCGACAGCCATGACCAGTCGATGGCGCCCTGCTTTGCGCAATCAAGTAAGCCATTTTGCCAGAACCGCTCAAACACCCCAGCATCACGCCACTCTTGAAAGCGTCGGTGAGCAGAACTGGATGAGCAAATGCCGGTAGCATTGAGGGCATTCCATTGGCCCCCCGTCCTAAGCACAAAGAAAATTGCATTCATCGCGGCACGATTATCCACCCGCTTGCGATGCCTCCCCAGCGGGTGGTTGGTTTTGTGTTCTGGAAGCAATGGTTCCATTTTTGCCCAGAGCTCATCACTAATCAGCCAGTTATCGCCCACCATACGCCCCTCAGAAATTGTTACACAACACTATTTTTGTCTGACAACTCCTTTTGGGATAGGTTCTAAGTATCAGCGAACAACCAAACCTTTAGCTGCCATCTAGCGCCCCCTGGGGGGGCCAGCAGCGGCCATCTCTTGATTGCTGTCTATGTGGGATGAAACTTGTGTCATCTTTGAAAATAGGGAGTCAACCTTGAAAATTAAGTCTCACTCTACTTTCCGTGAACCACCGACCAGAATTGAACAAGGGGCCTTTATGGCCCCTCTCTTTTTCTATAGTCTCTCTGTTTAGAGTCGATAATCGAGATTATACAGTTAATGCCTAAGGCTATTGTTGTTGAAGATCCGCAACTGGCCCATGCCGTTGCAGTGGCCAAGGCATCGAGTCCAGAGAACGGGACCAGGGATGCCGCCTTGCTGCTCTGCTGCTTTGGTACTGGCATGAAGCCAGCCGAACTGGCGCAGTTGCGGGTCAGTGATTATCTCTCCCCAGGCGGTGACCCGCTGGCCGAGGCAGTGATCAGGCCAGAGATCGCATTTAACGGGCAGGCTCGCCCATTGTGCTGGGTCAATAAGAAGCTGATCGCCGCTATTGATGAGCACTTGGCCGACCGCCTCCGGCGCGGCCATGGCATCACCGGCAGGCTGACAGCCTATCGTGGGCTCGACCCGCATAACGGTCTGTTTATCTCAGGCCGCACCGGCCAGCCGCTCAAGTTGACGCGCATCGAGCGGGATGGTCGGGTGAGTTATCGGGCTGACCAGCTGACGGCCCTGATTGCTCGCCTGTTCGCTCAGGCTGGCATTGAGGGGGCTACGGCTCAATCTGCCCGCCGAACGCTGGCTGTGAAGCTCAAGCGCCAGGGCATAGACGAACGCCACATAGGCGAGATCTTGGGCATGACCAGCATAAAGGCCATTAAGACATTGTGCGACACCGATCCGGTTCGCCTAGGTGATTTGATTAAGAGGATTGTTTGATGACTGACATCATGCTGAATCGTTGCCGCACGTTAACGCGTGCCATGAGCTTGGTCAGTTGCTTACTGTTAGCGCCTGCAAGCCAAGCTGTAAACACCCCCAACACAGTATCAGTTGCTAATCTTCAACATCGCGCTGAGCAGGGCATTGCCGAGGCGCAATATCGCCTTGGGTGGAGTTACGCCATGGGCGTCGGCGTGGAACAGGACTATCAACAAGCACTGGCTTGGTATCGCAAGGCGGCAGAGCAAGGGTATGCCGAGGCGCAATTCAACCTTGGGCGAATATACACCCTAGGCCAAGGTGTTGCGCCAGACAATCAACAAGCCGTGGCATGGTATCGCAAGGCAGCTGATCAAGGGATTGCAGCGGCTCAAGTGAACCTTGGATGGATGTACAACCAAGGCCAAGGTGTTGTGCAAGACCATCAACAAGCCGTGGCATGGTATCGCAAGGCGGCCGAGCAAGGGACTGCCGCAGCGCAATTCTTCCTTGGCCTGATGTACAACCAAGGCCAAGGTGTTGCGCAAGACCATCAACAAGCCGTGGCATGGTATCGAAAAGCAGCAGAGCAAGGAGATGCAGCTGCGCAATTTCGTCTTGGGGGGATGTACGAGATAGGCCTAGGCGTAGGGCAAGACTATAAACAAGCCTTGGCTTGGTATCGTAAAGCGGCAGAGCAAGGGGATGCCGAGGCACAGCGCGCGCTTGGACTGATGTACGCCACAGGCGATGGCGTGGCGCAAGACTATCAACAAGCCTATGCATGGGCCTCATCCGCAGTTGCGAATGATGGTAATGCCGATACGGTGAAGTTGCGTGATTTGATTGCTAAAAAGCTAACACCGAGTGCTTTAGCTCAGGCACAGGCGTTAGGTGGTGAGTATTTTAAAAAATATCGACCTCGAAATTAAGGCTGGACAGCAGTGGCAAACCGTCGCCAAACTCGCCGCAACCGGTGTCCTGATGTGGTTACTACTAGGGAGGGTGCGAATAAGTACCCTCTACAACGAAACTGAACTTTTTAGTTGATTTAATTCAGATAGTTACAGAAGCATGTTTTGATGTTTAGTGACTTATTCGCACCCTCCCTAGGTAATCCTGACAAGTAAGAGAAAAAATGAACAATTACATCATTCTAGTTGGCAAAGGGATACCCGTAGCTGTTGACCTCTTGTCTGAGTCTGCATCCAGCGAAATAGCATCTCTACAGGAACAAGGATTTATTATCGCTTATGACTCTTGCCGAGCTGAAAGTATTGAACATGCATTGAAAACGTGGAAACAGCAGAGGGATGGCACCTATGGCTATGAACACATAATCACTTCTACAACCAACGTACTAGCACAAGATACCAGAGTCATCGAGGTAAAAGGGGTTACTACTGCGACAATTGTGGCCGGAATGAATTTTCTAAGAGACTTCATGGCCTCGATCCGAGACTTCACTGGTGGTAATTCAGGCACCTACATGTCAAAGCTCGATGACCTCAAAACTCAAGCATTGGTACAGCTAAGAAAGCAAGCTGACGAATTAGGTTGCAATGCTCTAATTGGCGTATCAATTGATGTTGACGAGATTTCTGGTGGCGGCAAATCGATGATGATGGTCACTGCAACCGGTACAGCAATTGTTGCGGAAAATAATCAGCATGAGTAATAAAAATCACCAGTTATTCACCACTGAGCAGATCCGCCAACGCCTTGAGGAAAGCTGCGAGTCAGCCCTCTGGTTGGCTCAGGCAGTTGTGTCCTACAATCGGCCAGCAGCACCAGCCCCCAGCCTGTTTGCCTTTTCAACAAAGCTGGACGAAGAAGTTTAGGGGATGTTTTTCAACTGCTGTTGATCCGCAGCAAGCCGGATTGGTCTGATTACCACCTATGAGCCCTGGTGCGCGAGTGCGAGCAGTACCTCACTAATTGATCGGAGAAAATTGATGGATCGTTCATTATACAAATATTCGTTCTCTAGAGAAAATACCCCTGACTGGACGTGCCCAACATGCAAGAAAGGGATTCTTCGTATCATTGATGACTCCTTTAAAAATGTTGAGACACGAGACTCGTTAAGGAATCGAGATCACCCTGAATGGGACCCTTCCGGCGTTGAGTATATTTACTCATGTGTACTCCGATGCAACAACGATAAGTGCCTAGAGATTGTTTCCAGCACGGGCGTAGGTGGTGCTGACATTGAAGGTTTTTACAACAAACATGGCTATCCAGATCAACATTGGGTAGATTATTTCCGCCCAACCTTTTTTGAACCACCTCTTACAATCATTGATATCCCGGAGAACTGCCCCATCGAAGTCGCAGAACAACTGCAAGAGTCATTTCGTCTTTTCTTCTGCTCTCCAGCATCTGCCGCCAATAACGCAAGAGCATCCATTGAGTCCCTTCTAACTGTGCTTGGCGTACCCACTCACGACATGAAATCGCAACGCCTCTCCCTGAAAGCCCGCCTTTCACACCTTCCGGCTGAACATTCCGAATTTAACACTCTATTTGACGCCATTAGACTGTTTGGCAACGATGGTAGTCATCCAGACAGCAAGATTACTACCGATGATGTGATGGATGCTTATGAACTCATAGAACACGTTCTACAAGTGCTTTATAAACCTGCTCCAAAGTTACCCACTGAAATTGTTGAAAAAATGGCAAAAAAATTTGATGTTTGTGCAAAGCGGCAGGTTTAGGCCCCACCCAAGTTAGCCGGATAGCCAAGTAGGCCCCCCCTTGGTGTGACGATTTTTGGGGGGCTGTGTAAGGTTCACTATGATTTGACGATGGTGGTAGCAATGGGTAACCACCCACATGAGCCAGCGCTTAACCTCCACCGAACTCTACTTCGGCGATACAGGCCAGAACATACGACGAGTTGAGGGATAGCGCCCTGCTCAAGCAGGGTTACACTGCACATTTATCTCATGAGGATATTACGTTGGAAGATGAATATATAGGCTACTCGACAGAAGATTTTCACCTTGCACTAAATGCTTTTGATAAAGCTGTATGCGAAGCTTGTGCTGTTAGTAACTTCACTGGTAATCGCTTCGTGGAGCACTATAAGGGATACTCATCCCATGTATTTACCAGAATGTGCCTTCATGCTCATGCCTTAATTTCTGCATTGCCAAAAACAAGATGGGCAAAGCGAGACTATGAGTGCTGGGACTTTAGTCTTATAGCTGCTCATGTGAGAGCCCTGATGGAAGGTTACCTTCTATTTTTTTATTTATCTGAAACACCAACGAGTGAAGATGAGTGGTACGTCAAGCTTAACGTTATGCATCTTAATGATTGCACTCGAAGAGTTAGACTTCACCAAAATATTAGGAGTTCAGAAAATGAGGCTGGCTTTTTAGAACAACAAACTGAAATTAAAGATAGGCTTAACAAAACAAAATATTTTATAGACCTACCATCACCACTTCAGAAGCAGTTGTTGAGTGGTAAATCCCTAATGATACCCTCTCGTGATGAGTTACTTGAAAAACTCAATGTAGACATTGGAGAGTTTAATGCATTTTATGATGTCGTCTCGAACTATACACATATATTACCAATATCATATTATCGAAGTGAAGCTAATGGACGTGGTACGGGCGTTAAAAATAGAACTGACTTATCTTACATCACGCTTTCACTTCTCAAGTCAGAATATTGGTTGAAATGCTCGACTGACAGGATGCTTGAGTTATTTCCTGATGCAGAAGGAGTGAGGAAAGGAAGGAAGTCAAAATTTTCTTTAGGACCTAAAGAAAATACTAAAAATAGAAGCCAACGATTTTAAGAGCGTTGAATTGCCCAAATACCAAGCTGCAATAAACTCCAGTGCATGCAGATGGTCTCTGTTCCTAGGGGCTCCGGTAAAATCCAACAGTTAAGGGAAAAAACATGCCAACGAAAGCACACCAGCATCCCATGAGGGCAAGTGAATTGGATAGGTTTGAACGTAATCTAGAACAATTGTTGAAGCTGGATCCGAAAGAAGCCGCGTATCACAGACTCCAAGGCGGTTTAGAAAGCCAAATTGTGACATTGCAAATTTGTGGCGTGATCACGAGCCAGGGGGCGGTGACGCTTCACACCCGTATGAGCGAAGCTATGCGAGATAAAAACGCCTTTGATGACGCTCAACAGCTGAAAAGTTTAAGCTGATCTGATGTACGAGGAAAAGCGATGAACGGATTAGCCCGAAATACCAAGGGTCACTGGATAGCCACCCACATGGGGCAGCGCGTAACTTTCACCAAACAGCGCTTCGGCGAGGCTGCCGAATTACTGGCCCGCCGTGTTCTGCTGGCAATGCAGGCAGGCACATACGACGAGTTGAGAGATAACGCCCTGCTCAAACAGAGTTACAGCAGGGAACTTGTTGGGTATCCACGTAGGCGAGCTGAATGAATGGCTTCTTAGCGGTGTATTGCGAGGTCAAGAGATATCCCCTCCCCGCCCAGACGACCGGAGAGGGGCACGGAAAATTAGCGGCTATGAACTGGCTATCGTGCAAGATCGCATGAAGGAAAACCGAGTTAATTAAGGAAAAGCTATGTCTGATTTTTGGGATACTCCCTCAGCCCGAGAATGGGCATGTGATGCAGTTAGTCGTTACTCAAACAAGATCTTTGGTAAAGTAACGTATGGGGTTGTTTGGTCAGACGCGCGGGACGCTGATGGTAATCTTCTGGTTCCTCTAGAACCATCAGAGTTGGTTGCAGGAATAAACCGTGAACCCTTTATTCTGACGGATGGTCACGACATCGGAAAACCTAAAGGGCAAGTACTTGAAAGTAAAATGTTTATTAGTGAAGGGGGAAGACGGTTCGTAATCGCCATATTTGGGTATTATGCTGAGGGGGACGTGCTGCTATTTGATAATCTAAATTTCGACACGAGAGCATCTGCACCGACACCACAAAGACTGCCGGAACTACCTGCGGATATGATAATCCAACTTGCAATTGATCCAAGGGAGGTGGATTCACAGTGGCTGGAAAAAATTACAGTCAATTCTGAAGTTCCGATAAAAGTCCTGCCACGTTCAAACAATGCAGCAAACGCTGTATTAGAATGCATAACAGTAGGTTTACCGTACTTAATACTTGTCTGGAATCCATTCGTTACAGCAATCGCCAGTGAGGCAGGAAAATCCACTTATGCAGCTCTTGATAGGTGGCTCTGTAGCCTTCTATGTGCATTAGAATATCGAAAAAATCCCGTTCTTGAGATCCAAGCTCATCATTATGGCTGCCAAGTTTCATTTCTTTTTCGTGGAAAGAGTGTATCAAAACACCTTGTTGCTCATGAATCTCTGAAAAAAGCGTCCGTAAGTGCGGCGCAATTGATTACTAATTTAAATAAACGAGACATGCAGGCACAGAAATTGATCTATGAGTTCGACGATGAAGGACAGTGTTGGTATCCATCTTATGCAATATTGAATGACAAGCGAGTTATCACAAGTAGTGCTGAGCTAATCGCCATTGATAAATTACCGTCTGGGCTGAGTCTTGGCTTTATCGAAGGAAACTTAGTCTCTCCGTTATCTGAGCTGACCGACAACAGCACTATACCTGCCGTTCGCCCCCCAGAACGGTCTGTCAACTGATGGAGAATAAATCATGTTGTTAGCATCAGAAGATGATCTCAAGCATCTCCGTTATTTAATTAATGGGCAAAGCTCAGACAAGCCAGTTAGCAGTGATAACGCATCTAACTTCTATAAGATGCTTTTCCCTCATTGCGCAATGATCTCCCCTTATGATCTCCGACGCTATGCAAACGGCGAAGATCCAATGCCAAAAAGCACCTATGACATGTTAGTTAATCTGAGACTAGGGCTTTGTGACTGATAAGCAAGACACCGGCTTGTTGCCGGTGTCTTGTGATATGTCGAACAGTACACTCAATCAGTTGAAATTTCCTTCATAGCTCTTTCAAGCAATTTTATAGCTTCAACATAATCACCAGGAATGTATTTATAATATTCTTTTTCATCCACTCCCATACTCATAAGAAATTCTTGAGGTGATTTAAATCCAGAGTTTTTATCATATTGTGCTGCATTGCTTTCACACCAGCGCTGATAGATGATTTCAAAGTTTGCCTCAACCCCATCCTCATGCATCTGAGAAATGCTATCCTCATCATACGAGCTCATCAAAGATACATCGTTTAGAGCCTCTGCAATCAACTCAGCATACTCTTTTTTCACGACAATATATTTAGGATAACCATAATTATCATAATCTGCATTGTGATTTTCAATGACCACACACAAATCAAAATCATCTGTATCTACACAGAGTCCTGCTTTCAATGCTTTGAGCGCAATCTCCAATTTATTAATTTCAAGATCGAAAAATTTGCGCTTTTCAAATGCTGACATAATTACTCCTTGAGGTGTATTTTAAAAAACTTGATACAACAATAGACATCACAACATATATAGATGAATCATCATATTAATTATGGCGTCTGCAACAAATTTATATATGCTGTGAATCTACTCTTTTACCAAATGTAAATCAATGCATATCAATAAAAACAATAAACTTAATTTCCCTTGTCATTTTAATTAAAAATCCCCCTGAGGCTATACCCAATCACACCTAATAATAAGATTATAATGGCCGTATATCTAAAGTGAGAGCAAAGGCATTGAACTAATAACCTTAGGTGCAACCATAAATATAAAATGTCATATCTTACAAGATATGTTCACGTTCCAAGTTATGACGGCCAAAACAAGTGAAAATTAAGTGAACAGCAAGAGACTAATTATCCTCATTCAATTGATGAAACCGAGCGCACGAAGCCGCTGAAGAGCCTGATCTTGTGCTTTATTCGAATAGTCAAACTCCTGAGTGAGTCGAGCCAGACGATCAACCAACCTCCTGCCGTTATCATCGAGTTTCACAGACACATCAAGCAATGACACTGCGTAATGAGAGTTACAAGCAGACGCCATAGCGGCTGCAAGTACCCCGCTAGATCCAGTCTGAGGGTGGCTTTCTATCATCGCAAAAATTTCGTTAAAAACTTTCATTTTCTTTCCTTATATAGATAAGTGGAGCGGTATCATCTCGCTCTCATTACGAATCAATCAATTAAACATTTTGAGGATTAACGATGTAAATTTTTTTCGCATCTTCGTCGTCATGGATCAAGCCCTTGCTAGCGAGTTTTTTTAAATCTCGTCCAAAATTTGACGATGCATATTCATTACGCACAGCTATTCTACAGGCCACACCAGAGTCATCATAACGACTAATTATATCCATCAGTTTCCTCATATTACCGATGAGTTTAACTTGGGACTCACGAGAACATCGATTTGTAACAAGAGTGTTTATGGTCTCACCATCCTCATCATATCCTATAAATTCAATTTCATGTTCAAATACCAATTCTTTTTTTTCAGGCCCATCTTTGAATTTTGTACACGTTAAAAGGACGCTATAATCATCCTCATCACCAAATTCCCGCCTAAGATAATACTCGGCATCAAGAGCGGCGTGAAATGAGCTAGAACCACGAGGCCCCTTCGAAGCGTCTTTCCCTGTATGATGAATTAACAGGATTGTTGCCCCAGTCCTTTTACGTATTGTATCAGCCCCTCTAATGAACCCTCCCATGTCCTTCGCTGAGCTTTCATCTCCATCGAGACAGCGAGCAACGGTATCTACAACAATCAATACAACAGGCAGTCCTGTATCATGCCTCGCTCTTTCACACATGAGCCAAATTTGTTCCTGATCCTCCTCATCTGATAAAATGACCCCATCAGTTAAAATCATCATATTACTCAGTGCTATACCGTCATTGTGCCTCGTCTCCCATCCCCTGATACGACCATGGATACCATTTCCACCCTCAGCGGAAATATACAGGACTGCGCCTTTTTTTGTTTTTTGATTATTAAAGTCTTTACCTGCTGCGATATGCGCCGCAGCACTCAGTGCAAGAAATGATTTACAGTGGCCTGACGGGCCATAAATTGCGACTAACGAATCAGCAGGAATGAAATTCTTAATAATATATTGAGTCTGTAAATTGAGGCTGCTCGAACCATAACTCCATGGCATACGAATCCGTCCAAAATCAATAGGCTCACTAGCCAGAACATTATTCTCCATATATTATTTCCTTGTATAAATGTAATAGTAATCCACTACGCTAACGGTTAGTCAACGTTAAATTTTATTTGTTTATAATTTATTGATGGCATAGCGTAGCCATCCATATAATAAATATTTGGATAACCTATTATAAAAAATATAATTATCTATGTTGTTTTACGGCGAGTCTGGGGGAATTGGAGAATATTAGTTTTTTCAGCCGCAATTTGTTCCTGTGAGATCATTAGCATCGAATCCTCGAAGGCATCGATCTCTCCCTGGAGCATCGCAATATTTTCGTCAGTTAGTGAGCCACCACGAATGAGGGTTCGCCGCTTATTAAGCTCACTCAGCAGGGATAGCACAAATGCGGCACGATCCATTAGGGATAGCACAGACAGGGCTGGAACATCGCCTGTGCGGTTTATCTCAATCCCCAGAGACCTGAAAGTTGTGACAAGATTTTTTTTGCTACTAATTTGCTGCCAGTCGTGAAATTTCATCACAATTTCGTCCTACCCGTTGCCTGAACGAGAACGACAATAACAGCTACCCCACGAAAAAGGCAATAGAAATTTCAACATTTTATCATAGCATAGATAATATCAAAAACGAACTATTTTTTTCAAGCATAAAAATAGCCCCATATGCATCCACACATGAGGCCATTTACGAGTCAAGCAGCAAATTTCGAGCAAATCCACTCGTCAACCTGAGAGCTGAGCCAACCGGTTTTTTGCGCAGTTATACGAGTTCCTCGCGGAAATCGTCCCTCACCGATCATGTTATAGATCGTTGATTTTCCTATGCCCAGTTTTTCAGTTAAATCTCTCATCGAAAGGATGCGAATTTCAACTCGATTTTGTTCTACTGTCATCATTACGCTCCTACAGTCGTCCGAAATTGGACATCGATTCGGAGCCATACGCACCCCTTCAAGTGGTGCTATTAACTGCATAGTTGCATTGATTGGTACAATGCGAGGCGCAAAATACCAAACTTTTTCCTGATTACGAAAAAATTTTTGACCGCCTGATGTGACCAAAAAAAATTAGGTACATCATTAGGCCCATCAGGCAGCCGACACAAACAAAAATCATGCATTTACTGGGCTTTAGTTGAGAATATCAAGTCCTGTCGAGGGAGCCACATTCGAAAGCCCAGCCTTATGGCTGGGCTTTTTTCGTTTCCGCTTGCTCTGCCGCCATCAGCCCTCTGTGCGCAAACAGGGATGCCCTCGATGGCGGATCCGCGCCATAATCAGCGCAACCTCACCCTCTTCAGGAGTTTTCATGCGCCGTTTCAACTTCATGCTCAATGGCAGCCGGTTGATGATGTTCCCCTTCTATGTCTGCATTCTGGTCTGCGTGGCCCTGCTGATGGTGAAATTCGCCATGCTGCTTTATGCCCTGTGCATCGACATCGTGGGCATTCACTACATGGACCTCATCACCGGCGTGCTCACCCTGGTGGACTTCGTACTGGTGGCCCAGATGCTGATACTGGTCTCCATCTGCGGCTATGTGCAGTTCATCCAGACCCAGGAGCAGCGCGAGGCGCTCGGCAACAACTGGCTCAGCAAGATCAACTTCGCCTCCCTCAAGCTCATCGTCATCAACTCCCTGGTCACCATTGCCGGGATTGAAGTGCTCAAGGCCTTCCTGGATGACGGGGTCGGCAACGAGGTAGAGATGAAGTGGTCGGTGATCGTGTTCCTCGCCTTCTCCACCGCGGCGCTTATCTACGCGGTGACCGAGCGGCTGGCGGACCACAAATAGCGCCGGTTTTCATTCAGCCTTTATTCATCAAGAGCGGAATTGATAACTCTTTTCATTACCTTTCCTGCATTGTAAACTTGCTCCCCCGGGCTGCACTGCCCGGGCGTTGGAGCACCTATGACAAGCCTTTCCCTCTCACCACGACACTGCTGGCAGTGGCTGGCCTATCACCATCAGGCCGCCGAGGGCTCCCTCTATCTGATGTTCTTCTCCGGCCTGCTGCTGTGGGAACCGCTGACCCCGCTCTGGTCGCTGGCACGCTGGAACCTGTTCCTGCACGTCGCCCTCTCGCTCACCCTGTTCCCCCTGCTGTTTGGCGCGTTCTGGCTCTCCCATCGCAGCCTGCTGCGCAAAAGCCGCAAGCCTTTCCTGCGCACCACAGGCCGCATCATCGAAGCCTTGCTGTTGATTTGTCTGGCCAGCGGGCTGCTACTGGTGCTGCACGGCACCCCGGGCGATGGCCTGGGCAACCTTGCCAGCTGGGCCCACTGGCTGAGCGCGCTCGCGTTGACTCCTCTGGTGCTGCGCCACGCCTGGCGCTGGACCATCTTGAAATGGCGCACCTGATCTTATGTTGAAGTTGTTGTTATCCCTGATGTTGACCGCCCTGCTGCTGGGGACCGCCTCGGCCCAGGAGATGGGCGCCGCCATGATTGCCTATGACGAGGGGAACGCCCCGCGCCTCGTCACCGCCAACCAGAGCGCCGGCTCGGTCACCCTGCTTGAGCGCGATAGCGGCAAGCGGCTGAAAGAGGTGCAACTGGGTGGCGATCTGCGCCAGTTGGCCCGCGCAGACGACGGCACCCTGCTGGTGAGCGATTATCGCGGCGATCGCCTGCTGCTGCTGGATGATGATCTCACCCTGGACAAGGCGATCCCCACCGGCCATCGCCCTTACGGGGTCATCTTCGATCCCAAGCGGAAGTGGTTCTGGGTCACGCTGTTCGAATCCGCTCGCCTGCAAGCCTACGACACGGCGGGCAAGCTGCAGCTGGATGTGGCCACTGCCGATACCCCGCGTGGGCTGGCCTTGACCGACAATGATCGCCTGCTGCTCACCCACGCCATGACCGGCCAGCTCGCCATCTATGATCTCGCCAAACTCGGCAGCGGTGCCAAGGGTGCCTCCCTGCTCGACACCACCCTGCCCAAGCCCAGACTCATCACCCTGGCCGAGACCCACAGCGACACCCCAAGCGACTCGCAAGGCTTGCCGCGCCTGCTGGACGGCATCACCCTCTCCCCCGATGGCAGCGAAGCCTGGCTGCCCCACGTGCTGTGGAGTTTCGACCACCCCTTCCAGTTTCAGAGCACCGTCTTCCCGGCCGTTTCCATCATCGATCTGGATGAAGAGAAAGAGCGGGTGGACGAGCGCAAGCAGCTCTTTTTGCAGATCAACCTGCCCAGCGTCGGCAACCGCAGCCAGATCGTCTCCAACCCATTCGCGGCGCGCTTCGCCGCCGATGGCAAGCGGGTCTACCTGACCCTGGCGGGCTCGGAGGATATGCTGGTATTCGACCTGTCGCGCAGCGGCAAGCAGAACAGCAACCGCCACCGCCGCAAGAAGTTCCAGGGGGGCGCCAAGGCGACCCAGCTCCTTCGCCACCTGCCGGGCCAGAATCCGCGCGACTTGTTTGTAGACGGCGACCACATCCTGGTGCACAACGTCATGGGGCAGGATCTCACCCGCCTCAACACCGGCGGCAGCGGCCCGTTTGCCCGGGTCACCGTGGATGTGCCTCACTTCGCCAAGCTGGTGGAGACGGATCCGCGCCCCGAACCGCTCAAGCGCGGCGAGCGGTTGTTCAACCTGGGCAACACTGCCGCCAACAGCCGTTTCCCCATGGCGGGGGACAACTGGATGAGCTGCAACTCCTGCCATCTGGACGGGTTCAACTTCACCAACCGCTATCTGATGGCGGCCCACCGCCAGCAGAGCGGCGACAACGCCATCAACGGCCACGCCAACCTCGCCAACATGGTGGCGGGGGACTTTATCGGCGAATACCTGCGCATGACCCAGCAGACCCAGGGCGGCATGGGCCATGACACCCGCGATGGCGCCGAGCCGGTTGACCCCGCCAAACCCCAACCTGAGGTGAAGGCGATGATGGAAGATCTGCACGCCTTCGTCACCGCCGATGGCAACCTCCCCTATCTTGCCAACTGGCTCAGGCTCGATGCCCCGCGCAGGGATCCCGCCAAGGCACCGACCACTCATCCCAGGGAGTGGCTCAACTCCGCCTCCTGCCAGAACTGCCACCAACAGGCGTTCCAGGACTGGAGCGAGAGCAACCACCGGCTGATGGGCAACTCCCACCCCTACTACAAGGTGGTGCAGGCGCTGGCCCGCGAAACAGAGGGCGAAGCCTTCGGCCAGTGGTGCCAGGGCTGCCACATGCCCCAGCAGGTGATGAACGGCCAGCAGGATCTGCCCAAGGGCTCCCACATGTTCGAGCAGGGCGGCGCCTCGCTGATCGCGGCCCACCAGAAAGGCGAGCCCGTGGTGGAGGAAGGCACCGGCTGCGTGCTCTGCCATCGCATCACCCGGCTCGAGGATGCCGGCGGCAACAGCGCCTTTACCGTGAATCTGAAAGACCGCGAGAGCTATGTGTTCGAGGATGCCGCCGGCGGCAGCCTCCAGCACTGGCTGGCCGAGCGGCAGATCAACGCCCGCCCCGCCATGCACAAGGCCTCTTACCAGAAGGATTTCTACCGCGACGCCGCCCTGTGCAAGTCCTGCCACAACGAGTTTGCCCCCGGCACCGGCGCCAACATCGTCAACACCTGGGACGAGTGGGAGAACTCCAGCTTCGCCAAGGCGGAGGATCCCGCCAAGCGGCGCACCTGTATCGACTGCCACATGAACCCGGAGCCGGGCAACGGCGGCGCGCCGGTGGCCGGCCAGTCCACCGAAAACGGCACCGTGAAAGAGCGGCTCTATCGCCACAACTTTACCGGCGCCCAGCACCAGCTGGTGGGGCTGAGAAGTGCAACGCTCGAGCAGGAGAGCCTGGCGCTCTTGCGCTCAAGCGCCACCCTCTCGGCCCGGATCGAGCAGGGGCCCGCTAGCCCGCAGCTGGTGGTGCGGGTCGCCAATACCGGCGCCGGCCACGCCCTGCCCACCGGGGTTGCCGATTTCCGCGAACTCTGGCTGGAGCTGACCGTCACCGACGCCAGCGGCAAGCGGGTGCTTGCCAGCGGCCAGCCGGTGGATGGCGCCGTGCCCGACGATGCGCGACTGTTCAGGAAAGTGTTCGGCGATGCCGAGGGCAAGCCGGTGGGGCTCAAGTTCTGGCGTTACGCCAAGCTCCTTGAAGACACCCGCATCCCGGCCGATGGCTGGCGCGATGAAGCCTGGCCGCTGCCCGCAGATGCCCAAGGGCCCTTCAAGGCCGATATCAAACTCAATTTCCGCACCTACCCCAAGTGGGTCAATGATGCGGTGCGCGCCGCCGAGCCGAGCTTGCCGGAGCCACCCATAGTGCAACTCAATCGGCTGCAACTGACCCTGCAGCCCCTCCCCGTCACGCCCGCTACGGAGCCTCAATCCTGATGTTTGCAAGTTTTCTCATTACCCTGCGCGAGGGGCTGGAAGCCTTCCTGCTGGTCGGCATCTGCCTCTCCTACCTCGCCAAGCTGGGGGCGAGCCGCTACAACAAGTTCGTCTATCTGGGGGTGGGGCTGGGTCTTATCGCCTCCCTCGTCGTCGCCTTCCTGTTCCAGGTGGTGGTGAGCCAGTTCGAGAGCGAGCGCTACAACCATTTGCTGATGGCGGGGATCCTGATTTTCGCCACCCTGGTGCTCACCTATATGGCAGTCTGGATGCAGAAGCAGGCCAAATCCCAGGTGGGGGCCATGACGGCGCGCATCGATGCCGCCATCGACGGCGGCAACCTGTTTGGTCTGGTACTGCTCGCCTTCCTGGCGGTGATGCGCGAAGGCTTTGAAACCGTGCTGTTCTTCTCGGCCCTGGTCTACTCCGGACAAGGGGTGGATCTGCACGAGGGGCTGATGGGGGCGCTGGGCGGCCTGCTGCTGTCGGTGGTGCTGGTGTGGGGGCTGCTGCGTTCCACCCGCAAGGTGGCGCTGGCGCCCTTCTTCCGCTGGACCGGCCTGCTCATCATCATCATCGCTGCCGGGCTGCTGTCGTCCGCCGTCAACATGTTGCAGGCGGCCGGGCTCATCACCTTCTGGACGACGCCTGTCTTCAACATCAGTCACATTCTCGACGATCAGGGGGTATTTGGTACCTTCCTGCGCGCCCTGTTTGGCTACAATGCCTCACCAGCCGGCCTGCAGTTGCTGACCTGGGCCAGCTACCTGGTGATCTTCGTCACCGTCTGGCATCGCAACTATCGTCCCCAGCGCTGATCGCCCAGCGCGGCGCAACAGCGGATGACAAGGCGGCTCAGCGGAGCCGCCTTTTCAACGTCTTCTCTTTTGGTCAGCTTTTCGGATAAAGAGTCATGAGCGACAACAACACACAACACATTGCGGTACTGGGCGCCGGCCCTGCCGGTCTGATGGCCGCCTGGCGCCTGCGCCAGGCCGGTTTTGCGGTCACCCTGTTCGAGCAGGAGAGCGTGGTGGGCGGCATGTGCGCCACCCAGACCTTCAAGGGGCGCGACGGCGAGTATCGCTTCGACTACGGCGGCCACCGCTTCATTACCAAGAACCCCGAGCTGCTAGCCTTTATCGACGAACTGATGGGGGACGATCTGCTCCACGCCGAGCGCAAGAGCGTGATCCGCTTTGGCGGGCGCACCTATGACTACCCCTTGAACCTGCCCAACCTGCTCAAGACGGCGCCGCTCGCCCTGATGGCCGGTGCGGTGAAAGACTTGCTGCTGTTGCCCTTTGCCAAGAAGCCCACCGATTTTGCCAAGGCGAGCTTTGCCGAGTGGATCCAGAGCCACTTCGGCCGCACCCTCTATCGCCAGTTCTTCGAGGGCTATACCGGTAAGCTCTGGGGCATCAACCCGGACAAGCTCTCCGCCGACTGGGCCGGTCAGCGCATCAGCCTGATCGATCTCAAAGACGTGGCCCGCCGCCTGCTGCCAAGACGCAACGGCAGCATCTCGGTGCGTACCTATGCCCGCAAGTACCGCTACCCCAAGTACGGTTTCGGCCAGATCTTCACCACCCTGGGGGAGCGGTTGGTTGCCGAAGGGGTCCTGCTGAAAACCGGCGCCACCATCACCCGCCTCCAGCAAACCGATGGCCGCATCGAACGGGTCTATTGGTCACAAGATAATGTGGAGCAGAGCGAGCGCTTTGATCAGGTGATCTCCACCCTGCCGCTGCCGCTCACCTGCCAGCACCTGGGCTTGCCGTGCGATCTGCACTACCGGTCGCTTCGCTTCGTCAATATGCCGCTCAAACAGGAGAATTTGTCGGACAACACCTGGCAGTACCTCTCCGACCCCCATATCCTGGCCACCCGCCTGCAGGAGCCGCGCCGCCGCAGCCCCTTTATGGCGCCAATGGGGCAAACATCCGTGATGCTGGAGATCCCCTGCAATCCGGGCGATGCCACCTGGCAGGCGCCGCTCGCTGATCTGCGCGGCCGGGTCACCGCCGATCTCGCCAGCCTCGGTGTCGACACCCAGAAGCTTGGCGATGAGACCTTCGAGGCCCGCAGCGAGTACGCCTATCCACTGATGGATCTGGGCTATCAGGCCCGCCGCAACGACGCCATCAAGGCGCTGATGCCGATCACCAACCTCATCATGACCGGCCGTCAGGGGACATTCCGCTATATCTTCACCGACACCGCCATGGAGATGGGGATGATGGCCGCCGACATGGTGATCGACGGGGTGGACAGACGTCACGCCATCTTCAATCATCGCAACGAAAATACCGTGATCGAAACCCAGAGCGTGGCCTGATGGCCCCTGAATGTGGTGAACGAAGGAGGTGGACAGACGCCGCAACACCTTCAATCATCGCAACGAAAACACCGTGATCGAGACCCAGAGCGTGGCCTGACCGCGCCATTGGCATAAGTAAGGAGAACAGGATGACCATCCGCCCGGATTTACTCGCCCTCACCCTGCTGCTGACTCTGAGCGGGCAGGCGCAGGCTTACTCCTACGCCGCCGCCGGCAAGGAGCCGCTGATCGATGCCCGCGAGGCACTGCTGGGCGCCGCCACTGACGACAAGGATGCCAGCGCCACCTTGAGCGACATCGCCGAGGAGCTGACCTATCTGGAACAGCACCACAAGGTCGAGTTGCAAGCACCGCTCGCGGCCGCCATCAAGGCCAAAGACGCCGCGGCTACCGCCGCCCTGCTCAACCGGGCTTACAAGGCGGAGATCGAGCGCCGCCTCGAGGGGGCCAGCCAGAATCTCGGCGACTACCAGACCGCCAAGGTGCTGGTGGTCAAGAGCAAGCGCTTCCTCGACTTGATCCTCCCCTCCCTGAGCGAGGGGGATCGCAAGGCCGCCGAACAGGCGCTGGCCAAGGTGCTGGATGCCATCGGCAACCCTGGGGTGTTCGGGGTGGGTGCCAAGCCTGCCGATGCCGCCGCCTTCGCCGAGGCTGAAAAAGCGCTGATGGCCGTGCTGGCGCCGCTTTGATGGCCACCGGCCAATCATTGCGCCAACTCGCTGTGACAAACGGTGGGTTTCGCTGCGCGCTACCCACCCTACGCACGGCCGGCCGATAGATGCACCGGGACGCCGGTTTGCCCCCTTCTCCCCCGGCGGGAGAAGGGGGGCGTCACCACAACCGATTACGCTTCGCGAATCGACCCTACTTGCTTGCCCTGCTGCAACTGGTCTGGCTCGGCTGGCTGCTGACCTTCCCGGTGGCGCTCGATTCCGACGATGCCCTCAACTTTGCCCATGGGGTGGTGCGCTTCAGCGTGCTGGAGTTCTCCCCCCATTTTCCGGGCTACCCCGCCTTTATCTGGCTGGCGCGGCTGATCAATCTGCTGGTGGGCGATCCGGCCCGCGCGGTGCAGTGGGCAAGCCTCTTGGGTAGCAGTTTGCTGGCGCCGCTTGCCGCCTCCCTCGCGGTCAGATTGTGGCAGTGGCCAAGCTTGCTGGCGCCGGTCTGGCTGCTGGTGCTGGCCCTGCCGCTCACCCCGACACTCGCTCTTTCCGGCCTCTCGGACGGGCCGGCGCTGGCCGCCTGGCTCGGCGCGCTCCTGGCTTTGCAACAGCGCAAGATAGCGCTGGCGGGTCTGCTGCTGGGCCTCATGCTGGCGCTGCGTCCCTCCTACTTCGTGCTGGCCCTGTTGCCCCTTTGGCTCGGGATGGCGCAAAAGGGTCAGCGACTTCACTTTCTGCTCCCCATCGTGCTGGTGGGGCTCGCCTGCCTGCTGTTTGTCTGGCAGGCCGATGGCTGGGCCTATTTCAGCGAGGGGCGCCGCTTTACCGACGGTCACTTTACCCTGTGGGGCAACACGGCGGCAGCCCACGGCGATCGGCTGCTCAGCTGGGCCCGTACCTTCAACGAGCAGCTCACCCCGCTCTGGCCGCTATTGATGGGAGCCTTGCTGATACTGCCACTCTGGCAACGGTCAAAGGATCACAATCCAGCTCCTTCCGTGCTCTGGCCCCTCTACTGGCTCGTCTTGCTGCTGTGGACCCTGTTTGGACAGAACCCGGACAATCCCCGCCATCTGGCTCCCATCACCCTGCTCGGCCTCGTGCTGCTGGCAGGCAGGCTGTCGCGCAAGGGCGAGCTGCCAGCCATGCTGGGGGCCCTGTTGCTGCTGCTCTGCACTCTCACCCCGCCGGCGGCGCCAGCCATGATCCGGGCCGCCAAGGTGGCAGAAAAAGCGTGCCCGGCGCTGGTGACCCAGTGGGGAGTGAGGCTGCTGCGCGAAACCACGGCCCTGCCCGTCACCGACGGCTGGTATCAGGGGGATGCCCGCCTTGCATTGGCGCAAGGGGCCTGCCGGCTCAGTCGGCGTCCCCTCGGCCCGGAGGATCTGCCCGCCGGCGGCCAACGGGTCTGGTTTGCCCCCCGCTTTCACGCCGAGCCCGGCCTTTGGCTCGGCATACAGGATCACCCCCGTCACCAAAACTGGTAGACTGGATGTTTGTCACTCCCTGACTTCGCACTCATCAAGACTGGATAGCCTATGCCCCTCTCCCCCCGTTTTCTGTTCATCCTGCTCGGCGCGCTGGCGGGCCTGACCCCGCTCGCGGTCGACATGTACCTGCCCGCCATTCCGGCCATCGCCCGGGATCTGGCCACCAGCATCGACGGTGCCCAGCTCACCATCAGCGCCTTTCTGGGCGGCTTTGCCATCGGCCAGCTGTTCTACGGCCCGCTCGCCGACAGCTATGGCCGCAAGCCGGTGATCCTGGCGGGGTTGGTGATGTTTGCCATCGCCTCGGTGGGCTGCGCCATGGCTGACTCCCTGCCCGAGCTGCTGGCATATCGGATGTTGCAGGCGGCTGGCGGGGCGGCCGGCTCGGTGGTGGTCAATGCGCTGCTGCGCGACCTGTTCGAGAAGGAGGCCTTCTCCCGCGCCATGTCGTTCGTCATTCTGGTGATGACGCTCGCCCCTCTTGTCGCGCCGGTGGTGGGCGGCTACATCAGCGCCCACAGCGACTGGCGGGTGATCTTCTGGCTGCTGGTGGGGATAAGCCTGCTCATCTGCCTGATGATGCAGTGGAAAATTCAGGAGACCCTGAAGCCCGAGCACAAGCAGCCCCTCAACCTCGGCCAGATCCTGAAAAACTACTGGGGCGTGCTCTCCCATCGCGGCGCCATGGGCTACGTGCTGTGCGGCTCGCTCTCAAGCTCGGGCATGTTCGCCTTCCTGAGCGCCTCCCCTTACGTCTACATTGAGTACTTCAAGGTACCGACCGAGCACTACGGCTGGCTGTTTGGCCTCAACATCCTGCTGATGATGGTGGTCACCTTCGTCAACAGCCGGCTGGTGAAGGGGGTGGGCGCCGAGCGGATGCTGCAATACGGCCTGCTGGTGCTGCCCTGTGCCGGCGCCCTGCTCATCTACAACGCCTGGAGCCAGACCGGCGGCCTGTGGGGCATCGTCATTCCGGTGGTGTTGTTCGTCGGCCATATCAGCCTGGTGGGGGCCAACGCCATGACCGGCCTGATGGGCCACTTCCCGCAATCGGCAGGCACCGCCTCGGCACTGGCGGGCACCTTGCGCTTTGGCATCGGCGCCGTGGTGGGGATCCTGGTCAACCTCAATCCCCCCGAATCGCCGCTGCCGATGGCCATCGCCATCGCCGGCTGCGGGTTCGGCTCGACATTGAGCTACTGGCTGCTGACCGGCAAAAAATAAGTCCCGGCCCCGACAAGCAACAAGGCCGCCCACCTGCATCGCAGGGGGCGGCCTTGTGTTATCTGCACCTTGTCAACGCATCCTCTGCCCTGAGAGGAGCCGGCTCAGCCTACTTCTTGCCGAACCCCGAGCGTTTGAGGGTGTAGCCGGCGCTGTTTTGCCAGGCGTCCAGCCCGCTGCGGTTGTTGCCTGCCACCAGGCTGGCGGCCAGGCTCGGGCTGTTGAACAGCTGATCGGCAGTGAAGACGAAGCCCCCTTCGCTGCGCGGGGTCAGGATCCCCTTGCCCAGCAGCTCCTGGCGCAGTTCGATCACCGCCTCGCGCAGGGAAGCCGCATCCTCGCCGTTGGCGGTGGAGCCCGCCAGCACCATGAAGCCGGGGTTCTGCCGCTTGCCCACCGGATAACCGTGCGCCTCGGCCCCCTTGCCGTTGAAGTGGTAAAGCTCGCGCTCGCCCGGCTTGTTGTCGGAGAGCGCCTTTTGCAGGGTCATCAGCTCGTTGTAAATCTCGATGGGGACCACGGCAGCCTGCTTGTTGCCCTTGCTGTCGATGATAAAACTGACTTGCTTGTGTAACATCCTTGCGCATCCTGTGACCCATGGAGGCCCCTATTCTAACCACCACAGGCGAGCGGGATCCAGCCAGGATCCTCACCTCTTTTGCAGCCTTGATCACTAACTGGCACTCTCGCACAAAGGCAAAGCCGCGTGATCATTAGGCAGGGGAGCAACGTACATGGCATGATGAAAGCCATTGACCATCAACCGGTTATCCCATGCTGACCCTGCGCAATCTCGGCAAGAGCTTCGATAACGGCAGCGAACGGCTGCCGCTGTTTCACCACCTTGATCTGGCCCTGGCGGCCGGCGAGATCACCCTGCTGCTGGGGCAGAGCGGCTGCGGCAAGTCGACCCTGCTCAACCTCATCGCCGGCCTCCTCCCCCCGGATGAGGGGGAGATCTGGCTGGGGGAGACCCGCCTTGACAACCAGTCGGCGGACGAGCGGGCCCGCCTGCGCGGTCGCCACTTCGGCATCGTCTATCAGGACTTCAACCTGCTGCCGACCCTGACCGTGGCCGAGAACCTCGCCCTGCCCCTTGCCATCAACCAGCTTGCCCGCGATGAGACACGCATTGACGGCCTGCTGGAGCGCCTCGATCTGGCCCACAAACGCCACGCCTGGCCGGAGCAGCTCTCCGGCGGCCAGCGCCAGCGGGTGGCGCTGGCCCGCGCCCTCATTCACCAGCCCCAGTGGCTGCTCGCCGACGAGCCCACCGGCAGTCTCGATGAACACAACGCCGAGCAGGTGATGGCGCTGATGATGGCGGCGGTGCGGGGCACCGGCGCAGGGCTCTTGCTGGTGAGCCACAACCCCGCCTATGGCGCCCTGGCGGATCGGGTGCTGCGCCTTGAAGGGGGTCAGCTGGTCGAGCTCAAGGGGCGCCGCCATGACTGACGCCCACCACGGAGGGCAGTGATGTTGCCGCTGCCGCTCAAGGCGCTGCTGCGCCTCTATCGCACCCACCCCTGGCTGCTGCTGATGAGCCTGGTCGGGCTCACCCTGGGGGTCTCCCTGGTGGTGGCCATCGAGCTCTTGAACCACAGCGCCCGCACCAACTTCGTCGCCGCCCGCAGCCAGCTGGCGGGGGAAGCGAACTACCGGCTGGCGCCGGACGGCGGGCTGGACGAGCAGCTCTATGTGACGCTGGTGCGCAGCCAACCGAACCTCGACGCCATGCCCCAGCTGCACGGCTGGCTGCAAGATGAGCAGGGGCGCAGTTTTCAGCTGCTGGGGATGGATCTGTTCAACCCCGGCCCCTTGCGCCGGCTGTTTGGCGCCGCGCCGGACAAAGAGCCCACCTTCTCCCTCACCCGCGCCGACAGCGTCTGGCTGGCCACCCCCGAGGCCAAGCGCCTTGGCTGGCAAACGGGCCAGAGCCGGCACTTCGTGCTGGGGGGCGGTGAGGGGGCGTCGCCCCGCCCGCTGACCCTCACTCTGGCCGGCACCTTCGAGCCCGGCGCCGTGCCCATGGAGCGGCTGCTGGTGACCGACATCGGCCTCGCCCAGCCGCTGCTGGGCAAGGAAGGGCGGCTCGATCGCATCGTCTTCAAGCTCAGCGAGCAAGAGACCACGGCCTTGCAACGCGTCCTGCAGGCTGCGCAGGGAACCGGACTCGCCGCCCAGCCCTTGTGGCTTGAGCCCATCAGCCCGGCGCTCGATGCCAGCCAGCTCGGCGATGCGCTGGCGCTGAACCTCACGGCGCTCTCCCTGCTCGCCATGGCGGTGGGATTGTTTTTGGTGTTCAACGCCCAGCGCTTCGTGCAGAGCGTGCGCCGCCCCCAGCTGGCCCAGCTCATCATCCTCGGCATGCCGCCGCGCCGGCTGCTGCGCTGGCTGACCCTGGAGATCCTGATCCTCGCCAGCATCGGCACCCTGCTCGGGCTGCTGCTCGGCAGCCTGTTGGCACTCGCCCTGATGGGGCAGCTCACCCAGGCGCTGGCCGATCTCTATGGCCCCAACCCCATCGATCTGCTGCGCCTCTCCCCCGCCAGCCTTGGCAAGGCGCTGGTGATCGGCCTGCTGGGCACGCTCGCCGCCAACCTGCCTGGCTGGTGGCAACTGCTGCGCCAATCCCCTCTTGAGCTGCGTGAGGACAACAGCCGCCCGCCGGCTCATCCCTGGCAACGTCGGGGGCTCGCCATCGCCATCTTGCTGCTCTGTGCGCTCTGTCTGTGGCGGCCAGAAACCGGGCTGGGCGGCGCCCTCTTCGTGGCCGGCGGCTGGCTGCTGGCCATGGCGCTCGCCCTGCCCGATGTGCTGCGCGCCGTGCTGGGCCGGCTGCGCCGACGCGAGCGCGGCCCCCTCAGCGCCCGGCTCGGGGTGGCCGAAACCCTCTATCACCTGGATCGCACCGCCATCGCGGTGATGGCGCTGCAACTGGCCATCGCCGCGGCCATCGGCATCGGCGTCATGGTGTCGAGCTTTCGCTCGAGCGTGGAGATCTGGCTCGGCCAGCGCCTGGCCGCCGATCTCTACGTCACCGTCCCCAAGGGGGTGGCCGGCAGCAAGGGCACATTGAGCGAGCAGACCCTCAACACCATCCTCGCCGCGCCGGATGTGCGCGCCGCCTCGCGCCGCTCGGTGCACCCTGCCCGCTGGCAGGGGCAGCCCATCGAGTGGGCGCAGATGGACTTTATCCCCGAGCTGAAAGCCGCCTATCCGCTGCTGGCCGGGCGCTGGCCCGACACCCCCGCCGAGGTGCTGGCGAGTGAACCGCTGACGGTGCGCCTCGGGGTCAAGGTGGGCCAGCGCCTCGAGGTGAGCGGCGAGCAGGGGCCACGCACCTTCACCGTCACCGGCGTCTATCAGGATTACGGCAGCGACAAGGGGCAGATACTGCACGCCTTCGAAGGGGGCAAGGTGCAATCCCTGGCCCTCTTCAGCCCGCACGTTGATCGCCTCGCCGATCGCCTGCGGGCCCAGTTTGGCGAGCGGGTGAACCTGTTGCCCGCCCCCGCCATCCACGCCGCCGCCCTCAGGGTGTTCGATCAGACCTTCGTGGTGACCGAGCTATTGAAGTCGCTGATCCTAGGGATCGCCTTCGTCGGCATCGGCTCGGCCTTTATGGTGCTGGGGCTGGCCCGGCGCGGCGAGTTGCAGACCCTGCAGAGCCTTGGCCTGAGCCCCCGCCACTGCCGCCGGCTGCTGGTGTGGCAGGGGGCGGGCCTCGGGCTGCTCACCGCGCTGTTGGCCCTGCCGGTGGGCTATGGCCTTGCCTGGGTGCTGATTGAGGTGGTCAACCCCCGCGCCTTCGGCTGGCGGCTGGCCTTTGAGGCCGCCCCCCTGCACGCCGTCACGGCGCTCCTGCTCGCCCCCGTCTGTGGCGCGCTCGCCTCCTGGTATGCCGCAAGGAGAGTGGTATGAAAACAATCATCTGGCCACTGGCGCTGATCTGCACCCTGTATGGCGCCGGGATCAATGCCAACGATCTGGGCGCCATCCTTGGCGGCGGCAACGATCACTTCAAAAAAGCCCTGCCGGGTCAGTCCATCAACCTGCCCACGGATCACGGTGCCCACCCCGACTACCGCTCCGAGTGGTGGTATCTCACCGGCAACCTGAAAGACCAGCAGGGGCGCAGCTACGGCATGCAGTGGACCCTGTTTCGCCAAGGCATCGAGCAGGAGATAACATCCGACAACCCCTGGCTCACCCCCCAGCTCTGGCTGGCCCAGTTCGCCATCACGGATGTGAGCAAGGGCAGCCACCAGCAGGACGAGCGCACCAGCCGTCAGGGGCCAGGACTGGCCGGTGCCAACGGCGGCCAGTATTGGCTCAAAGAGTGGGTGCTGGCCTCTCAAGGGGAATCGCTTTTTCCCGCCACCCTCAAGGTGCAGAGCAAGGCGGGGGATCTTGATTTGCAAGTGAGCGCCGCCAAGCCGGCGGTACTGCAGGGCAAAGCGGGTTACAGCGAGAAGAGCCCGGGCAACGCCTCCTTCTACTACTCCTACCCGCGCCTGACCATCAGCGGCACCCTGACCCTGGATGGCGAGACCCGTAACGTCAGCGGTGAGGGCTGGTTTGATCACGAGTGGAGCAGCTCGGTATTGGCCCAGTGGCAATCGGGCTGGGACTGGTTTTCGCTGCAATTTGAAGATGGCCGCGAGCTGATGCTGTTTCGCCTGCGCACCAAGGCAGGACGCACCGAGCCAGAGAACCGCTACGGCATCCTGATTGAACGGGACGGCAGCAGCCGGGTGCTGAACCCTGCGCAGATCCGCCTCACCCCCGGCAAGACCTGGCGCGGCCCCAAGGGGCAGCCCTACCCCATCGAGTGGCAGCTTAAGGTCGAGGATCTCAACCTCCGTATTCAGGCACGCCAGCCCGATCAGGCCATGACGGGACGCTTTGACTACTGGGAAGGCGCAGTCTCGGTCTCGGGGGACGCCAAAGGCGTCGGCTATCTGGAGATGACGGGGTATTGAGCCTTGCCCCCTGTTTGTCCCTGGAGACAACCCACCACCATCAAAAACCCCGGCCAAGCCGGGGTAACAACGCAGTGCAGTGACGGGATATCAAGACGGGATCAGGGCTGCTTGTCGCCCACCATCATCAGACCGTGCTGTTCGGGGAAGCCCACCACCAGGGTCGTCTTGCGGGTATCCGGCATCTCGAACGCGGCGACATAGGCCGTTGCCCCCTCTTTGGCCTTGGCCAGGCCCAGCATCCACTTGTTCTCAAGCGGACTGAGATCACTTGATGCCTGGAAGCTGCACTTGCCAAACCCGCTCAGGTTAAGCTTGCTGAGCCCCTTGCCAGACTCTGCACTGCCCTTGCCGGTCAGGGTACAGCCCGCCTTGGGAAATTCGATCTCCAAGGTCAGGGAGCCGCCATTGTTGGTGCTGCGGATCAGCCCCACCATGGCATCGCCAAAGCCGGCGTCCTCTGCCACCTGCCAGCTGTCGTTGGTGATCGTCCGGGTGGCGAGCTTGCTCACGGCAAGGTGGCCGCTCCAGTCGCGATAGAGGGCGGTGCTCTGATCCGGATCCCGGAACTGGGTGCCGGTACGGCTGAAGTCAAAGGTCCAGCGCTTGACCTCCTTGCCAGCCAGATCGGTTACCGCTTTGTCTTGAAAGCTGATGAGGTTGTGGTCGTTGCTCTGGGCATCGAGCCGCTTGCCCCGCACCGAGGTGCGCTCCAGCAGCACCGGATAGATGCCATCCTTGTTCTCCTTCTGGGCCGCCTGCCCCATCCATTGCGAAGAGGTAATCGACTTGCCGTCGTTCTCGACCCAGACGCCCCAGCGCTGCTCGCCATCCCCCTTGGGATAGACCAGCGCCAATCCCTCCACTCCCTTGATCATCTTGAGCGGCCCCTGATCGCCATCGCGGCTGAGCAGGTTTGCCTCATAGACGCCGGCATCGGGCAACGGCAGCGGCGCGCGCTTGGCGATGCTATTGGCCGCCTTCTCGCTGTCACAGGCGGACAGGGCGGCGGTGCAGGCGATGGCCAGCATGGCTTTGTGGTGCATTCTCATGACTCTTGTTCCTTGCAATTGCTTTGTTATGTGAGGTGCATTCAATCGCCGCTGAATTTACTGGAGGAAGGGTTCGCCGGTCGACGCAAGATCTGTAACCAGCTGTTACAAGGCATTGATGAGCAAGAGATAACACATGACTTGGTTGGCCGAGCGATGCAGCACAGTGATATTACAAAAACACAAGTAACAAGGCTCTCAAGAGGGATATATACAACGGGGCATTGCAAGGCGTGACCAGGCACTGCTGCTCAACAAAACCCCACAACTCACTCTAACAGGGCTTTATGTATCTCTTCGTCTCACAGAATACTGTAATAAGGAATGTCAGCGTGATGGCTGAAAATTAGCTGGACCTAAATATACCCATGCTACGATAAATGACCGGCATCCCATTATTAAACAAAACATTTAAATGGCGAACCACACAGATTTTTTACTCTTCTTCCAACAGCATAACTTATTATCCCCCTCCATTCCGAAGCTAATGTCTGCTCACAACACCATCAACTAAAAACACTACCCTCTGCAAAGAAAATTCAATGGATGCCACAGATCACTAAAGATTTAAATAAATTAAATCAATATTCCCCCCCCACATGGGTACTTCACCCACAATTAATCCATCTGTAGCATAACTTATTCACATTGGAGGAAAAACATGAAAAAGCTTTTGCTAATGGTATTGTTTTCAATTCCAGCGTTCGCTAACGCAAATACAAAACTGCCATTCTCATTTATTACTGAATGTAAAAAGGTTTTTAATGTAGGTGAGGTTAAAAGAGCAGACAATAGATATTCTTGGAAAGAGGATGACTGTCAATTCCTGCCTCAAGGACAATGTGTTGGCTCTATTAGTGTGCATAGTATATGTGGTGGAGCGGAGGATGGTGTGACTGTTATGAACCCAAAACAGGCACAAGATATGCCAAATGGTGGAGTCCTATTCTACACCACATATAATAGAGAACCATGTGACTGGGGAACGGGGAAGAGTGCTCATATCGCAGTGGTATATCAATGTTTTACTCCTACCACGAAGTAAACTCTGTTTTCATGAATGGCTTTTCATCCAAAATTGAGAGTCCGATTTCACATGGAATGTCATATGAAATGAAAAGGATGCCCGCATATATTTAAGTCACATTGACCAATAAAAAAGCAACATGAATTACTAAAAACACTCACTCTTCTTGAGATAGCCCCCTGACAGAATATATTCTGCCGGGGGGTATTTATTTCGTCGCCTGATCCACCAGATAGAGGATGCTGTGATAGGGAATGCCGGCGTGCTGGCTGAGCCCCATTTCACAGGTGCGGCTGTTACTGAATCCCTGACGGCAATCGCTGGGCACCTGGGTGGGCAGGCTGGCGAGGGCGGCGGCGTTGAGCTCCGGGGTCATCAGCCCCTTGTCGCCGGCAAAGCCGCAGCACTGGATATGCTCAGGCACGATCACCTCGCGGGCACAGGCGCGGGCCAGCGCCAGCATCTTCTCCCCGAGCCCCATGCGTCGGCTGCTACAGGTGATATGGAGCATGACGGTCTCATCGATGAGGGTCAGCTCAAGGTAGGGCAGCAGGTGTTCCAGCACAAAGGCGGAGGGCTCGAACACCCGAAGGCCCTTGCCGAGCGCCCCTGAAAGCAGTCGCTGCACGCAGGGGCTGGTGTCGAGCAGCACGGGCCAGCGCCCCTGCTCGCTTGCCTGCCACAGCGCCGCCACCAGCTCAGTACGCTTGGCTGCTGCCACCTCGGCCATCCCCTTGCTGTCATAGGGCATGCCGCAGCAAAGCCCCTCAACTCTCGCCGGCACTATGACTCGACAACCCGCCTTTTTGAGCAGGGATAACACCACATCCGGCAGTGACGGGGCATCCTCCTGCTGGCCGAATACCCTGCTGGCGCACGACGGCAGATAGACCACAGCGCGCTCGCTGGATTCGTTATTGCTCCCCTCCCCTGGCGGCCACCGGTAGCGGCTCGGCCCCGGCAGGGTGGGCAGCCAGGCGGGCGTGCGCTGGCCGCTCAGATGGCGAACCCCGTTCACCAATCCTGCCAACGCCTTGTCCCCCAGCAGCTTGCCGGCAATGGCTTTGAGGCCGAGGGCCCCACGGGCGGTGCTGGTAACGCCGGCGAAATGCTCGGCGCTCCAGCGGGCGATGGGCACGAAGCGCCGGTATTTGTCAGTGCGCAGCTTCTTGATGAGCGCACCGGTGTTGATGCCGACCGGGCAGCGATCGGCGCACAGCCCGGTCGCGGCGCAGGTGTCGATGCCCTGATAGTCAAACAGCCGGGCCAGCTGGTTGGAGGGCTCATCGGCACGATTGCGGCGGGCCAGCTCGCGATAGAGCACGATGCGCTGGCGCGGCGACAGCGACAGGGTGCGCGAAGGGCAAACTGCCTCGCAAAAGCCGCACTCGATGCACGGATCGACGATGGCATCGCTCGCCGGCATGGGTTTGAGATGGGCCAGATGGGCCTTGGGGTCGTCGTTGATGATGACGCCGGGATTGAGCAGGCCATCGGGGTCCAGCAGCGCCTTGATGCGGCGCATCAGCGCCATCCCTTCCGGCCCCCATTCGAGCTCCACATAGGGGGCCATGTTGCGGCCGGTGCCGTGCTCGGCCTTGAGGGACCCGCCAAAGCGCACGGCGACGAGTTCGGCCACCGCATCCATAAAGGCGCCGTAGCGGGCCACCTGGGCCGGATCATCGAACCCCTGGGTAAAGACGAAGTGCAGGTTCCCCTCCAGCGCGTGGCCGAAGATGATGGCTTCACCATATTCGAAGCGATCGAACAGTTGCTGCAGCCCCGCCACCCCTTCCGCCAAACGTTCGATGGGAAAGGCGACATCCTCGATGATGACGGTGGTGCCGGTGGTGCGCACCGCCCCCACCGCCGGGAAGAGCCCCTTGCGAATGGCCCACAGGCCGGCGCTGTCACCGGTAAAAGGCACAGAAGCGACCTGAACAAACTCGGCCGCCATGGCCGTCACCTGCTCGCAGCGATCGACCAGCTCCTCTTTCGATTCCCCATGCACTTCGATCAGCAAGGCGCAGGCAGCCAGATCCAGCGCCTTGATAAAGTCCGGCAGGCCGGGCTTGCCCGCGACCGAGCGCAGGGATCGTCCATCCATCAGCTCCACCGCCGCCACCGGGGCGCTTTTCAGGCGCGAGGTGGCCAGACAGGCCTGCTCGGCGTCCCGGAACACCTGCAGGGCCGAGGCCTTGTGGGGGTATTCGGGCACGGTGTCGAGCACCACCTCGGCGATAAAGCCGAGGGTCCCCTCCGAGCCGATCATCAGGTGGGTGAGGATATCGATGGGGTCCTCATGGTCGAGCAGGGCATTGATGGCGTAGCCAGTGGTGTTCTTGAGCCGGTACTTGTGGCGAATGTTGGTGGCAAGCACCTCATTCGCCAGCACCTCGGCGCGCAGGGCCGCGAGCCTCGTGAGCAGCTCCGGGCGCCTGGCCGCAAAGGCGGCGCGGCTGTGGGGATCGCCACTGTCCAGCACGGTGCCATCGGCCAGCAGCAATGTCATGGCGTGCAGGGTGTGATAGCTATTGTGGGCGGTGCCGCAGCACATGCCGCTCGCGTTGTTGGCGGCGATGCCGCCAAGCTTGCAGGCGCTGATGGAGGCGGGATCCGGCCCAATCTTGCGGCCCAGAGGCGCCAGATAGCGGTTGGCATCGGCGCCGATCACCCCGGGTTGCAGGGCGATGCGTGCCCCCTCGTCCAGAATGCGGTGGCCGCGCCAGCTGTCGGTCAGGGTGATGAGCACGGAATCACTCAGGGCCTGCCCCGAGAGGCTGGTGCCGGCGGCGCGAAAGGTGCACGGCAGGTGCAATTCGCGGCACACCTCGAGCACGAAGCGCACTTCATCGAGGGAGTCGAGGCGCACGATGCGCTCGGGTACCAGCCGGTAGAAGCTGGCGTCCGTGCCGTGGGCCAGCCGAAGATCCGGGTCGCTCACCAGCCGCTCAGGCGGGATGCGCGAGAGCATGGCGGCGTCAAACTGGTTCCAGGGCATCAGCAATCCTCCACCAGCACTACCAGCAGGCGGCTCGGGCCGTGGGCACCGTAGGCCAGGGTCTGCTGGATGTCGGCGGTCTTGGAGGGGCCGGAGACCAGCAGCAGGTTGGTGGGCATGGCCTGCTGCCAGCGCCCGCCCGCCACCAGCCCAGCCAGGTTGTCGGCAATGGTGGAGGCCGCCAGCAGGGCGATATGGCAGGGGGGCACCAGGGATAAGGTGCGCGGCTCGCCGCTATCCGGCAGCAACACCAGGGTGCCGGTATCAGCGATGGCCCCCGCGCAGTGGGTGATGCCAGCCTGACAGGCATCGAACAGCTCATCCTTCCAGCCGGCAAACTCCCCCGCCGGGATCAACACTGATCGCCCGGCGCAGGCGGTAGCGACCGCCGCCTGCCAGCGGCCGCCCTGGCCACAGGCCAGACTCGTCACGCCTTCTTCATCCAACCAGGCGCTCAGCTCCCTGGCAAGGGTCGCCTCCTTGACGGTGAGGAGCTCGGCGTGGCTGGCGCTGATCCCGGCGAGGAAGCGCTCGCGCCGCGCGCCATCATCTGCCCCGCGCCAGGGCTGCCAGCCATGGGGGGCGTGGGCCATGGGGGTGGCGGTGCCGCGCAGGCGGCTCAATATGGCCTCTTTGCTCGACATCTCAGGACTCCTTCTTCTTCTGGCGCAGCAGGGCGTGCAGGCTCTGGGGGGCGGGTTTGGGGGCCTCGCGGCACTGGGTCCAGGGGCCCAGATGGTTCGGCATCAAGCCCCGCAGGCGACCGGCCACACCGGTCGCGGCGTGATAGAGGCGCGGGTGGGTGGCGGCAAAGGCAAAGCCCTGCATGGCGAGGGTCTCGAGCCGGCTCTTGGCCACCCCCTGCCCCGCCAGCGGTTCGTGGCCGGGCTGTGCGTCGTGTTTGGCCTCCCGGCGCAGGCGCTGCAACAGGTCGGGAATGGGGATGCGCACCGGGCACACCTCGCCGCAGGCGCCGCACAGGCTCGATGCGGTCACCAGATCCTGGGTGCTCTCCAGCCCCAGCAGATGGGGGGAGATGATTTTGCCGATGGGGCCCGGGTAGATGGTGCCGTAGGCGTGGCCGCCGATGCGGGTGTAGACCGGGCAGTGGTTCATGCAGGCGCCGCAGCGGATGCACTGCAGGGTCTTGCGCAGCTCCTCGTCCCGGTAAGCCTGGCTGCGGCCGTTGTCCAGCAGCACCAGGTGCACCTCGTCCGGGCCATCCAGCGCCCCTGCCCGGCGCGGACCGCTGATGACGTTGAAATAGGTGGTGATGGCCTGGCCGGTGGCCGAGCGGGTCAGGGCGCTATAAAGCGGCGGCACGTCGGATAAAAATTCCACCACCTTCTCGATGCCGGTGATGGCCACATGGACTTTCGGCACCGTGGTGCACATGCGCCCGTTGCCCTCGTTCTCGACGAGGCAGAGGCTGCCGGTCTCCGCCACCGCGAAGTTGACACCGGAGAGCCCCATGCCGGCGCGGCGAAACTCTTCGCGCAGGGCCCGCCGTCCGGTCTGGATCAGCTCGTCCACGTCGGTGGTGGGGGTGAAATCCGCCAGATTGCCGGCGAAGGTGTCGCTCACCTCCTGCTTGTTCTTGTGGATGGCGGGCATGATGATGTGGGACGGGGTGTCGCCGTCGAGCTGGACGATAAACTCCCCCATGTCGCTCTCAAGGCAGCGGATGCCGTGGCGCGCCATCTCGTGGTTGAAGCCCACCTCCTCGCTCACCATGGACTTGCCCTTGACGATGGAACTTACCCGGTGTTTTTGGGCGATACCGAGGATAATGGCGTTGGCCTCGGCCGGCGTCTGGGCCCAGTGCACCCGGATGCCGTTGCGCTCGCAGTTGGTTTCGAGCTGCACCAAAAGATCGGGCAGGCGCGAGAGGCAACGCTGGCGAATGTGCTCCGCCGCATCGCGCACCGCAGCTTCTTCGGCAGGGTCGGCGAAGGCGTCCCGGCGCTTGGCGCGCAGGTAATCCATGGCGCCGCGAAAGTTCTGGCGCAGCACGGGGTCGGCCAGGGCCGCCTCGGCCTGGGGATGAAAGCGGCGCGGCGAATACTTGGCGTGCTCACTCATGATGGGCCTCCTCTTTTTCTGACAACCGCTTGCTGTGGGCGAGCAGGAAGCTGGCCAGGTGCATGGTGGGCAGTGTCTTGCCCTGATAGGCCAGGGAGCCCTTGATATTCAAAAGACACCCCCAGTCCGCGCTCACCAGGGTGTCGGCGCCGGTGGCCAGCAGGTGGCGGGTCTTGTCTTCGACCATGGACTGGCTGATGTGGGGATGACGCACCGAGAAGGTGCCGCCAAAGCCGCAGCACTCGCTCTCGTAGGCCTGCTCATGCAAGGTGACCCCATCGAGCTGACCCAGCAGGGCGCGGGCCCGGCTGTGTACCTGCATCTCGCGCCGCGCCGAGCAGGAGGTGTGTATGACGATGCTCGCCCTCCCCACCCCGTGCCAGCGCACCCGACAGACCTGGGCCAGAAACTCGGTGAGCTCGAACACCCGCTCGCAAAAGGCCGCCACCTCGGGGCTCTCGGGGAAGAGTCGGCGGTAGTGGTGGTGCATCATGCCGCCGCAGGAGCCCGACAGCACCACCACCGGCCAGGGCTCGGGGAAGAGCGCCATCTGGCTTTGCGCCACCTGGCGCGCCTCCTCTTCATGGCCCGAGGTGTAGGCCGGCTGCCCGCAGCAGGTCTGTTTCTCGACAAAGTGCACCCTTATCCCTTCCCGCTCGAGCAGGGCGATGGCATCGAGCCCCGCCACCGGGTCGAACAGGTCCACCAGACAGGTGGCATAGAGATAGACATCGGCCGGCTTGGCCGGATAGACCCGCATTACCTTCATCACTTGCTCTCCTTTACTTCAACTGCAGCAGGACGTCCGAGATGTGGAAGCTGTACATGAGCGCCAGCCCGATAAGGCCGGTGGCCAGCAGGTAGTAGAGGGTTGGCAGCGCGGTCTTGCGCAGCGTCGCCCCCTCACGGCCGAGCAGCCCCACGGTGGCCGACGCCGCCACCACGTTGTGAATGGCAATCATGTTGCCGGCGGCGGCGCCCACGGCCTGCAACGCCAGCATGGCGGCGGTGGAGACCCCCAGGGTCTGCGCCACTTCAAACTGGAACTGGCTGAACATCATGTTCGACACCGTGTTGGAGCCGGCGATAAAAGCCCCCAGCGCACCGATGGTGGCGCTGAGCGCCGGGAAGAACTCCCCCACCAGCCCGGCGGCAAAATTCGCAGTGGTCACCGGCATGCTGGCAAGATCCGCCCCGTTGACGCCGGAGTTGATGAAGATGCGCACCATGGGCACGGTGAAGATCAGCACGAAGCCGGCGCCGATCAGGGTGCGGCTGGACTCCCCCAACGCCCGCCCGAAGGGGGCGAGGGAGCGCGATTGCAGCAAGGTGGCGAGCAGGGCGCAGAGCACCAGCAGGCCGCCCGGCAGGTAGAGCGGCTCAATGGAGGCGCTGACCCCCTTCTCCCCCAGGAGGTCGGTGAAGGCGAGGCTCACCGACAACAGGCTGGCCTTGAACTCCGGGCTCACCCGGCTGGCCACCAGCAAGAGGGCCAGCGCCACATAGGGTAGCCAGGCCAGCAGCAGCGACATGGGGCGGGCGGCGGCCTCTTTGAGATCGAGCTTGAGGGAGCCCAGCCACTCGGCGGGCCACTCCTGCTCGGGGGCGAAATCCCAGCTGGTTTTTGGCACCAGAAAACCGGCTCGCGCCGCAGTCACCACCAGGGCCAGCCCCACCAGCCCGCCGATGAGGGACGGGAACTCGGGACCGAGCAGCATGCCGGTCAGGGCATAGGGCACGGTGAAGGCGAGCCCGGCAAAAATCGCAAACGGCAGGATGGCGAGCCCCTCGGTCCAGCTGCGGTGGCGGCCGAAGAAGCGGGTCAGCATCATCACCATCAGCACCGGCATCAGGGTGCCGACCACGGCGTGAATCAGGGCCACGTTGGTGGTCACCTGCTGCAGGTAGACCTCCCAGCTGCTGCCGCCGGCGCTCAGGGTCTGGCCGATGATCTCGCTGTCGAGCCCCTTGTTGATCCCCACCAGAATGGGGGTGCCCACCGCACCGAACGACACCGGGGTGGACTGGATCATCATGCCGAGCAGCACCGCGGCCAACGCCGGAAAGCCGATGGCCACCAGCAGCGGCGCGGCGATGGCGGCCGGAGTGCCAAAACCGGAGGCCCCTTCGATAAAGGCGCCGAAGCACCAGGCGATGATGATGGCCTGGATGCGCCGGTCCGGCGAGATGTTGGTAAAGCCGCCGCGAATGGCGCTGATGGCGCCGGTGTGCTTGAGGGTGTTGAGCATCAGGATGGCGCCGAACACGATCCAGAGCACGGTCACCGTGATCACCAGCCCCTGCAGGGTGGAGGCAAAGACCCGGGTCGGACTCATCTGCCAGCCCCAGAGGGCGATGAACACGGTCAACAAAAAGGCGACGGGCATGGCGCGCTTGGCGGGCCAGTTGAGGCCGACCAGCAGCACGGCGGCCACCAGGATCGGCGAGAAGGCCACCAGGGCCAGCAGGGTGTCTGTCATCATTGCGTCCTTGTCCGAGCGGTGCAGAGGCGCACCTTGTTGTTGTTTTGTTAAGCGGACGTGACCTTACCCTGTTCCTTTTTCGCGATATATGGAAATAATGAACAACATTCGTTCCAAAAGTTGATCAATATGGCCAGTACCGACGACCTCATCCTCTTCGCCCAGGTGGTGGAGGCCGGCTCCTTCAGCAAGGTAGCTGAACAAAATTCCCTGACAAATTCGGTAGTTAGTAAACGGATCGGGCGCCTTGAAGAAGAACTCGGGGTGCAGCTGCTCTATCGCACCACCCGCCGGCTCACCCTGAGCGAGGCGGGCAAGGAGCTCTATCAGGGTGCCAAAAATGTGAAGGCCGCCGCACTGGACGCCTTCGATGCGGTGGCGGGTTTTGGTGAAAAGGTGAGCGGCCATGTGCGGATGTCGGTGCCTACCATCTCCGGCGAGCTCTTGCTCGCCGATGCGGTGGCCGATTTTTGCCAGCAGCACCCGGGGCTCACGGTGGAGATGTCGCTGGACAACCGCTTCGTCAATCTGGTGGAAGAGGGGTTCGACCTGGTCATTCGCACCGGCTATCTGGATGACTCCAGCCTGATTGCCCGCCACATCCTCGACTCCCAGTGGGTGATCTGCGCCGCCCCCGCCTATGTGCGCCGTTTCGGGGCACCGCGCGAGCCGTCAGAATTGCTCACCCACAACTGCCTGCGCTACGCCTACCAGAGCACGGGGGCCTCGGAGTGGGCCTTCAAGGGGGAAGAGGGCAACTACCTGCTGTCGGTATCGGGCAGTTTTTGCACCGACAACGCCGGCGCCCTGCGCAAGGCGGCGCTGGGGGGGCGCGGCATCGTCTATGTGCCGCGCTGCCTGGTCTATCACGACCTGATGAACGGCGAACTGGTGGACCTCTTCCCCGATCAGGTGGGCAAGAAGCTCGGCATCTACGCCGTCTACCCCTTTACCCGCCAGCCGCCGCGCAAGATCCGGCTGCTGATCGAGCACATCCGCCAGCGCTACCTCGACATCGCCCACTATTTTGGCTGACGGAGGATGGCGCTCATCCCGTATCAACGGGGGGCTTTTTTGACCCGGACGGCAGAGTTGCCTACCATGGCCCTCCCCTTTACCGCTCAGGACCAGTCCATGTGCACCGTCTTCTCCGGCCAGGATCCCAGTCACTACGCTTGCACCACCCGCTCGGTGCGGATCTGCGGCCACAGCACCAGCATCCGGCTGGAAAACAAGTTCTGGACCATCCTGGAGCAGCTCTGTCAGGCCCAGGGGCGCTCCATGGGGCTGTTTCTCTCCGAGCTCTATCAGGAAGCGCTCGGCAACGGCATGGAGATGAGCAACTTTGCCTCCCTGCTGCGCTGCTCCTGCCTGGTTCATCTGGAAACAAGACAGGAGCAGGACGTCGCCGCCTGAGGGGCGGCCTTTTCCTTCCTCATGAAAAAAGGGCCGCAGCACCAGGCTGCAGCCCCTTCCTATTCCACGCTTCAAGCTCAGGCGAAGCGGCCGGCCCGCTCGATGAACTCGATCTGGTAACCGTCGGGGTCGGTCAAAAAGAACAGTCGGGCCAGCAGGGTGCCCTCATGGTGCATCGCCTTGACCGGCGCAGGGGCCAGACCCTGCGCCGTCAGACGCTGATGCGCCGCCTCGATGTCTGCCACCGTCACCGCCAGATGGCCATAGCCGTTGCCATGGCTGTAGGGCTCGGCCTGACCCTGGTTGTGCGTCAATTCGAGTTCGAAACCACTCTGGTCATTGGCAAGGTAGGTGAGGGAAAAACCGTCGAAGGGAAAGTGATCCCGTACCGCCAGCTCGAGGGCCTCGCGGTAGAAACGCACGGATCTGTCCAGGTCGCGAACCCGGATCATGGTGTGGATGAGTTTGGTCATAGGGACTCCTTGGTGATGGGAGTCACAGGGTAACCAAGGGCTCAGCCGGCCGGGTAGTAGTGGACTAGCACCCGGTGATTGGCGGCCAAAACCTGACATGACCTCGCAGGCTCAAGCCACCAGGGCCGCATCAAAGCGGCGGCTGGAGCTAATTCAGCCGGGCTGGGCGGTGAGAAAGGCCAGCGACTGGCGGTTGAAGTGCTCGGGCCGCTCCACGTTGCAGACGTGGCCGCAGCCGTCGATGATCTCGAGCCGGCTGTAGGGATCGCGCGCCACCTGCTCGCGCACCGGCGCCAGGAACATGTGATCCTCCTCCCCCATCACATAGAGGGTAGGAATGGGCAGGGCCCGCTCCTTGAAATAGCGCATCAAGGGGTTCACCTCGGTGGCGAGGCGAAACCAGCGCTTGAACTCTTTTTGGCACAATTTGCGCGCCTCGCGCACGAACAGGTTGCGCGACTCCTGATGGTGCTGACGGGGCATGATGATGAAGGCAAACAGCCGGTAGAGCCACATGTAAGGCAGGATGTGCTGGCCGAGGCGGCCGAGCTGCACCAGCACCCGCGAGCGGATGTCGAGCCGCAAAATGGCGCCGCCCAGCACCATGCTCTTGACCCGCTCGGGACAGAGCTCCGCCAGATGGCGAATGAGGATGGTGCCAAGGGAGATGCCGACGAAGTGGGCGCGGCGAATGTTGAGGTGATCGAGCAGTTGCAGGATATCCTCGGTCACCGCCCGAAAGCTGTAGTGCCCCTTGATCACCTGCTGCAGCTTGTGGGACTGGCCGTGACCGCGCAGGTCCAGCAGCAGCACGTTGAAGTGTTCGCGATAGGCGCGCAGCTGCTTGAACCAGATGGAGGAGCTACCGCCCGCCCCGTGCACGAATACTACCCAATCCCGCTCGGGACCCAGCTCGAAGGTCTTGTGATACAGCATCTTGCGACTCCCTCATCAACGGCATTGGGGTATAGTAGGCGCGCATCTTAGCAGATTTTTTCACCCGACTAATACGTTTGCACCGCAAGCGGCCAGGAGCATGACCATGGAGTTGACCCGTTTGAGATCCTTTCTGCTGACCCTGCCGGGCGCTCAAGAGGATACCCCCTTCGGCCCAGAGATCCTGGTCTATCGCATCGCCGGCAAGATGTTTGCCCTGCTGGACTGGCAGGCCGAGCCGCTGCGGCTGAACCTCAAGTGCGAGCCCGAGCTGGCCCTGCTGCTGCGCGAACTCCACCCCGAGGTCAAACCGGGCTGGCACATGAACAAGCAGCACTGGAACACGGTCACCTTCAGCGACGGCCTGGCCGACGATCTCTGGCAGGGCTGGGTGCATCACTCCTACGAGCGGGTGGTGGCCGGTCTGCCCAAGGCCAAGCGTCCGCAGGCGCCGCAGCGATGAGCTCCGCCATGGCGGCAGAGCCCAGGCTCGTTCAGCTGAACGAGCAACACATCCCCGCCCTTTGCGCCCTGTTCGAGCAGTCGGTGCGAAGGATTGGCCCGCAGCACTACAGCCCGGAGCAGGTGGAGCAGTGGGCCCTCGGCGCCCATCATCCCGGCTTTGCCGGCCAGCTGCGCGAGCACCGCGGCTGGGTGCTGGAGCAAGACGGCGAGCCACTCGGTTTTGTCACCCTGAGCCAGGATGGCCACCTCAGCCTGCTCTATGTGAGCGCCGATCACCCGCGCCGGGGCTATGGCGGCCTGCTGCTGGCTGCGGCCCTCGCCGAGGCAAATCGGCTCGGACTCACACAGCTGACAACGGAAGCCAGCGCCTTCAGCTATGGGCTATTTTTACGGTATGGCTTTGAGCTGACCGGATTGGAGAGCGTAGAGCGCGGCGGGGTCGGTTTTATCCGTTATCGCCTGCACTGCCGCTTGCCAAGCTAGGTCCAGCCACTAAAATACGCACAGTTTTTCCGTATTGTTGAGGATTGAGGCCGCCATGGTTGTAGAAAGCGAAGGCTATATCGCCCTGATTGAGTATCTGGTGGAGAGTCTGGGACTGTTTGAAACCCAGCAACAGAGCAGTGGTGAACAGACCATCGAAGATCTGGTGAGCGGCCGGGTGGCCAGCAACCTGATGGCCATCTGCGAACAGAACCCGCAGCTCGATCCCAAGTTGCGCTTCGTGATCATGCAGGAAGCTGATGCGGTGGTGGCCGATCTGGAAGAGGTGCTCTCCGCCGTCTGGCTGCGCGCCCCGACCCCGGAGCAGAAAGCCTTCCTCGAAGAGTTCATCGATCTTATCAAGAACCTGTTTGACGGCGCCATCAGCTGATCACAATGGCGAACGCCAAGTTCGCCACTCCCTCGCAAATTTTCCGCACCGCAAACATGAAAAGGGCCGCCTTCAACGGGCAGCCCTGCTTGCTATCATTTCAACTCATCAAGCTTTTCAATGACTTTTATGAATTTTCGAGGCAAGAAATGTGTCTGGTCTTAGCCGCCATCCATGGTGGCTACTAGGTTAGGCAAAGCGGGTTCAATTTAGTTCCCGCCCATGACACATTTTTTTATGATTTTTTTCACTCTCCTGACAAAGCCCGACAAAAAGGCCGCAAACGCGGCCTTTTTCTTTTTTCAATCAATGACAAGTCACAGATACCCGTCATCTTCACCTAGCGGTTGAGGCTCGGTGGCAGGCAAACACCGATGCCACCCAGGCCGCAATACCCGTCCGGATTCTTCTCCAGATATTGCTGATGGTAATCCTCGGCGTAATAGAAGGGCGCCAGCGGCAGAATGCGGGTGGTGATGGTGCGCCCGTCACCGCTCGCCGTCATCGCCTGCTGGTAGGCGGCCAGACTCTGCTGGGCAATCGCCTCCTGGGTGTCGTCCCCGAAGAAGATGACGGAGCGGTACTGGGTGCCGATGTCGCCGCCCTGGCGCATGCCCTGGGCCGGATCGTGCTGCTCCCAGAACAGCTTGAGCAGATCGCCGTAACTGATCACCTTGGGATCAAACACCACCTGCACCGTCTCGGCATGGCCGGTCAATCCGCTGCACACCTCCTTGTAGGTGGGATTCTGGGTCACCCCGCCCTGATAGCCGGCGGCGGTGGAGTAGACCCCGGGCTGTTGCCAGAACAGGCGTTCCACCCCCCAGAAGCAGCCCATGCCGAACCAGGCCACCGCCATCCCTTCAGGCCAGGGTCCCTGAGTCGGGTGACCATTGACCGCATGCTGCTGGCCAATCACCATCGCCTCGCGGCGTCCCGGCAGCGCGTCTGCCGGCGAAATAATCTGTTCCATGCACCCTGTCCTTGTATAAAAACCTGTGCGATCGCACAGCTGACGAAAAGGAATATCGAAGATAACAGTTTATGGGCCGGGATCAACCTGAGGCGTACCCTCACACCGCTGACACCCCTGCCCCGCCTGGTGTCGCCGCTGTTCGAACCGCCTGGCCGTCCCGATGACAAAATCACGCCAAATCAATATTTAATCTTGATTTGTGCATTTATTTTCATATATTGAGCCCATTGCTGTTTTTTTATGGAAGAAGCCTCAAGTGCGTGAACGCGAACCTAGCCTGGTCTATGCCTTTCGGCAGTCTACCCCCTACGTCAATGTACACAGAGGCGCCACCTTCGTGCTGATGATGGGGGGGGAAGCCCTCTGCCACCCCAATTTCGCCAACATCGTCAGTGATATCGCCCTGCTGCAGACCTTAGGGATACGCCTGGTGCTGGTGTTCGGCTCCCGTCCACAGAACGACGAGGCACTGGCCCGCGCCGGCATCGAGGCCCAGTACCACAAGCGGATCCGGGTCACCGATGACGAGAGCTTCGCCATAATCAAGCAGGTGTGCGGCGGGTTGCAGTACGACATCACTGCCCAGCTCTCCATGGGGCTCGCCAACACCCCCATGCAGGGTGCCCGCATCAGCGTGGTGAGCGGCAACTTCGTCACTGCCCAGCCGCTCGGGGTGGATGACGGCATCGATTTTTGCCACAGCGGCCGGGTACGCCGCATCGACGTGGAGGGGATCACCCGCCAGCTCGATCAGAAGAGCCTGGTGCTCATCTCCCCCATCGGCTGCTCGGTCACCGGCGAGAGCTTCAACCTGAGTTCGGAAGAGGTGGCCCGCCGGGTGGCGGTAGATTTGAAAGCAGACAAACTCATCTGCTTCAGCAGCACCCAGGGGGTGATGGACAGACACGGCGAGGCCATCTCCGAGCTCTTCCCCGAGCAGGCCGAAGAGTTGCTGGTAGAACTGGAGCAGGCGGGGGAAGAGATGTCCGGCACCGCCCGCTATCTGCGCGCGGCCATCGCCTCCTGCCGCGGCGGCGTGCCCCGCTCCCACCTGGTCAGCTATCAGGATGACGGCGCCATGCTGCAGGAGCTGTTCAGCCGCGATGGCCTCGGCACCCAGATCGTGCGGGAAAGCGCCGAGCAGGCACGCGCCGCCACCATCGAGGACATCGGTGGCATCCTGGATCTCATCCGCCCGCTGGAGGAAGAAGGGATCTTGGTGCGCCGCTCCCGCGAGCAGCTGGAGATGGAGATCGACAAGTTCACCATCATCGAGCGCGACGGCCTCATCATCGGCTGCGCGGCGCTCTACTGCTTCATGGAAGAGGCGATGGCGGAGATGGCCTGCGTCGCCATCCACCCCGACTACCGCAACTCCAACCGGGGGGATCAGCTGGTGGCCAAGGTGGCCGAGCGGGCCAAGCGGCTCGGGATCCGCCGCCTGTTCGTGCTCACCACCCGCTCCATTCACTGGTTCCGGGAACGGGGCTTCGATCCGCTGGAGGTGGAAGATCTGCCGGTGGCGCGCCAGCGCCTCTACAACTGGCAGCGCCGCTCCAAGGTTTTGTCAAAGACAATCGTATAACCCATTGATTTTGCGTTGCCTTGGCTGACTTTTTGAACTTTTTCACAAACTCGATTGACAGTGCAATCCAACGCAAGGTATTTCTAAATGCACTCCACCGCCCTGGTGGAGCCAGAAGAGGAGCGCTGCCCAGGCAGCCCGAGGGAGGACACCAGTGTCCGGTGAACTTGGGTCAGGGGGAGCAGCGCCGAGACATCTGAGGCAACTGGATACCTCAGTGTCGGCTGCGGGGGCTGAATCCCCCGGGTTGTCATCGGTAGTGGTCATCCCCCACCGCGCCCCGTCAGGGGCGGGTACGGGATGGGCTCTGCGGGTGGAGTGCTTCTGGCCGGGATAGCTTCGATCATTCCTGCCATTTTCAGCCTCCTCCTCTCTTTTTGCCCGATGGATCCGGATTTTCATATTAAGACAGGAGTAAGCAATGAGCCCGATCAATGTCGCCAAGTTTGGCGGAACCAGCGTTGCCAACGCGGCAGCCATGAACAACTGCGCCGATGTGGTGCTGGCCAACCCGGCCACCCGGGTGGTGGTGCTGAGCGCCAGCGCCGGCGTCACCAACCTGCTGGTGGCACTGGCTCAGGGCGATCTGGACGAGGCGGGCCAGGAGGCGCAACTGGCCAGGCTCACCGAGATCCAGCAGGCCATTCTGACGGAGCTGGGCGACCCAGGCGATCTGAGCGACCTCATCCACGGCCAGCTCGGCGAGATCCGCACCATGGCACGCCAGGCCCATCTGCACACCGATGCCGAGCTGGCCGACAGGCTCATCGCCTGCGGCGAGCTGATGTCCACCCGCCTCTTTACCGAACTGCTGCGCCAGCGTGGCGTGAAGGCCTGCTGGCAGGATGCGCGCCAGCTGCTGCGCACCGACAGCCGCTTTGGCAAGGCCAGCGTGGATCTGGCCGCCACCCGCGCCCTCTGCCAGACCGCGCTGGGCCCCCTGCTTGGCGACAGCCTCATCATCACCCAGGGCTTTATCGGTGCCGACGGCGATGGGCGCACCACCACCCTGGGCCGCGGCGGCTCCGATTACAGCGCGGCCCTGTTGGCCGAAGCGCTCGGCGCCGGCTCCATCGAGATCTGGACCGACGTGCCCGGCATCTACACCACGGATCCGCGCCTGGTCACCCGCGCCCGTCCCATCCCCGAAATAAGCTTCGTGGAGGCGGCCGAGATGGCCACCTTCGGCGCCAAAGTGCTGCACCCGGCCACCTTGCAGCCGGCGGTGCGCCAGGACATCCCGGTGTTTGTCGGCTCCAGCAAGGATCCGGCCGCCGGCGGCACCTGGATCCGTGCCAGCACTCGCACCAATCCGCTGTTTCGCGCCGTGGCCCTGCGCCGCAATCAGGTACTGGTCACCCTGCACAGCCTCAACATGTTCCACGCCTACGGTTTTCTGGCCGAGGTGTTCGGCATCCTGGCCCGCCACCGCATCTCGGTGGATCTCATCACCACCTCGGAAGTGAGCGTGTCGCTGACCCTGGATCACACCGGCAGCCAGAGCAACGGCGAGCCCATCCTCGGCGACAAGGTGCTGGCGGAGCTTGGCCAGCTGTGCAAGGTGCAGGTGGAAACGGGGCTGGCGCTGGTGGCGCTGATCGGCAACCGGATGAGCGAGGCGGCCGGGGTGGGCAGTCAGGTCTTTGACGCCATTCGCGAGCACAACATCCGCATGATCTGTTACGGCGCCAGCGCCCACAACCTCTGCTTCCTGGTCAAGGAAGACGAGGCGGGCCATATCGTCAACCGCCTCCACCAGGAGCTGCTCGACTGATGTACTGACACAGCATGGAAATAAAAAGAGGGGCCGGCTGGCCCCTCTTTGTATATAGGGTGATATGCAGATGAGATCTAAGTGCGGTTCTCCCTAGCCCACCAGGGTCGGCACCGGCAGCAGGTTGGCCCGGATCTCCTCGCGCAGCCCTTCCAGCCGGCTCAGCAAGACCGCTTGACTTAAGCCCGCCTCGTCGGGGCCCAGGTTGTCCACCAGCTCGGCGAAGTGTTCGGTCACCGCCTGCTGCAACCAGTCGAGCCGGCGCAGGGTGAGCGGGCCGCAGCTCTTGCCGCTGAGATCGTCGGCAATGTCGAGCCGGTGGCTGCGATACATGTCGCGCCACCAGTTGGCAGCCAGCGCTTCCTCGCTGGCCAGCGCCGAACGCCACTCCCCCAGCAGGCTCTGCAAGCGGGCCAGCACGGGCGCGCTCGCCCCCTCCCGGGTCAGGTGTTGCAGCTCCCGCTGCGCCCAATTGATGCACAGGCCGCGCCAGTAGCGAAACTGCGGCAGCGGATCCGGCTCGTCGAGCCACAGGCCCGAAAGGGTGCGGGTCTCCAGCCGCTCCGGCACGTGAAATGCGGGATCGGTGAGGCCGTTGGAGTTGAATTCATGGCGGGGGTCAAAGGGCCACATGTAGCCAAAGTCGAACACGCTGATCTGCTGACCGTCGTCGAGCAGGTTGCCGGGGCTTGGATCCCAGTCGAACCAGCCCCAATGGGCCAGCTCCGCCTGCACCGCCAGCATCTGCGCCAGGTTGCGCTCGTTCAGTTCATGCACCGGCACGCCCCGCAGCCAGGGGGAGACCAGCACGCCGGCCCGGGCCGAGCCAAAACAGGTACAGACCACGTTGGCCAGGATGGTGGGGTGCAACTCCCGCAGGGCCTCTATCTCGCGGCGGCGCTCCAGCTCGGTCAGGAAGGCGGTTCTGCCGTCCACGTTGGCCACCAGGGAGTCGTGCCGGCGCCGCTTCAGACACCAGTGATGTCCCTCCACCTTGAGGTGGAACACCTCGGCGGTGAAGCCGTGACGATAGACCTTGAGCACCGCTGGATGATCCTCCTTGAGTCGCACCAGCTTGGCCACGGACAAGGGACAGTCCTGCTCGCGCCCGATCCGGATCTCCTGTTTGCTCTCCAGCATGCGGAGCAATCTTGCCTGACGTGCCGCTACTTTGGGATTCATACATGTACCTCCATCCATATTGAGAGACTAAGCAGCAAGGCAGAGGCAGGCCAGTGGCAAAGCGCCATGATGACGCTTTCATCACAGAATGAGTGCGGCCCCCGGATCGGGATCACAGTTTGCATGGTTTCACGGTCACGCAATGTTCATTGTCCGGTCATTAAATTGACAACAAGGAACAAGCCCATCACCATCGGGTCAAATTAAATGCAGCAGCCATGTTTCATCGTCACTCGCTCAAAGGATGAGCCCATATGAAAGCCCCCACTTCAGCGCGCTTGTCAGCCAGGGTGCCCGCTCTGCCCTCCGTGCTGCTCGCCATGCTGGCGGCGCTGCTGCTGCTGACCCTGTTGCTGCCGCAGATCAACCCCGCCAGCTGGCTCGGTCGGGCCCAGCCGCTGGTGCTGGGGCCGGCGGACAACCCCATCGCCACCCTCACCCGTCACGCCCTGCTCTACAAGAGCGACAGCCGCGGCCTCTATCTGGTGGTGCGCAGCCAGTGGCAGTTGCGCGGGCCGCTGCAGGAGGGTGACAAGGTCAGGGTGGAGCTGCTCAATGAGAGGGGCGAGCGCATCGATCAGCTGAGCCAGCCGGTGGACAAGCGCCAGCAGTGCCGCAAGGGGCGCTGCACCCTGGATCTCAACAGCACCCTGCGCGCCCCCGACGACGCCCTGGCCAGCCGCTATCAGTTGCGGATCGGCCTGCTGCTCAAGGAGAGACCCGAGAGCGGTGAATTCAGCCAGATCCTGCAGACCCTGCCGGAGCGGGGTTTCAACCTCACCTATCTCTGCACCAGCCTGCTGCTGGTGCTGGCCCTGAGCGCCGCTGTGCTGAAGGTAGTGCTGCCCACCCTCAGGCGCAATCTGCGCTGGCGCATCGCCGGCAGCCTGCTGCTCGGCAACCTCACCTTCGTGCTGCTGCACGGCTTCGTGGTGTTCAAGCTGGGGGAGTTTCTGCTCTGGTCAGGCTTTCGCCCGGAACACTACTACCTGGCCTGGGGCAGCATGGTGCTGGGCTGGAGCCTCTGCGCGCTGGCGGGCTTCAACCTCTACATGGGGCTGGTGTTCACGGCGCTGTCCGGCATCGGGCTGCTGGCGAATTTCATGAAGATCGCCATCTACGGGGTACCGCTCGGGGGGGACGATCTCGGCAACCTGGTGGCGCTGCTGCGCATCCTGCTGGAGCAGCACCCGGTGCTGCCGCTGCTGGGCGGTGCGCTCACCCTCTTCTTGTGCTGGCGCTTCGCCCTGTCGCGCTGGATCCTGCGCACCCTGGCCGCCACCGCCGCCTTCTTTGCACTGTGCGTGTTCGCCACCCAGACCGGCAACAAGCTGCTGGGGCCCAACATTCGCTACGTGGACAGAGCGGTCAACTACCACAGGGATATCATCCGCTCGGGGCCCGGCCTCTATCTGTTCAACCTGGTGGACGAGATGCTGCAAAGCGGCAGTGTGTTTCGCTATCCCTTGCAGATCAACGAGTTTACCCCTCAGCTCAGCCACGTCAGCCTGAGCCAGCCGCCCCGCTTTGATCTGGTGATCGTGCTGCAATATGAATCCCTCTGGCTCGGCTGGCAGGGCAAGATCTGCGCGCCGCCCCCCACCTTGAGCCTGCCGGCCAGCGTGCAGCAGTGGCACAAGACCATCCACTCCCCCACCACCGGCGGCATGACGGTACTGGCGGAGTTCGAGATGAATACCGGCCTGCCGGTGGGGCTGCTCAAACAGGGGGTGGTACCCTACTACTACCTCTCGGAGCAGGTGCCGGGCCTGGCGCAAAGTGCGAAGCAAAGTGGCTACCAGACCCTGTTTGCCCACCCCTATGTGGAGAAGTTCTGGGGCCGCGCCAAGGCGATCCCGGCGCTGGGCTATGAGGAGCGCTGGTTCGATACCCGCTTCTCCACGCTCGAACACAAGGGGCTCTATATCTCGGATGATGCCCTCATCGACCACCTGCTCAAGCGCAGCGAGCAGGATGAGCAGCCGCTGTTTGCCTACGCGGTCACCATGCAGGGGCACGGCCCCTTCGACGGGGATCGCTACCAGGCCCAGCAGCTCGACAAGGCATGCCCGGATCAGAGCGATGCCGACCGTCAGCTGCTCAACACCTACTACACCGGCGTGGTGGATGCCATGGCGTCGCTGGAGCATCTGCTGACCAGCCTGGATCGCTCAGGCAAACGCTACCTGGTGGTGGCGTTTGGCGATCACCAGCCGTTCCTGATGTCCGCTGGCAAGGGCATTCACGGCGACAAGCCGCCCCGCGATGCCAGCTACCAGATCCCCATGATGGCCTTTGCCCGCGCCGATGACTCCCTCAATCTGGCGACCCAGTTTGCCCCGGTACGCCAGCTCTATCAGATGGGCCAGGCCACTCGCCAGCTGCTGGCGGGCGACATGACCCCCATCCCGGATCTGGCCCTGCTCCACCCGGTGCTGGGAGAAGAGAAGGGTTTCGATGTAGCCCCTCTGGTGCCGCAGATCCGCGCCAGCTTCCGGCCCGATGCCCTGCCCTGAGCGCCCCTACCGCAAGACAGATAACAAAGAGGTCGCCCAGGCGACCTCTTTGTTTATTTGCCGCTCCGGCCATGACAGCCAACGCGGGCTCACTCGCCGAGCCAGGGCTCGCACAGGGTGAGACGCTGGGCATCGAGATCCAGCATCGCCTCGATGCCAAGGGGCAGGGTCAGCATGGGGTGGGTGTGGGCGCAGTCATACTCCGCCAGAATGGGGAAGGTCGGCTCCCCCACCACCTCCAGCAGGATGTCGAGCGGCCGCCGGCCGCTGCCCTGACTGTCGAACAACTCGTGTTTGCCGAGCACCAGGGCGCCGATGCGATCAAACACCCCGCACAGCTTGAGGTGGGCAAACGAGCGCTCCACCGTCGTTGCCAAATGGAGGCTATCTTCCAGCAGCAGAATGTCCCCCTGCTCGATGGCCGGCATATAGGGGGAACCCCAGATCCCCGCCATCGTATTGAGGTTGCCGCCGATAAGCCGGCCCCGCACCCGACCGGTGCCCACCGAGATCAGTCGGTTTGGTTGGCACTGCTTGGCCCGGGTCTGGTTCTCCCAGTCAAGCCGCTCCTCGGTCCATTGCGCCGGGGTTGGCACTGTGTGGGGCACGGCGGCGCCACCGGCCTGGCAGATCTGGCGAAAGCCCGCCAGCGTCTCGTCCACCAGCGGCGAGAGCTCGCCGAAAGAGGCCACCAGCGCCGGGCCGTAGAAGGTGACGAGGCCAGTGCGGGCATGAATGCCGAGCAGCAGGGCCGTCACGTCGGAGTAGCCGATGACTATCTTGGGATCCCGCTTGAGCGCATCAAAATCGAGGTAGGGCAGCAGGGAGTTGGAGTTGTTGCCGCCAATCACCGACATGATGCAGCGCACCGCAGGATCGCGAATCAGGGCATTGAGCTCGTCAGCCCGGGCGGCGATGGAGCCGGAACGCCAGTGATCCTGCTGACCGGTGAGGCTGCCCGCCTTGAGTCTGAAGCCCTGCCCCTCCAAAAACGCTCCGGCACGGGCAAAGCGGTTTGGCGCCCAGGCGGTAGCCGCACTGGAGGGAGAAAAAAAGCCGATGGTATCGCCGGGCTTGAGCCCAGGCGGTTTGAGCAGAGCCATGAATTGCGTACTCCCTGACAAAGATGATGGGGCCCCGCTCCCGGGGCCGACGGACAAAAATCGTCTCCATCCTAGTCCAGTTCCAGCGAGCATCACAAGTGGTCACCTTGGGTTGTTTTGTTCATAAAAACAAAACGACTGATTTGAAATTGACAGATATCCCGAACAACAGCCCCTGCCTAGAATGGCCCCACTCCGCTCGTCAGCCCCGCGCTGGCATTTTCGACACGACTCGGCACTGCCGGCTCAGCGATGAGGCCCCCATATGAACAGAACCATCTCTCCCCACGCATTGGTCGTCGAAGGCGGCGCCATGCGCGGCATCTTCGCCAGCGGTGTGCTGGATGCCTTCATCGAGCACGATTACCACCCTTTCGACTTTGCCATCGGCGTCTCGGCGGGCGCCACCAACCTGCTGGCCTATCTCGCCAGCCAGCATGGTCGCAGCCACGACATTCTGACCGAGCTGGCCTGCCGCCAGGAGTTCATGGATCCGCTGCGCTTCGCCAAGGGGGGCAATCTGGTGGATATCCACTGGCTATGGCACACCAGCTGTCGCAAGTACCCGCTGGATGTACACAGCTACCGGCAAAGCGGCATTCCCTTCTACGCGGTGGTGACCAACACCCTGACCGGCAAGGCGGAGTACATCCGGGTCAAACCGGAGAACATGAACGAAGTGCTGCCCGCCAGCTGCGCCATTCCCCTCGCCTCTCGCGAGTATCCGGAGGTACACGGGGTGCCGATGACCGATGGCGGGGTGGCCGACTCCATTCCGGTGATCGAGGCCTACCGGCGCGGCGCCCGTCAGCTGACGGTGATCCTCTCCGAGCCCCTCGGCTATCGGCTCAAGCCGATGCCCTTCCCCTGGATGATCCGCACCCTGCTGAAAACTCGCCCCGCCCTGGCGCAGGCGCTGGAGCAGCGGGATCGCAGCTACAACGAGGCGCTCGATTTCATCGCCCATCCGCCGGCGGACTGCCAGATAGAGGTGATCGCGCCGGCAGACTACTTCCCGGTCTCCCGCTTTACCCGTGATCCCGGCAAGCTGGAGCTCGGTTATGTGATGGGCAAGTGCGCCGGCTATCAGGCCGCCCTGCTCAACTAACACCGACAGAGAGTAATGCAGCCGGGCTACAGACCGGCTCGTCCAACATCGCAACCCAGCCGTAACCTCGTTTGGGGAAGCAGAGCATCAAGGTCGACAACCGGTGGGGATCTGTCGTCGGCCAGCGCGTGGCTCCGCTTCCCCTTTTTTCTTGGCCACACAAAAAAGCGGCGCAAGCCATCGCCTGCGCCGCTGTTACCCTCTAGATGAACTGTCGGTTATTCCAGCGTGATCGGGCCGGTCGAGCCTGCATCCGTATCCTGCCAGCTGCTTTCGCTGCGCACTCGCGGATCGCCCTGCAGGGTATAGAGGATCATCCCCTGACGAAACTGCAGGGCACCGTCGGTGCGCTTGGCCTTCACCTTGACCTCGTTGACCCACACCTGCTCCTTGCCATCGATCCGGATCTCGGCCACGGTCTGACCGGTGCCGCTGTTCTTGGCGGTCCACTTGCCCTGATAGGGAGAGTTTCCCTTGGCCATCGGCAACGCGGCCGCCTTGCCTGCCGACCAGGATTGCACGGTGCAGAGGCCGTTGGCCCGCTTGTCGTGCTTGATGGCGTAGTCGATGCTGGGCTCGCTGGTGGCGGAATCCGAGGTGATGCCGATCATGATCTTGCCGCTCTGGGCCGAATAGGCATTGGGGGCATCGGTTTTCAGGGTAGCCTTCTTGCCGTTGATGTAGACACTTCCCCCTTCTCCCTTGACCTGGATATTCATGGGGCAGCTGGCGCTGAAATTGGGCACGGCCGCCGCAACGCTGCCAGCATGGGCGGTGATGGCCAGGGTGATGATGGTCAACAGAGCTGATTTCTTGTGCATCTTGATTCGCCTTGAGAGAGATGAAATTCATCCATGCCGGATGTCGTCCTGATGGCACACACTCTAGTGCTGACTGCTCACCGCCGCCCAGTTAAAAAATATGAAATCGGCAGCGGGCCATTATTAAAAAATATTAAAGATAACAATCAACAAGTTATGAACATACATCTGCACTTTTCCCGCTGATCGCCAGGGAAGTGGCACCGCCAGCACCCACAAAAAAGCCGATAACCAGGTTATCGGCCTTTGCCACAACAGCAGGGACGCAGGCTTAAACCAGCACGGCGGTTCCGCTGATGCTGACCATCAGCATGCTGCCGCTTTGTCCCACCACCTCATAGTCGATGTCGATGCCGACCACCGCATTGGCCCCCAGTGCCGCGGCGCGCTCCTTGAGCTCGTCGAAGGCAATTTCCCGGGCCCGGGCCAGCTCTTTTTCATAGGCGCCGGAGCGGCCGCCGATGATGTCGCGGATGCCGGCGAACAGATCCTTGAACACGTTGGCGCCGAGAATGGCTTCGCCCACGACGATGCCGCGGTACTCGCGAATGGTCTTGCCTTCCAGGGTGGGAGTGGTTGAGAGGATCATCTTGCTTTCCTTGTGGAGTGTACTGGGGAGACAGCCTAAAGCAGCGCAGAAGACCAGGCAAGCAGGCAGACTCGATACGTGCCAGCCAGACCCTGGCCGATCGTGCCCCATATCCCACAGCCACAGCCCGATGACAGGCCTGTTTACCGGCAGGAGTTATCGACAAAAGACAACACCGGGCCGCCAAGACGCCCCTTTCATTAGCCGATCCGGCTCAAACATCAAGTGACAAAATTGTCAGTTGTGACCCATTTTGCCTTTCCCTAGGGTGAGTCTGTCCCGGCACCAGCGCGGGGACAGACCCACTTCGTCACGAGGAGAGCAGCATGATGCAGCAGGATACCCGACTACCTCACCCCACCCTCGCACTGGGGGCATGTTCCCCCGCCAGCCCGCTCGCCGACACCGCGATGGAGGCCATGTCATGACCACGATCGCCACCCTGGATCTGGGGGATCAAGGTCTGCTGGCCGCCTACCTGTCGGCGACCTCACCCGCCCTGCTCAACCAGACCTATGCGAACTTGCTGTTGATGCAGCAGTCCTTGGCCAACAGCGAGATCGACTCCACCCTCGCGGTAAAAATCGAGGCCTACCAGGCCCAGATGATGAATCAGGCACGCTATTACCAGCAGACCAACCTGTCCGGTCTTATCCACCTGCTGAGCAACGGCTCCAACTTCTACGCCCTGGTCGCCGCGTTCAACCGCCTGCTTGGTCAGGAAGACGACGCCGCCGTTCTCGCGGGCGGGGCCCGGCTGGGGCAGCAACTGACGTCCCTCGTCGATCAGGCCCAGAGCTACCGGCTCAATGCCCAGGCACTCAATACCCGCGTGCAGGTGGCCTGGGGTTCCCTGCGCCCCCTGATGACCCAGTTCAACGGCGTCATCACCCAGCTCGAGCAGGATCTGATGGCCGACGCCAAGCGTCAGACCGAGATCATTGACACCCTCAACAAGGCTATCGCCGCCAATATCCAGGCGATCGTCGATGAGGGCGGCAAGGCCGGTGAAGGGGTCAACCAGCTGGGGCGGGCCATCGTCACCTCGCTGACGCTGGAGCAGAAACCGGCCGACAAGGGGGCCAAACCCGCCACGTCGCAGGAGATAGCCAAAGAGACCGATCAGCAGACCCAGTACATGATCTCCGGCCTCAAGGCGCTCTCCTCAGGCATCGCTGGTTCCAGCCAGGCGGCCCGCGAGCTCAAGACCAACACCGACAAGCTGGCCCAGGCCTACCAGGCGCTGGCCGCCACCAACACCCTGCTGAGCGTGGCCAAGTCGGTGCAGGCGCAAAACCAGCTGTTTGTCGACACCTACAGCCGGGTTGCCGACACCGTCACCCAGTTGCCCGCAGGCTGGCAGAAGGTGGCCGACGCCTATCAAGGGGCCGTGCCCGTGGTCACTGACCTCAACAGCCCCGACGACATACGCCAGCTGCGACGCACCGTGGCGCTCAACACCCAGTCCTGGCAGCTGCTTTCGAGCCAGGTTGACGACATCAAGGCAGCCTACGCCGGCAACGGCATCCTGCCCGACGCTTAATCCCACCACGCAAGGACACGCCAAATGACCAACGCAACAACCATCACCATGGACCAGGGTATGGCCAACCAGGCTTCCCAAGCCATGCAGATCCAGACCTACTGCAACAGCGTCAAGCAGCAGGTGCCGGTGGATTTCAGCCAGTTCCCGAACCTCAAGGACAACCAGACCCAGATCAACCAGGGGCTCGATCTGGCGAAGGGGCACGCCGACCTCTATCTCAATACCATCCAGCCGCAGATCATCACCAACATCAGCAACATCTCCAACTACTTTGCCCTGCAAAACGCCATTCCAGCCGTGCTGCCGCCCGGCTCCACCAAGGCGCAGTGGCTCAGGCAGCTGAGCGTCATCAAGGAGCAGGCCACCGAATATCAGCGGCTCTCCGCCGACACCCGCCTGGTGATCGTCAATCTCAACAACAACCTCATCACCGACTCCAGCAACTTCCAGGGGATCGTGGTGAACCTCAACAGCAAGGTGCAGGGGGATAATGGGGTGCTCGCCCAGCTCAACGGCGACATCGACAAGGTGAACGCGGCCATCGACGGCGCCATCGCCGGCATCGTCGCCGGGGGACTGCTGGTGATTGGTGGTGCCTTCGTCACCGCCATCGGTGCCGTGGCTGACTTCGTGACCGCCGGCACCTCGACCCCGGTGGTCATCGGCGGGGTCGCCATGATGGTCGCCGGGGCCGGCGGCATCACGGCTGGCGCCATTGTGCTGCACAACTCGCTGGGCGCCCGCCAGGATCTGTACCAGAAACGCAGCAGCCTCAACAGCGAGGTGCTCATCGCCACCCAGATCGGCAACGGCTACAAGGGGCTGCAGGTACAAGCGCAAAACGCCGTCACCGCCGCCACCCAGATGAGCAACGCCTGGGACTCCCTCACCTCCGATCTGGGCAGCCTGATCACCGACCTGGACAAGGGGATCACCAGCGGCGACGACATCCGCCAGCTCTGGCTGACCGCCGCCGACACCACGGTCAAGACGGTGCTCACCGACGTGACCACCATCAAGGCCCAGATGGCCGGGGTAAGCCCGCTGCAAGTGCCGCAGACCGACACCATCGCCAACTTCGTGGCGCGCCTGGCCGCCTAAACCACGGGAGGGCGGCCTGGCCGCCCTCTTCCAGCAAGGAGACTCCATGAGCAACGGCATTCTTTCCCAATCCATTGCCAACATGCAGCAGGCCGAAGCGACCATTCAGTCCTTCACTGGTTTGCCGCAAAACGCCGTCAACATCCAGCAGAACGTCGGTGAGGTGGTTGCGGCCCTGCTGCCCCAGGTGCAAACCATGCAGCAGCAGGTCCTGGCATTTGCTGCCCGCCTGGAGCTGCAACTGACCCAGCAGCTGGCCAATACCGGCCCCTTCAACCCCGAGGCGCTCAAGGCGTTCGTCGATCTGGTCCAGCAGGAGATCGCCCCCATCCAGACCCTGACCGCCCAGACCCTGACCGCCAGCCAGACCGCCAACGATCGCATCACGCAAGACAACATCGCGTTGCAACGGATCGGCGTGGAGCTGCAAGCCACCATCGCCGGGCTGCAATCCAACCTGGACGGCGCCCGGCAGGAGCTCGACTCCCTCAACAAGAAAAAACTCTACCTGCTGGGGCTGGGATTGCTGGGGCTGCCGGGTCTCATCGCCCTGGCCGTCACCCTGACGCAGACCCAGAACAAGGTGAGCAGCCTGGAGGGACAGGTGAACCAGATTGAGGGGCAGATCCAGCGTCAGCAAGGCTTCCTCGGCCAGACGACGGCCTTCTCCCAGCAATTCGGCTCCCTCATCGATCGGGTGAGCAAGGTCGGCAACACCATCAGCCTGCTCGGCGGCGACATTGCCAACGTCGCCCGCGATGCCGGGCAAGGAGACCCGGAACTGGCGCGGCTGTTCTTCACCGCTGCCCTCACCGAGGTGCGCACCCTGCAGGTGGATGCCTCCTGATACGCCCGCAACAAAAAAGGAGAGGCCAAGGCCTCTCCTTTTTCATAGTGCGCGTTTCATGGTGCGCGGGAGCATTGCCACCCCGCCACGTTTGCCCCAGGCGGCTTAGTGCAGCTTCAGGGTCGGGCGCAGCACCCGGTTGATGCGGCCCACCAGCATGATGAGGCCGGTTTTGACGTAGCCGTGCAGGGCAATCTGGTGCATCCGGTAGAGCGAGATGTAGACCAGACGGGCGATGTAGCCCTCCACCATCATGGAACCGCGCATCAGGTTGCCCATCAGGCTGCCCACGGTGGAGAAGCGGCTCAGGGACACCAGCGAACCGTGGTCGTGGTAGAGGTAGGGCTTGAGCTCGCCACCGTTCATCTTGGCCAGGATGTTCTTGAACGCCTGGGTCGCCATCTGGTGGGCGGACTGGGCGCGCGGCGGCACGAACTTGCCGTCCGGCTGCGGACAGGCGGCGCAGTCACCGATGACGAAGATGTTCTCGTCGCGGGTGGTCTGCAGGGTCTCTTTCACCACCAGCTGGTTGATGCGGTTGGTCTCAAGACCGGCGATATCCTTCATGAAGTCCGGCGCCTTGATACCGGCCGCCCACACCATCAGGTCCGCTTCAATCAGCTCGCCATCCTTGGTGTGCAGACCTTCGGCTGTCGCTTCGGTGATCATGGTGGCGGTACGCACGTCCACGCCGAGCTTGACCAGCTCCTGGTGGGCAGCGCCGCTGATACGCTCCGGCAGGGCCGGCAGGATGCGGGGGCCCGCTTCCACCAGGGTCACCTTCAGGCTGTCGGTGGTGAGGTTCTTGAAGCCGTAGGCATAAAGCTGCTCGACCGCGTTGTAGAGCTCGGCAGAGAGCTCGACACCGGTGGCTCCGCCGCCGACGATGGCAATCTTCACCTTGTCGCCCGGCTGGTATTCGGTGGCGAACTGCAGGAAGCGGTTCATCATGCTGTTGTGGAAGCGATGCGCCTGGGTGGGGCTGTCCAGGAAGATGCAGTGATCCTTGATGCCCTTGGTGTTGAAGTCGTTGGAGACGGAACCGATGGCCATCACCAGATAGTCGTAGGGCAGCTCGCGCTCGTTGACCACGATGTCGCCGTTATCGTCGACGATCTTCCCCAGCACGATGCGTTTCTCGTCGCGCTTGATGTCGGTCAGGGTACCCAGCTGGAAATCGAAGCCGTGGTTCTTGGCGTGGGACTGGTAGCTCAAGGCGTCGATGCCCGCGTCCATGGAGCCGGTGGCCACTTCGTGCAGCAGGGGTTTCCACAGGTGGGTACGGTTGCGATCAACCAGGGTGATCTTGGCCTTGTTCTTCTTGCCCAGCTTGCGGCCCAGGCTGGTGGCCAGCTCCAGACCGCCGGCACCGCCGCCGACGACAACAATATTGGTCATGGTTAATTACCTCGGTTCCATTAAAGCGAAGGGAGCCATCGGCTCCCTTGATAGTTGAATCCATGACGTGACGATCAATCAGGCTTCTTTGAAAGCCTTCATCTGTTGCAGGTGATGAGAGATGTTCTTGAACTTGTGCGTCTCTCGCTCATCCCACACGATGTTGTAATAATTCTTCAATTCACGCTCAGTTTCGCCATTATCGCGCACTTCATCCTGAACGGAAAGGATGCAGAGGCAATTTCCTGAATTTTTACTACGAAATTCAGACACACATTTGGTGCCGATATCCTCGTACTCTTCCGGTCGGTCGATCTTGCCCTGCATGGTGATTTCGGGGTGCAGGTTGGGGTTGAAGATCACCTGCTTGATGCCGCACAGGAAGCCGATGCGCTCGCTCCAGTACCCACCCAGCCCCACCCCGCAGATGAGGGGTTTGGGATCGGTGCTCATGTCGAGCTGCTTCTTCACTTCCTTGAGCAGGTGGCTCATGTCATGACGGGGGTGAACCGTGCTGTAGTGCACGAAACGCACATCATCATCAATAAACTGCAACTGCAGCACTTTCTCGTGATTGCCCGGGCTGGTGGCATCGAAGCCATGCAGATAGATGATCATGGATAAGACCTCAGGATCTGTGTCGGTTTTATCGAAACTACCCCAGCGGCGGGGCCCTGCGCCACCAAAACATCCTACTTTCTTGCTTTGGATCACGCCCTCGGTTACGGATGAAACCAGACGGCGCGCCGCCGTCCGCTGCCAGCTATCAATCTGAGAGCCCGGCCGACCGAAATGATAACCAGGCTACCAATCTGAAAGCCCGGCCCCATCGACTGGCAAACGATTGTCAGCCATCGGCGCGTGCAAGCGTGATCCCGCCTGCAAAAATACGCATGAACAGGGCCAACAGACACCCATGCCTGCCGGCTGAGCACGGTTCCTGCACTCCTCCTGCGATACCGCGTGAAGGCAACCTTCGCCTGCGCGGCCGGATCCAGGGCGACCCGGACCCCATCCATGAACGGGGCAGCCAGCCTGCCCCATCTTGCCCGGCTCTCGCCGCCGGGTCGCAAGGAGTGATCGGTTCATGAACCAGACCCAGCCCCCCGGGGCGGCCAAGGGCCGCGCCATCGACGAAGTGGAGCGCCTGCTCCCCCCCGGCCAGCTCTTTACCCTCGGCCTGCAGCATGTGCTGGTAATGTATGCCGGCGCCGTGGCGGTGCCGCTAGTCATCGGCGGCAGCCTGGGGCTACCCAAGGATCAAATTTCGTATCTCATCAGTTCGGATCTCTTCTGCTGCGGCATCGTCACCCTGCTGCAGTGCCTTGGCATCGGCCGCTTCGCCGGCATCCGCCTGCCGGTCATCATGTCGGTCACCTTCGCCGCCGTCATGCCCATGCTGGCCATCGGCGCCAACCCGGCGCTGGGGCTCACCGGCATCTTCGGCGCCACCATCGCCGCCGGCATCCTCTCCACCCTGCTGGTGCCCCTCATCGGCCGCTTGATGCCGCTCTTTCCCACCGTGGTGACCGGGGTGGTCATCACCTCCATCGGCATCAGCATCATGCAGGTGGGGATCGACTGGATGGCGGGGGGCAAGGGCAACCCCGAGTACGGCAGCCTGCGCTACATCGGCACCAGCTTTCTGGTGCTGGCCTTCATCCTGCTGGTGACCCGCTTCACCAAGGGTTTTTTCAGCAACATCTCGGTGCTGCTCGGTATCCTGTTCGGCTTCGGGGTGGCCATCGCCATGGGGGAAGTGAGCATGGACGGCCTGAGTGAAGCGGCCTGGTTCGCCCCCATAGTGCCGTTCGCCTTCGGCTGGCCCACCTTCGATCCGATCTCCATCGTCACCCTCACCGTCATCATGCTGATCACCTTCATCGAGTCGATGGGGATGTTTCTGGCGCTCGGCGACATCGTCGGCCACCCGGCCAGCCGGGGCGACATAGTGCGCGGCCTGCGGGTGGATGGCATCGGCACCATCATCGGCGGCATCTTCAACAGCTTCCCCCACACCTCCTTCTCCCAGAACATCGGCCTGGTGAGCGTGACCGGGGTGTCGAGCCGCTGGGTCTGCGTCATGTCGGGGGGGATCCTGCTCGCCTTCGGCCTGGTGCCCAAGATGTCGGTGCTGGTCGCCTCCATTCCCCCCTTCGTGCTGGGGGGCGCCGGTATCGTGATGTTCGGCATGGTGCTGGCCACCGGCATCCGCATCCTGGCCAGGGCCGACTACAACAGCAATCGCCACAACCTCTACATTGTCGCCATCAGCCTAGGCGTCGGCATGATCCCCACCGTCTCCGGCCACTTCTTCCAGCACTTCCCCGCCGCCCTGCAACCGCTGTTTCACAGCGGCATTCTGCTGGCCACCCTCAGCTCGGTAGTGCTCAACCTCTTTTTCAACGGCTACCAGCCGGACCTGCGCCACCAGCCGAGGCCCCTGCTGGTGGGGCCGGTGCGCCCGCCCGCTCAGCCGCAGCCAGGCAAACCCGCCCCATAAAAAAAACCGCCGGGCGGCATGGCTGCCCGGCGGTTTCATTCAGCAAGCCTGTGTTAGCCGCGGGTCTGGGCGAAACGCTCCACCGCCGCTTCCACCAGCGCCAGGCTGCCCTGCCAGAAGGTGCTCTGGCGGATGTCCTGGCCCAGGTGCTTGGCCACCAGATCTTCGGCGCTCATGCGCCCGGTATCGCGCAGCAGGTCGCGATAGGCCTGGGCCACATTCTGTTCCCCCGCCTTCTGGCGATGCATCAGCTGCTGATAGACGCCGAGGCTGAACAGATAGCCGAACAGGTAGGGATAGTTGTAAAAACCCAAGCCCGCGATGGAGAAGTGCGCCTTGGCCGCCCAGAACAGGGGGTGATAACGGCACAGACTCTGCTCGTACCAGCGGCCCCAGGCCTCGTCGGTCAGCGCCTTGAGCCGCGCCGGCGAGACATAGCCCGCCGCCCGCTCCGCCACCAGGGCGCGCTCGAAATCGAAGCGAGCCGGGATATTGACCAGGAAGGTGGCGGCGCCGTCGGCTTCCGCCCAGGCGATGGCCTGCTGCTCTTCGGGAGTCTGCGCCTGCTCGAACAGGGCACTGCGCACCAGGGTCTCGGCGAAGATGGAGGCGGTCTCCGCCAGCGTCATGGGGTAGCTGCGCTGGCTCATGGGCAGATCGCGAATGAGCCAGTTGTGCCAGGCGTGGCCAAGCTCGTGGGCCAGGGTGATGACGTTGTCCATGGTGCCGGCATAGGTGATGAAGACCCGCGGCTCCACCGGCTCGGCAAACTTGGTGCAGTAGGCCCCGGTGCGCCGGTTGGGGGTGGGCTCGGCATCGATCCACCCCTTTTCGGCCATCATGCGGGCAAACTCGCCCATCTCGGGATCAAAACGGGAGAACGCCTCGGCGATGATCTCGATCGCCTCCTCGAACGGGATCTCGCGGCTCACCGCGGCCGGCGGCGGGGCAAACAAATCCTCCGGCCCCAGCTGCTCGATGCCAAGGCGCTCGGCCATCAGCCCCAGCGCCCGCTGACCGAGCCCGCGTGCGCGCCAGGTCTCCTGCATCAGGGTATCCAGGGTCGCCCGCTCGATGTGGCTCTGATGGCAGGAGAGATCGAGCGCATCGAGCTGGCGGCTGCGGCCGCGCTGGCGCGAAAGCTCAAGCCGCCAGCCGTTGATGGCGTTGAGGATGGCGGCCACCGTCTCCTGCTCCCCCTCCCAGCCGGCGCTGATGGCATCGAACGCCTCCCGGCGCAGGGCCCGCTGCGGGCTGGAGAGCAGGTTGCTCGCCTCGGCCAGCCCCATCTCGCGGCCATCGATCACCAGCCGGATCTTGCCCACCAGATCGTTGTAGAGGTTGCCCCAGGCGTGCAAACCATCGGTGCCAAGACCGATCACCAACTGCTCCGCCTCCACCGGCAGGCGTTGATCCTGCAAGCGGCGCTCGTGACGCAGCCGGTACGCCTCCTCCCCCAGCAGGGAGTCGTCCATCAGCTGCTCGAATTCGGGCTCCGGCAGCGCCAGCATCAGATCCTCGACCGGGGCCAGGGTCTTGAACAGATCGGCATTGAGGGCACGGGCACGGGAAGCCAGCTGCTTGGCCTGCTCGTCGCGGGCATCCTGACTGCCCTGACAGGCCGCCAGCACGGCCAGGTTCCAACCGATATTGCGAATGCGCTGGGCCCGCAGCCGCACCTCGCGCAAGAAATCCTGCAGCGCCTGCGCATTGGCCCGCACGGCGCCAAGCCCCTCGAGGAACAGGCCGAGTTCGTCCACACTGGCGCGCGCCAGGGCGAGATCGGCGGCCACCTGCGGGCAGTCGAGGGCGGGATAGATATGCTGGTTTTGCCACTGTTGTGGGTAGATTCGTTGCTGCATCAAATGCTCGTCATCAGGTTGCGGGGCCGAGCCCCTTTGAATGCGCGTGGCGAGCCACAGGGCCCGCCACCAGGATAAAAACCGCCGTGCGGCCTACACCAGCCGCTCGAGGCGGGCGACCGCCTCTTCCACATAATCGAGGCTCTCCTGCCAGAAGGCGGGCTCACGGATGTCGACCCCCAGGTGCTTCTCCACCAGCTCTTCTGCGCTCATGCGGCCGGTGTCGCGCAGCAGCTCCCGATAGGCGTGGACGAACTCGCGCCCCGCCCGCGCCTGCTGGGCATAGAGCCCCAGGCTGAACAGGTAGCCAAACAGATAGGGGTAGTTGTAGAACCCGAGCTCGGCGATGGAAAAGTGGCCCTTGCTGGCCCAGAACAGCTCGTCATATTGACTCAGGGTGTCACCATACCACTGCTGCTGCGCCGATTTCATCATCTGCCGCAGCTGGCCGGCCCCCACGTAGCCCTCCTCCCGCGCCGCCACCAGGGCACGCTCGAAGGTAAAGCGGGCCGGCACGTCGAGCAGCAGGCTGGCGGCCCGCTCCCCGTCCAGCCAGGCGATGGCTCGGCGCTGCTCCATGTTGTCGGTGGCTGCTAACAGGGCATCACGCACCAGCGCCTCGGCAAACAAAGAGGCGGTCTCCGCCAGCGTCTTGGGGTAGTCACGCTGCTCCAGCGGCAACTCCCGCAGCAGCCAGCTGTGCCAGGCGTGCCCCAACTCATGAGCGAGCGTGATGACGTTGTCCAGGGTTCCCTCGAAAGTGAGAAACACCCGCGGCTCGGGCGGATCGGCATACTCGGTGCTGTAGGCACCGCTGCGCCTGTGTTCGCTCGGGGCGGCGTCAATCCAGCCATTGGCCGCCATCATGCGGGCAAAGGCCCCCATCTCGGGGTCAAAGCCGGCGAAGGCGTCGGCCACCAGGGCCAGCGCCTGCTCGAAACTGATAAGGCCGCTCGCCACAGTCGGCGCCGGGGCATAGAGATCCCAGGGGGCGAAGTCGTTGATCTGCTGGGCGCAGGCCATGGCGCGCAGGGCCCGTCGCCCCAGCTCCTTGTGCTCGCCGGCCGCCGTCATCAGGGTCTCCAGGGTCACCCGCTCCAGGTGTCCCTGATGGCAGGAAACGTCGAGCGCATCCCACCTGCGTTCCCTGCCACGCTGGCGGGTCAGCTCGTTGCGCCAGCCGTTGATGGCGTTGAGGATGGCGGCCACCGTCTCCTGCTCCGCCCCCCAGGCAGCCTGGATGGCGTGCCAGGCGGCGGCGCGCCGGGCCCGCTGCGGGTGGGCCAGCAGGTTGTCTGCCTGCGCCAGCCCCATGGGCTGCCCCTCCACCACCGGCCTGAGCCTTCCTACCAGGTTGTCGTAGAGATCCCCCCACCCCTGCAGGCCATCCACGCCCAGCCCCGCGATCAGCTGCTCGCTCTCGAGCGACAACCACTGATCCTGCTGGCGCCGGTCGTGGCGAATGGCGTAGGCGAGCTCGAACAGCTCGGGATCCTGCAGCAGGGCGCGCACCAGCTCCTCGGGAGCGCGCACCCAGAACAGGGTCACCGGCTTGCAAAGCTGGGCCAGGCTCGCCTGCAGTTGCTGGCCACGGGAGAGCAGCACCCTGGCCGCCTCGTCGCGCCCATCCCGGCTGAGCCGGTTGTAGCCGTAGGTCTGGCAGTTCCACTCCAGCCGGCGCACCTCGCGCCAGCAGGCCAGGATGGCCCGAAGCAGATGGCGCAAGGCATTGATGTCGTTGGTCTTGGGCAGTTCATCCAGCAGGGGTGGCAGGCGGTTAAGGGCCTCGCGGGCTCGCTGGAAATCGGCGTCGATCGCCGGGCAGTCGGGGGCGGCATAGATGTGATCATCCAGCCAAACGGGTGGTTTCATGACGTTCCTTGTCTGTTTGCGTCCATGTGGGCTGACCCCGCCTCTGTGAGCGGGTGTCTGCCGGATAGTACGAAGGGGGCAGGCCCTTGCCTAGCCCCCATCCGAGGCAACAGACGAGACAGTCTCTGACGGAATGGCCCTCATCGCAGGGATATGCCCCGCGACGGTCAGCCCGCCGCCACTATTTGGCGGGCTTGAGCTTGCTCACCAGGGTCATGGCCAGCACCAGTACCAACCCGGCCACCACACCGGCCACGGCGTTGAGCAGGGTCGGCGTCACCAGCGCGAGGGCGGCGCCGACCGCAGGCAGAGTAGCCACGGCGGTGGCGGCCCCTTCAATCAGGTGATGCACAAAAGGCCAGCCGTGCACCAGGATGCCGCCCCCCACCATGAACATGGCGATGGTGCCGACCAGTGCCAGCAGGTGCATCAGCCGCGGCGCCGTCACCAGCAGCCCCTGCCCCACCGCCCGGCGCAAGGCACTGCCATCGGGCTTTTGCAGCAGGTGCAGGCCGATGTCGTCCAGCTTGACGATGAGCCCCACCAGACCGTAGACCCCCACCGTCATCAGCAGGGCGATGCCCGCCACCACCGACAGCTGCAGCGCCAGGCTCGCCCCCTGTACGGTGCCAAGGGCGATGACGATGATCTCGGCCGACAGAATAAAGTCGGTGCGAATGGCCCCCTTTATCTTCTGCTGTTCAAACGCCACCAGATCATCGGGAACGGGGGCGGTGTGCGCCTCCCCCTCGCTCGCCTCGTGGGGCAGAAACTTGTGGGCCAGCTTCTCGGCCCCCTCGAAGCAGAGGTAGGCGCCCCCCAGCATCAGGAGCGGCGTGATGAGCCAGGGTACCAGGGCACTGATGGCGATGGCGGCAGGCACCAGGATCAGCTTGTTGCGAAACGACCCCTTGGCCACCGCCCACACCACCGGCAGCTCCCGCTCGGCGCGCACCCCGGAGACCTGCTCGGCATTGAGAGCCAGATCGTCCCCCAGCACCCCGGCGGTCTTCTTCGCCGCCATCTTGGTCATCAGCGCCACGTCGTCGAGCACGCTGGCAATATCGTCGAGCAGGGCCAACAAACTGGTTCCGGCCATATCAGAGAATCCTTATGTCAGTAGAAGAGAGCCTCCCGCAGCACACCACGCCCTTGTTGGCCACATCATCAGCGCCACACCATCGAGTACATTGGCAATGTCATCCGACAGAACCGACCAACCGGTTCCGGCCGAAGGGGGATCCCTATTGCGGGAAAAGATGGCACAGTGTAACGAGAAGCCGCCCGTTCGGCAGCAACCACATCAGGGTCATTTGGCCTTGATTCATCCGGTGCCCGCAGGCCCAAGGAGTATTCCATGCAACCCTGGCAACCGCTGCTCACATTCTGGTTTGGTGAAGAGACCGACGACGTCACCCGCGCCAAACGCCAAGCGCCCCTTTGGTGGGGCAAAAACAGCGACACCGACGCCCTGCTCGCCAGCCGCTTCGGTGAGCTGGCTGCGGCAGCCGCCGCCGGCGAGCTCGCCCACTGGGCCGATTCGGCCGAGGGCCGGCTGGCCCTGATCCTGCTGCTGGACCAGCTGCCGCGCAACATCCACCGCGGCACCCCCGCCGCCTTTGCCCAGGATGCCAAGGCGCGGGATCTCTGCCTCAAGGGGCTCTCGCTGGGGGCGGATCTGGCGCTGCCCTCGCTGGGACGGGTCTTTTTCTACCTGCCGCTGGAGCACGCCGAATCCCGCGAGCAACAGGCCAGAAGCGTGACCCTGTTCGAGGGGCTGGCGGCCGAGCAGGCAGACGGCCCGGCGCGGGAGACCTTCGCCGGCTTTGCCGACTTTGCCCGCCGCCATCAGGTGATCGTCGAGCGTTTTGGCCGCTTCCCCCACCGCAACGCCATCCTGGGCCGCCAGGACACCGCCGAGGAGGCCGCCTTCTTGCTGCAACCGGGCTCGGGCTTTTGAGCCTCATTTCAGCTGCGCATAAAAAAACGGGCCCGAAGGCCCGTTTTGCATGGGAATGGCGGGGTCATGCCGCCTCCGCCAGCTCCTCTTCTTTTTTCTGATAAGCCTGCGGCGAGAGGCCCAGCAGCTCCTGCACGGTGGAGGCCACCGTGATGGAGGAGATGGTGCCCACCAGGATGCCGGCGAACAGGGTGAAGGAGAAACCGTAGAGGGCATCGCCACCGAACAGCAGCAGAGCTCCCACCGTGAACAGGGTGGTGCCCGAGGTGATCATGGTGCGGCTGAAGGTGGCCTTGATGGCCACGTCAGAGCAGTCGTGGATCCCCATCTGGGTGCGCGAGCTGAGCAAGTCCCGCAAGCGGTCGGAGATGACGATGCTGTCGTTGAGGGAGTAGCCGATCACCGCCATCAGGCCGGCGATGACGTTGAGATCGAACTCGATGTTGAACAGCGCCAGCAGCCCCAGTGCCACCAGACCGTCGTGCAGCACCGACACCAGGATGCCGATGGCTTGGCGCCACTCGAAACGCACTGCCAGGTAGGCGGAGATGGCCAGCGAGGCCACCAGCACCGCCAGCATCCCCTGCTGGAACAGCTCGGCGCCCACCTGGGGGCCGACGATGGTGGTGCGCAGCAGCTCCACCGGCAGGTTGAGCTGCTGACCCAGCATCACCGCCAGCTCCTCGGCCGCCCAGGGCAGCTCGTGGGGCGGCAGCTTGATCAGCCACTCGCCGGGCACGCCGGCGCCGTGCAGCTCAACCACGCCCGCCAGGGGGGCCGTCAACAGGGCGTTGAGCTCATGGGCCTCCTTCAGGGTCTGGATGCGAAACTCCAGCAGGATGCCGCCGGTAAAGTCGAGACCGAGGGAGAGGCCGTTGATGGCGAGCACCGCGATGCTCGCCACGGTCAGCAGCACGGAGGCCCACAGGCCGATGTAACGCCAGCGAGTCAGCCCCATGGCAATGATCATTCTCAGCATTGTTGTTCCCTCGACAGCAGATGGCTCTGGCTTCCCGCAGGGAAGCGCGTGACGCGGGCGCGGAGCAGGCTCGAACGCGCGGCGCGATGACACAGGTGGTGGTCAGTCATGGTCACACCCTCAGCAGCTTGGCGCTGCTCTTGCCCCACAGGGGATTGATGATGGCGCGCGTGCCCCAGATGCCGGTCACCATGCTGGAGATGAGGCCCAGGATCAGGGTGATGGAGAAGCCCTGCAGCGGCCCGGAACCGATGGCATAGAGCACCACGGCGCAGATGAGCGTGGTGATGTTGGCATCGAAGATGGTGCGAAACGCCGAGCGGTACCCAAAGTCGATGGCGTTGGCCAACGAACCCCCTTCCCGCAGCCGGTCCTTGATCCGCTCAAAGATCAGCACGTGGGTATCCACCGCCATGCCGACGGTGAGCACCAGACCGGCGATCCCCGGCAGGGTCAGCACCGCGCCCGGCAGCACCGCCAGCATCCCCACCTGCATCAGCAGGTTGGCGATGAGCGCGGTGATGGCGACCCAGCCGAACTTGCGATACCAGGCCATCATGAACAGCATCATGCCGGCCATGCCGAACGCCAATGCGGTGAAACCCGCCTCGATGTTCTGCAGACCCAGGGTCGGGCCTATGCTGCGCTCTTCCAGGATCTTGAGGGGCGCGGTGAGGGCGCCGGCGCGCAGCAGCATGGCCAGCTCCTGGGCTTCCGGCAGGCTACCGATCCCGGTGATGCGGAACTGGTTGCCAAGGGCGGTCTGGATGGTGGCGACGTTGATCACCTCGCTCCTCGCCCGCAGCTTGCCTTCGGCATTGGTCTTGTACTCGGTAAAGACGGTGGCCATCGGCTTGCCCACGTTCTGGCGGCTGAACTGGTTCATCTTGCTGCCACCCAGGCTGTCGAGCACGATGTTGACCTGGGGTTGCCCCATCTCGCCCATGTTGGCGCGGGCATCGACGATGTGCTCGCCGGTCAGCACCGGCTTGCGGGCCAGCCCGACCGCCTGGCCGTTGCGATCCGCCATGAAGAAGCGGCTGTCGGCCTGGGCTTCGTAGAAGGCCAGCGAGGCGGTGGCCCCGATCACCTCTTTCGCCTGCTTGGGATTGTGCACCCCGGGCAGCTCGATGCGGATGCCGTCCTGACCCTGGCGCTGTACCGAGGCCTCGACGATGCCGAGCTCGTTGATCCGCTTTTTCAGGATCGACAGGTTCTGGGTCACCGCGTTGTTGGCCAGCAGGGTACGCTCGGCCTCGCTCATCACCAGCCGCAGCTCGTTGCCGCTGCGCTTGAGGGTCCACTGATCCTGCCGGGTGCCGGCGGAATCCTTGATGATGGTGAGCCAGGGCGCCTGATCGGCCACCTCAGGCAAAATCACCCTCACCTCCCCCTCGCTCACCCGGGCCACGTTGGCGCCGCGCAGGCGCGCCTCGCGAAACTGGGTGCGCAGCATGTCCACCAGGTTTTTGGTCTGGTTGTCGACCACAAAGCTCAGATCGACCCCGATCAACAGCTGGGAGCCGCCGCGCAGATCCAGTCCGAGCTTGATGGGGGCGGCGCCGAGCTGGCTGATCCAGCCCGGGGCGTTGGAGTAGAACTCCAGGGTCAGCGCCGAGCTGTCATAGCCCTGCTGCTCCAGCAGCTGCTTGGCGCGCTGCTGTTCGGCCTGGCTGGCAAACACCAGCTCGACCCGCTCGCCCTGTTGCACCTGTTTGAGTGGCTCGATGCGGTTGTCGGCCAGCAGGGTACGCTGCGCCTCGGTCAGGCTGGTCTGGCCGTGCAGACCGAGGGAGGGCTGCTCACCGAAGAAGGTGGGCAGGGAGTAAAACGCAAAGGTGAACAGCATGAGCAGCAGCAGGGCGTACTGCCACATGTTCATGCGGTTCAAGGTGATACGACTCTTTTTTCTCATGAAATCAGCCTCTGTCAGGAGAAGGCTGCGCACTCGCCACGCAGGCGGCACGCAAGAAAATACGAATGAGACAGCGGCCCGTTCACGCGCGGTGAGCAGGCAGCAGGAGGCGATGAGGTGGTGCGAAAGGACCGGACCCCATCGGGGTCAGGCGAGGTAACTCTGACAGAAACGGTATTGCAGGTGCTGACGTTGCAACCGGTGCCGATGGATGGTGGCAAACCGATCGCGGAAACTGTGTCTGCGATAGAAGAGGGCGGCATAGAACAGCAGGCCGCACAGCAGCAGCAGGATCGCCTGCTGGGACCAGCTCATGATCAGCTGGTACACCACGTTGCCGGGCTGATGATCGCTGCGCAGGGAGTGTTCGAGCCGCAGCAGGTGATTCTGGTGGGAGCTGACGAACTTGACGACCCCGTCGTCGCTGTCGCTGGCACTGTGGATCACCTGGCCGCCATCGGTCGGTGCCACCGTATCCCCCATCAGCTGTACCTGCTGGGTCGACTGCTGGGCTGCGGGCAGCTTGAACCCCTCCACCGAGAGGGTAGAGAACAACAGAGCGAGGGTGATGAGCAGGGTCATCAGCGCCAGTTTCACTTTGTCGGTCAGGCTCAAAAAGTTAATTCCCGCATAATAGAAAGGGCAAACTACCACAGGGGCCCCGCCAGAACAAGGGCATGGGGGCCGGCCGGCCCTCTTGGCACCATTATCCCTCCGACATCTGCCTGAAATCGCGGGCATAGCCCTTGAGCAGGCTGTAGAGGTGGGCACGCTGGGAGATGTCCAGCGACTGGCTGAGATCGCTCAGCCAGTTGACGGTGCGCTGGCGCGACTGATCGGTGTAGCCGGTGAAGCGGCCATCCATCAGGCCGTCCCCCTGTTGCAGCAGGGCGGTGAGCTGAGCGCCGAAGTCCTGGCTCTGGCGCTGCTTCATCAGCCGGTCCAGTTCCTTGGTCCAGGCGGTCTGGAACTCAAGCCAGGGGGCCTGCAGCTCGTACTGCCACTGGGCCCACTGGGCCACCAGCGGGGCCTGGGCCGGTTTCACCTCGCCAATCCAGAACACCAGCCGCTCGTTCATCTTGTCGCGAAACTCCTTGAGCATCTCCTCCCTGGGCTTGTCGGCAAACTCCTTTTCCCGTTCCGCCTGGCGGGTGAGCCTGTCCTTCATGAACATGGCCACCTGCGCCTCGGTCAGGGTGCGCGCCAGCCGCACCGCCCGCGGTACCGTGTTCTCCAGGGTACGGGTCAGGCTCTGCTGGGCCGCATCCAGATGGCGGGAGACCTGGGCCGGGGTCATGGGGCTCGCCACCGCCTTGGCCAGCGCATCGAGATCGTCGGCATAACGGGGCACCTCGCGCTGGCGGTGCCAGGCCATCAGCCCCTTCACTTCGTTGTCCAGCAAGCGCTTCTGGCTGCGATCCAGCGAGAAGTAGTCGTCCAGCTGCCAGACGATGGCCACGTCGAGCCAGTAATAGACGACCCGGGTGGAGCAGCCGGCCAGCAGCAGACAGAGCAGCAGCAGACTCCAGCTACTGGGCTTGCGCCAGGAAAAGGTGGTCACCATGCAAGGCTCCAATGTTGATGAAACAGGGTTGACGCAACGGATGATTCATAATGCCTGATGCCTACTCCAGCCGCTGCCGGTTGAGATCGATCAGCGCCTGGTAGTCGGGCCCCGGCTGCTGCTCGGCCATCAGCAGCGCCCACAGCAGCCCTATGTAATCGACCCAGGGCAAAAAGGCCCGGCTCTGAAAGCCGCGCGGGCCGACCGGCCCCCCTGCCCGCTCGCAGTAGGTCTGCTCCAGTGCCTCGCGCTGGGCATCCTGCCAGCCGTGGGTGCGCTGGATGCTGGCCACCTCGAAACCGGGATGCCCGGCGGCGCCATACTCCCAGTCGATGACCCAGGGCCGGCTCCCCAACAAATTAGCCGGATTGAGATCATGATGGCAAGGGAGCCAGCAATCGGCGGGCTCGCGGCTGGCCAGCAGCCCCCGCTCCAGCGCCGGCAGCCAGGCCGGCACCCGGGCCAGCCTGGCACGATAGCCGGCGCTGTGGGCCCGCACCGCCATCACCACGCTCGGCACCGGCAACCGGTGCAGCCGCGTCAGCACCCCGGCCAGCAGCACTGGCTGCAACGCAGCCGGGGGCGGCGCCGCCAGCCAGTTCGGCTCGTCGCACCAGTCCAGCAGCATCAGGCCGGTGGCGGGATCGCTGTGATGGCAGGGCAAGGCCAGCCCCTGTCCCACGGCCCCCTGATAGAGCTGCCATTCGGTGGCCCGATCGATGCCAAGGCGCACCGGATCGGGGTGGCCCTGGCGCAAAAAGTGACTGCGCCCCGAGGGGAGGCGCAGTCGATAGTTGCAGTTGGTCAGGCCGCTGGCCAATGGCGCCAGCCGGCCCGAGCGCCAGGGCGGCGGCAGGCGGGCCAGCAGGGCCCGCTCGGCGGCCGCCAGAGAGGCCTCGCTCGACTTACCAGCCAAAGGTGGACTTCTTGGCCTGCTTGCGGATCTCTTTCTGGTCTGCCCACAGCAGCTCGCCGTTTTGCAGATCCATCAGGTTCATGGTCATCTGGTAGTAGACATCCTTCACCTTGCCGTTGTCCTTGACGATGCTGGCGAGGTTGCCATAGACCATGTAGCGGGCGCCGGTCTGCTTGCCAAGGCGCACCATGGAGGCAGGATCCACCATGCCGCTGCTCTGCTGGTATTCGAGCTGCTGCTTGACCGCCGCCACCTTGCTCATGTCGACGAAGCGGAACTTGCCGGCGCGCAGCAGCTTGGTACGGATGCTGTCGGTGATGGCCTCGGTGTCGATGTGCTCGGAGGTCTTGTTGCGGATGGAGTCCATGAACATCACCGGACGGCCGCCGGCGGTGATCTCGCTGGTGGCTGGCGACGCCAGCATGGAATCCGCCATCTTGTCGGCGATGGCCTGCAGATCGCTGGAACCGTAATCGACGGTCACCGTCTCGGTTTCGGTCGGATCGCCATAGCTGACGGTGGTGCTGGAGCAGCCGCCCAGCAGCAGGGCGCCAGTCAGGATCAGCAGGGCATGATTCATTTTCATCAGTAGGATTCCTCAATCACTTCGCGTACGTAAATCCGGTAGCCCCGGGCGGCCGGGCTCGGCGCCAGGGCAGACAGGGTACGGGTCTGATAGCCGTGCAGCTTGAGCGGCGTCCAGCCGCGGCCATCGCTGGCCACCTCCTGCCCCGCCTCATCATACCAATAGAACAGGTATTGCAGCTTGTTGTCACCGCGCTGGGTGCTGGCCGCCGCCACATTGACCTGCAACAGGCCGTTTTGTTCGCGCCGGCTGAGCTCGGTCAGGGTGACATTGACGTTTTGATGCTGCTCCGCCACTGGCGCGGCGCCCGCCGCCCCATAGAGCGCCACGCCGGAGGTATTGGTGGCGCAGCCTGCCAGCAGCAGAACCAGGCCCAGAGCCAACCCGTGTGCTTTCATCTTGCTCTCCTTGCCGGCGACCCCGAGGGGCCCGACCGGTCACTCATGTGTATTGCCATCGTTCGCCGTCACAGCGGCATCACCCGGGTCGTCAACCCAGCGCCGAGCCGCTGCACCCACACCAGGGTGGTGCGTCCCTGGTGGATGGTGAGCGGCAATTGCCGCTGGGCAGCACCAGCCCCCAGGGTAAGGTTCACGTCACCCGCAGGCAGCATCCCCTGCCAGCTCGCAGCCTGCGCCGGCAACGTCAGCCAGCTGCGGGTGTCAGCCCGCTCCGAGAGGGTATTGAAGATGCCGACCAGAATGTTGCCCACATCGCCCCCCTCCTTGGCCGCGGTGCGCCGCACCTGCTCCTTGGCCACCAGCCGCAGCGCCTGGCGGGTCAGCATGCCGGGCAGCCGCTCCTGCAGATCTTTGGCCGCCAGCGCCTCCAGCCTGACTAGCTCGCTGGTCTGCTCGACCCGCTTGCCCACCGATACCGTGAGCGGCCCAGTGTCGCTGGCCCGATTATCGTAATAGGGGATAGCGACGGTAAAGGTGCGAAAATCGCCGCCGGAGGTGGCGATGGGCAGCGGCAGAAACAGCTCGCGCCGTGCCGGGATCAGCCCATCTTCAAACAGCACCACCAGCTGGCCCTGATCCTTGGCCAAGGGCGGCGCCTTGCGACCCACCTTTTTCTCGGTTTCGCGGATCTCGTCCGCGGCGCCACGCAGCACAGCCAGACGCAGCAAGGCATCCTGCAGGCTGCGGTTGTCCGGCGCTATCTGGTAACCGCGCTGATAGTCGACCCAGGCATCGTTGAGATCGCCGGCCGCCTCATAGAGCACGCCGGAGAAATAGAAGGTGTAGGCGTTCTGAAAACCGTTCTTGACCCGCCCGATCAGCCGGTCGAGCTCGGGGGCGCCGCGCGACATCAGCTGGCGCATCTCCCCTTCGGCCTCGGCCTCTTCGCTCTTTTGCTTTGCCTTGCGCACCTCGTCGGCCCGCCGTTTGAGGGCCTGCTCCTGCACCTGGTTGGCGCGGCGCACCTCCACCAGAGCGCCCTCGGCATCCCCGCGCTGCAGGTAGTTGAGAGCCAGATAGTGGTGCAGCATGGTGCGCTCGTAATCGGGCGCCCGGTAAACCATGGTCTGGTCGTTGGTGAGCAGGCTGCCCGCCTGGGCCAGCCCCTGGCTGACCCGGTACTCGGCCTGATTGTCTTCCCACGCCAGCCGGCTGTCGGCGGCGGCAAAGGCCTGCTTGCTGGCGGCATCCTGACTCGCCAGCCAGGCGATGCGCCCCTGCTCGAGCCGGTCCAGCACATAGGTATCGTCCCCCGGCGTGGAGTCGCGCACCTCGGGCAGCGCCTCGGCGGCATGACCCAGCAACAGCTGGTTGCGCAGCGGCACCATCTGATCGGAATAGGAGACGAACATGTCTTGCCAGTGGGAGGCACAGCCCCCCAGCAGGGAACCGGCCAGCAGCAGACCGGCCAGAGGAAGGCGCGGCATCACAGGCTGAGCAGGGGTCCCAGCGGCTGGCCACCGACCAGATGCAGGTGGATGTGGTAGACCTCCTGCCCGCCGTGGCGGTTGCAGTTCATGATGAGACGATAGCCATCCTCGGCAATGCCTGCCTCGCTGGCCAGCTTGCGGGCGACGGTGAACATCCGGCCCAGCGCCAGCTCGTGATCCGGCTCCACGTCGTTGACGGTGGGGATCAGCACGTTGGGGATGATCAGGATATGGGTCTTGGCCTTGGGCTGGATGTCGCGAAAGGCGGTCACCAGGTCGTCTTGATAAAGGATGTCGGCGGGGATCTCTTTGCGGATGATTTTGCTGAAAATGGTTTCTTGCGCCATGGATAACTCCTTTATATGAAAAAGAAAATTCAATGCCTGTCTCAAGCGGTTCCAACGCCCGTCATCGAGGCCCGGCAAGTGTGACACAAGCCGACATTTGACACAGCCGTTGTCCCATTCTCTTCAGTTATTGTTAAAAATACCGATAGTCGGAAGACGTCTGCCGACGTTGCTCGCCCACAGTGGTAGCAGGGTATCAAATGGACGGGGTATTCAGGCAAGGGACTTTTGCATATACAGCGGGACAATAATGAAACAAACAATGTCAGACCTCTCCATCTTGCAGAGGGTCTATCTTGGCTTTGCCATCCTGGTGGCCGTGATGGCGGCCACCTCGGTACTCACCTTCCGCAGCCAGAGCGAGCTCAATCAGGCGCTGGATCAGGTCACCCGGCAGACCATGCCGCTGGTGATCGCCAGCAGCCAGACCCAGATCAGCCTGCTCAGCGCCAACAAGTGGCTCACCGACGTGCTGACCGAGCAGGATCTCAAGCAGATCCCGGCCGAAGTGGCCGAGCTGCAGCAGGCCAAGGCGCTGGTCGACCAGACCCTCGCCACCCTCGCCCGGCAGGCGGCGGAACACCCGGAGCTGCAGGGGGAGCTCGGCGCGCTCAACCAGCTGGTCAAGGACTACCTGCAACTGACCGACACCCTGCCCACCGAACACCAGGCCCTGCTCACCCGGCTCTACAAGGTGAACCAGGCCAAGGGCCAGTTCCAGGTCAGCCTGCCCCAGTTCAAGAAGAACCTGGGAGACATGATGATCACCATCGACGACAGCTTCATCAAGATGCTCTCCGAGACCCTGACCACCAAGCTCTCCGCCATTGAACTCTCCACCATGGATGCCCTCAACCAGAGCATCCCCGCCCCCATCGAGGCGGCGCTCAAGCGCAACAAGATGCAGATCGAGGGCTTCAACAGCACCATCAAGGACCTGCAGGGCGAGCTCAAGGATTTTGACAACAACATGGGCCACTACGTGCACGGCTTCGTGCGCGACACCACCGCCAGCGACGGCGTGCTGGCCCAGTACCTGGCGCTGATGCAGCAGCAGGAGCGGATGCGCGAGCAGAGCAAGCAGGCCAGCAAGCTCATCGTCAACATCCAGAGCAAGCTCGAGCAGATCACCGCCCAGAGCCAGCAGCTGATGAACAACAGCATCCGCGCCTCCGGCAAGGTACAGACCCAGAGCACCCTCACCCAGGGGGTGGCGCTGGTCATCGCCATCACCATCGCCATCCTGGTGGCCTACACCCTCGGCAAGGCCATTCGCCGTCCGCTCAAGGAGCTGCTGCGGGTGCTGACCGAGGTGACCCAGGGCGACATGACCCAGCGCATCGGTTTTCGCAGCAACAACGAGTTCGGCAGGCTCGGCAGCCAGGTCAACCTGCTGATCGAGCAGATGGGCGAAGTACTGAGCCAGCTCTCCCAGGCGTCGGCCCAGCTCAACAACGCCGCCCACGACAACCGCCACACCACCGAATCGGTGCGGGCAGATCTGGAGAAACAACGCCAGGAGACCGCCTCGGTCGCCGCCGCCATGACCCAGATGGAGGCCTCGGTGCGCGAGGTGGCCCAGGCCGCCAACCAGACCCTGGAGCGGGTGATGGACGTGGAGAAAGCCTCCGAGACCGGCCGCAAGGTGATGGCTGGCAACATCACCACCACCCACCAGCTGGCGGGCAAGCTGCAGCAGACCGGCAGGGTGATTGGCGACGTCAGTGCCATGAGCGGCCAGATCGGCAACATCCTCGACGTCATTCGCGGCATCGCCGAGCAGACCAACCTGCTGGCCCTCAATGCGGCCATCGAAGCGGCCCGGGCCGGCGAGCAAGGACGCGGCTTTGCGGTGGTGGCCGACGAGGTGCGTAGCCTGGCCGGACGCACCGCCCAGTCCACCAGCGAAATCCAGACCATGATCGAGAACCTGCAGCAGGGGGTCGCCAAGGCGGTCACCGTGATGCAGGAGTGCTCGCGCGAGATGGACAGCTGCATGGATCAGAGCTCCCACGCCAACAACGCCATGGAGGAGGTACAGGGCATAGTGGTGCTCATCAGCGACATGTCGAGCCAGATCGCCTCTGCCGCCGAGCAGCAGCAGGCCACCAGCGCCGACATCGCCACCAACCTCAACCGCATCTCCGACATCTCGGATCTCAACTATCAGGGCATAGAGCGGGTGGCCGAGACCAGCCAGCAGCTCGACTCGCTGGCCGAGCAGCAGGAGAGCCTGGTCAAGCGTTTCCGGCTCAGCGCCTGACGCCCACGCCAGCCCCGGCAACGACAAGGCCCCGCAGATGCGGGGCCTTGTTTTTTACTGGCAAGCGGCGCGGGATCAGGCGTAGGCGATGGCGCCCTTGCCCACCCCTTCATAGGCGACAATCTTGATGAACTTGTCGCCCACGCTCTTCTTCACCTCGCGGGCGATGTAGTGGGCCAGCAGCTCGATGGTGGTGTCGGTGTCGATCATCTCCACCTCCGCCGCCGGCATGGCCAGCTGGAACAGCCCTTGCGGCGCCACATACTTGAAGCCGACATAGTGTTCGCCAGCCTCTTGCAGGATGACCTTGGCCTGCTCGCTCAACGCGAGATCGCCGAGGGCCACCCGATCCTCGTCGGTCCCCAGGTAGATGTCGGCCCAGCGCTCGGCCCAGTTGAGCTCAAGCTCCTGGTCGCGCTCGCCGTCCACGTGGATCTCGATGGGAGAGCGGTGGCCGTGGGCGATGCGCTGGCAGTTGCCGTCGTGCTTCTTGAGGCCGTGGCTGTAGTGATAGAAGGCGCCGTCGATGGCCTCCTGGCGCAGGGTCAGCGACAGATCCTTGATGTTGCCCGGCAGCCGTTTTGCCAGCACCGCCAGCAGATAGCGGGTGACGGACTCCTTGTCCACCTGGGGGGCCGGAATGAAGGCAAAGCCCTGGCTCGGGCAGCGCAGATGAATGGAGCGACCCGGCCGCAGCAGATCGACGGTGCTCTCGTCACCGTCCAGCTGGGCCACCTGCACCAGGGGGCACTCGGTTGGCACCAGCAGCTTGTGATCTACCTCGTCGTCGATGATCGACTTGATCAGTTTCTTGACCCGGCCGAAGTCCAGCAACATGCTCATCTCGTTGAGCTCGCCGCTCATTTCGATGTCCACCAGCCAGCTCTCCCCCACCATACCGCGGCGTTCGCACAGGTAGCTGGAGTCGATCACGGTCAAATCTTTTACAAATAACTTCATCAGTCAGGCCTTGCTACAGAGAAATGGCGGTTTGCGCTATTATGACCCGCGATTATCGGCAAAGGAACTGGAACCCCCCATGAACAAATTGCTTATCAAGAATGCCACCCTGGTCAACGAAGGCCGCATCTATGCCTCCGACGTGCTGATCGAGGGGGAACGGATCGCCCGCATCGCCCCGGATATCCAAGCCCCTGATGCAGTGGTGATCGATGCCGCGGGCCGTCACCTCATCCCCGGAATGATCGATGATCAGGTCCACTTCCGGGAGCCAGGGCTGACCCACAAGGGGACCATCGCCAGTGAATCCCGGGCCGCCGTGGCCGGTGGCACCACCAGCTTCATGGAAATGCCCAACGTCAATCCCCAGACCACCACCCTCGATGCCCTCGAAGCCAAATACCAGATAGCCGCCAACTCCTCCGCCGCCAACTACAGCTTCTACCTCGGCGCCACCAACGACAACCTGGAAGAGATCAAGAAGCTCGATCCCAAACAGTCCTGCGGCATCAAGATCTTCATGGGTGCCTCCACCGGCAACATGCTGGTGGACAATCAGGAGACCCTGGCCGCCATCTTCCGCGAGAGCCCGGTGATGATCGTCACCCACTGCGAAGACACCCCCACCATCAAGGTGCTGGAAGACGAAGCCCGCGCCAAGTGGGGCGAGGATGTGCCGATGCGCGAGCACGGCCGCATCCGCAGCGCCGACGCCTGCTACAAATCCTCCAGCCTGGCGGTCTCCCTGGCCAAACAGTACGGCGCCAAGCTGCACGTGCTGCACCTGACCACCGCCAAGGAGCTGTCGCTCTTCACCGCCACCCCGGATCTGAAGGATCTCAAGGACAAGAACATCACCGCCGAGGTGTGCGTTCACCATCTGTTCTTCAACGAAGCGGACTACGACACCCTGGGCAGCCAGATCAAGTGCAACCCGGCGGTGAAGAGCGCCGCCGACCAGCACGCCCTGCTGGATGCGGTGCGCAATGACGTGCTCGACATCATCGCCACCGACCACGCTCCCCACACCTGGGAAGAGAAGCAGAACAGCTACTTCAAGGCGCCGTCCGGCGTGCCGCTGGTGCAGCACTCCCTGCTGGCCCTGCTGGAGCTCTACCACAACGGGGTATTCTCGCTGGAAACCATCGTCAAGAAGACCTCCCACGCGGTGGCCGAGCGCTTCCAGGTGCAGGATCGCGGCTACATCCGCGAAGGTTACTTCGCCGACCTGGTGCTGCTGGATCTGGGCAAGCCCTACGTGGTCAACGACAGCAACCTGCTCTATCTGTGCGGCTGGTCGCCCTTCAACGGCTATCGTTTCCACAGCACGGTGGAGATGACCCTGGTCAACGGCCAGATCGCCTGGCAAAACGGCCAGGTCACCAACGAGGTGCTGGGCAAGCGGCTCACCTTCACCCGCTGATCCCTCTTCTATGTGCGCTGTCACACTACGCCATCACAGGCCGCCCACCCGGGCGGCCTGTTTTTTTGCAGCCGCTCACGGCCCTGTCATGTGCGGTTTTTCGGCGATTGGCGGCACTTTAGGCGCAGATTGCTCGCAAAGCAGGCGAACGATCCCGGAGTGGAATTTCCACTGTTGACAGGCAGGGTCCATCTCCATAAACTCAGCCCCCGTCAGCCGAGCTGACTCCGTCGGTGTGTAGCGCAGCCAGGTAGCGCATCTGCATGGGGTGTAGAGGGTCGGAGGTTCGAATCCTCTCACACCGACCAAATTCCCCGAGAAAGGCCTTGTCAGATGACAAGGCCTTTTCTTTTTGGCCCGGCGCGCCACCACGCAGCCTGCATTGTGCCGCCGATCGGTTTGTGCTGTAGTGATGCCCTGTGTTGCCAACCGGTGTTCGAGATGCCCTCTCCCCGCCCCTTTTGCCAGCGTCTGCTGTGGCTCGGCCTCTGCGCTCTCCTGCTGCTCGGCTGCGCCACCCCTTATCAGAGCCAGCCATCGTTCTGGAACGGCCAGACCGGTTTCTCCCAGACTAAGCTCGGGCCTGACAAGTGGCAGCTGGAATTTGTCGGCAACGATCTGGTGAGCCGGGAAACCGCTCGCAAGTATGTGCTGAAACGGGCGGGCGAAGTGGCACAAGCCGAAGGTTATCAGTGGCTTGAGGTCAATGAATTGACCCTGCAACGGGACGCGGTCAGGGTGACGCCGAGTCGCCCCCTGTTCGGGTTCGATGACGACGAGCCCGATCCCTTTCTGGATCAGCGCACCGTGGAACACCGCATCTCGGCGTTGCTCATCTTCACCCTCACTCGCAGCGCGAAAAACGACCAAACCATGAAAGCCGATTATCTTGCAAACATTAAAATAAACAGCGATTAATATAGCCAAATTGCAAGATCCATATCACATACAACTAATGACAAGATAAAATTCTGCCACAAGGCGCTGGATTTACCCCCCCGGATTAGGCATGCTGCCAGCACACCGGCTGTCAGGAATCTACGGCTCGGATCACAAAAACGGACTGAAGTGGCACCCTTGCCGCTTGAAACGCTCTGCACTTATCAAAACTGGGACCCACCCCATGAAAATGAACAAATTGACGGTTGCCATCCTCATCGCGATGCTGGTTGGTATCCTGACTGGCCAGGGCTATCGCATGTTTGCCCCTGACCAGGCCGCCGGCTTTGCCAGCGACATCACCCTGTTGACCGATATCTTCCTGCGTCTGATCAAGATGATCATCGCCCCCCTGGTGTTCACCACCCTGGTGGTCGGCATCGCCAAGATGGGCGATACCCGCACCGTGGGCCGTATCGGCGCCAAGACCCTGGGCTGGTTCATGCTGGCCTCCCTGCTGTCGCTGACCCTGGGTCTGGTGATGGTCACCCTGATGCAACCGGGCGTGGGACTCTCCCTCTCCCTGCCTGACGACACCGCCAGCTCCGGCGTGGTTGCCAGCGCCATCTCCCTCAAGGATTTCGTCACCCACGCCATTCCCAAAAGCGTGGTTGAGGCGATGGCCACCAACGAGATCCTGCAGATCGTGGTGTTCTCCCTGTTCTTCGGACTGGCTGCCGCCGCACTGGGTGATGCCGCCAAACCGGTGGTGATGCTGATGGCCAGCGCCGCCGAGATCATGCTCAAAGTGACCGGCTACGTGATGAACTTCGCTCCGTTCGCGGTGTTTGGCGCCATTGCCGCCATGGTCGCCAAGGAAGGGCTCGGCATCCTTGCCACCTATGGCACCTTCATGGCGCAGTTCTACCTGGCACTGGGTTGCCTCTGGCTGCTGCTGATCGCCATGGGCAGCCTGTTTATCCGCCGCCGCATCGTGACCCTGCTGGCGATGATCCGCGAGCCGATCCTGCTGGCCTTCTCCACCGCCAGCTCCGAAGCTGCCTACCCGAAAACCCTGGATCGTCTGGAGAAGTTCGGTTGTGACAAACGCATCGCCAGCTTCGTGCTGCCGATGGGCTACTCCTTCAACCTGGATGGCTCCATGATGTACTGCACCTTCGCGGTGATGTTCATCGCCCAGGCCTACGGCATCGAGCTCTCCATGGCCCAGCAGATCACCATGCTGCTGCTGCTGATGGTCACCTCCAAGGGGATGGCCGGCGTACCGCGCGCCTCCCTGGTGGTGATTGCCGCCACCCTCAACCAGTTCCACATTCCGGAAGCGGGCATCCTGCTGCTGCTTGGCATCGACCACTTCCTCGACATGGGGCGCTCCGCCACCAACGTGCTGGGCAACGCCATCGCCGCCAGCGTGGTCGCCAAGAGCGAAGACAGCCTGGGTGAAACCGAACCTCTGGGTGAGGTGGACACCGCCAAGGCGTGATCCCCGCATCACCCCCATCAAAACGGCCCGCAGACGCGGGCCGTTTTCTTATGTCTCATGGCGACACGGCAAGGCTCAGCACCAACGCCTCACCTGCCGGCAATAATCGGCATAGGCATCGCCAAAGCGGGCCTGCAGCGCCCGCTCCTCCGGCACTATCTGCCAGCGGCTGAGCCAACCCCACAGCAGCAGCGGGCCGAGCCACACCAGCAGCCCGCCCAGATAACAGGCCAGTGCCATCGTCCAGCAGAGCAGCCCCAGGTACATGGGATTGCGGCTGAGGCGATAGAGCCCGCCCGTTACCAGCGCACTGGCCTGCTCCGGGTGCAGCGGCGTCACCGTGGTGCCCTGGCGGCGAAAGCGCAGCACGCCCCCCAAGCCAAACACAGTGCCCAGCACCGCCAGCAACAGAGCAGCCAGCCACCAACCGGCGCCAGAATTGCTCTCTGCTACGCCCCCCCATCCCAGCATGGCCGCCACGATCAGGCCAAACAGCAGCAGCGGTGGCACCCGACACTCAAGACTCATCATCTATTGACTCCTGGAGGGTGCCACGATCGGCACCTTGCGTTACACTTCCCGACGGGAATAGCGCCCTGGAAAATTGTCAAAGTTCATAACAATAACAATGCCTTGGCTACACTTTATCCCATCTGCGTGAAAACGGCCCCCTAGCGACCGTCATGCACCTCAACCCAAACAATAAAAAAGGAACCACCCCATGCACAAGAAGACACTGCTGGCCACGCTGATCCTGGGCCTGCTGGCCGGTCAGGCCGTCGCGGCCCCTTACCTGCCGCTGGCCAGCGATCATCGCAACGGCGAAGTGCAGACCGCCAGCAATGCCTGGCTGGAAGTCGATCTCGGCGCCTTCGAGCACAACATCCAGACCCTCAAGGATCGCCTCGGTGACAAAGGGCCGAAGATCTGCGCCATCATGAAGGCCGACGCCTACGGCCACGGCATCGACCTGCTGGTGCCCTCGGTGGTCAAGGCCGGCATCCCCTGCATCGGCATCGCCAGCAACGAAGAGGCCCGCGTGGCCCGTGAGAAGGGCTTCACCGGCCGCCTGATGCGGGTACGTGCTGCCACCCCGGCCGAAGTGGAACAGGCCCTGCCCTACAAGATGGAAGAGCTCATCGGCAGCCTGGTGAGTGCTCAGGGCATCGCCGACATCGCCCAGCGCCACCACACCAATATCCCGGTGCACATCGCGCTCAACTCCGCCGGCATGAGCCGCAACGGCATCGATCTGCGCCTGGCTGACTCCAAGGAAGACGCGCTGGCCATGCTCAAGCTCAAGGGGATCACCCCGGTCGGCATCATGACCCACTTCCCGGTGGAGGAGAAAGAGGACGTCAAGATGGGGCTGGCCCAGTTCAAACTGGACTCCCAGTGGCTGCTGGAAGCGGGCAAGCTGGATCGCAGCAAGATCACCATCCACGCCGCCAACTCCTTCGCCACCCTGGAAGTGCCGGACGCCTACTTCGACATGGTGCGCCCGGGCGGCCTGCTGTACGGTGACTCCATCCCCTCCTACACCGAGTACAAGCGGGTGATGGCGTTCAAGACCCAGGTTGCCTCCGTCAACCACTACCCGGCCGGCAACACCGTCGGTTATGACCGCACCTTCACCCTCAAGCGCGACTCCTGGCTCGCCAACCTGCCGCTGGGCTACTCCGACGGCTATCGCCGGGCGCTGAGCAACAAGGCCTATGTGCTGATCCAGGGCCAGAAGGTGCCGGTGGTGGGCAAAACCTCCATGAACACCATCATGGTGGACGTGACCGATCTGAAAGGGGTCAAACCCGGTGACGAGGTGGTGCTGTTCGGCCGCCAGGGTGAGGCTGAGGTGAAACAGGCGGATCTGGAGGAGTACAACGGCGCCCTGCTGGCGGACATGTACACCATCTGGGGCTACACCAATCCCAAGAAGATCAAGCGCTAAGCCAGTCTTTGCCATAAAAAAGGGCTCCCGCGGGAGCCCTTGTTGTCAGTGCTTTATAGTCTGCCGCGTTCAAGCGGTTTTTTTGCGGGTCACCCAGAGGCTCAACCCCATGGAGGCCAGCAGGATCAGCGCAACCACGCCCAATGCAATGCCGGTGGGGATCTTGAAGATATCCAGCAGCAGCATCTTGACCCCGATGAACATCAGGATCAGCGCCAGGCCATACTTGAGCAGGGCGAAGCGCTCGGCCACGCCGGCCAGCAGGAAGTACATGGCACGCAGACCCATGATGGCGAAGATGTTGGAGGTCAGCACGATGAAGGGATCCGTGGTCACCGCGAAGATGGCCGGGATGCTGTCCACCGCGAAGATGAGATCGCTCACCTCCACCAGCACCAGAATGAGCAGCAGCGGCGTGGCGTAACGCACCCCATCACGCCAGACGAAGAAGTTCTCCCCCTCCAGCGTCTCCGTCACCTTGAAGCGACGGCGCATCCAGCCCAGCAGCGGGTTGTTGGCCAGATCCGGCTCCTTGTCGGCCGCCCACAGCATCTTGACCCCGGTCAGCAGCAGGAAGGCGCCAAACAGGTAGAGGATCCAGTGGAACTGCTCGATGAGCCAGCTGCCGGCGAACACCATGCCGGCGCGCATCACGATGGCACCCAGTACCCCGTACAGCAGTACCCGGCGCTGCAGCTCGGCCGGAATGGCAAAGTAGCCGAACAGCATCAGCCAGACGAAGACGTTGTCCACCGCCAGCGCCTTCTCGATGAGGTAGCCGGTGAGGAACTCCAGCCCCTTCTGGTTGGCAATTTCACGGCCTGCGCTGTGATCCAGCCAGAACCAGATGGCCAGGTTGAACAAGAGCGCCACGCTGATCCAGATGAGGGACCAGATCCCAGCCTCTTTGAGCGACACCTTGTGCGCCTTGCCACCGCCGACAAAGCGGATATCAATCCATAACAGGACCAGCACTATGCTGAAGAAACCGGCCCACATCCACCATTCACCCATGTTCACTTCTCCCAAAAACGACAAAACCCACGACCGAGAGGCGTGGGTTTGCGTTTGGAGCAGATACACCTTGCCTCTCGGCAAGGTCTCACTTACAGCCGACTTGCGTCAACTGCCCGGCTGCCGGGTGCACTGCAGGATATGGGTGCACCGTAATGACGACAAACCGGCGAGAAGTTACTCCCCTTGTTGCGCGGATAGTAACAGTGGAAAAAGATAACGCCAAGAGGCATCTTCATGCCGGCTGCAAAAAAACAGGGCGCCACCCTGGCGCCCTGTTCTGCCTGTTCATCCTCAGAGTGGATCCGCCTTGAGGCAGGAGACCGCATGGTCGAAGTTGCCTTCGAGCTGAGGCCGGGTCTTGGCACATTCAGGGCCGGCCACCGGGCAGCGGGTACGGAACACGCAGCCTGACGGCGGGTTCATCGGCGATGGCAAATCCCCCTCCAGGATCTGGATGGTCTTGCTGCGCTCCAGATCCGGATCCGGAATGGGCACGGCCGACATCAGCGCCTTGGTATAGGGGTGCAAGGGGTTGGCGAAGATCTCCTTGCGGGTCCCCAGCTCCACCGCATTGCCCAGATACATCACCAGCACCCGATCCGAGATGTGTTTGACCACCGACAAGTCGTGGGCGATGAAGATGAGCGACAGCCCCATCTCCTTCTGAATAGCCTTGAGCAGGTTGACCACCTGCGCCTGGATGGATACATCCAGCGCCGACACCGGCTCGTCACAGATGATCATCTTGGGCTCGAGGATCAGCGCCCGGGCGATGCCGATGCGCTGGCACTGACCGCCGGAGAACTCATGGGGATAGCGGTTGACCAGGTTGGGCAAGAGCCCCACTTTGCTCATCATGGCCCGCACCTTCTCCTTCACCTGATCTCGGGAAAGATCGGGATAGAAGGTGATGAGCGGCTCGGCGATGATGTCGCCGATGGTCATGCGCGGGTTGAGGGAGGCCAGCGGATCCTGGAAAATCATCTGGATCTCTTTGCGCTTCTCGCGCAGCGCCTTCTGGTCGAGCTTGGTCAGATCGTTGCCCAGCCACACTACCTTGCCGTCGGTGGCCGGCACCAGGCCGATCAGCGCCCGGGCAAAGGTGGATTTGCCGCAACCCGACTCCCCCACCACGCCAAGGGTCTCCCCTTCATACAGGCGCAGGGTCACCCCGTCCACCGCCTTCAGGGCGGAGGGTTTGGCCCAGGGCCAGGCCTTGTCACTCTTGATGCTGAAGTGGACCTTGAGGTCGGACACTTCCAGCAGCAGTTTCTTGTCAGTCCCCATTTAGTTCACTCCCTTGATCATGGCATCCGATACCCAGTGGCAGGCCCGCTCCCGGCCGTCATTGAACGGCGTCAGTATCGGCGACTGCTTGCCGCAAATCTCGCTCACCCGGTGGCAGCGCTCCTGGAAGGGGCAGCCGGTGGGCAGACGCAGCAGGTTGGGCGGATTGCCCGGGATGGTGGGCAGCTCTTCCCCTTCGGTGTCGAGGCGGGGAATGGCGCGCAACAGGCCCTCGGTATAGGGATGGCTCGGGCGATAGAAGATATCGTTGACCTTGCCGTACTCCATGGTACGACCGGCATACATCACCAGCACCTTGTCGCAGATCCCCGCCACCACGCCCAGATCGTGGGTGATCATGATGATGGCGGTGTTGAACTCGCGCTTGAGCTCGTTCATCAGGGTCATGATCTGGGCCTGCACGGTCACGTCCAGCGCGGTGGTCGGCTCGTCGGCGATCAGCAGCTGCGGCCGGCACAACAGCGCCATGGCGATCATCACCCGCTGGCGCATGCCACCGGAGAACTCGTGGGGATACATCCCCATCCGCTTGCGCGCTTCCGGGATCTTGACCGCATCCAGCATGCGCACCGACTCTTCGAACGCTTCGGCCTTGCTGACGCCCTTGTGCAGCATCAGCACTTCCATCAGCTGATCCTTCACCTTCATGTAGGGGTTGAGCGAGGTCATGGGGTCCTGGAAGATCATGGCGATCTTCTCGGAGCGGATCTTGTTGAGCTTGTGCTCCGGCAGATTCAGGATCTCGTCGCCCTGAAATTTGGCCGAACCGGTGATGACACCGTTCTTGGCCAGCAGCCCCATGATGGCGAACGCGGTCTGGGATTTGCCCGAACCGGACTCACCGACGATCCCCAGGGTCTCGCCCGCAGCGAGGGAGAAGTTGAGGTCGTTGACCGCCACCACATTGCCGTCCGGGGTCTTGAACTCGACCCGCAGATCTTTTACATCCAGTAATTTCATAAAAACTCCTTATCGATCTTTCGTGACGTTTTCCTGTCGATCCGATGCGCTATCCGCCCGATTGAGCCGCACTCTGCGGCCCTTCGGCGCGTTGTTTCAGCGCTTCTTCGCCGTTCTGTCAGCGATCTTTCGCCGCTTTCTCAGCGATCCTTCGGATCGAGGGCGTCACGCAGACCATCCCCGAGGAAGTTGAAGCAAAACAGGGTCACCACCATGAAACCGGCGGGGAACAGGAGTTGCCAGATGGCCACTTCCATCGACTTGGAGCCTTCATCCAGCAGAGCGCCCCAGCTGGTCATGGGCTCTTGTACGCCCAGCCCCAGGAAGCTCAGGAAGGATTCGAACATGATCATGCCCGGCACCAGCAGAGTGGCGTAGACCGCCACGATACCCAGCACGTTCGGCACGATGTGACGGGTGATGATCTTCCACTTGGAGACGCCGCAGACGTGAGCCGCCTCGATGAACTCCTTGCTCTTAAGGCTCAGGGTCTGGCCTCGCACGATCCGCGCCATGTCGAGCCAGCTCACCGCGCCGATGGCGATGAAGATGAGCGCCAGGTTGCGGCCGAAGAAGGTCACCAGCATGATCACGAAGAACATGAAGGGGAAGGCGTTGAGGATCTCAAGCACCCGCATCATCAGGCTGTCGACCCGACCGCCGATGAAGCCGGAGGCCGCGCCGTAGAGGGTGCCAATGATGACGGCCACCATGGCCCCCATGATGCCGACCATCAGCGAGATCCGCCCGCCGAGCAGGGTGCGCACGAACAGATCGCGCCCCAGGCTGTCGGTGCCGAACCAGTGGCCGGTTTCCATGTCCGGAGCCGCCTGCATGGCGCCCCAGTCAGGATCGTCGAAGGTGTATTGGGACAGATGCGGCCCCACGATCACCGCCAGACCGATGATGGTCAGGATGATGAGGCTGGTGAGCGCAGCCTTGTTGCGCAGGAAACGGCGACGGGCATCCTTCCACAGGGAGCGTCCTTCCACCACTTCCACTTGCTGGGCGAACGCCTCGACGGCTTCGCGTTTTTCAGTTGTGACAACCATGATGTACTCCCGACTTAGTAACGGATCTTGGGATCGATAAAGGCATAGAGAATATCGACCACGGCGTTAAAGGTGATGGTGAGGGCGCCGACCAGAATGGTCAGACCGAGCACCATGGAGTAATCACGGTTGAGGGCACCGTTGACGAACAGCTGGCCAATTCCCGGCAGGCCGAAGATGGTCTCGATCACCACGGAACCCGTGATGATGCCCACGAACGCCGGCCCCAGATAGGAGACCACCGGCAGCATGGCCGGACGCAGCGCGTGTTTGAGGATGATGTGGCGCAGCGGCAAGCCCTTGGCGCGGGCGGTACGAATGAAGTTGGAGTTCATGGTCTCGATCATGCTGCCCCGCATGATCCGCGAGATGGCGGAGATGTAGTACATCATCATGCCGAACACCGGCAGCACCATGAATTGCACCCCGCCGCCCTGCCAGCCACCGGCCGGGAACCAGCCGAGATGAATACTGAACAGCAACACCAGCAAGGGGGCCAGCACAAAGCCCGGGATCACCACCCCGGCCATGGCCGACGACATCAACAGGTAGTCGATGACGGTATTCTGTTTCAAGGCGGCAATGGTGCCGAAGGTGACCCCCAGTGTCACCGCGAACAGAAAGGCAAACGATCCAATCTTGGCCGATACCGGCAGCGCCTGGCTCACCAGATCGTTGACGGTGAAGTCCTTGTATTTGAAGGAGGGACCGAGATCACCCTGCACAAGGTTGCCCAGATAGGTGAGGTATTGCACGCCGATGGGCTTGTCGAGGCCATATTTGGCTTCGATGTTGGCTAGAACTTCCGGCGGCAGGGAGCGTTCGCTGGTGAAGGGGTTGCCCGGCGCGAAACGCATCATGAAGAAGGAGACGGTGATCAAGACCAGCAGAGTCGGGATCGCTTCCAGTAGACGTTTAAAAATGAATTTCAACATAGACAATTCCTGTCCTGTACTGCTTCCAAAGGGTCGCGGTTGTAATAAAGGCCCGCCATCCGGCGGGCCTGCTTTGTTATGCGACGTGTTACTTTACTCAGTGAGCAATGATGTACATGTCTTTGCTGTAGAGGTTGTCCAGCGGGTTGGCCGGGTAGCCGCCCACGTAGGACTTGACCATGCGGGAGGTCACGTACTGATAGATGGGAGCGATCGGCATGTCCTTGGCCAGGATCTCTTCAGCCTGCACATAGAGCTTGTTGCGGGCATCGGCATCCACCTGATTGCGCGACTCGTTCATCAGCTTGTCAAACGCCGGGTTGGAGTATTTGCCGTCGTTGTTGCCGTGCGTGGTCTGCATCAGATCCAGCATGGAAGAGGCTTCGTTGTAGTCGGCGATCCAGCCGGCACGACCCACATCAAACTGACCCTGCTTCTTGGTTTCCAGGTAGGTTTTCCATTCCTGGTTGACCAGGCTCACCTGCACGCCCAGCTTCTTCCACATGGAGGCCACCGCAACCGCCACCTTCTTGTGGTTGTCGTCGGTGTTGTAGAGCAGCTCGAACTTGAGCGGCTTGCCCGGGCCGAAACCAGCTTCGGTCAGCAGCTCTTTCGCCTTGGCATCACGCTCTGCCTGGGTCAGCTTGGACCAGGCCGGTGCCACCGGCTTGAAGCCGTCCACGAAATCAGGCACCAAGGTGTAGCCCGGAGTCTCGCCCTTGCCCATCACCTTGTCGGCGATCACGTTGCGGTCGATGGCATAAGAGAGGGCGGTACGCACCCGCACGTCGTCAAACGGCTTGTGCTTGAAGTTGTACTGGTAGTAGTAGGTACCGACATAGCCGCTCACCTTCACCTCGTTCGGCAGCTCCTTCTTCATCTGCTTGAAGCGCTCGATGGGCATGTTGTAGGTGAGATCCACTTCGCCGGCCAGATAGCGGTTCAGTTCGGCGTTGGTGGACTGGATCGGCAGATAGGTCACCTTGTTGATGACGGTCTTGGCGTTGTTCCAGTAGTTCGGGTTGCGCTCGACGTCGACGCGCTCGTTGACCACCCAATCCTTCAGCACATAGGCACCGTTGGAGACCATGTTGCCGGGCTGGGTCCACTTGTCACCAAACTTCTCGATCACCTTCTTCGGCACCGGGTAGGTGGTGGTGTGGGAGAGCATGCTGACGAAGTAAGGCACTGCCTTCTCCAGCTGCACCTCGAAGGTGTAGTCGTCCACCGCCTTCACGCCCAGGGTGTCGGCCGCTTTCTTGCCGGCGATGATCTCGCTGGCATTGACGATGGTCGGGATCTCCAGATACCAGGAGTAGGGAGACGCCGTCTTGGGATCCACGGCCCGCTTGAAGGCGAACTCGAAATCGTGGGCTGTCACGGGATCCCCGTTGGACCACTTGGCATCTTTGCGCAGGTGGAACACGAAGTGTTTGTTGTCCTTGGTTTCCCAGGACTCGGCCATGGCGGGAAGCACTTCCCCTTTGGGGCCGGAGGCAACGAGACCTTCGAACAGGTCACGCAGAATATTGGATTCAACCGTTCCTTCGGTTTTGTGCGGGTCGAGAGTGGCAGGCTCGGAGCCATTGCCTTTTACCAGCTGCTGAACGTCAGCCAGTTTGGTACCTGCGGGAACATCGGCGGCTTGTGCCGCGTTGACACCGCCGAACAGTGCTGCCACCAAGAGGGTATTAATCATTGTTTTTTTATGAGTCATTTCCATACTCCACAAGAACATTCCATGCAATTTTCCATCAACGGGATAAGTACCCCGCTGCCAGCATAATTCCCTGACATTTCTGATAATGCAATAGATATTGTCAGGCAGGACTGGACTTCATGGTCAAAAAAGCAGCTTTTAACCAATTATTCAGAATTTAAATATCGCGTGATGGACGTTTTTTATACAAACCCGCTCGATTCTAGGAAATGACCAACAAAAAAGAAACAATAAAAAGCCGGTCACGAGGACCGGCTCCAACAAAACAGACCTGAATCACATCAATCCAGGGAAGACCCCCTTGATCCCCGCCACCATGATCTCGATGCCAAGCGACATCATGATGAGACCCATGATCCGGGTGACCACGTTGATGCCGGTGTTGCCCATCAGCTTGAACAGCAGGGGGGCAGCGCGGAAGATGAGCCAGGAGCAGAAGGCAAACACCATCACTACCACCGACATCCCCAGCATCTGGGACCAGGTGCTCTGGCTGGCATAGACAATAGAGGAAGAGATGGCGCCGGGGCCGGCCATCAACGGCAGCGCCAGCGGCACCACAGCGACAGATTCCCGCGCGGCGAGCTCCCCTTTCTCCTGCTTGTTGTGCTTCACCTCCCCCAGCTTGCCCTGCAGCATGGACCAGGCGATCAGGGTGATGAGCGAGCCGCCGGCAATGCGGAACGACGCCAGCGAGATGCCGAAACCATCGAGGATCAGCTGCCCCATGTACATGGAGACCAGCAGGATGATCATCACCGCAATGTTGGCGGTGGTGTTGGTCTTCATCCGCTCTTCCGGCGTTTGATGGCTGGTCAGGCTGACAAACACCGGCAACAGGCCGAGCGGGTTGATGATCGCGAACAAACCGATGAAAAACTTCAGATATAAAGAGACGTCAATTGCTGCCATAGGCGCCATCCAGAAGTAGAACGAGGCCCTGCGGGCCACCCCGATAAACCGTGCGTAAATTTACACCATGGCCGAAACCTTCACCAATCAAATAATCTCACCCTTTCCGTGGCTTTTCAGTTAGTTCCTCTAATGTAACGACGAAATTCAACATATCGAGTTGTTAATAAAGATTGTCGCCATTTAACACTCTGATAAAATCACTTCGAGTTTTATGCGGCCACGGAGTTTTGGCGCAACATTTCATCTTCGTAAAAAAGGATTTTGTAATGATTGATACGGACATCAAGTTGCAATGGCATCTGGATTCACTGCCCGCAGGCAGTGTCGCCCCCCTGCAGGGCTTCTTCGAGCGGCTGCCGGTTGATCCCTATATCCAGGGCCGCTTTCGCGAACGCCGTTACGGCCGGGTTGAAAAAGAGGGCAGCCGCTTTTATCCCCTCGACAACGGCGTCTTCTTTCAGGCGGCCGCCATCAACAAGTTTCTGGGGGACGTGCCCAGAACCTATGCCGAGCTGGATCCCGCCTTCGTCGCCCACCCCACCTTTCAGCTGATGCTGACCCGCTTTGCCCGCCATACCCGGCTGGCGGATGGCCAGGCCATCGGCATTCACCAGATGCGCATCGTCACCGGCGAAGGTGAAAGCGTGCCGCCCGCCCCGGAAGGCGTGCATCAGGACGGCTTTGATTTCATCGGGGTGTTCTTTTGTGGCAGTGACGGGGTCAGCGGCGGCGCCTTGCAGCTCTATCATGGATTAAAAGAACAACCATTTTTTCAACAACAATTAAACGCTGGCGAGTATCTGATCCTGGATGATCGCCGTTTCTATCACAATGCCGCCCCCATACTGCCCCAGGGTCCACACCGGGGACACTGGGACGTAATCGTGCTAACTGCTTGAAAAATGGTGCGTGAGCCCCTGTTCACGCCCCATTCATCCCGCTTCTGGCCCACTCAACAACTGCGCAACATCTGGCAAACATGTATTGTGAAACAAAATTTCTTTTGTTCTTTTGTTACACATGATCCAGATCAAGTTTTTCTGAGTCAGCCCCGCTCTATAATCGACTCAGAAAGCGATTTAGTAAGGCATGTAAATACCCCGTTGTGGTGATTCTGTTCTTGACAGGGCATCTATAATTGCCGGGCATTGCCAACGTCTTACTAAACAGTTTTCAAATCATCAGGAGATAAACATGGCAGTAACCAATATGGCTGAACTGGATGCACTGGTCGCCCGCGTCAAAGAAGCCCAGCGTGAATTCGCCAGCTTCTCGCAAGAGCAGGTAGACAAGATCTTCCGTGCCGCCGCCCTGGCCGCCAGCAATGCCCGTATCCCCCTGGCCCAGATGGCCGTGGAAGAGTCCGGTATGGGTATCATCGAAGACAAGGTTATCAAGAACCACTTCGCCTCCGAATACATCTACAACAAGTACAAAGAAGAGAAGACCTGCGGCATCCTCAGTGAAGATGACGAGATGGGCACCATCACCATCGCCGAGCCGGTAGGTATCATCTGCGGTATCGTACCGACCACCAACCCGACCTCCACTGCGATCTTCAAATCTCTGATCTCCCTGAAGACCCGCAACGCCATCATCTTCTCCCCGCACCCCCGTGCCAAGAACTCCACCAATACCGCTGCCAAGCTGGTACTGGATGCAGCCATTGCCGCCGGTGCACCGAAAGACATCATCGGCTGGATCGATCAACCGACCGTTGAACTCTCCAACGCCCTGATGAAGCACAACGACATCAACCTGATCCTGGCCACCGGTGGCCCGGGCATGGTGAAAGCCGCTTACTCCTCTGGCAAACCTGCCATCGGTGTCGGTGCCGGTAACGTACCCGTTGTCATCGACGAAACTGCCGATGTGAAGCGCGCCGTCGCCTCCATCCTGATGTCCAAAACCTTCGACAACGGCGTGGTCTGTGCCTCCGAGCAAGCCGTCATCGTGGTTGACTCCATCTATGACCAGGTGAAAGAGCGTTTCGCGACTCACAATGGTTATGTGCTGACCAAAGAAGAAGCTGACAAGGTCCGCAAGGTCATCCTGATCAACGGTGCCATGAACGCCAACATCGTGGGCCAGCCTGCGACCAAGATCGCCGAAATGTCCGGCGTGACCGTGCCCCCCACCACCAAGATCCTCATCGGTGAAGGTCTGGAAGTGTGTGAAGAGGAAGAGTTCGCTCACGAGAAGCTCTCCCCGACCCTGGGTATGTTCCGTGCCAAGAACTTCGAAGAAGCCGTCGAAATGGCCTGCACCATGGTCAACCTGGGTGGTATCGGCCACACCTCCGGTCTGTACACCGACCAGGACCGCAACGCCGACCGCATCAAGTACTTCGGCGACAAGATGAAGACCGCCCGTATCCTGATCAACACCCCGACCACTCAGGGTGGTATCGGTGACCTGTACAACTTTGCCATCGCACCGTCCTTGACGCTGGGTTGCGGTTCCTGGGGTGGTAACTCCATCTCCGAAAACGTGGGTCCCAAGCACCTGATCAACAAGAAGACAGTCGCAAAACGGGCAGAAAATATGCTGTGGCACAAACTTCCGAAATCCATCTACTTCCGTCGTGGTTCCCTGCCGATCGCCCTGGGCGACTTGGAAGGTAAAAAGCGCGCACTGGTCGTGACCGACCGCTTCCTGTTCAACAACGGCTACGCCGACGAAGTGGTTCGTCTGCTCAAGGGCCTGAAGATGGAAGTGGAAGTGTTCTACGAAGTAGAAGCCGACCCGACCCTGTCTGTGGTTCGCAAAGGCGCCGAGATGGCCCACTCCTTCAAGCCGGACGTGATCGTCGCGCTGGGCGGTGGTTCACCGATGGATGCGGCCAAGATCATGTGGGTGATGTACGAGCACCCGGAAACCGCGTTCGAAGATCTGGCCATGCGCTTCATGGACATCCGCAAGCGTATCTACAAGTTCCCGAAAATGGGCGTGAAGGCCGAACTGGTCTGTATCACCACCACTTCCGGTACCGGTTCTGAAGTGACCCCGTTTGCGGTCGTGACCGATGACGCCACCGGCATGAAATACCCGCTGGCCGACTACGAGCTGACCCCGAACATGGCCATCGTCGACGCCAACCTGGTCATGGGCATGCCCAAATCCCTGTGTGCTTTCGGCGGTATCGATGCCGTGACTCACGCCATGGAAGCCTACGTTTCCGTACTGGCCAACGAGTACTCCGACGGTCAGGCGCTGCAAGCCCTGAAACTGCTCAAAGAGTACCTGCCGTCCAGCTACCAGAACGGTGCCAACGACCCGGTTGCTCGCGAGAAAGTACACAACGCCGCCACCATCGCCGGTATCGCGTTCGCCAACGCCTTCCTGGGTGTGTGCCACTCCATGGCTCACAAACTGGGTGCTGAATTCCACATTCCGCACGGTCTGGCCAACGCCCTGCTGATCAGCAACGTGATCCGCTACAACGCCAACGACAACCCGACCAAGCAGACTGCGTTCTCCCAGTACGACCGTCCGCAGGCTCGCCGTCGCTACGCCGAAGTGGCCGACCACCTGGGTCTGACTGCCGCCGGTGACCGTACCGCCGCCAAGATCGAGAAGCTGCTGGTATGGCTGGACGAGCTGAAAGCCACCCTGGGCATCCCGGCCTCCATCCGTGAAGCCGGCGTGTCTGAAGCTGACTTCCTGGCCAAGGTTGACCAGCTGGCCGTGGAAGCCTTCGATGACCAGTGCACCGGCGCCAACCCGCGCTACCCGCTGATCAGCGAGCTGAAAGCCATCCTGCTGGACACCTACTACGGCCGTCCCTTCACCGAAGACGCTCAGGTAGCGGCCAAGGTTGAAGCCAAGGTTGAAGGCAAGAAGAAGTCCAAAGCCTGATAAGCTGAACCGACTCGAGAGCCCGCGCACATGCGCGGGCTTTTTTGTTTGTCTATCTGCTTAATTTTGCTAGCTTGTTCATAGGCATTCATGAAATGCGAGCTAGCGTATGGCGCTGATACAAGCCTCCATCGAGCAGTTGCGGGTAGGCCACTATATCCATCTCCCCACGGGATGGACCAACCACCCTTTTATGTTCAATGCATTCAAGATCAAGGATCAGCAGCAACTCGACATCATTCGCCATCTCGATCTCAGCCTGCTGATGGTGGATCCCGACAAGAGCGACCTGCCTATCGAACCCATCTTGCGCGGTGACATCCCTTCCGCCGGGCCTGACCTGTCAATCATCGAAGAGCTGGTGGAGAGCGGCCCTGCCCCGTTTGATGAGAAAGCCTTTCGCCGCTCCCTGCGCGCCGCCGACAAGGCCTTCGGCCAATCCATGTCCGAGCTGCGCGATGCACTGGGGGCACTCAACCTCAAACCGGACGAAGGGCTCGCCAACACGGCGCAGATAGTGCGCAACGCCGCCGCCCGCATCAGCGCCCACGAAGGGCCACTCGGTCTGCACCTCATTCGCAGCCCCCACACCGACATCCTGCTGCAGCACAGCCTGAACGTGGCCTTCATCGCCATGTTGATGGCCCGCGAGCTCGGCATGAACCCCATTGAAATCGAAGAGACCGGGCTGGCCGGTCTGGTGCACGACATCGGCGAGCTGAAGATCCCGACCCAGATCACCCAGAAACGGGGGGAGCTCAACAAGTCGGAACAAAACTTCCTCAACATGCACCCCCAGTACGGGCTGGAGATGCTGACCCAGTTGCAGGCCTTCGAGCCCAAGATCCGCCAGGTGGCCCATCTGCATCACGAGCGCCTCGACGGCAGCGGCTTTCCGCTTGGCATCAAGGGAGGCGAGATCCCGCCGCTGGCGCGGATCATCGGGCTGGTGGATTACTATGACGAGCTGCTGCACCCGCGCAACAGCGCCACGCCGGCGGCGCCGAGCCAGGCCATCAGCCAGCTCTACAAGCTGTCGCAGAAGAAATTCGACCAGGATCTGGTCAAGCTGCTGATCAAGGTGCTGGGGGTCTATCCGCCCGGTTCGCTGGTGATGCTCTCCGACGACTCGGTGGCGCTGGTGCTCTCCACCGAGCCCACCATGCCGCTCAAGCCCAAGGTGCTGCCCTACATCAAGGCGCAGCGGCCGGAAGGGGTGGCGATGATCGACCTGCGGGAAGATGAGCGCACCATCAAATCATTTATCAAGCAGGAAGAGCTGGATGAGGGGCAACGGCTGTTTTTCAACCTGACCCGACGCTTCTGTTACTATTTTGCCTTCTGAGTTATCCCCAGAAGCTGGGGATAACTCATTGGACAAACCTGAATAATCACTCGATTGCCCGCAAAATTGTTCGCCATCCACCATGGATAAAAAACGCCCAGCCAAGGGGCCGGGCGGAGCATGCCACCTCCGTGTGGCGTATCCAGCGGATACATTCATGCTCCATCCAGCAATATCAACCCTTGGGCGATTACACAAATATCAATTTAACATGCTGATTTAATATGGTTTTATTTCACGTTTCTGGCACACTGCGGCCGCAATCCCGCCCTGGCGCCCCGCAGAACAAGATCCTGATCACATTTATTCAAGGTTGCCGCTTTTTTCGGCACGGACTCTGAGGAACGTTTTTTATGCAGTTGGTCCTCTCCCTGCTTCAACAGATGAGCGTCAGCCTGGTCATCGCCTACCTCTTTTCCAAGAGTCCGCTGCTGCGTCCGCTGGCCAACTACTCGGTCAGGCTGCCTCACAAGGTGCTCATCTACATTACCTTCTCCTGCTTCTGCATTCTCGGCACCTACGTGGGGCTGGACATCGACGATGCCATCGCCAATACCCGCGCCGTCGGCGCCGTGCTGGGCGGGCTGCTGGGGGGCCCACTGGTGGGCTTTCTGGTGGGGCTGACCGGCGGCCTGCACCGCTATACCCTGGGTGGCTTCACCGATCTCGCCTGCGCCATCTCCACCACCTGCGAGGGACTGCTGGGCGGGCTGGTGCACTGGCGGCTGATGCGGGCGGGCAAGATGGACGCCTTGTTCGAGCCGCGTATCGCCTTCTTCACCACCCTCTACGCCGAGATCATGCAGATGGTGATCATCCTGCTGGTGGCCACGCCATTCGATAAATCCCTGCTGCTGGTGCGTACCATCGCCACCCCCATGATCCTGGCCAACTCCTGTGGCGCCGCGCTTTTCATCAGCATGATCCGCGATCAGCAGCAGATGTACGAGAAGTTCTCCCGGGTCTTCTCCGCCAAGGCGCTCAATATCGCCAACCGCACCGTCGGCATCATGAGCCAGGGCTTCACCCCAGAGGCCAGCCACAAGATTGCCCGCATCATCCAGGAGGAGACCGGGGTCGGCGCCGTCGCCATCACGGATACCGACAAGATCCTCGCCTTCATCGGCATCGGCGAGGATCACCACCAACCAGGTACCCCCATCACCTCGGCCATCACCATGCAGGCCATCGCCCGCAACAAGGTGCTGTTTGCCGACGGCAACAGCCAGCCCTACCGCTGCAGCATCTCGCCCCAGTGCCAGCTCGGCTCGGTGCTGGTGATCCCGCTGCACGGCGACGAGGGGGTGATCGGCACCATCAAGCTCTATGAGCCCAAGAAGCGGCTGTTTCTCAAGATCAACCACACCCTGGGGGAAGGGATTGCCAACCTGCTCTCCCAACAGTTGCTGACCGGCCGGCTGGAGCAGCAGCAGCGACTGCTGGTGCAATCCGAGCTCAAGCTGGTGCAGGCCCAGATCAATCCCCACTTTCTGTTCAACACCCTCAACACCATCAGCGCCATCACCCGGCGCGAGCCCGAGCGGGCGCGCCAGCTGCTGCTGCACCTCTCCCTGTTCTTTCGCAAGAACCTCAAGCGCCAGAGCGGCCTGGCCACCCTGCAGGAGGAGCAGGAGCACTGCCAGTCCTATCTGGAGATCGAGCTGGCCCGCTTTGGCGACAGGCTGACGGTGCAAAACGAGATCCCGCCCGCCCTCGCTGGCCTCAAGCTGCCGAGCTTCACCCTGCAGCCCCTCATCGAGAACGCCATCAAGCACGGCATCTCCACTCTGCTGGAGCAGGGACACATTCGCCTCTACACCGAGCAGACGGCAGAGCGGGTCACCATCCACGTGGAGGACAATGCCGGCACTTGGCAGGAGAAACCGGCCGGTGACGGGCTCGGCATGACCCTGGTGGACCGGCGTCTCAAGAGCGCCTTCGGCAACCGCTATGGCCTGAGCGTCAGTTGCGAGCCCGACTGCTGGACCCGGGTCTCCGTCACCCTGCCAAGGGAGCTGCCATGATCCAGCCGCCGTCCCACTTCATCTTCACCCACCACCCCAGCCACGCAGGAGAACCCCATGATCCGCACCCTCATCGTCGATGACGAGCTTTACGCCCGCGAGGAGCTGATGCAGCACCTGGCCGCCGAGCCCGATATCGAACTGCTGGGAGCGGCCGCCAATGCCATCGAGGCGCTGCCGCTTATTCAGCGGCTCAAACCCGACGTGGTGTTTCTCGACATCCAGATGCCCAAGCTCAGCGGCATGGAGCTGGTGGCCATGCTCGATCCCCTGCCCCGCATCGTCTTTGTCACCGCCTTTGACGAGTACGCCATCCAGGCGTTCGAGGAGAACGCCTTCGACTACCTGCTCAAACCGGTGGAGCCGGCGCGCCTCGCCAAGACGCTGGCGCGGCTGAGGCAAGATCTCAGCCCCCGCCCCATGACGGCGCTCGCCCCCGCCATTCGCCACATCCCTGGCTACCTGCACAACCGGGTACGGCTGCTGCCCATCGAACAGGTGGAGTACGCCTTCTCCGATCTCGGCGGGGTGCACGTGGCGAGCCAGGGTGAGCTGTTTCATACCCAGCTCACCCTCAAATCGTTGGAGGAGAAGACCCCGCTGCTGCGCTGCCACCGCCAGTATCTGGTGGCCCCGGCCGCCATCTTCGAGATCCGGCTGCTGGAAAACCAGCTGGCGGAGATAGTGACACCGAACGGCGCCCAGGTGCCGGTCAGCCGCCGTTACCTGAAGGAGTTGAAGGAGATGCTGGGGCTGGAGTAAGCCCCACGATGTGAGCCGGATCACGAGCGCCGACCGCTCGGTCCGCCATATGACCGCTCATGTCGTTTTACCTGCCGTCAACAGAGCAAGCCCCTACACTGGCCGCGCACACCCAACAATAACAAAGCAGGAGCGTAGCAATGATCTGGTTCTTCCTCTGTGTCGGCTTACTTGTGGCCGGCTATTTCGTATACGGCAAATTCATCGAACGGATATTCGGCCCCAAGCCGGAGCTGAAAACCCCCGCCATCACCATGGCGGACGGGGTGGACTATGTCCCCATGTCGGACAAGAAGGTCTATCTGGTTCAGCTGCTCAACATCGCCGGCGTCGGCCCCATTTTCGGCCCCATCCTGGGCGCCCTCTACGGTCCGGTCGCCATGCTCTGGATCGTGTTCGGCTGCATCTTCGCCGGTGCGGTGCACGACTACTTCTCCGGCATGCTGTCGGTACGCGCCAAGGGCGCCTCGGTGCCGACCGTGGTCGGTGAACACCTCGGCACCACCGCCAAGCACTTCATGAACCTGTTCGCCGTGGTGCTGTTGATGCTGGTGGGCGTGGTGTTCGTGCTGAGCCCGGCAGGCCTCTTGGCCAACCTCACCTCCACCGACCTGGTCTACTGGATTGCGGCCATCTTCGCCTACTACATCCTGGCGACCATAGTCCCCATCGACAAGATCATCGGCCGTTTCTACCCCATCTTCGGCGCCCTGCTGGTGTTCATGTCGGTCGGCCTCATCATCGGCCTCATCGTCTCCGGCAAAGGCTTCTACAACACCGGGATGGATTTCTCCAACCTGCACCCGACCGAGCTGCCGCTCTGGCCGCTGCTCTTCATCACCATCGCCTGCGGCGCCGTGTCGGGCTTCCACGCCACCCAGTCACCGCTGATGGCGCGCTGCATGCAAAACGAGAGCTCCGGCCGCTTCATCTTCTACGGCGCCATGATTGGTGAAGGGATCATCGCCCTCATCTGGTGCACCCTGGGTCTCTCCTTCTATGACAGCACCGAGGCGCTCAACGCCACCCTGGCCAGCGGCGGCCCCTCTGCCGTGGTGCACGAGGTCTCCACCAGCCTGCTCGGTACCGTCGGCGGCATCCTGGCCATCCTCGGCGTGGTGATCCTGCCCATCACCTCCGGCGACACCGCGTTTCGCAGTGCCCGCCTCATCGTCGCGGACTTCCTGAAACTGACCCAGAAGCCCATGGCCAAGCGACTGCTGATCGCCATTCCCATGTTCATCCTCGGCTTCATCATCTCCAAGGCCGAATTCGGGGTGATCTGGCGCTACTTCGGCTGGGCCAACCAGACCACCGCGGTGATGATGCTGTGGGCGGCGGCGGCCTACCTCGCCAAAGAGGGCAAGCTGCACTGGGTCTGCACCATTCCTGCCATGTTCATGACCGCCGTGGTGTTCACCTACCTGGCCAACGCCCCCATCGGGTTCGGGCTGGAAATGGGCATCTCCACCACAATTGGACTGGCCAGCACCCTGATCGTCACGGTGGCCTTCCTGGTGAAATTCAGGCCCGCGCTGATCAACAAGCCCAGCGAAAGTTGATCCACGCCAACCATGTCAAAAAAGGAGCCGTCAGGGCTCCTTTTTTTGCTGAACATTTCCCTTCAGCAATGCCATACTCCCAGCGTAAGTCCTTGTCATGGATACGACTTTACGGACTTGCCCCCAACAATATCAGCGTCTGTTTTGACGACTTGGAAACTACTTAAGCTTCAGTACAACAAAACAACTTAAGATTTCGGGCCCGACAGGAGGGAAATCAGGTGGCTGACTGCCTTGCAGAGCCCTGATCCCAATGACAATGCGGTGCGTCAAGCCAGCGGAGGCGTAAATGGCACTCGATTATTTTGCTCTTGGTCTGCTTTTTTTTGTGGGTTTGGTCATTTTTTATGGGGTCATCGTCATTCACGACATTCCCTATGAAATAGCCAAACATCGTCAACACCCCCATCAGGACGCCATTCACGTGGCCGGCTGGGTCAGTCTGTTCACTCTGCATGTGCTGTGGCCCTTCCTCTGGATCTGGGCCACCCTCTATCGTCCCGAGCGGGGCTGGGGCTTCAACCAGCGGCTGCAGCAGGATGAAGATGATATCCAGCAGCTCAAACAGGAGCTGGCCGACCTCAAGGCCCGCCTCAATACCATCGAACAGACCGAGCAACAGGGATAAATCATGGACCTGCTACTGATCCTGACCTACACGGCCGTCTGCGTGGCCATCTTCAAAATCTTCCGTATCCCGCTCAACAAGTGGACCGTGCCCACCGCCGCGCTGGGTGGCGTGCTGCTCATCGGCACCCTGATCATGCTGATGAACTACAACCACCCCTACTCCGAGATGGCGCGCAACTACTATGTCTCCACCCCGATCGTGCCGCTGGTCAAGGGCCGGGTCATCGAGGTGCCGGTACAGGCCAACCAGCCGGTGAAGAAGGGCGACGTGCTGTTTCGCCTGGATGCCGCCCCCTTCCAGCTGAGGGCGGACAGCCTGACGGCGCGGGTTGAATCCAACCGCAACCACCTCAAGTCCATCGAGGCCAGGCTGCGCTCCGCCAAGCTCGATCGGGATCGCGCCAGCGACCTGATGCGTCGCGGCGTCGGCAAGCAGCGCGACCTCGACGTCACCCAGGCCAACGTGGATGACATCGTGGCCCAGATCGAGCAGCAACAGGCAACGCTGGAAGATCTGCAGGCCCAGCTCGACGAGGCCAGGTATCAGGTTGAACAGACCGTGGTCTATGCCCCGAGCGACGGCCACGTGGTGCAGCTGGCCCTGCGCCCCGGCATGATAGCCACCCCCTTCATGTATCGCCCGGTGATGACCTTCATTCACAAGGATGAAACCGCCTATGTGGGCTGGTTCTGGCAGAACAGCATGCAGCGCCTGGCGGTGGGCGATGAGGCCGAGGTGGTGATCGACGGCATCCCCGGCAAGATCTTCCAGGGCCAGGTGACCGCCGTGATCCCGGCCATCGCCGCCGGTAACGTGCAGGCCAACGCCGGCCTGCTGGATCAGGCCAGTGCCGTTCAGCCGGGCCGCCTGCCGGTGCTCATCTCCATCACCGACCCCGAATGGCCCAAGTATCAGGTGATCGCCGGGGCCAGCGGCCAGGCTGCCATCTACACCAAGCACTTCCACCATGTCTCGGTGATGCGCAAGGTGCTGCTGCGCATGGCCAGCTGGATGAACTACGTCTTCCCCTTCCACTAAGCGAAGACGTCATCGCCAGCGGGCCGGCACCATGCCGGCCCGCTGTTTTTTGGCGCCAAGATCCCTATAATGGCGCCACCCTGCACCACCCCACATCGACATACCCAAGCCTGCATGTTCGTTCTCAGACCCTATCAGACCGACGCCGTCAACGCCGTGATCAGCCACTTTCGTCAGCACCCGGATCCCGCCGTGGTGGTGCTGCCCACCGGGGCCGGCAAGAGTCTGGTGATCGCCGAGCTGGCCCGCAAGGCGCGCGGCCGGGTGCTGGTGCTGGCCCACGTCAAGGAGCTGGTGGAGCAGAACCACGCCAAGTACGAGGCGTGGGGGCTCAAGGCCGATATCTTCGCCGCCGGCCTCGCCCGAAAGGAGGCGAGCGCCCAGGTGGTGTTTGGCTCGGTGCAGTCGGTGGCACGCAATCTGGCTGCCTTCGACGGGGCGTTTTCGCTGCTCATCATTGACGAGTGCCACCGAGTCTCGCTCGATGACGACAGCCAATACCATCAGGTGATCGACCATCTCAAGACCGCCAATCCGGCCCTCAAGATCCTCGGCCTCACCGCCACCCCCTATCGGCTCGGGCTGGGCTGGATCTACCGGCGCCACTACCACGGCATGGTCAAAAGCCACGGCGAGCGGCTGTTCGGCGACTGCGTATTCGAGCTGCCGCTGCGCTTCATGGTGAAAAACGGCTATCTGACGCCGCCGCGCATGGTAGATGCCCCCATCGTCCACTACGACTTCAGCAAGCTGGTGGCGCGGGAGAATGGCCTGTTCAGCGAAGCGGATCTCAACGGTGAGCTCAAGCGTCAGCAGCGGGTCACCCCCCATATCCTGAGCCAGGTGCTGGAGTATGCGGCCGATCGGCAGGGGGTGATGATCTTCGCCGCCACCGTCGAGCATGCCCGCGAAATTCACTGCCTGCTGGGCACCAGAGGCCAGCAGGCCGCCCTCATCACCGGCGAGACGCCGGGGCCGGAGCGCGACGCCCTCATCAACGCCTTCAAGGCGCGCGAGCTCAAGTTTCTGGTCAACGTGGCGGTGCTCACCACCGGCTTCGACGCCCCCCACGTGGATCTCATCGTGATGCTCAGACCCACAGAATCGGTGTCGCTCTACCAGCAGATCGTGGGTCGCGGCCTGCGCCTCTCGCCTGGCAAGACGGACTGTCTGGTGCTCGACTACGCGGGCAACAACTTCAACCTGTTCGCCCCCGAAGTGGGGGAACCCAGGCCCCACGCCGGCACCGAGCCGGTGCAGGTGCCCTGCCCTGCCTGCGGCTTTGCCAACACCTTCTGGGGCAAGACCGACGAGGATGGCAAGGTGATCGAGCACTACGGCCGCCGCTGTCAGGGGCTGTTTGAAGATGACGAGGGCCATCGCGAGGAGTGCGACTACCGTTTTCGCGCCAAGATCTGCCCCGCTTGCGGCAGCGAAAACGACATCGCCGCCCGCCGCTGCCAGAGCTGCGATCAGCTGCTGGTGGACCCTGACGACAAGCTCAAAGAGGCGCTCAATCTCAAGGACTGCATGGTCATTCGCTGCGCCGGTTTGACGCTGAATGCCGGGCGTGGCAAACAGGGGGAGCGGCTGGAGGTGGTCTATCACGATGAGGATGGTCTCACCCTCAATGAGTACTTCGGATTTCACTCCCAGGGCGCACGGCGCTTGTTTCAACAGGTCTTTGTGCGTCATCATTGGCCCGCTCCGGGTCTGGAACCCGAATTTGCCACCCTGGCGAGCGTGCTGGCGGCACAAAGCCAGTTTCGCCACCCCGATTTCGTCATCGCCCGCAAAGCGGGGCGGTTCTGGCAGATAAAAGAGAAGATTTTTGATTATGAGGGTCGCTATCGCACCGCCAACTCGATGGCGTGATGGCCAGTGGCGACCGGCATAAATCGTATGAATTGCTTTGCCACGGTCGATCCCGCATCGGCGGGTGAAACCAGGTTGAATTGTCAGGGCCGGCGCCACTGCCGGGCCCCTTCGTCACGTTTAGAGGATGTTATGCAGCGGCTGTTGATTGGTTTTTGTGCTCTCTTTTCCCTGGCGGCCCAGGCCGCCCCGCTCACCCCGCCCCAGGGGGGCCAGTACGCCATCATAGTGCAGGGCAACAACGGGGTTGAATTTGCCCGCCATGCGGATCAGATGATCGCCCCCGCCTCCACCATGAAGGTACTCACCGCGCTGGCGGCCCGTCTCGAGCTCGGTGCCGATTTCCGCTTTGCCACCGACGTCCAGGCCCAGCCCGGCGCCAAACAGGGTGATGCCATCAATGGCGACATCTGGATCAACTTCGTCGGCGATCCCACCCTGTCACGGATGGACCTGCTGGCCCTGTTCAAGCAGCTCGGCGTGAACCGCATCAAGGGCAACGTCTACGTCAACACCGGCGCCTACAACGGCTATGAGCGCGGCAACGGCTGGTCGTGGGGGGATCAGACCCTCTGTTTCGCCGCCCCGGTCTCGTCGGTGATCATCGACAAGAACTGCGCCTACGGCACCATCACCGCCACCCAGATCGGCAAACCGGCCACCGGCAACGTGGCCACCGGCGTGCCCATCGGCATCGGTGCCGACAACGTGGAGGTGATGAGCTATGGCGACATGGCGCGCCAGTTCTGCGCACTGGAAGTGGACATGGCCAAGGGCAACTTCTACGAGCTCAAGGGCTGCATCACCCCGAACAAGGAGCCCCAGGGGCTGCGCTTCGCCATCCACGACGTGGAGGCCTGGGGCTGGGACAACATCCGCTGGGCCATGGACAGAGCCGGTATCAAGCATGACGGCCTGCTGCGGGTGACCCACCAGTCCCCGGACAATGCCGAGACGCTGGGCACCCACTACTCGGTCTCATTGCCGGTGATGCTGGCCAAGATGCTGAAGAAATCGGACAACCTCTACGCCGATACCTTCCTCAAGACCGTCGGTCGTCACTACTACAACAAGCCGGGCAGCTATCGCAGCGGCACCATGGCGGTGCGCGCCATCCTGACCAAGAACGGCATCGATCTGGGCAACGCCACCCTGGCCGACGGCTCGGGCCTCTCTGCCCACAACCTAATCAGCGCCCGCCAGATGCTGTCGGTGCTGAACTTCATCCAGAAAAATGATGCCGAGCTTGGCCTCATCAAGCTGCTGCCAAGCTCCCAGGTGGATGGCACCCTGGCGTGGCGACGCAGCGTCACCGCCCCCATGATGAAGAACAAGGTGCATGCCAAGACCGGCACCATCACCGGCACCTCCAACCTGGTGGGCTTCATCGACACCGCCGGCGGCCAGCGCAAGGCCTTCGTCATGTTCCAGCGCGGCCTGTCGCAGGATCCGGCGACCCACGAGCGCTACCGCGCCAGCAAGGCCGCCTGGCCCTGGACCGTGTTCGAGAAGGGAGTGCTGGAGAGCATCTATCAGCAGCAGCCGATCCAGATCGCCGATCAGGGTTGAGCTGCCGCAAGGGGATTGACGATGACGGCCGGCGAGGCGCCGCCTTATCGAAGATGGCGAACGGCCGTATCGACAATTTCCACTTTGACTAGTCACGAGGCGGGGCTATCCTGTCCCCAGCCTCATATGAATGGAGAGAGAACATGTTTGCAGTGATTTTTGGTCGTCCCGGTTGCCCCTATTGTGTCCGTGCCAAGCAGATCGCCGAGCAGCTGGTTGAGCAGCGTGACGATTTCAAATTCCGCTACGTGGACATCCACGCCGAAGGCATCACCAAGGAAGATCTGGCCAAGAGCGCCGGCAAGCCGGTCAATACCGTGCCGCAAATCTTCCTGGACGAGCAGCACATCGGTGGCTGCACCGATTTCGAAGCCTATGCCAAAGAGAACCTGGGTCTCTACCAGTAAGCTCACGTTGTGAAAAAGGCGCCATCAGGCGCCTTTTTTCATGGTCAATGGTCAGCCTTAGCCGGCAACCGGGGTGAAACGGCTCACCACGTCTCCCTGATGCTCGATCCACTCCATGAACATGGCCACCGGGCGGGCATAGACGGCGCCATCCTGCTCGCTCTGGTAGATCACCAGCTGCTCCCCGGTTTCGGTGTGCAGGGCCAGGGTCAACACCTGATAATACCCACCTTTGAAATGGCGGTAGCGACCAACTGCAGGGGCTTGCATGGGAACTCCTTCGATATCGACGCCGGGCGGCGCCAGCATGGCGCGCAGACCACATGCTCTGCTTTTTGGGCCGGCGCCGACAAAAATAATGACATTTTTCACGCAAGCCAATCGTGCCAGCGAGAGTGAATATTTCAACACAGTCGGGTAGCTTTGTTAATCAGCCCCTCATCTTTCACTGGTGAAACTCGGTTAGCACAAACGATCGTGCTGAATTTAACGTTTTGGCAACCCTGTTTCAGGGCTAAAAATCAGGGAATTCTACTAAAAAGAGGATTGTTCTAGCATTCAATTCTGTGAAGAATAGGGGAAAAGAAATTTGATACTAAAAAACGCCTTTTTCGCCAACGCGCCCCCAGGGGAAGGAATCACAGTCACCATGTTCACTATCGACAAGTCGCACAAGCTCGACGATGTCTGCTATGACATCCGCGGCCCGGTGCATAAAGAAGCTCGCCGTCTCGAAGACGAAGGCCACCGCATCATCAAGCTCAACATCGGCAACCCGGCCCCGTTCGGTTTCGATGCACCGGAAGAGATCATCAAGGATGTGATCCTCAACATGCCGCTCAGCCAGGGCTACTGCGACTCCAAGGGGCTGTTCTCGGCCCGCAAGGCGGTGATGCAGTACTACCAGCAGAAAGGGATGCGCAAGGTCGACATCGACGACATCTACATCGGCAACGGCGCCAGCGAGCTCATCGTGATGGCGATGCAGGCGCTGCTCAACAACGGCGACGAGATGCTGGTGCCCTCCCCCGACTATCCGCTGTGGACGGCGGCAGTGACCCTCTCCGGCGGCCATGCGGTGCACTATCGCTGCGACGAAGGGGCCGACTGGTATCCGGACCTCGACGACATCCGCGCCCGCATCACCCCGCGTACCCGCGGCCTGGTGCTGATCAACCCCAACAACCCGACCGGCGCCGTCTACGGCAGCGAGTTTCTGCTGGAGGTGATCGAGATCGCCCGCCAGCACAACCTCATCATCTTCGCCGACGAGATCTACGACAAGATCCTTTACGACGACATCTCCCACACCAGCGTCTGCACCCTGTGCGACGATGTGATGGTGGTGACCTTCAACGGCCTCTCCAAGGCCTACCGCGCCTGCGGCTTCCGTCAGGGCTGGATGGTCATCACCGGTCCCAAGGGCCGTGCCAAGGGCTACATCGAGGGGCTGGAGATGCTGGCCTCCATGCGGCTGTGCGCCAACGTGCCGATGCAGCACGCCATCCAGACCGCCCTGGGTGGCTACCAGAGCATCAACGAGCTGATCCTGCCGGGCGGCCGCCTGCGCCGCCAGCGCGACAAGGCGTGGGAGCTGCTCAACGACATTCCTGGCGTCTCCTGCGTCAAGCCCAAGGGGGCGCTCTACATGTTCCCGCGCCTCGACCCCAAGGTGTACGACATCCGCGACGACCAGAAGATGGTGTTCGATCTGCTGCAGCAGGAAAAATTGCTGCTGGTGCAGGGCACCGGCTTCAACTGGCCGGCGCCGGATCACTTCCGGCTGGTGTTCCTGCCCCGGGAAGAGGAGCTGGAAGAGGCCATCGGCCGCCTCGCCCGCTTCCTCAAGGGCTACAAGCAGTAAGCAAGGCTCATGAAAAAGGCTCCCGCGGGAGCCTTTTTGTTGTCTGTCATTTTCTAGCCGCGCCATCAGCCGTGCAGCAGGGCACCGGCCACCAGCACCGCCATGGTGATGAGGGCTACCCCGATGATGAAGGGCAGCACCCAACGCACGAAGCGATCGTAGGGGATCTTGGCCAGCGCCAGACCGGCCACCAGATGGGCGGCGGTGGGGGCGAACAGGTTGATCCAGCCGGAGGCGGACTGATAGGCGGTGATCACCAGATCCCGCGAGATCCCGGAGAAGTCTGCCAGCGGCCCCATCAGCGGCATGGAGACGGTCGCCAGCCCCGAGGTGGAGGGGATGAAGAAGCTCAGGATGATGTGCACCAGATAGGCCATCAGGATGAACACCGACGACGACAGCCCGCTCACCAGCCCCTCGGCCCAGTGCAGTATGGTGTCGATGATGACGCCATGCTCCATCACCACATAGATGCCGCGTGCCACCGCCACCACCAGCGCCACCCCGATGAGGTCCCGCGCCCCGTTGAGGAAGGTCGCTACGTAGTTGGACTCCGGCATCCGGTTGATCAGCGCGATCAGGATGGAGGCGCTGAAAAACAGGGTGGAGAGCTCGTCGAACCACCAGCCCAGGGTAGGCAACAGGTCGATGCCCAGATCCGACCAGGGCACCACCGCATAGATCATCAGCAGGAAGGTGCCGAAGAAGACCAGCATGGTGAGCTTCTGCTTGCCGCTGAAGGCAAGGTTGCCGCTCTTCATCTGGGAGAACTCGTCGTCATAGGCGATGTCGGCCAGCACGGAGCGGGACTTGTCCTGCTGCACCTGCTTGGCGTAGCGCATCACGAACCAGGAGGCGAAGATCACCAGCAGCAGCCACTGCACAACCCTAAGGCCAATCCCCTCACCGATGGGGATGCCGGCAAAACCGGAGGCGATGCCAGTGGCAAACGGGTTGACGGTAGAGGCGAGCACCCCGACCCCGGAGCCGAGCAGGATGATCCCTGCCGCCACCATGCGATCGAAGCCCGCCGCCATCATCACCGGCACGATCAGTGCCCAGAAGGCCACCGTCTCCTCCGCCATGCCGAAGGTGGAGCCGCCGAGGGCAAACAGGGCGATCAGCACAGGGATCAGCAGCCGCTCGCGCCCGGCAAAACCGCGCACGATGGCCCCCACCCCGGCATCCAGTGCCCCGCTCTGCATGGTCACCGCCAGGAAACCGCCGATGATGAGCACGAACAGCGCCACGTCGGCCGCCTTGTGAAAGCCCTGGATGGGGGCCTTGAGCACATCGAATACCCCCTGCGGTTGGGAGGGGAGCTCGGTGTAGCTGCCGGGCACCGGCAACAGCCGCTCGTCGCCGCTGTAGTCGGCCACAGCCGCCGCCGCAATCGGCTGCTGGGTCTTGGCCGTCACGTAGTTGTATTTGCCCGCCGGCAGCACCCAGGTCAGGGCCGCCATCAGGGCGATGATGATGAAAAGCAGGGTATAGACAGTGGGGAGTTGGCGCTTTTTGGGCGCTTCATGTGGAGTGGTCATAGCTTCCGTACCTCGGCAATGCCGTCATGTGATCCGATCACCGCCAGACTAGCGGGTTTGATATGGGAAAAAGGTGATCGCGGATAATAAAATTCCGCAACTTAGCGGGATTTTTGCCAAAAAAACAGGGCCCCGCGGGGCCCTGTTTTCACTTGGGTCAGACTCAGAGCTCGACCACATCGAATTTTACGTCCGGATTCACATCCGCATCGTAATCGACCTCGTCCAGCCCGAAACCGAACAGGCGCAGGAACTCCTGCTTGTAACCGGTGTAGTCGGTCAGTTCGGAGAGGTTCTCGCTGGTGATGGACGGCCACAGGTCGCGGCAGGTCTGCTGCACGTCTTCACGCAGCTCCCAGTCATCCATGCGGATGCGAGCCTGATCGTCCAGCGCCATGTCGGCAGCGTAGAGACGGGTGCGCATCATGCGGTCCACCTGCTCCATGCAGCCTTCGTGAATGCCCTTCTCCTTCATGATCTTGAAGGCCATAGAGATGTAGAGCGGCATCACCGGAATGGCGGAGGAGGCCTGGGTCACCACGGATTTGAGCACGGCCACGTGGGCGGTGCCGCCCTTGGCAGCCAGATCGCCACGGATGGCGGCGGCGGCGCGGTCCAGATCTTCCTTGGCGCGGCCCAGAGTACCGTGCCAGTAGATTGGCCAGGTCAGGTCGGTGCCGATGTAGGAGTAGGCCACGGACTTGGCGCCGTCGGCCAGCACGCCTGCATCGCGCAGGGCCGCCATCCACAGCTCCCAATCCTGACCGCCCATGACGGTGATGGTGTTCTGGATCTCTTCCTCATTCGCCGGCTCGACGGTGGCGGTGATGATCTGATCCTTGTTGGTATCGATGGCGGTGGTGGTGTAGACCTCACCGATGGGTTTCAGAGCAGAGCGCACCACTTCGCCGGTATCCGGCAGTTTGCGCACCGGCGAGGCCAGGGAGTAGACCACCAGATCAATCTGACCCAGATCCTGCTTGATGAGCTCGATCACCTTGGCGCGGCATTCATTGGAGAAGGCATCGCCGTTGATGCTCTTGGCGTAGAGGCCCGCCTCTTTGGCGGCCTTGTCGAAGGCAGCGGAGTTGTACCAGCCGGCGGTGGCAGTCTTGGTCTCACTGCCGGCTTTTTCGAAGAAGACACCGAGGGTGGCGGCGCCGGAGCCAAAGGCGGCGGCAATGCGGGAAGCCAGGCCATAACCGGTGGAAGCGCCGATCACCAGCACCTTCTTGGGACCATTCTCGATGGTGCCCTTGGCCTTTGTATAAGCGATCTGGCGACGAACATTGGCTTCACAACCGACCGGGTGAGTGGTGGTGCAGATAAAGCCGCGAACCTTGGGTTTGATGATCATATGGGGTCTCGGATCCGTTTAATGGATGAAATCGGGGCATAAGATACCTCATCTTGCCGCGATAAGGTGCTCTGATGTGTTGAATCGCAGGGAAAATGAGCAAAGCGTGGGGCAAATGCCGTCCAAGGGGCCTGCCGTCAGCCTGCCGGAGCGGGACCGGCCTCCCCGCCCCTCTGCACGGCTTGCCGACATGACAAGATCGATAATGACAAAACAAACAATTAACCCTGATGGCTGAGGCGACGACAAAACAACCTGTACTAGTATTCAGCCGGTCGGGTATTGTCATGAAAGGCCTCACCAGGGTCTTAACAAGGAGCTCCGCCATGTTTTGGAATCGCACGGGTAAAAGTGAACAGAGTGAACAAGCGGCACAGATCGCAGAACTTGGCGCCTTTGAGCAGGCCATCCAGTCACAGGTTCCCTATATCGAGTTCACCCCGGAGGGGGTGGTCACCTTCGTCAACGATCGTTTTCTCGCCATCGTGGGCTATGCCCGGGAGGAGGTGATCGGCAAGCACCACAGCGCCCTCTGCTTTCCCGAGGACGTGAAAACCCGCGAATATGAACAGCTGTGGCAGGATCTGCGCAGAGGGGAGTCACGCAACGGCCGTTTCATCCGGCAGACCAAATCGGGCAAGGCGGTCTGGCTCGAAGCCAGCTACTTCCCGATCCTCCTCGATGGCAAGGTGATCAAGGTGGCCAAGGTGGCCTCCAACGTCACCGAACAGCAATCCACCCTGGAGCGCACCCAGGCGCTGCTGGCGGCACTGGACAAATCCCTGGCCGTCATCGACTTCCAGCCCGATGGCACCGTCATCACCGCCAACCAGAATTTCCTGCACTGCTTCGGCTACCGGCTGGACGAGGTGGTGGGCCAGCCCCACCGCATGTTCTGTGACGAGGCCTTCTATCAGCAGAATCCCAACTTCTGGCGGGATCTGGGAACGGGCTCCATCCAGTCGGGGCTCTTCATGCGCCGTGGTCGCCACGGCGAGAAGATCTGGCTGGAGGCCACCTACAACCCCATCTTCAACCATGAGGGCAAGGTGATCAAAATCATCAAGCTGGCGAGCAACATCAGCGAGCGGGTGGAAAAGTCCATCTCGGTGCGCGAGGCTGCCCAGAAGGCCTGCGCCATCGCCGGAGAGACAGTGCTGAGCGCCGCCAGGGGACGGGAGGTGATCGACAAGGTGCTGGAAACCTCGGCCCACATCAACAGCTCGGTCAGTGAAGTCAGCCGGCAGATAGAGAACCTCAACCAGCAATCCAGAAGCATAGAGTCCATCATCTCGACCATCAGCAGCATCGCGGATCAGACCAACCTGCTGGCGCTCAACGCCGCCATCGAGGCGGCCCGCGCCGGCGAGCAGGGCCGCGGGTTTGCGGTGGTGGCCGATGAAGTGCGCCAGCTGGCGGCGAGAACCTCCACCTCTACCGGCGAGATAGTCTCCGTCATCCGGCTCAACTCTGACATCACCTCGAGGATCACCCAGACCGTCTCGGTAGTATCGGACAAGGCGATGGCGAGCCAGGCCCAGGCCGATATCATCGCCGGCGTCATTCAGGAGATCATCGAGGACGCCAACTCGGTGTCGGACACCGTCAAGGGCCTCTCCATCTAAGGGCCTCGCCATCACAACACACGGGGCCAGGCCCCGTGTTTTTTATCTTCCAGTCAAAGCGTCAATCCCGCCCCGACAGATAGTGCCTGGCCTCCTCGTCAGCCTGCTGCAGGGCACACTCCCACAGCTCGGCGATGCAGATCCCCTCCTCGCCCACCGCTTCCTCTTCCAGCGCCTCCAGTGCCCGCGCATCGGCCAGGGTGAAGGGATGGTGGCCAAGCAGCAGTCGCGCCTGTGCCAGTAACCTCATGTCACTCATGATCCCGTTCCTCGCTGCTACCTGCCCTGACTGTAGTCAATTTGTGGCCGTCACGGGCCTGTGGTGGCCGCCGGCATTCGCACACGCCTGGCCGGCAGCTGTCCCACCGCGATCCCCAGCAGCACGGCGCCACAGGCCACCCATTGCAAGGCGTTGAGGGTCTCTCCCAGCAGCAGATAGGCCAGCAGCAGGGTGAACACCGGGATGAGATTGACGTAGGCCGCCGCCAGCGTTACCTTCACCTGGGTCACCGACCAGTTGTAAAGCAGGTAGGCCCCCAGGGTCACGCAGGCGCCGAGAAAGACGATGACCGCCATGTCCTGCCAGACCCAGGCCGTCGGCCAGGGTTCGCCAAAGGCAAAGGGGGCGAAGAAGAGGGTGCCGACGAAGGCCTGCAACGCAGTCAGGGTCAACACGCTGTAGCGGCTGCAGAGCTTCTTGAACACCACCGAGTAGGTGGCGGCGCAGAACATGGCCGCCATCTCCAGGCTGTTGCCAAGCAGGGCATTGGGGGCAAATTCATCCACCCCGCTGCCAAAGCCGAGCAGCGCGATGCCAAAGATGGCGATCGCAAAGCCGAGCAACTGGCGCCGGCTCACCCGCTCGCGGATCAGCACGAAGGCCACCAGTGCCACGATGAGCGGCAACAGGGCACAGACCATGCCGGCCTGACCGGCACTGGTGTAGCGCAGGGCGTTGACCTCCAGCAGGAAATAGAGACAGGGCTCCAGCGCCCCCATCAATGCCAGCCAGCGCCAGTCCCCTTTCTGATAGCGGAAATTGCCGAGATAGCGGTAGCAGCACAGCCAGCAGAGCGCCGCCACGCTCATGCGCATGAACAGCACCTGACCGAAGCCCCAGACCCCCAGCACGTGCTTGAGCGCGATGAAGGAGCTGGACCAGAGCAGCATCGCCAGGGTCAGGGTAAAAATGGGTAAAGGGCGCACGTTTCCTCCATGAAATTGGCCATTTGAATAATAACCATGCGGCCTTGCGGTTGTTAAAAGGCACCTAAAATCAGATAATACCGCCGCCTTCACACCGGATAACCAACCTGCAATGACTGAGTACCTGCTTTTATTGGTCGGCACTGTGCTGATTAACAACTTCGTGCTGGTGAAATTCCTCGGCCTGTGCCCCTTCATGGGCGTCTCCGGCAAGCTGGAAACCGCCATCGGCATGGGGCTGGCGACCACCTTCGTGATGACCCTGGCCAGCGCCTGTTCCTACCTGATGGAACACTATATCCTGATCCCGCTGAACATCGCCTACCTGCGTACGCTCGCCTTCATTCTTGTGATCGCCGTCGTGGTTCAATTTACCGAGATGGTTATCCGCAAAAGCAGCCCCACCCTCTATCGTCTGCTGGGCATCTTCCTGCCGCTCATCACCACCAACTGCGCCGTGCTGGGGGTGGCCCTGCTCAGCATCAACGAGCACCACAATTTCATCCAGAGCATCATCTACGGCTTCGGCGCCGCCACCGGTTTCTCGCTGGTGCTGATCCTGTTTGCCGCCATGCGCGAACGTCTGGTGGCCGCCGACGTCCCGACCCCGTTTCGCGGCGTCTCCATCGCCATGATCACCGCCGGCCTGATGTCGCTGGCCTTTATGGGCTTTACCGGCCTCATCAAGATATAGCGCTATGACTCACATACTCTTTGCCGTTCTGGTGTTGGCGCTGCTGGCTCTGGCCTTCGGCATCATCCTGGGCTTTGCCGCCGTCAAATTTCATGTGGAAGCCGATCCCATCGTCGATCAGCTCGACGCCCTGCTGCCGCAAACCCAGTGCGGCCAGTGCGGCTACCCGGGCTGCAAGCCTTACGCCGAGGCGCTGGCCAATGGCGACCAGATCAACAAGTGCGTGCCAGGTGGCGATGCCACCATGCGCAAGATTGCCGACCTGATGGGGGTCGAACCCCAGCCGCTGGGCGGCGCCGAGGCCGCCGCCCCCATCAAGAAAGTCGCCTTCATTCATGAAGATCAATGCATCGGCTGCACCAAGTGCATCCAGGCCTGTCCGGTCGATGCCATCGTCGGCGCCACCAAGGCGATGCACACCGTCATTGCCGACGAGTGCACCGGCTGCGATCTCTGTGTCGATCCCTGCCCGACCGACTGTATCGAAATGATCCCGGTGCCGACCACGGTCGACAACTGGAAGTGGGATCTGGCCAACGTCGCCATTCCGGTCAAGATAGTGGAATAAGTAACCATGCAGTCCTTACTCGAACGCATCAAAGCCGGCACTCTGTGGGATTTTCACGGCGGCATTCACCCTCCCGAGAACAAAGACCAGTCCAGTCTCACCCCGGTGGTGGACGCGGGTCTGCCGCCCCAGCTCATCATCCCGGTGCGCCAGCACGCGGGCCCGGCCGGCGACCTGCTGGTACGGGTCGGCGACAAGGTCAAGAAAGGCCAGCCGCTCACTCGCCATGACAAGGGGCGTTTCGTGCCGGTGCACGCCTCCACCTCCGGCACCATCACCGCCATCGGTCACCACACGGTGGCCCACCCCTCCGGTCTCGACGATCTCTGCATCACCCTCACCCCGGATGGCGAAGATGCCTGGGGCGAGCGTCAGGGCCGCAGCGACTACTGGAATCTGGAGCGGGGCGAGCTGCTCGAGCGCATCCAGCAGGCCGGTATCGCGGGCCTCGGCGGCGCCGTGTTCCCGACCCACAGCAAGCTTGATGGCCGCGGTCAGCTGACCGAGATCCTGATCGTCAACGGGCTGGAGTGCGAACCCTACATCACCACCGATGACCGGCTGATGCAGGAGTATGCCGACGAGATCATGGACGGCATCCGGGTGCTCAAGCACCTGCTCAAGCCCAAGCTGACCCTGATCGGGGTGGAAGACAACAAGCCGGCCGCCATCGGTGAGCTGACCCGTCATGCCACAGACGAAGACGTACTGGTCAAGACGGTGCCCACCAAGTACCCCTCGGGCGGCGCCAAGCAGACCATCGAGCTGCTCACCGGCCGCCAGGTTCCCAAGGGAGGCCGCGCCGTGGACATGGGCATCATGGTGCTCAACGTGGCCACCGTGTTTGCCATCAAGCGCGCCATCATCGACGGCGAGCCGCTCATCTCCCGCATCGTCACCCTCACCGGCGACGCCTTCAAGAAACCGGGCAACGCCTGGGTGCTGCTGGGCACCCCGGTGCGCTGGCTGCTGCAGCGTTTCGAGCTGCAGCCCGAGGCGGATCAGCGGGTGATCATGGGCGGCCCCATGATGGGCTTCACCCTGCCCCATGCCATGGTGCCGGTAGTCAAGGCCACCAACTGCCTGCTCTCCCCCACCCGGGCCGAGCTGCCGCCGCCCGGTCCGGAGCAGGCCTGCATTCGCTGCAGTGCCTGTGCCGACGCCTGTCCGGCCAACCTGCTGCCGCAAGAGCTCTACTGGTACAGCCGGGCCAAGGAGTACGACAAGGCCGAGGGGCTCAACCTGTTCGACTGCATCGAGTGCGGCGCCTGTGCCTGGGTCTGCCCGAGCGAGATCCCGCTGGTGCAGTACTACAAGATTGCCAAGGATGACATCCGCGAGGCGCGTGCCGAAGCCGAAAAGGCCGAGCGCGCCAAGCAGCGCTTCGAGGCCAAGCAGGCCCGCTTCGAGCGGGAAAAAGCCGCCCGCGAAGCTCGTCATGCCGAGGCTGCCGCCCAGCGTCGCCAGGCCATGACGGCGGCCGGTGGAGAAGATCCTGTGGCCGCGGCACTGGCCCGTATCAAGGCCAAGCAGGACGCTGCGCCGGTCGGTGCCAGCGAACTCGCGCCGGACAACAGCGCCATGATTGCCGCCCGCGAGGCGCGCAAGCAGGAAGCCATCGCCCGCCGCGCCGCCAAGGCGGCCGCCAGCGAGCCCGGCTCGGCCCAACCCGATGCACCGGCAGCGGACGGGCAGGATGCCAAGAAAGCGGCCATTGCGGCGGCGCTGGCACGTGCCAAGGCCAAAAAAGCGGCTCAGGAGCCAGGCGAAGCAGCGGCTGTGGATAGCCCTGCTGCTGCGTCTCAGTCTGACCCCGTTGCCGACACGGATCCCAAGAAGGCGGCCATCGCTGCTGCCATTGCCCGTGCCAAAGCCAAAAAAGCTGCCAGCACGCAAGGTGATGAAGCGGCTGCGGATAGCCCTGTAGGCGCGCCGCAGTCTGACACCGCCGCCGACACGGATCCCAAGAAGGCGGCTATCGCTGCTGCCATTGCCCGTGCCAAGGCCAAGAAGGCCGCTCAGGCGCAAGGGGACGCAGCCACCGAAGGTGAAGAGGCCGCCGTGGCAACTCCTGCCGCAGCGCCGCAGCCTGACTCAGCCGCCAACGCGGATCCCAAGAAGGCGGCCATCGCTGCTGCCATCGCCCGCGCCAAGGCCAAGAAGGCCGCTCAGGCGCAAGGGGACGCAGCCGTGACCGAAGGTGAAGAGGCCGCCGTGGCAGCCCCTGCCGCAGCGCCGCAGCCTGACTCTGCCGCCGAGGTCGACCCCAAGAAAGCGGCCATCGCAGCAGCCATCGCCCGTGCCAAGGCCAAGAAGGCCGCTCAGGAGCCAGGTGAGGAGGCCGTTGCCAAGCCCGCAGAGGTGCATGACGAGGAGGCCACTGCCAAGCCCGAGGTGACCACCGTGGAGGCACCGGCTGCCGATGCGTTACAGCCAGCCGCCGATGCGGATCCCAAGAAAGCGGCCATTGCCGCCGCCGTGGCCCGTGCCAAGGCCCGCAAACTGGCGGCCGAGGCAGCAGCCCAGGCCTCTCCTTCTCCATCGACCGACAAGAGCCACTGATCCATGTTCAATATCGCGAGTGCGCCGTTTGCCCACAACCGCAAACAGACCCAAACCCTGATGTTGCTGGTGATCCTGGCCTGCCTGCCCGGTTTTCTGGCGCAGAGCTGGTTCTTTGGCTGGGGCACCCTGATCCAGATCCTGCTGGCGCTGGTCACGGCACTGGGCTCGGAGGCACTGGTGCTGCGCTTGCGCGGACGCCCCGTCAAACCGGCCCTGCTGGATGGCAGCGCGGCCCTGACCGCCGTGCTGATCGGTCTCTCCCTGCCGCCGCTGCTGCCCTGGTGGATGCTGGTGCTGGGCACGGCGTTTGCCATCATCATCGCCAAGCACCTCTATGGCGGGCTGGGTCAAAACCTGTTCAACCCCGCCATGGTGGCCTATGTGCTGCTGCTGGTCTCCTTCCCGGTGCAGATGACCAGCTGGCTGCCACCCTCCAGCATCGCCGCCTATGACATCGGCTTTGGCGATGCGGCCTCGGTGATCTTCACCGGCTTCAGCCTCGACGGTTACAGCATGGCGCAGCTCAAGCAGGGGGTGGATGGGCTGACCATGGCCACGCCGCTCGACACCCTGAAAACCGGGCTGACTCAGGGCCTCACCGCCGGCGAGGTGATGACCCACACCGTATTCGAAGGCTGGGGCGGCATCGGCTGGAGCTGGGTCAACCTCGGCTACCTGCTGGGCGGCCTGTTCCTGCTGCAGCAGAAGGTGATCAACTGGCGCATTCCGGGGGCCATCCTCGGCTCCTTGCTACTGGCGGCCACCCTGGGTTATCTGATGACCCCGGATGCCACCGCCACTCCCATGTTCCACCTGTTCAGCGGCGCCACCATGCTGGGGGCCTTCTTCATCGCCACCGATCCGGTGAGTGCCAGTACCACCCCGCGCGGCCGCCTGGTCTATGGCGTGCTCATCGGCGTGCTGGTCTATGTCATCCGCCGCTTTGGCGGCTATCCGGATGCCTTCGCCTTTGCCGTGCTGCTGGCCAACCTGTGCGTACCGCTGATCGACAGCCTGACCCGCCCGAAAGTCTACGGAGCCCGTCGCAAATGATCCTCGCGCACACCTCACCCTCAGGAATGATGCAATGTTAAAGAGCATGCGCAAAAACGGCGTCACTCTAGCCCTGTTTGCCCTCGCCTGCACCGCCGTGGTGGTGCTGACCAACGAGCTGACTCAGGGGCGGATCGCCCATCAGCAACAACTGGAGAAACTGCGCACCCTCTCCGCCCTGCTGCCGGAGGGGAGCTATGACAACGATCTGGTCGCCAGCTGCAAGCTGGTGCAGAGCAGACGCTATCTGGGCAGCGATCAAGCCATGCCGCTCTACACCGCGACCAAGCAGGGTGAAATCACCGGCTATGCGCTGGAAACCGTCGCCCCCGACGGCTACAGTGGGGCCATTCGCCTCATCGTGGGCACCGATGCCAAAGGCGCCGTGAGCGCGGTACGGGTGTTGGCCCACAAGGAAACCCCCGGCCTTGGCGACAAGATCGAGCTGAAGAAGTCGGACTGGATCAACAGCTTCGTCGGCAAGTTTCTCAGCCACGACAACGAGGCCAGCTGGGCCGTAAAGAAAGACGGCGGCGAGTTCGATGCCTTCACCGGCGCCACCATCACCCCCCGGGCCGTGGTCAAGGCGGTGAAGAACCTGTTGCTGCTGCAACAGGAGCACCCAGAGTTGCTGCGCGACGCCCCCGCCTGTGACGCCACCCCCTAACGCCGGAGCACAAGCTATGGAACAAGTCGATGTGATTGACGGGCAGAGCCCGCTCAGCGAGAGCAATGGCCGCCGCGAAGAACTCAAGGAGCTGATGCTGCAGGGGCTGTGGAAGAACAACTCCTCGCTGGTGCAGGTGCTGGGCCTCTGCCCCACCCTGGCGGTCTCCTCCACCTTCACCAATGCGCTGGGGCTCGGCCTTGCCACCATGGCGGTGCTGGTCAGCTCCAACCTCGCCATCTCGCTGGTGCGCAACCTGGTGCCCAAGGATATCCGCATCCCGGTCTACGTGATGATCATCGCGGCGCTGGTGACCAGCGTGCAGTTGCTGATGAACGCCTACACCTACGGCCTCTATCAGGCGCTTGGCATCTTCATCGCCCTCATCGTCACCAACTGCGTCATCATCGGCCGGGCCGAGGCCTATGCCTCCAAGAACCCGCCGCTGCTGGCGGCCCTCGACGGCTTCATGATGGGGCTCGGCTTTACCCTGGTGCTGCTGGTGCTGGGTGGGCTGCGCGAGATCATCGGCATGGGCACCCTGTTCGACGGTGCCGACCTGCTGCTGGGAGAGTGGGCCAAGTCACTGCGCATCGAGCTGTTCCACGCCGATGCCAGCCTGCTGCTGGCAATCCTGCCCCCTGGCGGCTTCATCGGTCTCGGCCTGATGATCGCCGGCAAGAACGCCATCAACGACTGGATGGGTCGCAAGCAGAGCGCCGAGAAGGCCCACTGCAGCGTGCCGGCCGCGGGTGCCCGCGCGACCCAGCTCTGAGCCAAGAGAGAGCCATGAACAATCAGAAACGTAGGCAGATACTGGAGCGACTGCGGGACGACAACCCCCACCCCACCACCGAGCTCAACTTCAAGACGCCGTTCGAGCTGCTGATCGCCGTGCTGCTGTCGGCACAGGCCACCGATGTCAGCGTCAACAAGGCCACCGACAAGCTCTACCCGGTGGCCAACACCCCCCAGGCCATGCTGGAACTGGGGGTAGACGGGGTCAAGGAGTACATCAAGACCATTGGCCTGTTCAACACCAAGGCCGAGAACGTCATCAAGACCTGCGCCATCCTGCTGGAGCGCCACGGCGGTGAAGTGCCGGAGAACCGCGAAGCCCTCGAGGCCCTGCCCGGGGTCGGCCGCAAGACCGCCAACGTGGTGCTCAACACCGCCTTCGGCTGGCCCACCATCGCCGTCGATACCCATATCTTCCGGGTCTCCAACCGCACCGGCTTTGCGGTGGGCAAGAACGTCGATCAGGTGGAAGAGAAGCTGCTCAAGGTGGTCCCTGCCGAGTTCAAGCTGGACGTGCACCACTGGCTGATCCTGCACGGGCGCTACACCTGTCTGGCTCGCAAACCGCGCTGCGGTTCCTGTATCATCGAGGACTTGTGCGAGTACAAGGAAAAGGTCTACCCGGAGAGCTGAACACGGCTGCCGGCTCGCAAGCGGCGCAGCCATGGCGCCGCTTCTGGCGAGCACCGGCTTGAGCCAAGCGCCGGTATCCGCTCCCCTGGGCGGCACCCATACCACAAGAACCACTACCCGGAGAATTGAGCAATGAGAATCCTGCATACCATGTTGCGCGTCGGCGATCTGCAACGCTCCATCGACTTCTATACCCGAGTGCTGGGGATGAAACTGCTGCGCAAGAGCGAGAACAGCGAATACAAGTACACCCTGGCCTTCGTCGGCTACGGTGACGAGAAAGATGAAGCGGTGATCGAACTCACCTACAACTGGGGTGTCAGCGAGTACGAGCTGGGCTCGGCCTACGGTCACATCGCGCTGGAAGCGGACGACATCTACGCCACCTGCGAGGCGCTGCGCGCCGCCGGTGCCAAGATCACCCGCGAGCCGGGCCCGGTCAAGGGCGGCACCACCGTCATCGCCTTCGTGGAAGACCCGGACGGTTACAAGATTGAGCTGATCGCCAAGAAGGATGCCGGCAGCGGCCTCGGCGACAGCGTCTAAACCAGCCCGATCCCCAGAAAAACCAAAAGAGCGCCAAGGCGCTCTTTTTTATGGATTCGTTTTCCTCAGATGGCGCCGTTGCGGCCCATGTTGATCACCACCCGCCGGTTCTTGGCACGACCATCTTCGGTTTCGTTGGAAGCGACGTGCTGCTTCTCGCCGTGCCCCTCCACCGAGATCTTGCCGGGTTCGATGCCCAGATCCACAAACACCTTCTTGATGGCATCGGCCCGTTTCTCGGAGAGCTTCTGGTTCGGCCAACGGCCGCCATAGCTGTCGCTGTAGGCATCGATCACCACCACGTCGATGCTCTTGTCCACCTTCACATACTCGCCGATCATCGCCAGCCGCCGCTTGGAAGCCAGCGACAGCTCGTCACTGTTCTTGTCATAGGTGAGCACGCTGAAGGCGATGTCGTTGAAACTGTAGGGCAGCAGGCCATTGAGGCAATCCACGAAGGCCTGATATTTGACCCGGAAGTTGACCGAGGAGAGCGAGACCCGCACCGGTCGATTCTGCCGATACCAGTCGCGGTACTGGAAGGTCGGCATGCGCCCCCCTTCCAGCTCGTCCAGCATGGTCCAGGCGGTCTGCCCCTCCACCAGCCCGTCAAACTGCTGGTAAAAGCGCAGCTGGCTCACTTCCCGCCCGGCGATGCCGGGGCGCCAGACCGGCGGCATGATGCCCAGGCTGACCGTCTGGGTCTGGGCCTGCTGGCGCAGCCCCTTGAGCTCGAAATCCAGATTGATCTTGCGACCGGCGCGGCTGACGAATGCCCCCGTACCCCAGTTGGGGATGGGGTGCTCGAGCCGGCACTCCACCTGGGTGTCGGAGGTCAAGCGCCAGACGGATTGATCCAGGCCGGCACCGAATTCGGTGACTCCCGCCTGTAACTGCATACTCACGGATATGCTGACCAACCCCAACATCCAAGCGTTCAACTGCCTGCCCTCCACACGATCTCAGGTTAGATATCGGCAGGGGCAGGACAAGCTTTAGGGCAAACCGATCAGTGGGTCGAGGCGGCGTCCATCAATTTGAAGCGGGCGATACGCCCCGCCAGCTCCCGCGCCAGCTGATCCAGCTCGGCGCTGTTTTGCTGCAGGGTTTCCGAGTGCTGGCGATGCGCCTCGTACACCTCGCGAATGGTCATCACGTTGTGCTGGATATCGTCGGTGACATAGCGCTGCTCCTCGGTAGCGGTAGCCACCTGGGAGGTCATGTCGCTCACCTTGCGCACCTCGTTGACGATGTCGGTCAGCTCGCTGCCCGCCCGCTTGGCCTCGGTCACGCTCAGCCCCGCCTGCTCGGTCCCCAGGTGCATGGCGGTGACCGCCTGATTGGCCCCCTGCCGCAGCCGCACCAGCATCCGCTCTATGTCGTCGGCTGCCTGCTGGGTGCGCGACGCCAGCGCCCGCACCTCTTCCGCCACCACTGCAAAACCGCGGCCGGATTCGCCGGCGCGGGCCGCCTCGATGGCGGCGTTGAGGGCCAGCAGGTTGGTGCGATCCGAGATCTGCTTGATGAGGTTGAGGGCCTCGCCTACCGATTCGGTGTCCTGATGCAGGCTGTCCACCAGCTGCTGGGTATCACTCAAGGTACCCGCGACCTGCTGGATGGCATCGATGGTCTGATCCACCTCTTTGTCACCCTGCCGGGCCCGGCCGATGGCCTGCTGGGTCGCCAGCGAGGTCTGGGTCGCGTTGCGCGCGATCTCGGCCACCGTCGAGGCCATCTCGGTGGCGGCCGTTGCCACCAGATCTACCTGGCCAAACCCCTTGGCCACCCCGGCGTTGACTTCGGCAATGACGTTGGCCGAGGCGGCGGCGCTGCGGGCCAGCACCTCGCAAGAGCGGCGCACCGCCAGCATCAGTCCCTCCAGATGTTCGAGGAAATGGTTCAGATCCCGCGACAGCGCACCCAGTTCATCACCGGATCGCCAGTTGACCCGCACCGTCAGATCGTTCTCCTGCACCAGTCGCTTGAAGGTATGGTGCAGGGCCATGAAGCCCAGGTGCAGATCCCGCACCACCCGCCAGCAGACGAAACTGGTGAGCAGCACGCACAGCAGGACTCCGGTGGCGGCCCACCAGAAGTCACTGGCGCTCTTCGCCCGCATCAGGTCAACCCGCTCGGACAGCTGCTGATAGAGGCGATCTTCGCTCTCCTTGAGCAGGCTGATCTTGTCGGTGCTCAAGGCAAACCAGGCCTCTGCATCCACCCCGAAGCCGCCGCTGGCCGCCTTGTCCAGCGCCAGCTTCTCCATGGCGGCCACCTTGCTCACCACCGGCGAGGCCAGGCTGTCGGCCAGCAGCTGACGCTGGGAGGGGCTCGCCACCGCCTGGAAACGCTCGAGATAGGTATTCTGGGCCGCCAACAGGGAGATGAACTGCTGCAACAGCACCGGTGTGAAGCTGTCGCGGCCGAACACGTTGCTCAAGGTTGCCCGCTCCAGCCCCATCCGCTCCTTGCTCTGCAAGAAGGCGGCATAGGCATTGGTCTGCAGCGCTATGGTGGCATCCCGGCTATTGATGCTGATCTGATCCACCACCGCCAGCAACTGGGTGATCATCCGGGTATAGAAGCTGACCTGCTCCGCCACCTCGACTCCCAGCGCACTGACCCGCTCGCGCATGGCGGTGAGCCCGGCCAGCTCCTGCTGCACCTCTTTGAGCGCCAGCAGGGCGGGATCCTCACGAAAGCGCTGCAGCAGGGTATCGACCTGCTTGCGCTGCGCCGGCAGGGCATCGCGGAACTTGTTGCCACCGGACCCCAGGAAGCCGGCCGACATGCCGCGCTCCTTTTGCAGCTCGTGGGCCAGCTGCGCTGCTTCCCGCACCACCGCCAGTGCAGCTTGGGCCTGACTCATCTCCTGCTCGACCCGATAACGCTCATAGACGTATCGGCCGGAGAAGAACAGCAAGGCCAGCAGTGGCAGGCAGACCACCAGCAACATCTTGTGCGCCAATCCCAGCTTCTTCATCGTTGCTCCCCATTCCATTGTTGAAGTGGTCAATTATAAGCCCGCGTATCGATAATAGAATCGGCCAGCGTGCCAATGGCGGCCGATGAGGGACAAAGGCCGGCTTTTTTGCCATAATGCCGCCTCATTTCACGCCGACCGAGATACCATGACCGACGCTGTTCACACCCTCAAGGGCCGTTTTCGTGGCTTTTACCCCGTCGTCATCGATGTTGAAACCGCCGGGTTCAATGCCAGAACCGACGCCTTGCTGGAAATCGCCGCCTATACCCTCAAGATGGACGAGCAAGGCTGGCTCGTGCCCGACCAGATCTTCCATTTTCATGTCGAGCCGTTTGAAGGGGCCAATCTGGAAAAAGCGGCGCTGGAGTTCACCGGCATCGACCCCTTCAATCCGCTGCGCGGCGCCGTCAGCGAGAAAGAGGCGCTGACCGAAATCTTCAAGGGCATCCGCAAGGGGATGAAGGAGCAGGATTGCGGCCGCGCCATCATAGTGGCCCACAACGCCACCTTCGATCACGGCTTCGTCATGGCCGCCGCCGAGCGGGCCGGCCTCAAGCGCAATCCATTCCATCCGTTTGCCACCTTCGACACCGCCGCCCTCTCCGGCCTGGCGCTCGGCCAGACGGTGCTGGCCAAGGCGTGCCAGAGCGCGCGCATTCCGTTTGACAATAAAGAGGCGCACTCCGCCCTCTACGACACCGAGCGCACCACCGAGCTGTTCTGTCATATCGTCAACCGCTGGAAGAGCCTGGGTGGCTGGCCCCCGGCCCACCCGGACGAGGTGGCCGACGACGCCAGCGAGTAACGACGCCCCCTTCCCAAGAGGCTGCCACGGCAGCCTCTTTTCTTGCGCCATCTGGTTTGACCAGGATGTCGAGAAAAGGTCCATCCAGCACCGTTTTTTACCTCTCCCGACTCATTACCTGGTTTGAACCGCCGGGAATGCTGTAGATAGGCCATTCACCTGATTTTTTACTCGACATTTGTCACATTTTTCGCAAACTAACTGCCTTTCACACGACAGACAGCAACACAAACTATAAGGAAAGCAAATGAATCCTGTTGTTATCGCGGTGGCGCTGATGCTGGTGCTCAGCCTGCTGCGGATCAATGTGGTGGTCTCTCTCGCCATCGGCGCCATCGTCGGCGGCCTGATCGGCGGTCTCTCCCTCGAGCAGACCCTCAGCACCTTCAGCGGTGGCCTGGGTGGCGGCGCCGAGATCGCCCTCTCCTACGCCATGCTGGGGGCCTTCGCAGTCGCCATCTCCCGTTCCGGCATCACGGATCTGCTGGCGCGCAAGGTGATCAGCCAACTCGGCAAGGATGCCAGCAGCTCCCGCATCCTCTGGGTCAAGACCCTGCTGCTCAGCTCGGTACTGGGGGTCTCCATCTCCTCCCAGAACCTGATCCCCGTCCATATCGCCTTCATTCCCATCCTGATCCCGCCGCTGTTGCACGTCATGGCCCAGATGCAGATCGACCGCCGTCAGGTGGCCTGCGTCATCACCTTTGGCCTGACCGCGACCTATATGCTGCTGCCGGTGGGCTTTGGCGGCATCTTTCTCAACAACATCCTGGCCAAGAACCTGATCGACAACGGCGTGCCGGTCGAGCACAGCCAGCTGCCGCTGGCCATGGCCATCCCGGTGCTGGGCATGTTCGTCGGCCTGCTGATCGCCGTCTTCTTCAGCTACCGCAAGCCTCGCCAGTATGATCTGGAGAAGATCCTGGCCGCCGAGCCGGAGACGGTCGATCTCAATCTCAACCACATCTGGGTCGCCCTGCTGGCCATCGCCGTGGCGCTGGGGCTGCAGCTGATGACCAACAGCATCGTGCTGGGAGCGCTGGCCGGCTTCGTCATTTTCACCTGTGGCGGCGTCATCAAGTTCCGCGAGAGCCAGGATGCCTTCACTCAGGGGGTGCGCATGATGTCCCTCATCGGCTTCATCATGATCTCCGCCGCCGGCTTCGCCGCCGTGATGAAAGAGACCCACGGGGTGGAGAGCCTGGTACAGGCCGTCTCCGGCATGATGGCGGGCCATAAGGGGCTGGCCGCCTTCCTGATGCTGCTGGTGGGCCTGCTTATCACCATGGGGATCGGCTCCTCCTTCTCCACCGTGCCCATCATCGCCACCATCTATGTGCCGCTGTGCCTGCACCTCGGCTTCTCTCCCCTGGCCACCATCTCTTTGGTCGGCACCGCCGGCGCCCTGGGGGATGCGGGCTCTCCCGCCTCCGACTCGACCCTGGGCCCCACCTCGGGTCTCAACGCCGACGGCCAGCACGACCATATCTGGGACAGCGTGGTGCCCACCTTCATCCACTACAACATCCCGCTTATCATCTTCGGCTGGATTGCCGCCATGGTGCTCTAAGCCCCTCAAGATGCATAAACATAAAAGGCGACCCCAGGGTCGCCTTTTTGCTGCCTTCACCGCGATGGCATAGGTCCGGACAAGTCAGCCCGGGCGCCCCTCTCAGCCTGCTCTTGCTACGGCCCCTTTTCCTTTTATGCTGACGCAGCTTGCACCAGCCATCGGCCATACCTGCACTTGCCCGCCTCTTCCTTTCAGCCCCATCCCATTTCACACAGCCAGGACGATGTCAGGCCAACCCATCGGCGATATCAAGGGTGCGCCATAAACTTACCCGTCCACATCCCCCCATGCGGCGCCTCCTGGTGAACGACGGGCAACAAAAAGGCCGCTCGATGAGCGGCCTTTTTAGCTAGCAGTCAGGGTTTAGCTGTCGCGGCGCTTGCCACCGAATTTGCGACCCTTGTCGAAACCGCCTTCACGGCGATCCTTGTTGAAGGGACGATCGCCCTGCGGACGGCGATCCTTGTTGAAAGGACGGTCGCCACGGAACGGACGATCACCACGGGGCGGACGGGGAGCAGTGTTGCTGCCGGCCGGCACTTCGGTGTAGCGGCTGATCTGCAGCGGACGCTGGCAGACACGGGCCTTCTTGATCACTTCCAGCACGTCGGCGCTCATGCCCTTGGGCAGATCGACGGTGGAGAAGTCATCGGCGATGTCGATGTTGCCGATGAAGCGGCTCTCGATGTTCGCTTCGTTGGCGATGGCACCCACGATCTGGCCCGGCTTGACACCGTGATGGGCACCCACGTCGACACGGTAGCGCTCCATCTCCACGTCCGGGTTGTCTTTGAGCGGACGCGGCTCCAGGGACGGCATGCGACGAGCCGGGCGATCGCCACGGTCGGCGAAATCACGGCCACCACGGTCGTTGAAGTCACGACGCTCGAAACCACCGCGATCGTTGCCGGCGTTGAACACCGGATCCGGAATGGAGTCATCCAGCAGCAGCGGTTGGTCGCCCTGTACCAGCTTGGCCAGTGCGGCAGCCAGCTCCAGCGGATCGGCAGAGTCTTCTTCGATCAGCTCGTTCACCAGGTTCACGTAGATCTCGAGCTCTTCGCCCATCATGGTTTCGCGGATGCGCTCCTTGAACTTGGCCAGACGGTGCTGGTTGATGTCCTCGGTGCTCGGCATCTTCATCGGCTCGATGGCCTGACGGGTTGCGTGCTCGATGGCGCGCAGCATGCGACGCTCGCGCGGTGCCACGAACAGGATGGCTTCGCCCTTGCGACCGGCACGACCGGTACGGCCGATACGGTGAACGTAGGATTCGGTGTCGTAGGGGATGTCGTAGTTCACCACGTGGGTGATGCGCTCAACGTCCAGACCACGGGCGACCACGTCGGTGGCGATCAGGATGTCCAGCTGGCCCTGACGCAGCTTGTCAACGGTACGCTCACGCAGCTTCTGCGGGATGTCACCGTGCAGCGCTTCACAGGCGTGACCACGGGCGGCCAACTTGCCAGCCAGTTCTTCGGCGGCGTTCTTGGTGCGTACGAACACCAGCAGGGCTTCGTAGGGTTCGACTTCCAGCAGACGGGTCATGGCGTCCAGCTTGTGCAGACCGGTCACCTGCCAGTAACGCTGGCGGATAGTGGTAGCGGTCGCAGTTTTGGAGGCGATCTTGATCTCTTTGGGCTGCTTCAGGTGCTTCTGGGCTACACGACGGATCTGCTCCGGCATGGTGGCGGAGAACAGGGCAACCTGACGACCGGCCGGGCACTGTTCCATGATCCAGTCCACGTCGTCGATGAAGCCCATGCGCAGCATCTCGTCCGCTTCGTCCAGCACCAGGGCTTTCAGGCCAGAGAGGTCCAGGTTCTTGCGACGGATCAGGTCCATCACACGGCCCGGGGTACCCACGACAACCTGAGCACCGCGGCGCAGAGCGCGGGTCTGGGTTTCGTAGGAGGCGCCGCCATAGATGGGCAGCACGTGGAAATCAGGCATGTGGTGGGCATAGCGTTGGCACGCTTCAGCCACCTGCAGAGCCAGTTCACGAGTCGGTGCCAGCACCAGGATCTGGGTGTTGCGGTTACCAGCTTCCAGACGAGACAACAGAGGCAAGGCAAAAGCAGCGGTCTTCCCTGTACCGGTTTGCGCCTGCCCCAGCAGATCGTGGCCCGCCATCAGGTGGGGAATTGCTGCGGCCTGGATGGGGGACGGGCGCTCATAGCCCACGTCCTGCAGCGCTTTCAGTACAGGCGCGGCCAGTCCAAGCTCACTAAAAAGGGGCAGTTGTTCGGTATCAGACATAGATTCTTCCAGATTAAGGCAGGCGGCTAACACCGCGGAATAGCAAAAAGGCGGCGATTATAGCGCCACTTTGTTCTGCTGTCTTGAAAAATGTGATAAGCCTCTCAAGACGTTGGCAATTATAGAGGGATCTTGCGACTATGGCTTGCTTATTTTTCACTCATGGTGCGTTATTGCAGATCACGCTTCGCCAGAGTCCTTGTCCCGCTTGTGTTTGAGCACCGCCATGGTCAACCGGCTGGTGCACAATAAACGACCACGTTCATCGCGAATTTCTATCTGCCACACCTGAGTCGTTGCCCCCAGATGCAGCGGCGCGCAGCGCCCCGTCACCACCCCTTCCCGCTTGGCCCTCAGGTGGTTGGCATTGACCTCCAGCCCCACACAATAACTGTCAGGCCCGACCGCCATGTTGGCCGCCAAGGAACCCAGCGTCTCCGCCAGCACCACGGAGGCGCCGCCGTGCAGCATGCCGAGTGGCTGATGGGTGCGGTGATCCACCGGCATGGTGGCCTCCAGCCAGTCGGGACCAAAGGCGGTATAGACGATGTCGAGGTGGGCCATCAGGGTGTTGCGGGAGCTGGCGTTGAGCCCTTCAAGGCTCATGGGCTTGCGCCAGATGGGACTGTTTTCTTGACTCATGGTGAGCGGACTCCTTGCGTGATCAACGGGTTATCACTGCGCCGTAGCGGCAAACCAGCAGTGTCGGCGAAAAAGGAGCAAAAAAAAAGATGCCCACGCCGGGGCATCTTGCATCGAGGTTGATCCTCACCAGGGATAGGTCACCCCTGGCCACTCGGCCCAGGGCTGGTCCCGCCCCGGCAGGCGCGGCGCGGGCCACTGCCATACCTTGCCGAGCCAGGCGCGCAGTTCGGCCTCCAGTTCGGCATCGGTGAGCGGCGCCTCGGCTACCTTCCAGAAGAAGAGCTCCACCGCCACCTCCGGCAACACCGAGGGATAGAGGTAAACCCCGCCCCAGAACTCGGGCTCCCGCGCCGGGCTCCAGAGGCCATAGGCAAAGGAGCGCTTGGCCAGGAACTCGGAGTGCTGCCACTCCAGATCGGCCTCGTGCTGGCTCAGGCTGAAATTGGCGGAGGGCCACACATCGTCCGGGCGAAACAGCTGATGAAGCTGCTCGCGCTCGCGCAGCATGGCGACGAACTCCACCACCGCCTGGGTCGGATTGACCGGCAGCAGCAGGAAGTGCGGGTGCCGATAGGCTTGCGGCACCCGAAACCGCTTGGGCAGGGTCAGCATCAGAGCAGTTCCAGCAGGGCCTGCAGCGGGTGCTTGAGCTTCTCCCCCTCCATCCGCTTGACCTGGCTGCGGCACGAGTAACCGGTGGCCAGACAGCGAGCTTGCGGCAGGCGAGCAAGGGGCTCGGCCCAGCTCAGACCATAGATCCCCTTGGAGTTCTCCACCTGTTTGGCGTCGTGACCATAAGTGCCCGCCATGCCGCAGCAACCCACCGACACCGGTTGCAGGGTGGCACCGAAGCGGCGGAACAGGGAACTCCAGTCACCGTGAGTTGACGGCTTGGCAGTCTTCTCGGTGCAGTGGGCGAACAGATACCAGGGCTCGGCGCTGGCGTCCGCTTCCCGCACCGGCAGCACTTCTGCCGGCAGGGAGAGCAGCCACTCCTGGGGCAGCAGCACCTGGAAGTCACCGCGGGCGGGGCCGAGCGCCTTCACGTATTCGTCCCGATAGCAGAGCACCAGGGAGGGATCGACCCCCACCATGGGGATGCCGAGCGCCGCCACCTTGTTGAGGAACTGGGCGCTGCTGGCAGCGGTACGGGCAAAGGCGCGCAGGAAACCCTTCACGTGCTGGGGCTTGCCGTTGGGCTTGAACGGCAGCAGATAGGGCTGCAGGCCGAGCTTGCTGGCGAGCTTCACCAGATCACGCACCACGGGGGCGTCGTAGTAGCTGGTGAAGGGATCCTGCACGATGAGCACCACTTTTTTACGCTGCTCGGGGCTCATGGCCTCCAGGCCCGGCAGGTCGAAATAGCGGGCGCGATGGTCGCGCAGCTCCTCGGCCAGGGTCGGTACGCTCAATAGCGGCACGTCCACCATGCCGATGCTCTTCTCGGTCGCCTTCTGGGCCCACTCCTTCTCGAGGAAGAAGTTGACCAGTTTCGGCGCCTTGGCCAGCAGGGGGGCGTAGCTTTCCACCGTGCCGACGAAGTAATCCTTGGGGCCGCGCAGATAGCGGCTGTGGTAGAGCTGCATGAAGCGGGCACGGAAGGTGGGCACATCCACCTTGATGGGGCACTGGCTGGTGCAGGCTTTGCAGGCCAGACACCCCTCCATCGCCTCCATCACCTCGTGGGAGAAGTCATACTCGCCGCGGGCGCGGGCCACCGTATTGCGGAACTTGTCGACGATCTGCTTGAAGCGCAGACCACCGCTTTGCAGCGCCACCTCCTCACTCAGCGGATCGAAGCCCTGCTGTGCCAGCTGGCGCAGCCATTCGCGCATCAGGCCGGCCCGCCCCTTGGGAGAGTGACGACGGTCGCGGCTGATCTTGACCGAGGGACACATGGGGGAGTCGGTCTCGAAGGTGAAGCAGAGACCATTGCCGTTGCAATCGAGGGCCCGGGTATAGCTGGTGCGCACCGCCAGCGGGATCTGGCGGTCGAACTTGCCGCGCTTGGGCCCATCCACCGACACCAGCTCGGCGCCGCTGCCATAAGGCATGCAGATCTTGCCCGGGTTGATGCGGTTGGCGGGGTCAAACGCCCCCTTGACCCGTTGCAGCTCCTCCCACAGCTCGCCGAAGAAGGCGGGGCTGTATTCGGAGCGAAAGCCCTTGCCGTGCTCGCCCCACATCAGGCCGCCATATTTGGCGGTGAGTGCCACCACCTGATCGGAGATGCGCCGCAGCAGCACCTCCTGCTCGGGGTCGCACAAGTCCAGCGCCGGGCGCACGTGCAGCACCCCGGCATCGACGTGGCCGAACATGCCGTAGTCAAGGCCGTGGGCATCGAGCAGGGCACGAAACTCCATGATGAAGTCGGCCAAGGATTCCGGCGGCACGGCGGTGTCTTCGGTGAAGGCCACCGGCTTCTTGCGCCCTTCGGCGTTGCCGAGCAGCCCCACCGACTTCTTGCGCATGGCGTAGATGGTCTCGATGCTGGCCAGGTGGTTGCACACCTGATAGCCGATGATCCCCGCCTCCCCCTTGGCCAGCAGGCCATCGATGCGCCGGCACAGCTCGGCCACCTTGGCCTTGTGCTCATTCTCGTCGGTGTCGGCAAATTCGACGATGTTGAGCCCCTGCAGATCCTTGCCCGGCACCTCCTGAATGAACTCTTTGACCGAATGCCAGATGATGTCGGCGCGGGCCAGTCCCAGCACCCGGGAGTCCACCGTCTCCACCGACAGCGCCTGGGCCTCTACCATAAAGGGGGCATTGCGCAGGGCCGACGGGAAGCTGTCGTACTTGACGTTGACGAGCGTGCGGTAGCACGGGATGGGGGTGATGTTGAGCCTGGCCTCGGTGATAAAGCCCAAAGAGCCTTCCGAGCCGCACAGCACCCGGCTGACGTCCAGGGTGTCGGTATCGGGTTGATAGAGGTGCTTGAGATCGTAACCGGTCAGAAAACGGTTGAGCTTGGGGAAGGTGGCTTCGATGTCGGCGCGCCGCTCGCGGCCGATGCGATAGAGGGTGCGATAGATCTCCCCCTCCCGGCTCTCCAGCGCCAGCTTGTCCGCCAGACGCTGGCCGGTCACCGGCTCGGTGGCCATGAGATCGCCGTTTTCCAGCACGGCTTTGAGGCCGAGCACGTGATCCGAGGTCTTGCCGTACACCAAGGAGCCCTGCCCCGAGGCGTCGGTGTTGACCATGCCCCCCAGGGTGGCGCGGTTGGAGGTGGAGAGATCCGGCGAGAAGAAGTAGCCGTGGGGCTTCAAATAGGCGTTGAGCTGATCTTTGACCACCCCGGCCTGGGCCCGCACCCAGCCCTCTTCCAGATTAATTTCCATGATCTGGTTCATATGGCGCGAGAGATCGACGATAATGCCGCCGCCCAAGGATTGACCATTGGTGCCGGTACCGCCGCCGCGAGGGAAGAAACTCAAGGTTGCGTACTCGGGCCCCTGGGCCAGCTTGAGCATCACCGCAATATCGTCCGCACTGCGCGGATAGAGAACCGCCTGAGGTACTACCTGATAGACGCTGTTATCCGTCGCCATCGCCAACCGGCTTGCATAAGACTTTTCGATATCACCACGAAATGCTGATCGCGCCAGCAACTCAAGAAACTGCAGGGTTGTAGGTGACAAACTGTCCTGGTAATCGAGTCTCGGGATCATGAATCCTTGTTCCCTTCCTTTGCTTGATGCCGGAACTCCGGCGACAACGACCGTTCGGGCCAGCCTCTTCGCGGGCCCCCGAACCAGTCCGCTCACATGTGAGCGGGCAGTATATCAGCTAGAAAACCGCTTGCGCGCGCAATCTTCACCATTTGAAAGGAGGACTTTTATGGCTCATTACAGCCATGTTATCAGTACGCTTATTCGCACCGAAAAACAGGCGCTGACCCTGTCGCTGTTTGGTTGCATCACCTTTGCCATTTTCGGGATCGGCTATGGCCTGTTCGTCGGTTCCAACGCCATCATGCTGGACGGCATCTTCACCCTGTTCAGCATGGGCATGACGGGGCTTGGGCTCATCACCGCCTACCTGGTTACCCGCCCCTCCGACGCCCGCTTTCAATACGGCTACGCCCACTTCGAACCCATCGCCAACGTCATCAACGGCACCATCATTCTGCTGCTCTGCCTGGCGGCACTCTACAACGGCCTCACCACCCTGCTGGCGGGCGGACGGGAGATCGATCTCGGCCACGCCCTCATCTATGCCGTCGTCTCCACCTTCTTCTGCGGCATCATCTACCGGGTCGAGGCCGACGTGGCCGAGCGGGTCAACTCCGAGCTGGTGCGGGTGGACTCCAAGGAGTGGCTGGTCGACACCCTGCTCAGCACCACCCTGCTCATCGGCTTCGTGGTCGCCATCGGCCTCGATGCCATCGGCTACGGCCACTACAACCGCTACATAGATCCAGTGCTGGTCTCGCTGCTGGCCCTGTGCGCCACCCTCATTCCCATCAAGGTGCTCGGTCGCAACCTGCGGGAAGTGCTGAAGATCGCCCCCAAGGGGGATGTCTCCCGGCTGGTGGCCAGCGAAGTCGAGGCCCTGCGCCTGCGCCATGGCATCGAGTGCTACAGCCATCTGGCGAAAAGTGGCCGCCGCTTCGATCTCGAACTCAACATTCTGGTGGCGCCAGGTCAGGAGTGGCCCGTCGAGCGCCAGGATGCCCTGCGCCAGGAGCTCTGGTCCCGCCTCGGCGATACCCTGGGAGACGCCTGGCTGTCGGTCTGCTTCACCCGCGAGAAACGCTGGCTGTAAGCCGCACGGCGGGGCTTGCCTGGCAAGCTCCGCCCGCTCCTGTCGCCCCGCTCGGTTAATACCCCTTTCCCCTGCGCTGCCCGCCCCCTCTTGCCAAATACGGGATTCCCGTTATCATCAGGGCTCACTTTTAACCCGAGGTTTTATTGCCCATCATGGACAATCCCCGAAGTTGCCCTTCGTTTCTTCCCGTCAAAGCCTATCTTTATCTGCTTAATCAGCGCCTCTGAATAACGCCATTGCCTTGCTGTCACTGCGGCCATCGTACGCCGTGCTTACTCTCTGCTCTGTCTGTTTTTTATTGAGGTCACTACATGGAATTGCTGCTGGATCCCCACATCTGGATCGGTCTGTTTACCCTGATCGTCCTGGAAATCGTGCTCGGGATCGACAATCTGGTCTTCATCGCCATCCTGGTGAAAAAGCTGCCCCCCGCCCAGCGGGACAGGGCCCGCGTCATCGGCCTGTCGCTGGCCCTGCTGATGCGCCTGGGGCTCTTGAGCGTGATGTCCTGGCTGGTCACCCTGACCACCCCCATTTTGCACCTGTGGGATCACCCCTTCTCCGGCCGGGACCTGATCCTGATGGGGGGCGGCCTGTTCCTGCTGTTCAAGGCCACCTCCGAGCTGCATGAGCGGCTGGAAGCCAAGCCGCCCGAGGACGGGCCGGTCGGCGTCTACGCCAGCTTCGGCGTGGTGATCACCCAGATCCTGGTGCTGGATGCCATCTTCTCGCTGGACTCCATCATCACCGCCGTCGGCATGGTGGAACACCTGGGCGTCATGATGGCGGCCGTGACCATCGCCATGCTGGTGATGGTATTCGCCTCCAAGCCGCTGACCCGCTTCGTCAACGCCCACCCCACCGTCGTGGTGCTCTGTCTGAGCTTCCTGCTGATGATCGGTTTCAGCCTGGTGGCGGAAGGGTTCGGCTTCCATATTCCGAAGGGTTATCTCTACGCCGCCATCGGCTTCTCGGTGCTGATCGAATTCTTCAACCAGCTCTCCCAGCGCAGTGCCGAGCGCCACGAGGCCAAGCAGCCCCTGCGCGAGCGCACCACCGCCGCCATCTTCAAGCTGATGGGCAGCAAGGCATATCAGGACCGGCCGGACGACGATCTGGACGCCCCCGCCGCCGAGCCGGTGAGCTTTGGCGAGGAGGAGCGCTACATGGTGACCGGGGTGCTGTCGCTGGCCGAACGCTCCATTCGCACCATCATGACCCCGCGCTCCGAGATGGCCTGGATCGACGTCAACGACTCCAACGACGAGATCCGCGCCCTGCTGCAGCAGGAGCCCCACAGCCTGTTCCCGGTCTGTGACGGCGATCTGGACGAGGTGATCGGGGTGGTCAAGGCGCGCGACCTGCTGTTTGCCCTCAACGAAGGACAATCCTTGAGCGAGCTGGCCAAGCAGAACGACCCCATCATAGTGCCGCAGACCATCAACGTGATTAAGCTGCTGGCGGAGCTGCGCCAGGCCAAGGGCAGCCTCATCCTGGTGGCCGACGAGTTCGGCGTGATCCAGGGGCTGGTGACCACCCATGACCTGCTGGAGGCCATCGTCGGCGAGCTGCCGGATGAAGATGAAACGCCGGACATCGTCCGCGATGGGGAAGGCTGGCTCATCAACGGCAGCACCAACATCCACCATGTGGAGCAGGTGCTGGAACACGAAGGGCTGGTGAGCGAGAGCGACGAGTACGTGACCCTGGCCGGCATGCTGCTCTCCCACTTCGGCACCCTGCCCGCCCCGGGCCAGCGGCTGCAACTGCAGCAGCTCGGCTTCGAGGTGGTCGAGGTGAGCGAGCGGCGCATCGAGCGGGTGCGCGTCATGCCGCTGGAGGCCTGACGCCATTGCGCGAACCATGCTGAACAAGGGGGCCTTGCTGGCCCCCTTCTTTATTCAGGCGCCTCCCCCTGCCACTCCCTCTTTTCACCATTGCTGTCATCAGCACAATTCTTTTCTGCAATTACCCCTCTTTTTCGCAAGGGATGCCGGCACTAGAGTGAGCCCATCATCACCATGAGGAATTCACCATGCACCACGATCACCTGTTCTGCCCCCTGCGTCTCGGCCAGCTGCACCTCAACAATCGCATCGTCATGCCCCCCATGACCCGCTCCCGCGCCAACCAGCCCGGTGACGTGGCCAATGCCATGATGGCCACCTACTACGCCCAGCGCGCCGGGGCCGGCCTCATCATCAGCGAAGGCACCCAGATTGACCCCATGGGCAAGGGCTACGCCTGGACGCCGGGGATCCACAGCGCCGAACAAGTGGCCGGCTGGAAGCTGGTGACCGACGCCGTCCACGCCAAGGGCGGCACCATGTTCGCCCAGCTCTGGCACGTGGGCCGGGTCACTCATCCCGACAACCTCGGCGGTGCCCAGCCCATCTCCTCCTCCGCCATTCAGGCGAAAGGGGTGCGGGTGTTCGTCGACAACGGCAGCGATGCCCCCGGGTTCGTCGAAACCGTCACCCCGCGCGCCATGACCCAGGCCGATATCGACGCGGTGGTGGGGCAGTTTCGCCAGGCGGCCCGCAACGCCATGCTGGCCGGCTTTGACGGCATCGAGCTGCACGCCGCCAACGGCTACCTCATCAACCAGTTCCTCGACTCCGAGTCCAATACCCGCACCGACGGCTACGGCGGTTCGCTGGAGAACCGGCTGCGCTTCTTGAAAGAGGTGACCGAGGCGGTCTGCAGCGAGATCGGGGCCGACCGGGTCGGGGTACGCCTCGCGCCGCTCACCACCCTCAACGGCACCGTCGATGCCAACCCGCAGGAGACCTACCTGGCCGCCGCCCGCCTGCTGGGCCGGCTCGACGTGGTCTACCTGCACATCGCCGAAGCGGACTGGGACGATGCCCCGCTGATGGCGGAAGGCTTCAAGCAGGGGCTGCGCGATGCCTTCCCCAACACCCTCATCTATGCCGGCAAGTACGACGGCGAGCGTGCCCGGGCGGCGCTCGAGGCGGGTTGGGCCGACATGATAGGCTTCGGTCGCCCCTTCGTGGCCAACCCCGACCTGCCCGAGCGGCTGCGCCACGGCTATCCGCTGGCCCCTCACGACCCGGCTACCCTGTTCGGCGGCGGCGAAAAGGGCTTGATTGACTACCCGACCTATCAGGCGGCCCCCCAGCCCCACACGGCCTGAGTCAAACCCGCCTAGTCATAACGAGACGCGCCCACCATCACTGGTGGGCGCATCGTTTTCTGCCTGTCATGCTTGCCGGCACCGCAGGTTAATGGAGGCTGACCCCGTAGCAGGCGGCGTAGCTTCTGATCTCCCGGGTCAGCCGCGCCTTGTCGGCCAGGCTCAGCCAGCTCGCCTCCACCGCGTTCAGTGACAAGCGGCAGAGCTGGTTCATGCTGGCCCCCAGCTCATGGGCCAGGGCGTGGAAGTTGGCATTCATGTAGCCGCCAAAATAAGCGGGATCGTCGGAGTTGATGGTGACGCACAGCCCCTGCTCCAGCAGAGCCAGTACGTTGTGGTGGGCCATCTTGTCAAACACCTTGAGCCGGGTGTTGGAGAGGGGGCAGACGGTGAGCGGCAGCCGGGTATCGGCCAGATAGCGCAGCAGATCGGGATCGTCGACGCAGCGCACCCCGTGATCGATGCGCCGCACCTCAAGCTCCCGGATGGCCTGCCAGATGTAGTCCGCCGGCCCCTCTTCGCCGGCGTGGGCCACCACCGGCAACCCCAGCTCGCGGCAGCGGGCAAAGACCCGGGCAAACTTGCTGGGCGGGTTGCCCTTCTCCCCCGAGTCGAGGCCGATGCCGTGAATGCGCGACAGAAAGGGAGTAGCCTGCGCCAACGTGGCAAAGGCATCCTCCTCGCTCAGGTGGCGCAAGAAGCTCATGATGAGCCGCCAGCTGATGCCAAACTCCCGCTCTCCGCGCTGCAGCGCCCGCTCGATGCCGCCCAGCACGGTGGCGAAGGGCACGCCGCGGGCGGTGTGGGTCTGGGGGTCGAAGAAGATCTCCACGTGCACCACCTTGTCGGCGGCGCAGCGTTCCAGATAGGCCCAGGTGAGGTCGAAGAAATCCTGCTCGGTGATGAGCACGCTGGCCCCCAGGTAGTAGAGATCGAGGAAAGATTGCAGACAGTCGAACTCATAGGCGGCGCGCACGCTGGCCACGTCGGGCCAGGGCAGGGCCACGCCGTTGCGCTGGCCCAGGGCAAACATCAGTTCCGGCTCGAGCGAGCCTTCGATATGGAGGTGCAGCTCCAGCTTGGGCAGACCGGCAATAAAGTTATCCATGATGACGGCTCCATCGGTTCACAGACAGCGGGACCAGCCAGTGGCAGAGCGGATCCCTCCCCTCTGTCGTTCATTGTGCACCTATCTCTGTTTATGGGGGAGACTTGTCATCAAACAGACTTATAATGGCGTCACAAAAACAACATAACTATCTGAAGAACTTGAGAGTTGGCGCAACTTTCCGCCGCCTCTTGCGCCTACACAAGGAGTCCCCATGAAGAAAAACGTCATCTGCGACATCGACGGCGTCATCCTGCACAACAACGATCTGGTGCCCGGTGCCGACCGCTTCGTCCACCGCCTGCTGGAGCAGGGCAGCAAGCTGCTGTTTCTGACCAACTACCCGGCCCAGACCCAGAAAGATCTGCAAAACCGCTTCCGCTCCGCCGGGATCGAGGTGCCGGAGGAGTGCTTCTACACCTCCGCCATGGGCACCGCCGACTTTCTCAAGCGCCAGGACGGCAAGAAGGCCTATGTGATCGGCGAAGGGGCGCTGACCCACGAGCTCTACAAGGCCGGCTTCACCATCACCGACATCGACCCCGACTTCGTGGTGGTGGGTGAGACCCGCAACTACAACTGGACCATGATGCAGCTGGGGGCCAAGTTCGTCGATCAGGGGGCCCGCTTCATCGCCACCAACCCGGATACCCACGGCCCCATGATGCACCCGGCCTGCGGCGCCCTGTGCGCCCCCATCGAGCGGATGACCGGCAAGAAGCCGTTCTACGTCGGCAAGCCTAGCGCCTGGATCATCCGCGCGGCGCTCAACCGGATGGAGGCCCACTCCGACGACACCATCATCATCGGCGACAACCTGCGCACCGACATTCTGGCGGGCTTCCAGGCCGGCCTCGAGACGGTGCTGGTGCTCTCCGGGGTGAGCAAGGTGGCCGACATCGACCGCATGCCGTTTAGACCGAACCACATCTTCGACTCAGTGGTGGATATCGACATCGTCTGATCCCTGCCGGCTGACGGGCCGGCCTGGCGCACGGCCCAGGTCGGCCTCGTTCCCCCTGAAGGACACGCAATGGAACCTGTCATGATCGCCGTGGCCTTCGGCTGCGGCATGCTGGTCAACCTCATCGGCCTGCCGCCCCTGCTGGGCTTTCTGGCGGCCGGCTTTCTGCTCAACGGCATGGGCTATCAGAACACCCCGGCCCTGAACGAAATTGCCGATCTGGGCGTCACCCTGCTGCTGTTCACCATCGGCCTCAAGCTCAACGTCAAGATCCTGATGCGGCGCGACGTCTGGGGCACCACCAGTTTGCACCTGCTGCTCTCCACCCTACTGTTCACCGTGGTGCTGCTGGTGTGCAAGGGGCTCGGGCTGGCGCTGGCCATGTCGCTGGACTGGCGGCTGGCACTGCTGCTGGGCTTTGCCCTCTCCTTCTCCAGTACCGTGTTTGCGGTCAAGGTGCTGGAGGAGCGCAGCGACATGAACGCCCTCTATGCCCGTCTCGCTGTCGGCGTGCTGGTGATGCAGGATCTGTTCGCGGTGGCCTTTCTGGCGGTCTCCAGCGGTCAGTGGCCCAGCATCTGGGCGCTCTGGATCCTGGGGCTGCCGCTGCTGCGCCCCTTGCTGCTGAAACTGCTGGAGCGGGCCGGTCACGGTGAGTTACAGGTGCTGTTTGGGATCTTCCTGGCGCTGGTGGTGGGAGCTGCCGGCTTCGAGGTGGTGGGGCTCAAACCGGATCTGGGGGCACTGGTGATCGGTATGCTGATCGCCTCCCACCCCGCCTCCGCGGGGCTGGCCAAGTCGCTGTTCAACCTCAAAGATCTGTTTCTCATCTGCTTCTTTCTCACCATCGGCCTCAACGGCCTGCCGACCCACGACACCATGCTGCTGGCGCTCGCGTTGGTGCTGGCCCTGCCGCTCAAAAGTGCGCTCTACTACCTGGTCTACAGCGGCGCCCACCTGCGGGTGCGCACCGCCCTGCTCTCCACCCTGGCGCTCACCAACTTCTCGGAGTTCGGTCTCATCGTCGCGGCCATCGCCGCCAAGGCGGGCTGGATCTCCCACGAGTGGCTGGTCGCCCTCTCCCTGGCGCTGGCGGCCAGCTTCATGATCTCGGCTCCCCTCAACGGCCAGAGCGAGCGCATTTACCATCGGCTCGGCAACTGGCTGCGCGGTATGCAGGCCACCACCCTGCACCCGGAGGACAGGCCCATCGAGCTCGGCGATGCCGAGGTGATCATCCTCGGCATGGGGCGGATCGGTCAGGGCGCCTACTTCGAGCTGGAGAACAAGTACGGCACCGTGATCCTCGGGGTGGAGAACGACAGCGAGAAGCTGCCCACCCTGCGCGCCCAAGGCATGAACGTGATCGAGGGGGACGCCACCGATACCGACTTCTGGGACAAGGTGCTGCTCTCCAACCAGGTCAACCTGGTGCTGCTGGCCATGCCTCACCACTCGGGCAACCTCTACGCCATCGAGAAACTGCGCAGCCACGGCTTTACTGGCAAGATTGCCGCCATCGTCCGCTTCGAGGACGACATCGCCTCCCTCAAGGAGCAAGGGGTGGATGCGGTGTTCAACGTCTACGACGAAGCGGGCAGCGGCTTTGCCCGTCACGTCATCAAACGGCTGCAGCCACGCTGACGGGCTGCGGCCCCCTTGGCAAGGGAGGCGCTATCGTTTACGTTATGCGCAACCTCGTTTAATAAAACGAACAATCAAGGGGCCTGGATGGCCCCGTTTTTTTTATCCCTTGCCAAGGAGGCAGCATGAAGACCCTTAACGACTGGATCCTGCTCGACCGCCACGAGGCGGCCCCCACCCCGCTGATGCCCGCCCCCGAGCGCCTGCGCGCCGGCAATCCGCGCCAGACGGTATGGAACCACTACTCCGACCCGAGCCAACAGTTTCACGTGGGCTTCTGGGCTTGCGAGCCCGGCCGCTGGGCCATCCACTACACCGAGCACGAATACTGCCAGCTGCTGGAAGGCGAGGCGGTGATCCACGATGGCCAGGGCGGCAGACTGCCCCTCAAGCCCGGCGATCAGTTCGTCATCCCGGCCGGCTTTGTCGGGGAGTGGGAGACCCTCACCCCCTGCCGCAAGCTCTATGTGATCTTCGAGCCCGCCGCGACTTGACGTTTGCGTCAACCCAGGCCGCCGTAGCCACCCTTTTTCAGGCCGACCGGGTTGACGTGTACGGCATGATTTTCTGCGGTTTTCCCGCTTGCAAAAGGTTTTTGCACTAGGCATTGTGATTGGCGAGGAATGTAAATGGAATTTCGAGCCCGAACGTGGGGGGCTCATATAAAAATCAAGAGGATTACCGCCAATGTGTTCTATTTTCGGCATTCTGGACATCAAATCCGATGCGGCCGCGCTGCGCAAATCGGCGCTGGAGATGTCCAAGCGATTGCGCCACCGCGGTCCTGACTGGTCCGGCGTCTACAGCTCCGACAAAGCCATTCTGGTGCACGAGCGCCTGGCCATCGTCGATCCGGGCAACGGCGCCCAGCCGCTCTACAACCCCGAGCGCACCCACGTGCTGGCCGTCAACGGCGAGATCTACAACCACAAGGAGCTGGAGAAGAACCTCAAGGTCGACTTCCAGTTCCAGACCCACTCCGACTGCGAGGTGCTGCTGGCCCTCTACAAGGAGAAGGGCCCGGCGTTTCTGGACGATCTCAACGGCATCTTCGCCTTTATCCTCTACGATGCAGAGCAGGATGCCTACCTGATTGGTCGCGACCACATGGGGATCATCCCCCTCTACACCGGCCGCGACGAGCACGGCAACTTCTACGTCGCCTCCGAGATGAAGGCGCTGGTACCGGTCTGCAAGAGCGTCGAAACCTTCCCGCCGGGACACTACCTGTGGAGCAAGGATGGCGAACTCAAACAGTGGTACAAACGCGACTGGATGGAGTACGGCGCGGTCGAGCACAACGTCAGCGACAAGGCAGAGCTGAAAGCCGCGCTGGAAGCGGCGGTCAAACGCCAGCTGATGTGCGACGTGCCCTACGGCGTGCTGCTCTCCGGCGGGCTGGATTCGTCCGTCATCTCCGCCATCACCAAGCTCTATGCCGCCCGTCGGGTTGAAGACGATGGCAAGAGCGAAGCCTGGTGGCCGCAGCTGCACTCCTTCGCCGTCGGCCTGGAAGGTTCGCCGGATCTCGCCGCCGCCCGCAAAGTGGCTGATCACCTCGGCACCATCCACCACCAGATCCACTTCACCGTGCAGGAAGGACTGGATGCCCTGCGCGATGTCATCTATCACCTCGAGACCTATGACGTCACCACCATCCGCGCCTCCACGCCGATGTATCTGATGGCCCGCTACATCAAGGCGATGGGGATCAAGATGGTGCTCTCCGGCGAAGGCTCGGACGAGTTGTTCGGCGGCTACCTCTACTTCCACAAGGCACCCAACGCCCGTGAGTTCCACGAAGAGAACGTGCGCAAGCTCGCCTCTTTGCACCTCTATGACTGCCTGCGCGCCAACAAGTCGATGGCCGCCTGGGGTGTCGAGGGTCGCGTGCCCTTCCTCGACAAGGAGTTCATGGACGTGGCGATGCGCCTGCAGCCTGCCGACAAGATGTGTGGCAAGGGCAAGATCGAGAAGCACATCCTGCGCGAAGCGTTCGAGGATCTGCTGCCCCACGAAGTGGCATGGCGCCAGAAGGAGCAGTTCTCCGACGGCGTGGGCTATTCGTGGATCGACAGCCTGAAAGCCATGGTCGAGGAAGAGGTGACGGATCAGATGTTCGAGGCGGCCGCCTTCCGCTTCCCCGTCAACACCCCGCTCACCAAGGAGGCCTACTTCTACCGTGCCATCTTTGACGAGCACTTCCCGCTGGAGTCCGCCGCCCGCACCGTGCCCTACGGCAAGTCGGTTGCCTGCTCCACCCCGACCGCGCTGGAGTGGGATGCCAAGTTCAAAGAGATGGCCGACCCGTCCGGTCGCGCCGTGATGGACGTCCACCAGCAGGGTTACTGATCTGCCGGCGACCTTCCTTGCCTGAATACCAAGCCCCTCCTGCGAGGGGCTTTGTTTTTTCCCGCCGACCCATTCCCGCTTTTTGCATAACAAGCGCCCATCTCGCCCTTGGCGGCCGGGCTCGCTCGTGTCACATTGTTGCGGCTTGGAAGCAACCACAACAACACAAGGAGCACGTGATGAACCGACTGCTATTGCCGCTGGTGCTTGGCACCGCCCTGTTTCATGGCGAGGCGTACAGCGCCGGCCACCTCTGGAGCCAAAGCCTGCCCGATTACAGCCAGGGCTATGACGAGCAGCGTGACCCGGCCCGCGATCTCGCCGCCGCCACCACCAAGGCCAGTGCCGAGGGCAAGAAAGTCCTGCTGCTGGTGGGCGGCGAGTGGTGCAGCTGGTGCCAGGAGATGAACCACTTTCTGGACCAAAAACCCGATCTTGCCAGTCAGCTCAACCGCACCTTCGTGGTGGTCAAGGTGAACGTCAGCAAGCAGAACAAGAACGAATCCTTCCTCAAAGGGTATCCCGAGTATCTGGGGGTGCCCCACTTCTACGTGCTGGATGCCAAGGGCAAGCTGCTCGAATCCTTCAACACCGGGCTGCTGGAGAAGGGTGACAGCTACGACGGGGAGAAATTCGGCAAGTTCATCGCCTTCTTCCAGCCCAAGACCACCCACGGCTGACTCGCCAATCGATGCAATCAGGGCCCTGCACGGTCAGTGACGGTGCTGGGCCTCGATGGCCTTGCAAGCAGGGGTTGTAGGCCTGCGGGAAGCCGGCCATCCCCCGACAAGGACGAAAAGATGTTACGGATACTGGGCAAAGCCTCCTCCATCAATGTGCGCAAAGTGCTGTGGACCTGCGCCGAGCTGGATCTCCCGTTCGAGCTGGATCAGTGGGGTACCGGCTTCAAGCCGACGGACACCCCGGCGTTTTTGGCACTCAACCCCAATGCCATGGTGCCGGTCATTCAGGATGACGACTTCACCCTGTGGGAGTCGAACACCATCATCCGCTACCTGGCGACGCGCTACGGCGACAACGCGCTCTATCCCGCCGAGGCGAGAGCAAGGGCCCGGGTCGATCAATGGATTGACTGGCAGGCATCGGACTTGAACAGCGCCTGGCGCTACGCCTTCCTGTCGCTGGTGCGGCGCTCCCCCCAGCATCAGGACAGCCAGGCCCTTCACGCAGCTTGCCTGCAGTGGTCTCACTGCATGGAGATCCTGGAGAGACAGCTTCAAGCAACCGGGGGATATGTGGCCGGCCCCCACTTCTCGCTGGCGGACATTCCCATCGGGCTGTCGGTCAACCGCTGGCTGGAGACGCCCTATGATCGTCCGCAACTGCCGGCCGTGAACGACTACTACCAGCGACTAGGCGAGCGGCCCGGCTTTCGGCGCTATGGCTGCAACGGAACGCCCTGAGGCGAACGGGAAGGGAGGGAGTTGGCAGAGTGAACACGGCAGGCCGGGCCGGGATGACCGGCCCCGGCCTGCCGTATATCAGGGCTGGGCATCCGGCTGCTGCTCTGGCGCGGCCTTGATAAAGGCCTGCAACTGCTCGCAGTTGGCGACGATGCGATTGATGGTGGGGTAGTCTTCCAGCGACATGTCGTAGCGGCGAGCGTTGTAGACCTGGGGCACCAGCATGCAGTCCGCCAGGGTCACCTCGTTGCCGACGCAATAGATGCCGGCGGTGGTCATCAGCAGCTGCTCCAGCGCGGTGAAGGTTTCGTCAATCCAGTGACGATACCACTCGTCGCGGTGTGCCTTGCCCTGCCCCAGCGATTGCTCCAGATAGTTGAGCACCCGCAGGTTGTTGAGGGGGTGGATGTCGCAGGCGATCATGTTGACGATCTGGCGTACCCGGGCGCGCTCCTGCGGGGCCGAAGGCATCAGCGGGTGGGCGGGATAGGTTTCGTCGAGATACTCCATTATGGCCACCGACTGACCCACCTGCACCTCGCCATCCACCAGAAACGGTACCAGCCCCTGGGGGTTGAGCCGGCGATAAGCCTTCTCGCGCTGCTCGCCCTGCCGCAGATTGACCGGATGCTGCTCATAATCGAGCCCCTTGAGCTGCATCACGATCCGTACCCGATAACTTGCCGATGAACGCCAATATCCAAACAACTGCAACATAATCTGTCCCTGTGTTGGCAGGTGCAAGGGCACCTGCCGCTCACCAGCCGGCCTCGTATCCATGCTGGCCCCTCACTTCGTCTGACTGGCCCCCGCCGGCGTGACCCGCTGCAAAATGGTGCCAAACAGACTCATCCCGTTGCGATCCTGCATCGCGATGGACACTGTATCACCAAAGCGCAGAAAGGGTGTAGTGGCTTGACCTGACTCGATAATTTCCAGCATTCGCAGCTCGGCGAGGCAGGATGAGCCACGGCTTCGGTCGTAGTTGGAGACGGTACCCGAGCCGATGATGCAACCCGCCCCGAGCGGCCGGGTCTTGGCGGCGTGAGCGATCAGCTCATAAAAGTTGAAGGTCATGTCCACCCCGGCGTCGGGAGCCCCGAACAGGGCGCCGTTGAGGTGGGTTTCGAGGGGCAGATGCACCTTGCCGTCGCGCCAGTCATCCCCCAGCTCGTCCGGGGTGATGGCCAGCGGCGAGAAGCTGCTGGAGGGCTTGGACTGGAAGAAGCCAAAGCCCTTGGCCAGCTCCCCCGGGATGAGGTTGCGCAGGCTGACGTCGTTGACCAGCATCAGCAGCTTGATGTGGCCGGCGGCCGCCTGCGGGCTGGTGCCCATCGGCACGTCGTCGGTGATGACGGCGATCTCCGACTCGAAATCGATGCCCCACTCCTCCGACCCCATCGGGATGGTGCCACGGGGCGGCAGGAAGCTGTCCGAGCCCCCCTGATAGATCAGGGGATCGTGCCAGAAGCTTTCTGGCATCTCGGCGCCGCGGGCCTTGCGCACCAGCTCCACGTGGTTGACGTAGGCGCTGCCGTCGGCCCACTGGTAGGCGCGCGGCAACGGAGAGAGACAGGCCGTCTCGTCGAACGGGAAGGCGTCGGCGCAGGCGCCATCGTTGAGCTGCTGATAGACGGCAGTCAGTTTGGGCGCCAGTTCGGCCCACTCGTCGAGGGCCGCCTGCAGGGTGGCGGCCAGCTGCGGCACGCGCACCGCGCGACTCAGATCGCGACTCACCACCACCAGGGCGCCGTCCCGTTTGCCATTGTTCAGGGTTGCCAGTTTCATAGGGATTCCTCTTATTTGCCGTTCGTGGCTGGCGTGAGTTCCGGGCGCAACCAGCTGGTGACGTAACGCGGGTTCTCTACCCCGTCACACAGGCTGCCGACGTTGAGCGCATCGCGGGTATCGAGCATCACCGCCACCTCGTCGGTGAACTTCTTGGCGTAAGCCTGACCCGCCGCAAATGCCTTGGGATGGGGACCGTGGGTGAACCCGGCGGGGTGGAAGGTGACCATACCCCGCTCGATATTGTCCCGACTGAAGAAATCCCCGGCGTGGTAGAAGAGCACCTCGTCGTAGTCGTCGTTGCTGTGGTAGAAGGGCACCTTGAGGGCGCCAGGATCGCTCTCGATGGGGCGCGGCACGAAGGTGCAGACCACGAACCGGCTCGCCACGAAGGTGGAGTGCGCCGAGGGCGGCAGGTGGTAGCGGTGGCTCATCAGCGGGCGGATATCCCGCCAGTTGAGGCGCACCACGCAGAGATCCCCGTGCCAGCCTTGTGCATCCAGCGGGTTGAAGGGCCAGGTGATGACCGACACCTGGTTGTGACGCTTCACCTGCAGCGACCAGGGGTTCTCATCCTGCTGGGCCAGGAAGCGCTCGTTGATGGCCGGCACGTCCAGCGCCGCCGGGTCGAAGATGGCGTGATTGCCCACCAGCCCCTTGTCCGGCAGCTGGTAGCTGTCGTTGGTCGCCTCGATCATCAGGATGAACAGGGGCGCCGTCGGCTCGATGCGCCACATGGTACCGCGGGGGATCACCAGGTAGTCGCCATCACGCAGGGTCAGATGACCGTAGTCGCAATAGAACTCGCCGCTTCCCTCGTGGATGAACAAAAGCTCGTCGCCATCGGCGTTGCGCACCAGAAACGGCATGGGCTCATGCAGGCGCCAGATGCGGTAGCGGCAGTGGGGGTTGCTCAGAATATCAGGCATCACCCAGGGGGAGAGGGAGCTCACCTCCTCGCCGAGGGCATTGAGATCGAACAGGCGCGGGCGCAGCGGCCCCTCCCAGTTGACCCAGTCGGTGGGGGCATGCTTGTGGTGCATGTGGGTGGCCGGCCCGAAAAAGCCGGAGCGGCCCAGTTCGCGCTCATAGATGGCCTGCTCGGGCAGGTCGGCATGAGCCTGGCGGGAGTGTGTCCCCTCCCGGTGGGGAAAGTTAATCCAGTTGCGCATCACCAACCTCCCTTGCTTGACAACCAACCCGCCCGTGGCGGTTCCCGTTACGCATCATTGAGCACCCCGCGGCGGATCTGATCCAGCTCGATGGATTCGAACAGTGCCTGGAAGTTGCCCTCGCCAAAGCCTTCGTTGCCCTTGCGCTGGATGATCTCGAAGAACACCGGGCCGATCACAGTGTCGGTGAAGATCTGCAGCAGGATGCCATCCTTGGTGGGGGAACCGTCGATCAGGATGCGCAGCTCTTTGAGCGCCGCCAGATCCTCCTGGTGCCCCTCGACCCGGCTGTCCACCTTCTCGTAGTAGGTGTCCGGGGTCGGCATAAAGCCGGTACCACGGCCACGCAGGGTGCGGATGGTGTGGTAGATGTCGCTCGACGCCATGGCGATGTGCTGGATCCCCTCCCCCTTGTACTGACGCAGGTACTCCTCGATCTGGGACTTGTCGTCGGAAGATTCATTGATGGGGATGCGAATTTTGCCGCAAGGGGCTGTCATGGCGCGGGAATGGAGCCCGGTCAGCTTGCCCTCGATGTCGAAGTAGCGGATCTCCCGGAAGTTGCCGATCCGCTCGTAGAAATTGGACCAGACATCCATGTTGCCGCGCTGCACGTTGTGGGTCAGGTGGTCAATCTCGTACAGCCCGGCATCCACCTCGGCCATGCGCGCCTGCCAGTCGGGATAGAAGACGAAGTCCACGTCATAGATGGAGCCCTTGTCACCGTAGCGGTCGACGAAAGAGAGGGTGCTCTCGCCGATGCCGTAGATGGCGGGGATGTTGAGCTCCATGGGGCCAATCTTGCCGACGAACGGCTTGGCACCCTTGCCGATGGCGTACTGCTGGGCCTTGCCGGCATCGCTCACCCGAAACGCCATGCCGCAGACGCTCGGCCCGTGCAGGCTGGCAAACTGCTCGGCCTGGGAGTGGGGCTCGGCATTGACCACGAAGTTGATGTCCCCCTGACGGTAGAGCCAGCACTGCTTGTGCTTGTGCTGCGCCACCTCGGCAAAGCCCAGCGAGACGAACAGCGCCTTGAGGGCGGCAATCCCTTTGGCATCCGGCGCCGTGTACTCGACGAATTCGAAACCATCGGTGCCGAGCGGATTGATGGTGTGAGTACGGGCAGAAGAAGTGGTCGTCATGATGCGCTCCTTGCGATTGACTGATAACGAAGAGGGTCACACCGGGGCGCTGCGGGCAGCCGCCACCGGCATTGTTAACAACTTGTTTCATTAGAGGTGGCGGCGCGGCGGAAGAGAAGGGGCGGCGTTCAGATAGTTTGCCGGGGGGGATGGTCAAAGGATGTAAATAGATTGTGACATTAAGGCCGCAGCCTTGTGGCGCGCTCGGTGGCGCCCCGCAAGGCTGTCAGCTTTGCCTTACAGGGACCAGTATCTGGGCTCGATACGGGGCAATGCCTGCCGCGCCTGTTGCAACCGCGCCGGGGTGGGATTGATGAGCCAGGCCGCCTGCCCCTCTGCCAGCAGCGGCAAGTCGTGCAGGCTGTCGCTCAGGGCCAGGGTGGCGCCGAGGGCGTGGATCCCGGGCAGGATCTTGTGGCGGCCGTGGCAGTAAAAACGCGGCATCAGGCCGCCGAGGCGATAGTGCATCCGCGAACCCAGAATGCGATGGGGCAGACGGCCGGGCAGTTGCTGATGCAGTTGCCCCCGCACCAGGGCGCGAGGGCTGGCGGAGAGCACCCAGCAGCGCAGCCCTTCGGCCAGCAGCAGGGCGCGCGCCTCACGAAACAGCCCAGGCCTCGTGCGGCAGTAGGCTCGCACCAGGCGTCGCCACCCCAGCGGCGACAGCCCGAGGGTGATGGCCCACCAGATCAGTGAAATGCCGCGCCGACGCTGGCTTGGCAGCAGATAGACCAGCCCGCCCAGCGCCATCACCGGCCACAGCAGCAGCGGCCAGATGCGGCGGCGCAGGATGAAACGCAGCAGCCCGGCATGGCTGTCATCCGGCGCCAAGGTGTCGTCAAAATCCGCCAGGATCCAGCCGCTGGCGGGCAGATCCGGCACGCCTGGCACTGTTGTCCCCTTCATTCGGCCAGCCCCGCGATGGCGGCGTGCAACTCGGGCAGCACAAACAGCGTTCCTTCGTCGGGTGGACAGACGAAGTCGAACGCCTCCCCCGCCAGGGTGAACGCGAGGCGCCAGGCGTGCAGATAGCCGCGATCGGCCGCCGTGCCGCCGTAGCGCTCATCCCCGAGGATCGGCGCCCCCACGCTCTTCAAGGCCACCCGGATCTGGTGAGTCTTGCCGGTTTGAGGCTTGATCCGGTAGAGCCGCAGACCCTCTCGCACCGAGACCGAATCGAACCAGCTGATGGCCGGGTTGTCCTGGCTGCGCGCCAGCATCCAGCTGCCACCCCGTCCCTTCTGCATGTCCCCCTTCACCCAGCCCTGCTTCTTCTTGGGCTTGCGATCGGAGAGGGCCAGATACTGCTTGCTCACTTCCCGCGCGGCAAAGGCCATGCTGAGGGCCCGGTTGGCCTCGGTGGTGCGCGCCAAGAGCACCAGCCCGGAGGTCATCTTGTCGAGCCGATGCACCGGATAGAGCAGCAGACCGGTGTCGGCCTTGACCCGGCTGACCAGCCCCGGATGGAGCAGACCTGCCTCGTCGGTCTCGTCATGCATGCCGAGCCCGGGCCCCTTGTTGATAACCATGAAATCTTTGTGCTGCGCTAGTATCCGGTACATCAATAACCCTTTAGAATGTTTTTAATTACAAGAACATGACCCTGCGGGGTCGCACCCCATGAACACTCAGAACAAGACTCGCACGGATGAAGAGATACCTGCTTTGGCTGCTGCTGATTGGCATCAGTCATGCTGTTCCCCTGCGGGCCAGCGAATCCACCCTTGAAGCGCCGGAGCGGGTCGTACTCCAGCTGCGCTGGCTGCATCAGCCCCAGTTCGTTGGCTATCACATGGCCAAGGCCAAGGGCTTTTATGCCAGTGCCGGGCTGGACGTCGAGATACGGCCCGGCGGCAAGGACATCAGCCCGGTAAAAGAAGTGCTGAGCGGGCGGGCCGACTTCGGGGTCGGCAACACCGAGGTGCTCACCAGCTACGCCAGCGGCCAGCCGCTGTTGGCACTTGCCAGCGTCTATCAGCACTCCCCGTCCATCTTTCTGGCTCGCCGTGACAGCGGCATTCTCACCGTTGACGACATGCGTGGCAAACGGATCATGATGTTTTCGGCCCATCAGGACGCCGAACTGCTGGCCACCCTCTTCTATCAGGGGCTCAATGAGCACCAGCTCATCCCGCTGCCCACCTCGGTCAATATCGAGGATCTCATCCAGGGCCGGGTCGACATCTTCAACGCCTACCTCAGCAACGAGCCCTTCTATCTGGAGGAGCGCGGCATCCCCGTCTCCGTCATCAATCCGCGCAACTACGGCATCGATTTCTACAGTGACATCCTGTTCACCACCCAGGCACAGGAGCGCGCCCATCCGGATCGGGTGGCCCGGTTTCGGGCCGCGAGCCTGGCGGGCTGGCGCTACGCCCTCGCCCACCCGCAAGAAGCCATCGCCCTGCTGCGCAAGGAGTATGGCGTCAACCGCAGTCAGGCCCACATGGAGTACGAGCTGCAGGTGAGCAAGGAGATGATCCAGCCGCTCTATGTGGAGATCGGGTATATGAATCCCGATCGCATGACCCACATCATGCAGCAGCTGGTCGAGATCGGGCTGGTGTCCAAGCCGGTCTCCTTGCACGAGTTTCTCTATCAAGCCCCTTCCGAGCAGTGGATCTTCTGGCGTCCCTGGTTCCTGCTGAGCCTGGCGGCCTGCGTACTGATCCTGCTGCTGGCCCTCTATCTATTGATGTGCAACCAGCGGCTCAATCGCGAAATCGCCCTGCGCCGCCAGCGGGAGGAGGAGATCTGGCAACTGGCCCGCCGCGACCCGCTCACCGGCCTGCCCAACCGGCTGAGCCTGATGGAGCGGCTCGATGCCCAGGTCAAGGGTCCGGCCCCCGGCTGCCTGCTGTTTTGCGACCTCGACGACTTCAAGCAGGTCAACGACAACTTCGGCCACAGCCAGGGCGACGCCCTCCTCTGCCAGCTGGCGGAGCGGATCAGCCGCAGCCTCGGGCCACAACACTTCTTCGCCAGACTGGCCGGCGACGAGTTCGTGCTGCTGTTGCCGGGCCATGAGCAGGCGCAGGCCGACGCCATCGCCGAGCAGATCAGGGTCACCATGCAGTCGCCGTTCGAGGTGGAAGGAGTTCCGCTGGCGGTCGGCATCAGCGTCGGCATCAGCCAGTACCAGCCGGGCTGGCGCGCCGAGCAGTGGCTGATCCAGGCCGACCGCGCCATGTACCACGACAAGGGGGCCCCGCTGGCTGAGTCCCCAGGCTGATCCAAACTCCGACAGCACAAGGCCACCCGCGGGTGGCCTTGTTGTTGTATGGATGGCAGCGGTGACTAGCCGAAGGTCTGCCCCAGGGACTTGAGCTGTCTGGCCTTGGTCAGCAGGATCTCGCTCGACTCGTCCACGTCGTGCATCTTGCTGCTGTTGGCATGGGAGTGCTGGGAGATGAGGTTGACGTTCTGGCTGATGTTTTCCACCACCGCCTGCTGCTCCTCCGCCGCCGCCGAGATCTGGGCCGAGAAGTCCATCACCAGCTCGATCTCCGTCAATACCTGATGCAGGCTGTCCGATCCCATCCGGGTCATCTCTACGCAGGCCTGGGTCTGTTGCAGGTTGTTCTGCATCATCCCCTTCCAGCCGTTCAGGGTGCGCTGGATCTGGCCGATGCTGCTCTGGATCTGTTCGGTCGCCTTGTGGGTGCGGGTAGACAGGGTGCGCACCTCGTCCGCCACCACCGCAAAGCCGCGCCCCTGTTCGCCGGCCCGGGCCGCCTCGATGGCGGCGTTGAGCGCCAGCAGGTTGGTCTGATCGGCAATGCCCTGAATTTCCCCCATCAGCACCCCGATGCGATCCGACTCGCTGGCCAGCGCCACCGCCGAGGCAAAGGCGTGCTCCGCCTCCTTCGCCAGATCGGTGATCTTGTGCTCGGTCTCGATCAACTGCTGATCCGTGTGCTGGCAGTGAGCCTTGGCCTCGGCAATCTGGCTGTTGGTGTCCTGGATGTTGCGGGCGATCTCCTGGGCCGTGCTCGCCATCTCGGTGATGGCGGCCGCCATCTGCTGGGTCTGGGCATCCTGCTCGGCGATGTCCGAACTCGCCTCGCTGGAGGCACTCTTCAGATGCACCGCCAGATCCTGCAGGGCGTGAGTGGCATCATCCACCCGGCCAAGCACGGTGCGAATACGGGCCTGCAGCAGCTTGATGTGAAAGTCGGCGATGGCGCTCGGCTCCTGACCCGAGTAGATGAGCCGGGTCAGGCTGTCGTACTCGCCGGCCAGTTGCTGCAGGTAACGGGGGGTGGTGATGAGTTCGTGGCGATAGAGCAGCCCCAGCAAGATCAGCGGCAGCGCCATGTAAAGCGCAGCCCAGCCGCCCAGTTGCACGGTGCCGAGCCAGCTCAGCGCCAGCAACCCGGCCACCGCGACCCCGTGGCGCAGCCGCGCCAGCGAAATCCTGGGCTTGCCGCCGCCCTGCTCCGCCGCCCGCAGCCGCGCATAGGTACGGGCTGCGATCTGCTTCATTTGCGGATCGGCCCGGCAGCGCACCGACTGGTAGCCGCTGATCTTGCCCTGCTCGAAGATGGGGGTGACGTAGGCATCCACCCAGTAATAACGACCGTCCTGGCAGCGGTTCTTCACCATGCCGCGCCATGGCTGGCCCTGCTTGAGTTTGCCCCACAAGTCGGCAAATGCCGCCTTGGGCATGTCGGGATGGCGCACCATGTTGTGGTGCTGCCCCACCAGCTCGGCCCGGCTGTAACCGGCGACCCGGCAGAAGTTGTCATTGGCGTAGGTGATCACGCCCCGCAGATCCGTGGTGGACACCAGCTGTTCATCAGCTGCGAAATCCACTTCCTGATCAACAAGATGGCCTTTTTGTTCGCGCATGTAGCCCCCACTCTTACGTTGTTGCTCAGTAGAGTGTTGGGAAGCAATCAGCGCCTGTAAAGGTCAATGCAAAAAGATTCTGACGGGGCGAGAACGGATCGGGCCGGCAAGAAATAATCATTGATTCAAATCAACATTTCCTGCCGACGCACGATATTTATTGCAGTGAAAGATGGCTGGCAATGGTCTTGAACAGCACCGGGTAGTCATCTTCGAAATGGTGCGAACCGGGCAGGGTCACCGTGGTCACGTTGGGCTGCTGCAAACGGGGACAGAGCCGCACCGGCGAGTCGTCATCCGCCCCCTGCACGCAGAGCATCGGCAGGGTGTGGATGGCGTTGACCTCGGGCTGGGTGGGATAGCTGCCCGCCTTATCGTGGGTCACCATGTCGCTGACGTGGATCTCGAAGTCGGAGGCGGTCGAAGGCGAGAGCATCACGGCCCCGACCAGGCTCTTGCGATAAGGTTCGGGCAACCGGTTGATGACGAAGGGCACTATCTCGGCACCAAAGGAGAAGCCCACCAGCAGCCAGCGCTGGCGCCCCCAGCGGGACTGGTAATCATCCAGGATCCGCACCAGATCGGCGGTGACCTGCTGTGGATCCTTCTTCTTCCAGTAGTAGGTGAGCGAGCTCCAGCCCACCACCGGCATGCCGTGCTGCTGCAGCTGGGCGCTGAGCCCCTTGTCCAGCGCCGCCCAGCCGCCGTCACCGCTCATGAACACCACCATGGGTGCGCTCGAGGCTTGCGCCACCGGCAGCTCCACCAACCCCAACTCCTCTTTCACCGGCGCGGCAGAGAGCGAAAAGGCGCAGCACGCCAGCAGCAATAACAGGATTTTCATGGCCGACTCCTATTTTTTGATGAGCCCGAACGGGCCTCGGCTGATCAGGGATATCAGGTTGGTCAGCACCCTCGGCAGCACCAGCTTGCTGGTACAGAGCAGGTAGCGCGGCTCCCAGTCCGGCGAGAACTTCTCCTTGTAGCGTCTGAGCCCCTGGAAATTGTAAAAACGGCTGCCCCGGGTGAAGATGGTGTTGCCAAGCCGGGTCCAGTAGCCGCTCAGGGGGTGATCGTTGAAACCGGACATGGGCGCCATGCCGAGGTTGAAGCTGGCGTAGCCCTCGGCCTTGCCCCACAGCAACAGCTCGACGAACAGGAAGTCCATGATGGGCGCCGTGCCCGTGTCCAGGCTGTAGCGCATCAGATCGATGGAGAGGCTCGCCTTGTTGTCGCTGACCCAGAGGTTGGCAAAACCGACGATCTGCCCCTCGTGACGCACCAGTGCGGCCGGACTCAGGCTGAGGTAGGTCGGCTCAAAGCTGCCCACCGAGAAGCCCTTCTCCTTGCCCTGCTTGCTCTGCAGCCAGGTGTCAGACACCTCTTTGAGGCGTGGCAACAGTGCAGGCACGCATTCAGGCGCCACCACCTCGAACGACAGCCCCTCCCGCTTGCCCTTGGCATGGCTCTGGCGCAGGTTGCGCAGCCGGCTGCCAGCCAGCTCGAAGGTCGCCAGATCGACGATGGCCTCCTCCCCCAGCTTGAACGGGATCAGGCCCAGCTCCAGGTAGAGCGGCAGGTAGCGGGCCGACACCTGGTAGAACACCGGGCTAGCATCGTGCTGATCGCAAAGCTCGCGAAACTGCCAGAGCAGCTCCTCGATAAGCTCAGGCTGACCGATGGGATCCCCCATCACGATCCAGCCATTGCCCTCGACGCCGTACATCAAAAACGCCTCGCCGCCGGGATGAAACAGCAGCGACTTGTCGCCAAGCTGGGCCAGGTAGCCATGACCGCCCCCCTCGCGCAGCACCAGGGCATGAGCGCGTGCCAGCTCCTCCGGCTCCGGCTTGCGCCCGGAGACCCGCAGCGGCGCCAGCAGCTGGGCCACCCCGACCACGGCCAGCACGGCCACCACGCTGCCCATGGCCCGTAGCCCCCGGGAGGCGGCGCCATGGGGCGAGAAGTGGAACCAGAGGGCGTGGTCATACTCCACCTGACGGTAGGAGAAGAGCAGCAGCCAGAGCGCCCCCAGCAGCACGGCCCCCACCGAGATGAGCCAGCCCGGAGTGAACTGGGCGTGCAGCAGGGAGCCCTTGCGATAGAACAGTGATCGGCAGGGAGTGATGATGAGCAGGAACAGCCCGAGCAGCAGGGCCGACTCCCAGTCGAACCCCTTGAGCAGGGAGAAGATCATCCCCAGCCCCAGCAGCAGCTGGGTGATGCGAAACGCCGCATCGTGGCGCCGGTAGAGGCTGCGGGCCAGCAGGATCAGTAGCACGCCGCTGACGCTGCCCAGCACATGGGAGAGCTCCAGCAGGTGCAGTGGCAATACCTGCAGGAACATCTCGATGCGTCCGCGCATGGTGGGGATCATCCCCGAGCAGAGCAGCAGGCTGCCCGCCGCGAACGCCCCCAGGCTGATCAGCGCCGGCAGGAACTCGCGCACCGCGGTCATGATGCCCTGCAACCGGCTCCAGCGCGCCTTCTGCTGCAGCAGCTCCTGGCTGGTGAACAGCAGCAGGGCGCACAGGAAGGGCAGCACGTAATAGATGCAGCGATAGAGCAGCAGGGAGGCCAGTAGCTTGTCCACCGGCAGGTATTTGGCCAGCAGCAGGCTCATGCTCGCCTCGAATACCCCGATCCCGCCGGGCACATGGGCCAGCACCCCGAGGAAGCTGGCCAGCACGAAGGCACTGAGCAGCACCGGATAGGAGACGCTGTCCGCCGGCAGCAGCACATAGAGCACGGCGGCGGCGGCCATCCAGTCCAGCAGCGCCACCAGCAGTTGCAGCAGCCGGGTTCTGAATACCGGCAACACCAGCTCGTGGTCACGCCAGACCAGCGCGGGCTTTGGCCAGAACAGATAGCCAAGCACCGCCAAGAGCGCCAGCCCACCCGCCACGTTGAGCAGCTGATCGGCCCACAGCGGCCAGTCCGGCAGCAAGGTGGTAGCCTGCCCCACCAGCAGTGCCGTGCCCCCCCAGGCCAGCAGGCCGAGGAAGAAGGTCACCGAGCAGAAGACGATGATCCTGGCCACCTCCCCGGTGCCGAGCCCCAGCGACGAGTAGATGCGATAGCGCACCGACGAGCCGGTCAGCAGGGCGAAACCCAGGGTGTTGGAGAAGGTGTAGGCGATGAACGAGGTGACCCCCACCTGCTGCCAGGGCAGCCGCTTGCCGAGGGCGTGCACCGCCAGCATGTCGTAGCAGCAAAGACAGGCATAGCTGAGCAGGGTCAGCAACAGGGCACCGCCCAACAGCGGCAGCGGCAAAGACCAGATGGCCAGCCGGATGTCGTGCCAGTGCCAGAGGTGAGTCAGACGATAGAGCACGGCCAGCGCCGCACCCAACAACAACAAGCTACATAACGGGCCTAACCAGATAAACAGATGACGCCGCATTGCCGATCCCTACCGACGCGAGGCCATGGCCATGCGCGTCACGTTGCTGAACATGGCCACCCGCAGCGGGAAGCACAGACTGCACTCCTTCGCGCCTTGGCCTTCAAATAGATGTGTTATGGGCCGTGGGCGGCGAACGGTCGGCACGGATGACATGGTCAGTTTGGCCCTGGCTGCCCGGAAAATGCCCCCGCCCAGCATGGCATCCCACTTTATATCGACTTTTTTGCAAAAGACGAGTCTTGCCCTCGAAATAAAATTACTCAGCTGCTGGCAGATTAATTCGCCGCTTATCCTGGCGGTCAGCCCCGCCACATCCCGTTGGCGAACAGCACAATTAATGAGCAGTGACATCATACACCAGATAACGTGCTTTACCCGACCCATCTGGTCAGGTTGGCAAGCCGCTCACGGGTCATCATCAGGCTGCGCCCAAATAAAAAGGGGAGCCAGGCTCCCCTTTATCTCAATATGGCGTTACTGCACGCTGCGACACTGGCTGAAGATATCCAGCTGCTGGTCATATACCGCCGTATTCACATCCCAGATCCCCAACATGGACGAGAACAGGTTGTCGTGGGAATAACGGGTATTGGCTGCCTTCTGCTGCAGACAATCGAGGTTCATCCCCTTCTCTTTGGAGAAACCGGGCGACATCCACACCTGCATGGGTACCCGGGTCTGATCATCTGGCGCAAACTTGTAAGGGGTGCCGTGCAGATAGAGCCCCAATGCCCCCAGTGACTCGCCATGGTCGGAAATATAGATCAGCGCCGTGTTGTATTTGTCTTCATATTTTTTCAGCCGTTCGATCATGCTGGCAATCACAAAATCGGTGTAGCGAATGGTGTTGTCGTAGGTATTCTCCAGCTCCTGATCGGTGCAGTTTTCGATATCGCTGCGCTGGCAATCCGGCAGGAAATGGCGATGCGACCCCGGATAACGCTTGTAATAGGTCGGGCCATGGCTGCCGATCAGGTGGAAGCCCACCAGCTTGTCCCCCTTCATGCCGGCCAGCTCGTCGTCCAGCCCCTCCAGCACCACCTCGTCATAGCAGGTGTTCTTGTCGCAGAACTTGGGGTGATCCTTGGGCTTGACCACCATGTTCGGCACCCGATCGCACACGCCCTTGCAGCCGCCGTCATTCTCCTTCCAGAAGATGGAGATACCGCTCTTTTGCAGCACATCCAGCAACCCTTCGCTGTTGCGGGCCTGGTTGCCGTCGAACTGGTTGCGCCCCATGTTGGAGAACATGCAGGGCACCGAGACCGCCGTCGCCGTGCCGCAGGAGCGCACGTCGTTGAAGGAGATGATCCCCGCCTGCTTGCTGGTGAAGGGGTTGGTCTCCTTGTGATAGCCGTTCATGGAGAAGTTCTTGCCGCGCGCCGTCTCCCCCACCACCAGGAACATCATGGTCGGCTTCTCCTTGCCGGCCACCCGCTTGGCGTCGTCGCCCATGCGCTGGAACGGCACCGGCTCCGCCAGATAGCGTTTGTAGAGATACTTGGTGGTGCTGTACATGTAGTTGGCCGGCGTGATCTCCCGGTTCAGCGTCTGGTTGTTGCGCCCGACCGAGGCATAGTCCTGATAGTAGGCCGCGGCGATGAGCCCCAATACCACCAGCGAGGCCAGCATGGAGAGGCCGCGCTGCAACAGGCCCTGATACCATTTGGCCGGATACTCTATCTTGACGAAGAACAGCAGTACCGCCGGCAGCACTCCGGCCAGCAATACCCAGACCACGATGGGCACGCTCAGGTAGGAGTAAGCCTCGCTCTGGTTGGTCTCAAAGATGTTCTGGATCATGTCGCCATCAAACAGCACCTTGTATTTCATCATGGTGTAGCTGGCAATGGCACCGGTGATAAACAGAAAGGCAAAGAAAGGCTTGATGAAATAACGCACAGAGAATGGCATGAATACAAAGTTCAATGCCGCTACCAATACGATGGGAATGGAGATGGCAAACCCGATTTTAAAATGCTCAAGCTGCGTCAATATCTCATAAAAATGCAGCAGAACTGGCCAGTTGAGCAAGAAGGCAAAGATAAATGCCAACAACAAAATAAATGGAACAATTCTTATTCTAAGAAAAGAAGGCATGCATATCTCCCTGTTACGCTTCTTTATTACACGTCGAAATAGCCGAACCAGAGTCGACACGCCGATATTTGGCGCCGGATAGTAACAGCGTGCTGAAAACACCAAATATACTATTTTCAAATATCCTCAATAATGTGATGTATATCAACAAGCATCAGCAAACCGACAGCCTAGCCGACGATACTTAAGGAAAAATTAAGATACCCGTGTTATGCAGTCGCTCAAAAAACAGTCACACATATACGACTCACCTCCCCGCCTGGCGCTCGCACCACTCTTTCTCAGACGACCGCTCGTCCTTAAGTTTTGCTTAAGACTGCTCGGCGAGGCTGTTCCCTGACGAGTCCTCGTCACACGACAGATGCGAGAGAGGGTTAACATGCACAACAGCAGCGCAGCAATCAGCAAGGTGCCAGCGATCACCCTGGCGTTCTGGGTCATCAAGATTCTGGCGACCACCCTGGGGGAGACGGGGGGTGACGCCGTCTCCATGTCGATGGAACTCGGTTATCTGGTGAGTACGGCCATCTTTGCCGTGATCTTTTTCGTGTCGGTCAGCGCGCAGATCGCAGCGACCTCCTATAACCCCCTCCTTTACTGGACCACCATCATCGCCACCACCACGGTCGGCACCACTCTGGCAGACTTTGCCGATCGCTCGCTCGGGCTGGGCTATGCCGGTGGTTCTACCCTGCTGCTGGCCTTGCTGATGGGCTCCTTCCTGCTCTGGTATCGGCTGCAGGGCAGCATCTCCACCGGCAGCATTACCACCCCGCGCACCGAGCTGTTCTACTGGGTCACCATCATGTTCTCCCAGACGCTGGGCACCGCACTGGGTGACTGGACCGCAGACGAGGCCGGCTTTGGTTATGCAGGCAGTGCCGTGCTGTTCGGCGGCATGCTGGTCGCCATCGTGGCAACCTACTACCTGACCCGGGTGTCGCGGACCCTGCTGTTCTGGGCCGCCTTCATTCTGACCAGGCCGCTGGGAGCCGTGGTGGGGGATTTTCTGGACAAGCCGCTCAGCAAGGGCGGGCTGGAGCTGAGCCGTTACTCCGCCTCCTTCACCCTGCTGGCCGCCATCGCCACGCTGGTGCTGATCTCCACTCTGCGCAACCGGCAACCGGTTCGGGCTCAACTCGATATCGAACAGTAATCACGCAGCAAGCCAGCCCGGCCGCCTCTGGGTCGCCGGGCTGGCTATGCTCTGTGGGAATTGATGCGAGGCAAGGCTCCCCCCGATGACGACAGGCAACAGACAAGACCCAGCCCCTCCCTCCCGCCGGATCCCGCGCGGGGTCTGGGTGCTGGGCTTCGTCAGCCTGCTGATGGACATCTCGTCCGAGATGATCCACAGCCTGCTGCCCCTGTTCATGGTAACTGTGCTCGGCAGCAGCGCCCTCACCATCGGGCTCATCGAAGGGATGGCGGAGGCCACGGCACTGGTGGTCAAGGTCTTCTCCGGCACCTTGAGCGACTATCTGGGGAGACGAAAGGTGTTGGCTTTGCTGGGTTACGGGCTGGGAGCCCTGACCAAGCCGCTGTTCGCCATCGCCACTGGCAGCGGGTTGATACTGACCGCCCGCCTGCTGGACAGAATTGGCAAAGGCATTCGCGGCGCCCCCCGTGATGCACTGGTGGCCGACCTCACCCCCCTTGAGCTGCGCGGCGCCGCCTTTGGCCTGCGCCAGTCCCTCGACACGGTCGGTGCCCTGCTGGGGCCACTGCTGGCCGTGGGATTGATGCTGCTCTGGCACGATGATTTTCGCGCCATCTTCTGGCTGGCGGTCATTCCTGGGCTGGCCTCGGTCACCCTGCTCGCCATCGGCCTGCGGGAACCCAGAGAGAGTGATGGGCGCGAGCGCCGCAACCCCCTGCGACGCGACAACCTGCGCCGGCTGGGTAAACCCTATCGCTGGGTGCTGCTGATCGGCACCCTGTTTACCCTGGCCCGCTTCAGCGAAGCCTTTCTGGTGCTGCGTGCCCAACAAAGCGGCATGGCGCTGGCGCTGGTGCCGCTGGTCATGGTGGCGATGAATCTGGTCTATGCCCTCAGCGCCTACCCGTTCGGCCGCCTCTCGGATCGCATGAGTCACCGCACGCTGCTGATCTGGGGATTACTGGTACTGATTGCCGCCGACCTGGTGCTGGCGGCCAGCACCCACTGGGGCGTGTTGCTGGCAGGGGTGATGCTGTGGGGCATTCACATGGGAATGACCCAGGGGCTGCTGGCCGCCATGGTGGCCGCCACGGCCCCGGCGGATCTGCGCGGCAGTGCGTTTGGCTTCTTCAACCTCGTCTGCGGCCTCGCCATGTTGCTGGCCAGCCTGCTGGCAGGCATGCTGTGGGACCATCTGGGCCCCGCCTTCACCTTTTACGCCGGCGCCGCCTGCTGCCTGCTCACCCTGCTGATACTCAGCAAATACCAGCCGCCGCCATCCACCACGGCACCATGACCCGAAAACACCGGCGGCCGGATAGCAAAAAGTCCCGGCAACCAAATTGGTTGCCGGGACTTTTCTAAAGATGGCGGAGGAGGTGGGATTTGAACCCACGGATGGTCGCCCATCGCCGGTTTTCAAGACCGGTGCATTCAGCCGCTCTGCCACCCCTCCGAACGGCGTGCATACTACGTCAGCCCCTTGTTCATATGCAATACATATTTGATTTGGGATAGTAGGGGGCAACAGGCTGGGGTGGGGCTTGAAATCAGCGCTCGTCATCCCGACATTCAGTGCATACAATGCGTTAACGAGGCGGATTGCCGCCTCACCCCGGAAATCAAGAGGACACCCAAGATGGATACCCGTTCTATCTATACCGGCACCCAGAGTGCCGCGCGCGATACCAACAAGGTACTGCGCAACACCTATATGCTGCTCTCCCTCACTCTTGGCTTCTCTGCCGTGGTGGCCGGGGTAGCCACCGTGATGAACATGCCGCCCCTGCACTGGGCCATCTTCCTCATCGGCGTCTACGGTCTGATGTTCCTGACCGAGAAGAATCGCGAAAACGGCATGGGGCTGGTGTTCACCTTCGCCCTGACCGGTCTGCTGGGCTACAGCCTCGGCCCCATCATCAACATGTACATGAACAACGGCGGCGGCGAGATCGTGATGACCGCGCTCGGCGGCACCGCACTCACCTTCTTCGGTCTGTCGGCCTATGCCCTGACCACCAAGCGTGACCTCTCCTTCATCGGCGGCATGCTGTTCGTCGGTTTCTGGGTGCTGCTGGTGGCCATGATCGCCAACATCTTCCTGCAGATGAGCGCCCTGAGCCTGGCCCTGTCTGCCATGTTCATGCTGTTCTCCTCCGGCGCCATCCTGCTGACCACCCAGCAGATCGTGCGCGGCGGCGAGACCAACTACATCTCCGCCACCGTCACCCTGTACGTCTCCATCTACAACATCTTCCTGAGCCTGCTGAGTCTGCTTGGCGGCAACCGCAACTAATCAAACACCCCGCTTCGGCGGGGTTTTTATTGGCACCTGTTTCTGTCAGGATAAGTTGTAAATCAAGGATATGAAGCGAAGTGGCCCTGATCCAAATCAGGGCCGTTTCGTTGTTGACCGGTTATGCTCTGGTTTTCGTTCCGCTCAAGGGTTGCGCTCTCCCATGCCCATGGATTTCTCTGGCCTGTTGCGCCGTTTGCTGACTGACAGTCATATCTATTTCGCCCTCAAGGTACTGCTGGCCATCATGGGGCTGCTTGCCTTCACCCTGGCGACCGGCGACATCCAGCTCACCGTGCTGCTCTCCCTCGGGGTGGTGGCCGGCGCCATCGCCGAGACCGACGACAGTCTGTGGGGCCGGGTCAAGAACCTCGCCATGACCCTGCTCTGCTTCCTGTTCGCCTCCCTGTGCGTGCAGTACCTCTTCCCCACGCCCTGGCTGTTCGCCCTGGGGCTCGCGGGCTCCACCTTTATCTTCGTGATGGTGGGGGCGCTCGGTCAGCGCTACGCCACCATCAGCTTCGGCTCCCTGCTCATCGCCATCTACACCATGCTGGGGGCCGCCAAGGCGCCGGATCTCTTCTATCAACCGCTGGCCCTCGGCGCCGGAGCACTCTGGTATGGTCTGGTATCGCTGGTCTGGCTCTGGCTGCTGCCCTACAAGACCCTGCACGAACAGCTGGCCCAGAGCTACTTTGCCCTCTCCCGCTATCTGCTGGAAAAATCCCGCTTCTTTCCGGCCGACGAGCACGGCGCCCAGGCCATTCGTCACAACCTGGCCCAGCTCAACATCAACCTGGTCAACGCCCTGACGCTCACCAAGTCGGCGCTCAACGCCCGTCTCAGCACCCGTCACCGGGCATCCCCCGAGCTGGCCAGCTTGCTGCGCCTCTACCTGCTGGCGCTGGAGATCCACGAGCGGGCTACCTCCAGCCACTACCCCTACAGCAAGCTGGAGGCCGAGCTCAAGCAGGGCATCGTGCTTGACGGCTTTCAGGAGGTGTTCCTGCAGCTCTCCGAGGCGTGTCAGCGGCTCGGCTACGCCATTCTGGTGCACAAGCCCTATGCCCACAACAAGCGCATCCACTGGACGCTGGAGGCCCTCGGCGACCAGCTGGAGTTCACCCACCTCAAGCAGCACTACCCGAAAACCCTGCTGACGCCGATGAAGTTTCTGCGCCGCAATCTGGCCAGCATCAACCAGCTGCTGCAAAGCGCCGAGGAGTTGCAAAATCCCGAGCAGGCCCCGCAGAGCCTGCCGCCTCTGGCCCGGCCCGCCCGCCTGCCGCTGCTGACCCAGCTCAAACAGCACCTCACCCCCAACTCCATGGTCTTTCGCCATGCCCTGCGGCTCTCGCTCGGGTTGGTGGTGGGCTATGGCATCCTGCAGGCGTTCCACCTGGACAAGGGTTACTGGATCCTGCTGACCGTGCTGTTCGTCTGTCAGCCGAGCTACAGCGCCACCCGTCGCCGGCTGGTACAGCGCATGCTCGGCACCTTCGCCGGCCTGCTGGTGGGGATCCCGGTGCTCTGGCTGTTCCCCGAATTGCACGTACAGCTGGTGGTGATGGGGCTGGCCGCCTTCCTGTTTTTCACCCAGGTGCGCAGCAACTACAGCGCCGCGGTCTGCTTCATCACCCTCTACGTGCTGATGGCGTTCAACCTGCTGGACGGCATCGGCTTCGCCATCCTGGGGCCGCGCATGCTCGATACCTTCCTCGGCTGCCTGCTCTCCTACGCCCTGGTGGCCTGGCTGTGGCCGGACTGGCAATACAAGCGGCTGCCGACCCTGATCGCCAATTCGCTCTCGGCCAACGCCCGCTATCTCTCGGCGGTGCTCGCCAGCCTGCAACAGCAGCGGGATGAGTCCATCGACTACCGGGTAGCGCGCAAGAGCGCCCATCTGGCAGACAGCGAGCTGGCCATGGCCTGGCAGAGCATGCTGGTGGAGCCGCAAAAGCGCCGTCGTTTTCTCGACCTCTGCTTCACCCTCACCTGGCGCAACCACGCCCTGCTCTCCTATATCTCGGCGCTGGGGGCCCATCGCGACAAGCTGGAGGCCATCGGCGAGCTGGGCGAGATCAGCCGTCACCTGAGCCACACTCTGGAGCGGGCTGCCGGTCACCTGGCGGGAGAGATGCCGGAGCAGATCGAGGGGCAGTGCCCGGTCATCACCCCGGACAGCAGCGAGGAGCAGCTGATGCTGACCCAGCAGCTCAACCTCATCAGCCAGCTGGCGGATGAGTTGCTCACCCTGGCCAACGAGAGCCGGTTGCTCACCCGGGAACAAGGCGCTACCATGCCCGCCCAATCCTGACAGGCCACAAGGAGCCCACCATGTCCGAGCATCACCAGCTGGAATTCAACGGCCAACTCATCGAAACCGATGCCAAGGGTTATCTGCTCAACAGCAACGACTGGAGCGAGGCGCTGGCACTGGTTCTGGCCGAGCAGGAAGGTATCGTGCTGGAGGAGCCGCACTGGGAAGTGGTGCGCTTCGTGCGCGCCTTCTATCTGGAGTTCAACACCTCCCCCGCCATCCGCGCCCTGGTCAAGGCGATGGAGAAGCAGTACGGCCCCGAGAAGGGCAACAGCCGCTACCTCTACAAGCTGTTCCCGGAAGGCCCCGCCAAGCAGGCCACCAAGATTGGCGGCCTGCCCAAACCGGTGAAATGCATCTAAAAAAATACCGCGCTCATCCAAGATGCAGCGCGGTATTTTTTTACCTTGTCGACCCTGTTAGGGGTTGTAAGCCACCACGGAACCACTCAAGCCGGTCATCTGACCGATGCGACTCTGCATGCCCTGCAGCTTGGCCTTGGAGACATCCGGTCCGATGAAGACCCGGTTGAGCTGACCCTGGACCGGCGTGCGCGGCGAGGTGTGCGCCGAGTAGCCCGCAGCCCGCAGCTTGCCCACCAGCGCATTGACGCTGTCTACGTTCTTGAAGGCGCCGAGCTGCAGGATCCAGCTGCCCTGGGCCGGTGCAGTAGCCGCTGGCGCCGGGGCAGTCGTTGTGGTCGGTTGTCCCATCTTGCTGGCGATGAGATCGTCCATCGACTTGATCTGGCCCGCCTGCGGCTTGTTCTCAACCGGTTTTTGCACCTCGACCGGCTTGGGCGGCACCACCTTGGGCTTGGGCTGCTCCACCGGTTTCTTGGCGATCACTTCAGGCTTGGGCTGGGGCTTGACCACTGGCGGAGTAACGGGCGGGGTCACCGGCTTGGCGGCCGGTTGTTGCACCGGCGGCTGGCCCTGCTTGGCCCCCAGGGTTACCGGCTCAGATACCTCCTCCACCTGCCACTGCTCGGCGGCAGAGGCCTGCTGCTGACTGGCCAGGTGCTCCGCCGGCAGGGTGCTGGCGGCCGATACCTGCAAGGCGGGCTTGGCGGGCTCCAGCTCCGGGCGCAGCGGGATCTTGGCAAACGCCTCTTCCTTCTGCTCCAGCTTGTGGCCGTCCATCAAATCCGGCAGAAAAATGACAACCAGGGCCACCAGGATGACGGTGCCCACCAGACGGTTTTGAAACTTAGAGGCCAAGTTGAATCCTACCTTTACGTAACTCAATATGCGATTTGGCTCCCCGCCAGAGGGCCGGGGAGCCGGGGTGTGGCCTAGACGGCGACACCCGCCAGAATGTCGGCAACAGTGTAAAACGAACCAAACACAATGACCATATCATCAGGACTCGATGCGGCCAACGCAGCAGCATAGGCCTGCCCCACGCTGTCAAAGGTGGTCGCCGGCCCCCGCTCGCTGCCAAGGGCGGCCGCCAGCTGGGCCGCGCTCGCCGCCCGCGGGCCGGTCAGACTGGCCAGATACCATTCACCGATGAGACCATCAAGCTCGGCGAGCGACCCCGCCATGTCCTTGTCCTTGAGCATGCCGACCACGGCGCGGCGCACGCCGGTGCAGGGCATCTTGCGCAGCTGGGCTGCCAGATAGGCGGCTGAATGGGGGTTGTGGGCCACATCGACGATGACCAGCGGCGCGCTTTGCAGTTGCTGCATCCGCCCGGCCAGCCGGGCATTGACCAATCCTTGCCGAATAGCCTCTTCCGGCAACGGCAGACCGAGGGACTCCAGCGCCGCCAGCACGGTGACCGCGTTCATCAGCGGCAGGGCCGGTTTGGGCAGGTCGCGCCACTGATGAAGGCCGTGATAATCCCAACCGGTGGCGTGCTCATCGCCACGAAAATCAATGCCGACCTGACGCAGGTAGGCACCGAGGCGGGCCGCCTCGCTGGCGATGGTGACGGGCGGATTGGGCTCACCGCTGATGGCGGGTTTGCCGGCGCGATACACCCCCGCCTTCTCCACCGCCACCGCCTCGCGGGTATCCCCGAGCCAGTCACAGTGATCGAGCGCAATGGAGGTGATCATGGCGACATCGGACTCCACCACATTGGTGGCATCCAGCCGACCGCCCAGCCCTACTTCCAGCAGCAGCACATCCGGCGCGGCGCGCCGGAACAGCCACAAGCCCGCCAGGGTGGCGAACTCGAAGAAGGTAAGGGCAATCTCGCCGCGGGCCGCTTCTACCTCAGCAAAGGCGGTGCAGTGATCGCTGTCGGCCAGTTCGGCCCCGTTGATCCGCACCCGCTCGGTGAAGCGCAGCAAATGGGGAGAGGAGTAGACGCCGACCTGGTAGCCGGCTTCCATCAGTATGCTGGCCGCCATGGCACAGCTGGAGCCCTTGCCGTTGGTGCCCGCCACCGTGATCACCTTGAACGGCTGTTGGGTAAGACCCATGCGGCGGGCCACGGCGCCGACCCGATCCAGCCCCATGTCGATGTTGACCGGGTGGATCTGCTCCAAATAAGAAAGCCAGTCGACCAGCGACCGGCTTTGGGATTGTTGCATGTTGGAACTCATCTTCACTCTTCGATGACGTGAGTATTCAGCATTTTGGCGAGCAGGCTGGCCAGACGGTTGCGCATCTCGCGGCGATCGATGATGAGGTCGATGGCGCCCTTCTCCAGCAGGAACTCGGAGCGCTGGAAGCCTTCCGGCAGCTTCTCGCGCACGGTCTGCTCGATGACGCGCGGACCGGCAAAGCCGATCAGTGCCTTGGGCTCGCCCACGTTGATGTCACCCAGCATGGCTAGACTGGCGGAGACGCCACCCATGGTGGGGTCGGTCAGCACGGAGATATAGGGCAGACCGGCCTTGGACAGACGGTCCAGCGCCGCACTGGTCTTGGCCATCTGCATCAGGGAGAACAGCGCCTCCTGCATGCGGGCACCACCCGAGGTGGAGAAACAGACCAGACCGCGACCTTCCTTGATGCTCTCCTCGACGGCGCGCACGAAACGGGCACCCACCACGGAGGACATGGAGCCACCGATGAAGGAGAACTCGAATGAACAGGCGACGACCGGCACCCCCTTGAGGGTCCCCTTCATCACCACCAGCGCATCTTTTTCTCCCGTCTCTTTCTGGGCGGCAGACAAACGATCCTTGTAGCGCTTGGAATCCTTGAATTTCAAGACATCCTGCGGCTCCAGCTCGGCACCGATCTCGGTGCGGCCCTGCTCGTCGAGAAAGCTCTCGAGACGGGCACGGGCGCTGATGCGCATATGATGATCACACTTGGGGCACACTTCGAGATTGCGCTCCAACTCTGCCCGGTAGAGCACCTGTTCACAAGCACTGCACTTGGTCCACACCCCTTCCGGAATGTTGTGACGACGAGGTGTAGTGATCTTGCTCTTGGGAAGGATCTTCTCAAGCCAGCTCATGGAATTCCTTAATGCTTTTGTGCCTGACAAAACGCATCGAGCCTAGATTGTTCAATGACTTAATAGCTCGATGGCAATAAATGACGGATCATTAAACCACAAATTTTCGGGGCCAGTTACTAAAAACTGGTCGTACCCGGTGCCGAGTCCGGCAGCCACAACGGGCCCAGCGGCATCTGCGGCAACCCCAGCTCCGCCGGGTAATCCACGTCCACCAGATAGAGTCCACCCGCCTTGGCAGTCGGACCTGCCAGGTTGCGATCCCGGGCTGCCAGCACCTCGGCAATCCACTCCACCGGCTGGAGCCCCTGCCCCACCAGCAGCAGGGAGCCGGTGATGTTGCGCACCATGTGATGCAGGAAGGCGTTGGCCTTGATGTCGAGCACGATATAGGGGCCGGAGCGGCTGACACACAGGTGCGTCACATTGCGCCAGGGGGTGTTGGACTGGCAGGCGACGGCCCGGAAGGTGCTGAAGTCGTGCTCCCCGAGCAGGCTCTGGCCCGCCTGGTGCATCAGATCGGCATCGATGGTTTCGTGGTAGTGACTGACGCCACTGCCGAGAATAGCCGGCCGGTAGTTGTGGTTGTAGATGACGTAGCGGTAGCGACGGGCGGTGGCGCTGAAACGGGCATGAAACCCCTCGTCTACCTGCTTGACCCAGCGCACGGCGATGTCCGGCGGCAGGTTGGAGTTGAGACCCAGGGTCCAGGCCCCTTCGGCGCGATTCGCATCGGTATCGAAGTGGATCACCTGGCCGGTAGCGTGGACACCGGCATCGGTGCGCCCTGCGCACTGGATGGAGACGGGGTGATTGGCGATCCGGCTGAGGGCCTTTTCCAGCTCCTCCTGTACGCTGATCACTTCGCGCTGACGCTGCCAGCCGAAATACCGGCTGCCGTCGTATTCAATACCTAGGGCAATTCGCATGGATAAACTTGTCTTCTGATGAAAAGGGGCGGTGAACGAAACGGGGCGGATTATACGCGTCTCGCCTCAAAAATCCCAAATAGCCGCGTCCAGGCCAGACCAGGCGCCAAAACACCGATGCCAAAAACAAGGGGCAGCCCATCGGCTGCCCCTGCTTTCATCACTATGCGCTGGCTCTCTAACCAAGGCGTTTGAGCAGCTTCTCGGCCTCGGCCCGTTGATGCTCGGTGCCCTGCTCCGCGGCTTCTTGCAGCAGTTCGCGGGCGCTATCCTTGTCGTCGATCTCGAGGTAGGCACGGGCCAGATCCAGCTTGGCACCCACACCGCCATCGTCGGCATCCACGTCAAACCCGGTGGACTCCGGCAGCACCTCGGGGAAGCCATCCAGCCCCACATCCAGCGAGAAGCCCTGATAGGGTTCCTGCTCGGTGGTGGTAGCATCTGCCTCGGCCAGCAGCTTGTCGATCTCGACATAGCCGCTCTCCTGGGCCTGCTCCCGTGGCTTCACCTCGCCCGGATGGGACTCCACCTCGGCGAAGGCGTCCTCGAAATCGGCCAGGGCCAGCTCGTTGGGATCCCACTCCAAATCTGCAGCGGCCTCCTGTTTCCCCTTGGTCGGCTCGGGCTCCAGCCCCAACTCCGCCAGCAGCTCATCGGCACTGGCATCGGCCGTGGCACTGGTAGCCTTGTCGGCGCCTGGCTCGGCAAAGGCGGTCTCGAAGTCGCTCAAATCGAAGGAGGCGAGATCCTCGTCGCTGACCATGGGGTCGGCATCGGGCTGACCGTCATCGCTGCCGTCCAGCGCCAGATCGGCTTCCAGGTCTGCATCCAGCTCGGCGAACAGAGCTGCCTGCAGCTCCTCTTCGCTCATGATCTCGTTGCCAGCCTTGGGCTTGGGATTGAATTCGCTGGCAAGATCCAGATCCGGCTCGGAGTCGAGGGTGATGGACTCGTCATGGGCCAGATCCAGCTCGGGCACCAGATCCGGATCCCGGATGGCGGCCTTGGCAGGCGGGGTCGGCTCGGCATCGAAGCTGGCCAGGTCCATCTCGCCGTCGTCGCTGAATACCAGGTCGGCCGGCGCAGCAGGCTCTTCCACCGCCATGTAGCCATCCGGCGTGTTGAGATCCGGGCGCGGTCTTACCGGCTCGTCGTCGGTGATGCCGACCGTCATCAGCTCGTCAAATTCGCTGCTCTCCTGATCCATCACCATGGCGGTGGATTCGGACAGGCTCTTCTCCTGCTCCTCCAGCTCGCGACGTGCCCGCGCCCGCAGCCACAGGGTCACCAACGCCAGCACCAGCAGCACCGGCAACAGGATGATCATGGCCAGGTTGAGCGGCGAGGAGAGCAAGTCCATCAGCCAGTTCTGCTTGGGCTCGGGGGCCGGTGCCACCGGTGGAACCGGCTTGGCCTTGAGCTCGGCAATCTCTTTTTGCAGCGCAGTCTGATCCTGCAACTGGGCCTTGAGGGTCTCCACCTCTTCGGTCAGAGATTGCAGCCGCAGCTTGAGCCTGTGGTTCATCTCGGTGACCTGGCCGAGCTGGGCGTTGGCATCTTCCAGCGCCAGCGCCATCTCGGTGGAGGGCTTGCCGACCGGTTGATTGACATCGGCCGGCAACGGCGCCGGTGCGCTGGCCGTGGCGGCGCTGGTGGCAGCCGCCTGGCTGGCTACCGGCTCGGGAGCCTTCGCGACCGCCTTCACCTCGGTGGCCGGCTGGGGTGTCTCCACCTTGGGTGCCGGGGCCGGAATGGGCGCCGCCTTGGCGGGCGCGACCTTGGCTACCTCGGGTTTGGCCGGCTCGGCCGCCTTGGTCGGGGCCGCTTTGGTGGCCACCGGCTTGGCCGGCTGAGTATGCTTGCTCGCCAGGTATTTCGGGCTCAGCCCTTTCCAGCTGGCGTTGTCACTGCGGAATTTGGCGCGGGCCTCGGCATCGGTGATGACGCTGGCCTCGGCGGTGGTGGGCAGCTGGATGCGCGAGCCCACCAGAATGTGGTTGATGTTGCCGTCGGCGAAACTGCGGGGGTTCTTCTCGTAGATCGCCACCATGGTCTGGTAGACGCTGACACTGCTGGAGGGACGGTACTTGCTCGCCAGGCTCCAGAGGGTGTCGGTGGGACGAATGGGGCCATAACTGCCGGCATTGCTCGCGACCTGCCGCACGATCGGCTGGGCCGTGGCTCGGCTGGGTTGGGACGTGGCGCGGGGAGCGGCGACGGGTTGTGCCAGCGGCTGGGAATTGACGGCGGGCGGAGCCGGCTCGTCCGGGCCTTTGAGCTCAACAAAAAAAGGCTCCCGCGCCGAGTCTTCGGCCTGGGCCGTGCCCAGCAGACCCAATGCGAGTAGCGTTGCCAATGTTATGCGGGAATGTCCCATATTCGTTCCTTCGTATGACGGCCCTATCACATTGAAAAATCTGGATAGTTACCCCAAAACAGTCGGTTCAATATAAATCAGGCTCAGGTTGCAAGCCAGCAGTCCGACACATTTAGCACCCAACTTGCCCCTGAGTGTAGGAAAAAACTTAATCAGTTGATATCGCGAAAAATTCTCGGGGCTGCAGAGTGCGCCCCCGGTCACATCCACCCCATGGGTGCACAGGCTGGCAGCCTGGCGGATTTCCCTCCCCGCCAGGCCAATGGACTCGACGATCAGAGGTAATCGCGCACCAGCAGTTCGGCAATCTGCACGCTGTTGGTCGCCGCGCCCTTACGAACGTTATCGGCCACGATCCACATATTTATACCGCAGGGGTGAGAAATATCCTGGCGAACCCGGCCCACCAGCACCTCGTCCTTGCCGGTGGCGTCGCGCACCGGGGTCGGATAGTCGTTCTCGTCGTCAAACAGGGTGACGCCCGGCGCATTGCGCAGCAGCTCCTTCACCTGTTCGGCGTCGAGCGGCTGATGCAGCTCGACGTGGACCGCCTCGGCATGGCAGTAGAACACCGGCACCCGCACGCAGGTGGGGTTCACGGCGATGCTGGCATCCCCCAGGATCTTCTGGGTCTCCCACACCATCTTCATCTCTTCCCGGGTGTAGCCGTTGTCGGTGAAGCTGTCGATCTGCGGGATCAGGTTGAAGGCGATCTGCTGCGGGTAGAGGCTCGGCTCCACCGGACGACCGTTGAGCAGATGGGCGGTCTGGCCGGCCAGCTCGCTCACCCCCTCCTTGCCGGAGCCGGAGACGGACTGATAGGTCGCCACGTTGATACGGGAGATACCTACTTCATCGTGCAACGGCTTGAGCGCCACCAGCATCTGGATGGTGGAGCAGTTAGGGTTGGCGATGATGTTGCGGTTGCGAAAATCGGCCAGCGCATCCGGGTTCACTTCCGGAATGACCAGCGGGATGTCTTCGTCGTAACGGAAGCAGGAGGTGTTGTCGATGACGATGCAGCCGTGCTCGGCGGCAATCGGTGCCCACTTGGCAGAGACCTCGGCCCCGGCGGAGAAGAGGGCGATCTGCACCTGGCTCCAGTCAAACTCCTCCACATCCAGGATCTCGACGTTCTTGCCGGCAAAACGCACCGTGTCGCCGGCGCTGCGGCTGGAGGCCAGCGGATAGAGGGTGGCGATCGGGAAGGCACGCTCTTCCAGGATCTCGATCATCGCCTCGCCCACGGCGCCGCTGGCGCCCAATACCGCTACGTTGAATTGCTGACTCACTGCTGTTCTCTCCTATGATGGTGCCGGTGACGCGCGCTGGCATCACCGCTGGCAGGCGGACCTGCCTGATAGCGGGTCTGGCGTCGGGCCAGACCGGGTATGGGCGGGACAAGGCTCCCGTCCCTTCAAGTATGTAAAGTGTTCAGTCTGGCTGACAGACAAACCCGAGCCGGGCCAGGGCATCGCCGGCAAACGGCCCCTTCAGCTGCAGGGAAGAGAGCTCGCGCCGCTCCGGATAGTGTTTGCGCTGCTCATCGAAACTGCCCGCCACACCGAGCCGGTTGCGAAAACGGGCGTCATCGCGGCGCACGTCATAAATAAGGTGGACCAGTTGCTTGATCAAGGCCTGATCCGCCGGCTGGCCCGGTGTCACCTCCCGCACCTCGGGGGTCGGCAGCAAACTCTGCAGATCCTGGCGCGGCGTGCGCCCCAGTTGCCGGCAGAGTGCCTCATAGAGCATCCAGGTGCCGCGGGCCTTGCCTTCCAGGCTGTAACCCGCGATGTGCGGGGTCGCGAGCTCGGTGTGGGGCACCAGGGCCTGCAGCGGCTCCGGCTCCCCTTCCCACACGTCCATCACCAGCCGCAGCGGCGCCTGGCTCTGCTGGCGCGCCAGCAAGGCCTGGTTGTCCCACACCTCGCCACGGGAGGCGTTGATGAGGATCTGCCCGGCCGGGCGGGCGGCAATCTGCGCCGCATCCAGCAGGTGGAAGGTGGCGTCCGGCCCCTGGTGGGTGATGGGAACGTGGAAGCTGACGATGTCGGCGCCAAGGGCCTGCTGGTAGTCGACAAACTGCGCCGCCTCGCTGGCCTCGGCGGCGCGAGCACGGGGCGGATCGCAGCGCAGCACCCGCATGCCGAGCGCCTCGGCCTTGCCTGCCACACACTCGCCGGTGTTGCCGGCACCGATGACCGCGAGGCTCATCGCGCCCAAGTTGAGCTCATGGCGCTCGGCCAGCACCAGCAGGGCGGAGAGCACATAGTCGCCGACCGAATATTTGTTGCAGCCAGGGGCGCTGAAGAAGGGAATGCCCCGCTCGGCCAGCAGCCCCTTGTCCACGTGATCGGTGCCGATGGTGGCGGTGCCGGCGAAGCCCAGTCGTGGGCAGCTGGCCAGCAGTGCGGCGTCCACCCGCGTGACGGAGCGCACCAGCAGCACGTCGGCCTCTTGCAGATCCGCCGCCTGCATCTGCCTGCCGGGCAGCGGGATGACCTCGCCAAATTCGGCAAACAGCTCACGGGCGTGGGGCATATTTTCATCAACAACGATCTTCATCGGGCTCTCTCACTTCACTAGCGGCCACAAGCGCGCCATTCTAGCTCAAACAGACCGAAGTTTCAGATGCTTATTCATCCATGAGCGGCCGCCGCCGCGACATTCTGGCGGGAACCAGCGCGCTGCTGATTCATCTCTGCTCAACCGAGTGGCGCGGCCTGCACAAGCACCCTCGGGAGCTCCCCCTTGTCACCAGCCGGATTGCACTAGTCGGGTCGGCCATCACCACGCTCATTTGTAACCCCGTGTTACAGCGCGCAGGGCGCGACTTGACCGACCGGACTGGGCTGGCACAATGACGCCTCTTTTTTTGCTGCCCAGGAATGGGCACCTTGCCGAGCCCCGTTATGCCGACTCACGCCTCTTCCCTGCCGCGCCGCCAGGTGCTGTGTTTCAGTGCCGCCCTGATCCTGCCGCTGCTCCTGCTGGCCTGCCTGCCCTGGCAACCGTTCATGAGCCAGGCCCTGCACTCGGACTGGCTCTGGTGGCCCTACGCCCTCACCCGCATGGTGGATGTGCCCGGCATCGCCGTCAGCATCCTGGCCCTGCTGCTGCTGACCCGTCACAAGCTGACGCTGAGCCTGCCGGCGCTGCTGGCCCTCGGCGGCGCCCTGTTTGCCGTGCTGGCCGGCGACTGGCTCATCAAGAGCCTGATCAAGCATCTGACCGAGGAGCCCCGCCCCTACCTGCTCTGGCTGGAGAGCCAGCAGCTGATCCCCGCCATCCAGCAGTTCTACGCCGGCAAGGTGGAGGTGCGCAGCGAGCAGGTCCATGCCGCCAGCCAGCTGCTGGCACTGCCCGAGTGGCTCGCCAACCACTGGCAGGCGGAGGTGAACTACGCCTTCCCTTCCGGCCACAGCATCGCCGCCATGAGCCTGGCCCAGTTCTTCGGTCTGATCTGGCTGGCGCGCGCCCCTGCCGGTGCCTGGCTGCTGCCACTGTGGGCCATCGGTATCGGCCTGTCGCGCATGCTGATCGGCATGCACTGGCCGCTGGATGTGCTGGCAAGCGCCCTGCTCGGCAGCCTCACCGCGCTGTTCGCCGTCCGCTGGTGGCTGCGCCATTACTGACATCCGCACGCCACAAAAAAACGGGCACCCGCGGGTGCCCGTTTTTTTTACAAGTCTGTGATGCTGGCCACTCAGTTGCTGGCGCTCGCTCCTTGCCACCCTTCGGGGTATTTGTAACCGACAAAGCGCTTGGCGGCATAAGCCTTGAAGGCAGCCGAGTTGTAGGCCGCAGCCACGTCTTTGGCAAAGGGCTTGTCCGCATCGGCACTTTTTACCACCACCCAGTTGATGAAGTCGTAGCTGCGCTCAAGGAACAGGCCTGAGCTGAAGGGAATGCCGCTTGAGGCGGCAAAGTTGCCGTTGATGACCGAGAAGTCCACGTCTTCGCGCGAGCGGGGCAGTTGGGCCGCCTCCAGCAGCACCAGCTTGAGGTTGTGCGGGTTTTTCACCACGTCGAACTCGCTCGCCTTGAGCGGGTTGATCCCCTCCTTCAGGGTCAGCCAGCCCAGATCCTGCAGCATCAGCAGCGCCCGCGCCTGATTGGTGGGGTCGTTCGGAATGGCCACCGTGCTCCCCTCCTTCACCGCCTTCAGCTCTCCCAGTTTGCCGGCATAGAGGCCCATGGGGCCGGTCGGTACCTGGGTGATGGGGGCAAGCGACAGCCCCCGATCCTTGGCAAAGCTCTCCAGGTAGGGCTTGTGCTGGAAGCAGTTCACATCCAGCGAGCCGTCGGCCAGCGCGATATTGGGGGTCACGTAGTCGGTGAACTCCACCAGTTTGACCTGATAGCCCTTGGCTTCGAGCTGCGGCTTGATGGAATCGGTCACCATGTCGGCAAAATCCCCTACCGTGGTGCCGATGACGATCTCCTGTTTGGCTGGATCGGCAGCCAGCGCGGCCAATGGCAGAGTACCGGCCAGCAGGGCCAGGGCGGAAAGGGCAAAGAAGGAACGACGCTGCATAAAAACTCCCTGTAAACATCTCAACGGCTGGTGCGATGGCAGAGTCGTGCTTGAACCACCGCAACCATCTAGCCATCCAAACGGCTAATTAAGCACACCATAACAGAGCCGTTTCTCTTCGCCAAGCAACAAAACCGGGCAAGCTTTACCGGATGGCAGTGAAGCCCGGCACTCGGCTCTGCCGGGTACCCATGACAAGAAATCTTTGATAAACCACACAGTTATTGCTTGACCCCCTCCCCAAACGGGCCTCAAGTGACTTATTGTGGTCATTCGGTACCATTTTGCGTCAGGGTGCCAGGTTCGCTTTGTCAGGCTCACCCTGTGGAAGAAGGCGCGCACTGACAGCGCCATTCAGGCACGGTAGCGGCGATGTGAGCACCAGACCCTTATGATCGCAATTAACAGAGGAGATAGTTTTATTCAGCCAGCCAAGGAGTTGCCGTGATCGATCACGTTGAAATCAAGACAATGCATTTTGACGACTGCAAGCACTTCTATCAAACCGTGCTCCGCCCACTGCATATGGAACTCAAGTGGGCAGATGACGCTGCTGCCGGTTTTGGTCTGATCGGTCATGACAAGGTGAGCTTTTTGATCGAGAAATTCGACCGAAACACCCCCTGCCATCTTGCCTTCAGCGCCACGACGTCAGCACAAGTCGATGCTTTTCACTTGGCAGGTATTCAAGCAGGCTTTCGCTGTAACGGACAACCGGGACCTCGCATTCACTATTCCCCTGATTATTACGCCGCATTTTTGCTTGATCCAGATGGGAACAATATAGAGGCCGTGGTACATATTTAATTACTATAACTGTCGATATTGAGCAGGCCTAAATAGCTTAAAAAAATAGGGGCAAGGAATATGTCAAAAGCGATTCAAGGATTTGAGTATTCAATTAAAGATGCCGAAGAGCTGCTAGCCCATTTCGACGGTATCAATGCCAATCCCCCACCACCCAGCAGTGAAGTTTTAAAACGCGCAGGTCTGGTAATGGCACTCACTGCTTGGGAAACCTATGTGGAAGATCGGCTGGTTGAGGAAATGCATAAAAAATTAGCCATAGTACAGGGCAGTTACTTGGGTGATTTTATCCTGAAGAAACTGCATGCAGATTTAAAGTCATTTCATAATCCAACCTCAGATAAAACGAAAAAAATATTTATGGATTATCTTGGGTTTGATGTCACAGAGGGGTGGCGCTGGTCGAATTACGAGCCTGATAAAGCGCGCTCAACACTCAATCAATGGATTAAAAAACGTGGTGAAGCTGCGCATCGTTCTAAGCCTATCAGCACTGGCGTACTAGCCCCCCATCTTATAAAACGCGATGAGTTGGAAAAAGTTATCCGATTTATCAGAGACCTGGTCAAGTCTACCGACTGTTATATAAATGAAAAAATTGATCTGCACCACGCTGCAGTTTTTGAACGCCAAAACCAGCTATCAACCTGATTGAGGAGCCAATAAATGGAATGGTTAGTTGCATTAATTATTTTTGTCGTGATAGGTGCCATTTTTGGAAAGCCATCCTCTTGCAGTATCTGTGGTCAGTCTATAAAAAAGACATATTATAAATGGACTATCAGTGGGAAAAAGCAGACTCTTTGCCCTAAATGCAATTCACAGATGGAGCGGAAAGTTAGCAAAGAGGCGTTTAACCGTCGCTTTGGTTAATGTTCTGCCTCCGGTTAACGGGTCGATATTGAGTATTTCAACTGGTGGCCCAGCGGGTTTAACTGTCACAACATTTACAATTTGAATTACTTTATTTTTGACCAGTGCCGGTATCGCCGGTAGGTTTAGACTCTATCGACAGAGCACTGTGACTCATGTTTTATGCGTCACCTTGTCAGTCGCGAACGACATGGAGAGCTCGCTAAATCATCAGCAGGGAGCAAGACCACGCCATATTCAAGGAGTATTCATGACCCCCAAACAACATCTGCTCACCAAGGCCATCTTTGTCGTTGCGACCATGCTCTCCCTCGCCATGATTGCGTTCGTTGCCTGGGCCGTCGTCACGGTCAGCCCGCTCCACCCGGCTGACATGGCACCATCGCAGAGTCTCAGCCTTGGCCTGGCAACCGCCATCGCCCTGTTTGTGCTCGCCTTCAACTATGTGGCCTACCGCGGGCTCACCGAACAGGTGACGGCCTTCAAGGTGGTCTTCTGGTGCTTCGTCGCCCTGCAGTTGTTCGCCTTTCCGATCGGTACTGTCATCGCGCTGACCCTTATCTATCTGTGGAACCAGTCGCGCGCATCCCTCGCCCGCCCACTCGGCGCCACTGTCTCACTCTGATCCTGGAGAGTATCCATGCTGACCACCACGAACACCGGCCTGCTGGTCGTCGATCTTCAAGGCAAACTGGCCCGGCTGGTCGAGGGGAGCGACGCCCTGATCGCCAACACCGCCAGACTGGTGGCGGGGGCCAGACTGCTGGGCCTGCCGGTTGTCTGGCTGGAGCAGAACCCGGACAAGCTCGGGGCCACCGTGCCCGAGCTGCAGTTGATGCAGACAGGCGATCTTGTGCTGCCCAAGCACAGCTTCGGTGCCCTGGGGGAACCGGCACTGGCCGACGCCCTCGCCCGCCAGGGCGTCAGCCACTGGCTGGTGTGCGGCATCGAGGCCCATATCTGCGTCTACCAGACGGTACAGGGACTGCTGGACACGGGCAACCAGGTGTCGCTGGTGGTGGATGCGGTGTCGTCGCGCAGCGCCGCCAACCGGGAGCTCGCCATCCACAAGCTGGCAGCGCACGGGGCCGAACTCACCTCGGTGGAGATGTGCCTCTACGAGCTGCTGGGCGATTGCCGCCATCCGGCGTTTCGATCCATTCTGGCGTTGATCAAATAGCTCTCCTGCCGACCGGCCTCTCCGTCCGGTCATCCGGAGTTTCGCGCCATTCTGGCGCTGATCAAATCGCCTTCCCTGCCGACCAGCGGCTTCATCCCAAACGGCGCCATTGGCGCCGTGTGGCTTGCCTGCACTGACCCTCACTCTGCTTTCGATCTCGGCGGCCCCCCCGCCAGCACGGGGCGCCTCCCATTTCACGCCGCTCCGCACACCCCTTTCGCACCGGCATCCTCACCAAACGTTAATGAACAGTTACTAATAGGTTGTTCTACAAAGATAAATATCAACAATAGCCAGCTGAGAAAAGTTCTCAATACACCACATAAAAGGATTCACAGGAACCCCCACATGGTCTGTAAAATATTTGTTGTGGGATTTTTTTGAGCCTTATCTCAGAATCAGAACGAGTGCTTTTTGACTCTGTTTTTCCCGTGTATAGATGCCAGTCGCACCCAGGACGGTGCGATATAAGATGGAGTTTATTAATGAGAAAAACATCGTTAGCGTTGGCAATCTCGGCCCTGCTCTCGGCCCTGCCCATCGCTTCAGTTCAGGCGAGTGAGAGTTGTACCCCATTGACCGGCAAAGAAGCCGGCCTCGATACCGGCCGCAGCAGCGCAGCGCGCTGCCTGCCCGGCATCAACCCGCTGCAGGATCAGCAGTGGCACCTGCTCAACAGCGGCCAGAATGCCTTCAGCTCCCGCGGCGGCGTGGCAGGCAACGACCTCAACCTCTGGTGGGCACACCGTACCGGCGTGCAGGGTCAGGGCATCAACGTGGCCGTGGTGGATGACGGCCTGGCCATAGCCCACCCGGACTTGGCCGACAATGTGCGCCCCGGCTCGAAGAACGTGGTGACCGGCAGCAGCGACCCCACCCCGACCGATCCGGACAGTGCCCACGGCACCTCGGTCTCTGGCCTGATCGGGGCGGTCGACAACGGCATCGGCACCCTGGGGGTAGCCCCCCGTGTCCAGCTGCAGGGGTTCAACCTGCTGGATGAGCGCAGCAAGCAGCTGCAGAAAGACTGGATCTATGCGCTGGGCGGCAGCACCGCCACCGCCGACAACCGGGTCTTCAACCAGAGCTACGGCATGAGCCTGGTGGATCCGCAAAGCGCCAGCGGGCTGGATCAGGTTCAGCTCGATCGCCTGTTCGAGCAGCAGACCCAGCAGGCACAGGGCGCGGCCTACATCAAGGCGGCAGGCAACGGCTTCAACCGCATCGCCGCGGGCGACTACATGTTCAGCCGCACCGGCGTCCTGCCCAAGCTGCCGTTCGAGAACAGCAACATAGACCCCTCCAACAGCAACTTCTGGAACCTGGTGGTGAGCGCCATCAACGCCGACGGAGTGCGTTCTTCCTACTCCAGCGTCGGCAGCAACGTCTTCCTGAGCGCCCCCGGCGGGGAGTACGGTACCGATGCGCCGGCCATGGTGACCACGGATCTGCCCGGTTGCGACATGGGCTACAACCGCACCGACGATCCCAGCACCAACCGGCTGCACAACAACCCGCAGCTGGATGCCACCTGTGACTACAACGGCGTGATGAACGGCACCTCGTCGGCCACCCCCAACACCTCGGGCGCCATGGCACTGCTGATGTCCGCCTATCCGGATCTGTCGGTGCGGGATCTGCGCGATCTGCTGGCCCGCAACGCCACCCGCATCGATGCCGGCCAGCAGCCGGTCCAGGTCAGCTATACCGCCGCCAACGGTCAACCCCGCCAGGTCACCGGCCTGGAAGGGTGGGAGCGCAACGCCGCCGGCCTCTGGTACAGCCCCACCTATGGCTTTGGTCTCATCGACGTGAACAAGACCCTGACCGCCGCCGCCAACCACACCCCGCTGCCGCCGCTGGTGCAGTTGCCGGCTCAGAAGGTCACGGTGCCGCGCAGTGAAGGGAGCATCGCGGATGTGGGCAGCAGTGCCACCCGCTCCAGCACCCAGGTGGCGCAAGCCTTGACCGTGGAAGCGGTCCAGGTCACCGTGAGCCTGGATCATCAGCGCCTGCCCGACCTGCTGATCGAGCTGGTCTCCCCGTCCGGTACCCGCAGCGTGCTGCTCAACCCCAACAACAGCCTGGTGGGGCAATCCCTCGACCGGCAGCAGCTGGGTTACGTGCGCACCAAGGGGCTGCGCGACATGCGCATGCTCTCCCACAAGTTCTATGGCGAAGCGGCCCAGGGCGAGTGGCGACTGGAGGTGACCGACGTCTCCAACAGCAGCCGCCAGCTGACCCTGGTTGACCTCAACACCAACCGCCGCAGCACCCTGACCGAGCGCAACAACAGCCAGCCGGGTCAACTGCTCAACTGGTCCCTGCGGGTGATCGGCCACGACGCCGCCCGCTCATGATCACAAGGAGTCACAAGATGAAACACAGCTTACTCGGCCTGGCCCTGGCCGGCCTCCTGGCTTCGGCCGGCGTGCACGCCGCCGATGAGTCGGTGGTGATCGACGGCAAGCAGTACCGCACCATCGAGGTGAACGGTCAGACCTACCTCACCCCGGACAACGGCAGCAAGCAGCGGGTCACCCGCAGCGCAGACGGCAAGGCACCCCGGCAAACCCTGCGCAGCGGCGACGTGCTGCTGCAAGGGGTGGCCAGCCCGCAGCTCACCGCCAGCGGCACCCTGCTGGTGGAAGCCGATGACAACCAGGCCAGCGCGCTGGCCAGCCGTCACGGCCTGCGCTTCAAGCAGAGCAGCGGCGGCATCGCCCTGCTGGAAGCCAAGCCGGGCACCGATCTGAACGCCGTCGCCACGGCGCTCAAGCAGGAGGGGGTCAAGGTGCAGATTGAACTCGCCGGGGCCCTCAAACAGCCCAAGTGAGCCATCCCAGGCCATTGCCCGGGCATATCAGCTGATCTTCGAGGGGGCCGCCGGCCCCCTCGCGCGTTGCTCGCGAGCATCCTCATTGGCCATCAGGCCATCCGTTTTCCCAATCTCCCCGGCCCTTCTCCCCTCTTGCCACCTTCAGCCCTTGGTTTGGCACCGCCTTTCGATGCGACCTTGCTCACAACTCGGCCCCTTTGCTCCCGCCGGCACATTTCTCGCTCCCCCGGGGCAAGGCGGCCATCGCCCGACTTGTTAACCTGCCTGCAGCCAAACGCCGGCCCACGGGCCCGTTCGGCCTTCCTTGCGATATCCAATGGCAGCCGCCAGCAGAGCGGTCCAGCCCAGGCGAATGCCTTGCGCCCGGTGTCGATATCTCCTTTTTATTTTTATTCAGACAGTTACGAGGACGTCTTCATGCCTATCACCACAAAATTGAAAGCGGTTTCACTGGGTGTCAGCCTGGCGCTGGCCGGCCTGCTGGTCGGTTGCAACCAGAATGACTCGGATCCCCTGGTCAAGGACGATGCCTATTACCGTGGCCAGGCCGAGGCCATGGTGGCCAAGCTGACCCTCGGCGAGAAGCTGGACCTGCTCTCCGGCCCCGGTTACGGCAGTGCCAACGGCGCCATCAACGTCAAACAGGACGTGCCCGGCGTGGCGGGTTACATCAACGGCGTGCTGCGCAGCGCGGACGGCATCGACATTCCGGCCCTCAAACTGGCGGACGGGCCGGCCGGGGTGCGGATCAACGCCAACCGCGATGGTGACAGCACCAGCTACTACGCCACCGCCTGGCCCATCGGCTCGCTGCTCGCCTCCAGCTGGGACGTCAAGCTGGTCAAGGCCGTCGGCGAAGCCATGGGGGACGAGGTGCGCCAGTACGGGGTCGACATCCTGCTGGCCCCGGGCATGAACATCCAGCGCAACCCGCTCAATGGCCGCAACTTCGAGTACTACTCGGAAGACCCTCTGCTGACCGGCAAAATCGGCGCCGCCATGGTCAACGGGGTGGAGAGCAACGGGGTGGGCACCACCATCAAGCACTACTTCGGCAACAACTCCGAGACCAACCGCAACCAGATCAACGACATCGGCGAACCGAGAACCTTCCGCGAGATCTACCTGCGCGGCTTCCAGATCGCGGTAGACGAGGCCCAGCCCTGGGCGGTGATGACCTCCTACAACAAGGTCAACGGCACCTATGTCAACGAACGCAGGGATGCGGTGACCGACCTGCTGCGCGGCGAGTGGAAGTTCGACGGCCTGGTGATGTCCGACTGGTTTGCTGGCGACGTGGCCAACAACGCCTACAAGCAGGTGCTGGCGGGGCAGGATTTGATCGAGCCGGGCAACGTCAAGGAGCAGTTGCAGCAATCCATCGAGCACGGTGATCTCGACGAGGCCAAGGTGAACGAGGCCGCCATCCACATCCTGACCCAGGTGATGAAGAGCCCCTCCTACAGCCAGCTGGCCATCAGCAACAGCCCGGATCTGACCGCCCACGCCAAACTGGCCCGTCAGGCCGGTGCCGAGAGCATGGTACTGCTGCGCAACGACGCCGCGGCCTTGCCGCTGGCGGCAAGCAGCACCCTGGCCAGTTTTGGCATCAACCAGATCAACACCTACAAGGGCGGCACCGGCAGCGGGGATGTGAACGCCGCCAGCACCACCACCATCGCGCAGGGACTGGCGGCACGCTTCCCGGTCAACGAGGCATTGCAGAGTTACTACCGCGATTTTTACGAGAACAACAAGGTCTATCACGAGGGGCAATTTGGCGCCAAGGGCTACTACACCTGCGCCGAGGCACCAATCAGCGGCGAGCTGGCAGCCCTGATCGCCAATGCGGCCGCCACCCAGCAAGCCGCCGTCATCAGCATCGGCCGCCAGGCCGGGGAAGGGGCGGATCGCAGCAGCGGCAAGGGGGACTATCTGCTCGGTGATGACGAGCGTGCCCTCATCGACGCAGTGAGCAGCGCCTTCCACGCCCAGGGCAAGAAGGTAGTGGTGGTGCTCAACGTCAACGGCGTCATCGACACCGCCCAGTGGAGCGACAAGGTGGATGGCATCCTGCTGGCCTACATGGCTGGTCAGGAGACCGGCCACGCGGTGGCGGACGTGCTCTCCGGCGCGGTCAACCCGAGCGGCAAACTGGCCCAGAGCTTCCCGCACAGCTACGCCAGCGTTCCCTCCGCCGGTACCTTCCCGGGCGAGGACACCGACGGGGACGGCGAACCGGACGATCTCTACTACAACGAGGGGATCTACGTGGGCTATCGCTACTACAGCACCTTCGAGCAGGCGGTCTCCTACCCGTTCGGCTTCGGTCTCTCCTACACCAGCTTCAGCTACACCAGCCCCGCCATCGCCAGCAATACCCTGGAGGGCGGCAGTGCCGGCAGCCTGGTGCTGACCGCCACCATCACCAACACCGGTGCCGTGGCAGGCAAGGAGGCGGCCCAGGTCTATGTGACCGCCCCCGAGGTCAAGCTGAAGAAACCGCTCATCGAACTCAAGGCCTTTGCCAAGACGGCGCAGCTGACACCGGGGGCCAGCGAACAGCTGAGCTTCACCATTCCGGCCAGCATCCTCGCCAGCTTCGATGAGGCCAGCAACCAGTGGATCGTGGAGCCGGGTCGCTACAGCGCCTACATCAGCCCCTCGTCGGATGTCTCCGCCAGCACGCCGGTCAGCTTCACGGTGAGCAAAGAGATAGTAGTGAGCAACACCACGCCGGGGGCACTGGCACTGCCGGCCGGGGTGGATCCCGCCAGCGTCACCACAATCACCCGCTAACAGGGACAGGCACGGCCGGGCACCCAGCCCGGCCTTGCCCGAACATTGCCCAGCAATGACCCAACAACGGGACCGGCCTTGCACCGGTCCCGTTGTTATTGGCGGGCGTTGCGATAGGCCAGCGGCGTCATCCGGGTGTTGGCCTTGAAGAAGCGGTTGAAGGCGCTCTGGGACGAAAAACCGACCCGATCGCTGATGTTCTGCAGCGGTTGATCCCCCTCGCCCAGCAAGCGGCAGGCTTCGCTCACCCTCGCCTCCCTGAGCAGGGTGGAGAAGCTGCTTCCCTCCCCCTGCAATTTGCGATTCAGGGTCCAGCGGCTGACATTCATGGCCGCGCACACCTCCTTGAGCAGGCTCTCGTCGCTCTCCAGCTCCCCTTCCCGGATCTTGTGGCGGATCCGCTCCCCCACCAGATAGGCAAAGGGGGCCCGCTCGGCGATGTCGGCGCAGATCTGCGCCAGCTGGGCCAGTTGCAGATGACCCAGCGGCTCGTTGTAGCAGTGGCTGGGACAGTCGAGTTGGGCGTTGTCGATGGTCAGGGTGTTTTCCCCCTGCTCCCAGCGGCAGCGAGTGGCGAAGAACTGATCCAGCAGTTGATGGCGCGGTGGCGGCCGTCCCGTGAAGCCCACCGAGACCCGGGGATCCGCCAGATAGACCCGCAAAATCCGGTAGAGCATGATGAAGTTGGGGATGGCCTGACTCGCCCCCAGGCTGGTAGGCCCCTGATTGACATACAGGTATTGGCTGGCCTGCGTTCCCCGCCGCACCCACAGCTCGTCACAACTGCCGATGATGGGGCGATAGGCCAGCAGCACCTCGAGTGCCGCCCGCGGCGAGGGCTGGTTCAGACACAGGCTGATGAGCGGCGGATAGTGCTGGTAGAGCTGGCCGATATCGTAGGAGAGGATGGTTTCGTGAAAACTGGCCAGATAGGGCTGCATCAGTTGCAGCATCCGGTAGTGGCTGTGGGCCGGCAGCCTGCCCTGCTCGCGCTCGATGTCGAACGACGTGAGGCCGCCCGCCATCAGAATGGCATCGGGATCCCCCCCCTGCTGCTGGCAGGCTCCCAGCATTCGTCTGATCACCTGGTTTGATACGCTCTGTGACATCTGCCGTCCTGGCCTCCGTGCTGACAGGAAACTGCTCGTGATCCCCCGGCCCGCCACTGGCGGCGGGCCTGCCACCCCGTGCAGCGGGCTGGCGCGACCATTATGGGGCGGTTGCAAAGCGAGCAGATGTAACGGAGTGTAAAAGCACGCGCCAGCGCGCCATTTTGGGCAGATGTGGCCGCCATATCGGACCAGTTGCGTCAGGTTCAGCCATGAAAAATGGCGCCCGTGGGCGCCATTTTGGTGGGAGCTGTGTAGCCTGCGTCAGTTCGTCTTGTGCTGCTCGGCCAGATAGAGCCAGGTGTCAACCACGGTATCCGGGTTGAGGGACACCGAGTCGATCCCCTGCTCGACCAGCCAGGCGGCGAAGTCCGGATGATCGGACGGCCCCTGGCCGCAGATCCCCACGTACTTGCCCGCCTTGCGGGCGGCGGCAATGGCCATCGCCAGCAGCGCCTTGACCGCCTCGTTGCGCTCGTCGAACAGGTGGGCGATAAGGCCCGAGTCCCTGTCAAGTCCAAGCGTCAGCTGGGTCATGTCGTTGGAGCCGATGGAGAAGCCGTCCACGTGCTCGAGGAACTTGTCTGCCAGCAGGGCGTTGCTCGGGATCTCGCACATCATGATCACCTTGAGCCCCCGCTCGCCACGGCGCAGACCGTTCTCGGCCAGGATGTCGATCACCTGCTCCGCCTCGCCCACGGTGCGCACGAAGGGGATCATCACCTCGACGTTGGTCAGCCCCATCACATCACGCACCCGCTTGATCGCCTCGCACTCGAGGGCAAAACAGGGGCGGAAGCTGTCGGCGATGTAGCGCGACGCACCGCGGAAACCGATCATCGGGTTCTCTTCATGAGGCTCGTAGTCACGGCCGCCCACCAGGTTGGCGTACTCGTTGGACTTGAAGTCCGACATCCGCACGATCACCCGCTCCGGCCAGAAGGCGGCGGCCAGGGTGGCGATGCCCTCGGTCAGCTTGGCGACGTAGAACTCGCGCGGGCTCTCGTAGCCGGCGATCATCTTGCCGATGGTGGCCTTGAGCTCGGGGCTCTGCTGGTCGAACTCCAGCAGCGCCTTGGGGTGCACCCCGATCATCCGGTTGATGATAAATTCGAGCCGTGCCAGCCCCACCCCGGCGTTCGGCAGCTGGGCGAAGTCGAACGCCCTGTCCGGGTTGCCGACGTTCATCATGATCTTGATGGGCAGGCGCGGCATGTTGCCCACCTCGGTCACCGCCACGTCGAAGTCGAGTTCGCCGTCGTAGATGAAACCGGTATCCCCTTCCGCGCAGGAGACGGTAATGAGCTGGCCCGGTTCGATGCGCTTGGTGGCATCACCGCAACCCACCACCGCCGGAATGCCCAGTTCGCGGGCGATGATGGCGGCGTGACAGGTGCGGCCGCCCCGGTTGGTGACGATGGCGGAGGCCCGCTTCATGATGGGCTCCCAGTCCGGGTCGGTCATGTCGGTGACCAGCACGTCGCCGGGTTGCACTTCGTCCATCTGGCTGATGGAGGAGATGACCCGCGCCGGACCCGCGCCGATCTTGTGGCCGATGGCGCGCCCCTCGATCAGCACCTTGCCCGCTTGCTTGAGGGCGAAGCGCTCGAGGGTGTTGGCCTCCTGGCGGCTGCGCACGGTTTCCGGACGAGCCTGGACGATGTAGAGCTTGCCATCCTGCCCGTCCTTGGCCCACTCGATGTCCATCGGGCGGCCATAGTGCTGCTCGATGATGAGGGCCTGCTTGGCCAGCTCCATCACCTCGGCATCCGTGATGCAGAAGCGGCTGCGCTCGGCCTCATTGGTGTCGACGATCTGTACCTGGCGGCCGTGGCTGGCATCGCCAGAATAGGTCATCTTGATGAGCTTGGAGCCGAGGGTCTTGCGCACCACCGCCGGGCGTCCTGCCTTGAGGGTCGGTTTGTGCACATAGAACTCGTCGGGGTTGACCGCGCCCTGCACCACCATCTCGCCAAGGCCCTGGGCGCCGGTGATGAACACCACGTCGTTGAAGCCCGACTCGGTATCCAGGGTGAACATGACGCCGGAGGCGGCGAGATCCGATCGCACCATGCGCTGGATCCCGGCCGACAGGGCGACCCCCTTGTGGTCATAGCCCTGATGCACCCGATAGGAGATGGCGCGGTCGTTGAACAGTGAAGCAAACACATGCTTGACGGCAATCATGACGGCGTCGATGCCGCGCACGTTGAGGAAGGTCTCCTGCTGGCCGGCAAAAGAGGCATCCGGCATGTCCTCGGCGGTAGCGGAGGAGCGCACCGCAAAGGACGCGTCAAGCCCGCCGCTGAGCTTGTCGTAGGCAACCCGGATCGCCTGTTCCAGCGCGCTCTGGAACGGGGCTTCGATCACCCAGTCACGGATCTGCTGGCCGGCCCGGTTGAGGGCGGCGATGTCGTCCACATCCAGGCTGTCGAGCAGATCGTGGATCTTGCCGTTGAGGCCGCTTGACTCCAGAAACTCGTTAAACGCAAAGGCGGTGGTGGCAAACCCGCCCGGCACGGATACGCCGGCACCAGAGAGGTTGCTGATCATCTCGCCAAGGGATGCATTTTTGCCGCCAACTCGTTCTACATCCTGCATTCCGAGTTGCTCGTACCAGAGTACGTACTGTTGCACTTGCATGTCTCCAGGTTGGTGGGCACTGTGCCGCCATGGCACCTTGTGCGCCAGTTTATGTGCGTTATTGTCTGTTTCTACTGTTGCCAACGACCATGAAAACGTTTTCTACTTATTGTCAAAAAAATCCCCGAGCAAGATTTGGGGATGGTCGAATGACACAGACATTCTACAATGCCAACACAAAAAGGTAACGACTCAGGTTTGCAAGCCACTTCACAACTTGGGCACGGCAGACCGGTTGACAAAAACGATATGGTTTCGAGAGATACTTCTTGCTTGCCAGCTCGCCGACCCCCTCACAGGAGCCCCCAGTGCACACCGTATTCTATGTTTCAGACGGCACCGCCATCACCGCCGAAGTGTTCGGCCACGCCGTGTTGAGCCAGTTTCCGCTGGCCTTCGAGCAGATCACCATCCCCTTTGTCGAAACCCTGGAGAAGGCGCGCCAGGTACGGATGCGCATCGACGAGCAGTTCCGCCAGACCGGGGTACGCCCCATTTTGTTTCACACCATTGTCGATCATCAGGTGCGCGAGGAGGTGCTCAAGGCCCAGGCCAGCAGCCACGACTTTCTCAACACCTTCGTCAGCCCGCTGGAACACGAGCTCGGAGTAAAGGCCGAGCCCAGGCTGCACCGCACCCACGGCATGGAGAACCGCAAGCTCTATGACGATCGCATTGAGGCAGTCAACTTCGCGCTGGCCAACGACGATGGCATCACCACCAAGGAGTATGAGGAGGCCGACATCATCCTGATCGGGGTCTCCCGCTGCGGCAAGACGCCGACCAGCCTCTATCTGGCGCTGCAGTTCGGCATTCGCGCCGCCAACTACCCCTTCATCGAGCAGGACATGGGAGTCCTGGATCTGCCGGCCGCCCTCAAGGCCAATCGCCACAAGCTGTTCGGCCTCACCATCGCCCCTCAGCGGCTGCACGAGATCCGCAACCAGCGCCGCGCCAACAGTCGCTACTCCTCGCTGGAGCAGTGCGAACAGGAGCTGGCCTGCGTCGAGCGGCTGTTTCGCCAGGAGGCGATCCGCTTCCTCGACACCAGTTCACACTCGGTGGAGGAGATCAGCGCCAAGATCCTCGAGGCCACCGGTCTGCGCCGTCAGCTTTATTGAGAAGCCTGCCCGCCGGCAAGCTGACGACACGGCACACGCCAATAAAAAAGCGCCGGATACGGTTGTATCCGGCGCTTGTCGACTGGACCTCAGCGGGGCTGGGAGCCCGAGCGGTTCAGCTCTCTGTTGTTCATCAGCATGGCGTAGAAGTTGAGCACACCGTGACGCCGGCGTACCCGCTCGGTCAGCCAGAGGGCCGGCAGCAGGCCGATGGCACCGGCGATCAACAAGACCGTTCGCAAGTGCATCACCAGATAATCATCACCCTGCACGGCCCACACCAGCAGACACCCCACCGCCATGGTCAGCAGCAGGGGCGAAAGCCACACGGTGAGCCACAGCGCGACGGCCAGCAAACTGCCAATAATACGTTGCATGAAGTGCATCCTTGTTGCAAAGGAGGCTTCATAAAACAGGAATTGCCGACAGAGTCAACCAAACCGCGCCCAACTGCTCACAATACAACCAAACACTTCCCTGCCAGCTTCACCGCTCCCTAAAAACCTGCCTTTCGCCGAAAAAACCAGCGAATGATGAGGAAAACAGGTGCATCCGCGATGGATTATCACTATTCTGCTTCCGTTGGTAGTCGCCATAAAAAACAGAAAGCGACTCACTGTAACGAAATAAATACGGATTTCGTCACGTTTCAGGCACGCTTTGCCGTGCACGGTCACATGGATTGACCCGACGGACGAGATGACAGACGAATGACTTCAGAAGACGTAAGGAAGGAAGAATGGATCTTCAACAAAACGGCGAGGAGCTGAAACGCGGTTTGAAAAACCGCCATATCCAGCTCATCGCACTGGGCGGCGCCATCGGCACCGGCCTGTTTCTCGGCATTGCCCAGACCATCAAGATGGCGGGCCCCTCCGTGCTGCTTGGCTATGCCATCGGTGGTTTTATCGCCTTCCTGATCATGCGCCAGCTGGGCGAGATGGTGGTGGAAGAGCCGGTAGCCGGCTCCTTCAGCCACTTCGCCTACAAATACTGGGGTGACTTCGCCGGCTTTGCCTCCGGCTGGAACTACTGGGTGCTCTACGTGCTGGTGAGCATGGCCGAGCTGACCGCGGTGGGCATTTATGTCCAGTACTGGTGGCCCGAGATCCCGACCTGGATGTCGGCGGCCTTCTTCTTCGTGCTGATCAACGCCATCAACCTCTCCAACGTCAAGGCGTTTGGCGAGATGGAGTTCTGGTTCGCCATCATCAAGGTGGTGGCCATCATCGGCATGATCGGCTTTGGCGGTTACCTGCTGGCTAGCGGCAACGGCGGTCCGGACGCCAGTGTCAGCAACCTGTGGGCCCAGGGCGGCTTCTTCCCCAACGGCATCAGCGGTCTGGTGATGGCGATGGCGGTGATCATGTTCTCGTTCGGCGGGCTCGAGCTGGTCGGCATCACGGCTGCCGAAGCCGACAATCCCGAGAAGAGCATCCCCAAGGCCACCAATCAGGTGATCTACCGGATCCTCATCTTCTACATCGGCGCCCTGGCCGTGCTGATGTCCCTCTACCCCTGGGGCAAAGTGGTGGAAGGTGGCAGTCCCTTCGTCATGATCTTCCACGCACTGGACAGCAATCTGGTGGCCACCGTGCTCAACATGGTGGTACTGACCGCGGCTCTGTCGGTTTACAACAGCTGTGTCTACTGCAACAGCCGCATGCTGTTTGGTCTGGCCAAACAGGGCAACGGCCCGCGCAGCCTGCTCAAGACCAACAAGAGCGGGGTGCCGGTGGTGGCCATCTCCGTCTCCGCCGCGGCCACCCTGCTGTGCGTACTCATCAACTACCTGATGCCGGGCAAGGCGTTCGAGCTATTGATGGCGCTGGTGGTCTCCGCCCTGGTCATCAACTGGGCCATGATAAGCCTGGCACACCTGAAGTTTCGCAAGAGCAAGCAGGCCGAAGGCGTGGTTCCCAAGTTCAAGGCGTTCTGGTACCCGTTCGGCAACTACCTCTGTCTCGCCTTCATGGCCGGTATTCTGGTCATCATGTATCTGACCCCGGGCATCCAGATCTCGGTACTGCTCATCCCGGTCTGGATCATCGTGCTGGCCATCGGCTATCAGTTCAAGCAGAAGCGCCGGGCTCGCGTCGCGGCCGACCTGGGCTGATGGCATCAGCCTCATCCCCCTCAAAAGCCGGTCACTGACCGGCTTTTTTCTACCCAGATATTACCGCTGCAAGTAGGCATCACCCGCCTCCCCTCTTCAGTCCACCATGACCATTTGAGCACGCGCTCAGATAGCGGCCATCGCCAGCTCTCTCTTTGGCAAGCATCCTTACTCGTCTAAAAACAACAAGCCCGAGACAGAGAGCTCGGGCTTGTTGCAAAAAGGCAGGTAGAAAACCGCGCAGGATTATTCCAGCAAGAAGACGGCTTCCACGTTGTCCGTGATGGTGATCTGCTGCTGTTGGTAGCTGTTTTCCATCATGTCGGCGGCAGGTGCCATGGCGGCAGCCTTGAGGGCCCGGCTGTAGATCGGCATGGGGCTATTGTTGCGGTACTCGACGCTGTAAACCTTGCCGAGTTTCATGCCAAACGCCTTGGCCAGAGACTCAGCCTTGGTTTTGGCATCTTCAACCGCTCCGAGGCGCGCCTGCTCCTTGATGGTTTGCGGCGCCTTGAGCCCGTACTCAATCTGGGACACGGATTCCAGCCCGGCCTTGAGTGCGGTGTCCATCAGCTCGCTCAGCTTGTCGAGTTGATAGAGTTTGACCGCGAGCTGGCGCTGGGCACGGTAGCCCACCAGTTCCGGCTTCTTGTTTTGCGGATACTGGTATTCCGGAGAGATCACCAGATTGCCCGCCTCAACATCGCTGCGCTTGATGCCCAGCCCTTCCAGCTGGCCAAAGAAGGCGGCAACCTTGCCATCCACCTGCTGCTTGGCCTTGATGCCCTGTTTTTCCAGCGCCGTCACGGAGACATTCAGCGTCAGCATGTCGGGCTCGGCTTTTTGCTCGGCATAACCGCTCACCACCAGATGGGGGGCTTGCGGCACTTCAAGGGCAAACAGGGGGGCACTGATAACCAGGGCTGACAGGGTAAGCAGGGGACGCCACATAAAAAAAGACCTCAATCTATTGGAGTGAGGTCATTATGCCCGTCGTCGAATGGGATTCATATATCGTGCAACGGCGGGATCTGATCCAGCACCTGATTGGTCATATCGATATTGATGCTGATCTCGCCACCCGGCAGCCCCTGATTAGCAGCCGCCAGTGGCGTGGCGCTGCGGGAACCCAGCAGCACATCATCATCAAAATGGAAGGAGTCCCACGACAGAACATGTCCGGCCAGCGGAGCTACCGGCTCCGTCATCGTGGTGGTCACCAGGGGGGCACAGTCGATGTTGTCGGAGTGGCCGAGCAGATCCTGCAGGTACACATCGCTCAAACTCTGCAACGTATACTCCTGCTGCCCCTGTTCATGACCGACCAACACCATCATGTGGGGTGGCGCTGCATCGACGGCTGGCGTGAATGAGATAGTGGCCGCCGCAAAGTCCACATTCAGTGAACCAGCAACCTCGCCATCATCGCTCTCCAGATCCAGCGCATCAATCCGATCACCCGCCATCGTGGCGTGATAGCCAAACTGGCCGGTACAGGTAATGCTGCCCTGCCCGTCCCAGCTATAGCGAATGCCATCGATATCGACCCAATTAAATGACTGCATGGTGACCCTCTCCTGTACTGCCGCTATCTTAGCCGCCCCCTCAGTCAAAAAACAGGGGCCAGGTATTACCCGGCCCCCTTGGCTGGTTACGGATCAACCTTGAGGTTGCCGTCATCCAGCAGTTGCTTGATGATGTCGTGGTTGGTCGTCAGCCCACCGCTGTGATCCAGATCCAGGCTGCCCTGGAACTGTACCGTCAGTTGTGAACCACCGCTGGTAAGCCCATTTGTATCAATGGTCAGCTTGTTGGTCGCAGTATCAAACTTCAAGTAGTTGTCCAGTGCCGTCGCCAGATCGTTGTTGTTGGCAGCCGAGGGAACACCAACCAGCAGATCCGACAGATCCAGTACATCACCACCGCTGGTCGGATTACCCAACGTAAAGTCGGTAATGTTGTCGGTACTGCCATCCGCATCACCAGCAAGCCACTTGAAGGTATCGCTACCAGCACCACCCGTCATGGTATCGCCACCCAAACCACCGATCAGAATGTCATTGCCCAGTCCACCAATCAGCGTATCGTCACCAGCCAAACCAAAGAGCGTGTCGTTCCCTTCACCACCCTGAATCACATCCGCCAACGCCGACCCGGTTAAGGTGGAGCCAGCTTCAATGGTTACATGCAGATTGGTGGTGGAAGTTGCATCGTTATCAGCATCCTTAACCCCGACCTGGAAGTCCAACTCGGCATCCAGTGTGGTATTTTCCGAAGTAATCAAACCGATATCAGAGACCTTCACAACATCGCTGTCGGTCTGGTTACTGAAGTCTGTGGTCGTATATGAACCACCCGAATCACCGAAGGCCGCATTGAAATTCAGCGCAGTGGTGGTGGTAATACCCTCGACACTGGTCAGGATCTGCGCACCGTAGATTTGCCAGTTCTCACCTACTCCGTTGTAGTCATTGTGCTCGATAACAATAGCTCCATCGTTGTTATCCAGAGTAATGCCGTAAGCCAACAGAGCGGTCAAAGTTGCAGCACTACTACTTGATTTAGCGATATCACTGTTGCTGATCACCAGAGCCCGTGTGGTGGTTATGCCACCGGTGCCGATCAGTTTCAGCACCACCACCAAGTCTTCACTATTGATACCGTCGAACTTCAGGAAGATACCTTCCGCTCTGCCATCGGGGTTGGCAACAACTGTACCGGTCGGATTGGTAGTGTGGAATGTTAAATCCAGCACCTCACCCTTACCAATTGTATCGCCGCCCACACCGTTCGCCGAGTTCGAGACGCTGACCCAAGAAGATGCCTGAGTAAACAACTCGCCATTAGCAAATACATTGGTATTAGCGCCACCGGTTTGCAGATTGTTGGTTCCCGAACCCCCACCGGGCTCTGCCGCCCCCCTGAACTGGACATAAAAATCATTGTCCAGCCTGGCCACGGACACATCCGGCTGCGAGCTATCCGGCACACTGCCACCAGATGCATAGCCCGTAATACTTAACGAGGCACTGGTTTTGAGCACACTGAAGCCTTCGATCGGTTCATCCAGCGATAAAGTGTAAGTACCATTGATCTTGTCGAAGGTCAGGGTACCGGTTGCCTCCTGCGTGATTCCTGGACTGGCCGGATTCGGCGCGTAATTGAACTCAATATCAAAGGTGGCCGAACTAGCGTTCTCCGACACCCAGGTGACCAATTGCGAAGTGATGGCCCTGCCACCAACGGTTCCCGTCAGGCCGATGGTATTGAAATCCGAGTCAGATGACGAGAACGGCCCTGTGCCGCGGCTATCCGCACCAGTGCTGTAATCGAAAACACCTGTGCCACCGCCCGGGTTGCTGCTGTTGGAGTACACCAAGTTGGTGCTGGCCTGGATAGTCGGTACATCATCTTCTACCTGAATTAGCAGATCACCAGCCAGCGGCAGCGGGTTGACCCCATCGGAAGCGCGAATGACCCCAGTCAGATTCAGCGTCAGAAGCTCGTTGTCATCACCATTAGCATTCGGATGATCTAGCGGCCCAAGCAGGGTGAAGGTGTAAGAGCCATTGCTCTGCACCACCAAGGTGAAGACTGTTGCCGCACCAGCCATCGCTGTCAGGGTATTCCCAGAGAAGCCGTAGGTCACCGTCACTCCGTCCGAGGTCAGGGATGGCATGACATTGGGTGTGGAATCCAGACTGAACAGGCCGCTATTCGTACCAACCAATAGTTCAACCAGGCTTCCTGATACGGTCGTCGTCTGGGCATCTCCATCGGTGATGCCGCCAGTCAGCTCGTCCTCGTCCACCTTACCGATAACCGGGGCAGCATCTTCGATGTTGATCGTCAGAGTAGCGCTCGCTTGATCTCCATCCTTGTCAACGATCACATACTCGAAGCTTTCGCTGGTATCCGCGGCAACGCTTTGTGGCGAGGTGTAACCCCAGATGCCCGTGGCGAAATTAAAACTCAGCTTGCCACCCAGTGCCGTCGTAATGTTAGTTAGCTGCTGATCTCCATCCAAGACTCCATCCCAGAAATAAGTCGTGCCATCGATCTTGATGGACATGATCCGCCCCGGGCCATCAGCTCCGTATGAATCATCGTCACCACCACCTACTGCGTTGTTGTTGCCAAGCAGAACGTTACCGCTGACAAAGTTGCCCGAGATCTGACCAAGCAATGTATTAATCAGGCCACTAAAGTCAGTTACCAGAATCGGGGTTCCACTGCCATCAAGATCGACATCCTGCAAACGGGTGGTGTTAATACCATCTCCTACACCAATAGCGGTGACGTTGATGGCATTACTATCGACAAAGGTGTTCCAAGCCGTTGCCGTCGCGTTGCTCAGCGAGTTGCCGCCTGTACCTGTTTGCTCATTAGGGTTGCCATCACTGATAAAGAAAACCTGGTTGCTCCAACCCTCTATTGGGGCATATGACACCATGGTTTGCTGGATAGCATCGGTAAAGTCGGTATCGCCGTTAAACGGTCTATTGGCGATGATTCCATCTACTAAAGCATTGAACGCAGCGAGCGATGTCACCGGAGCATATGCCAGTGAGTCCGAAGAAAACGCCACTATGGTGATTTTCACATCGCCATCGGTACCGTTGAACAGTGCCTGCCCTGCTGCCTTCACAGCGTTCATCATGGTGGTGAACTCGCTGTTGCTGATACTACCGCTGGAATCCAACACAAAGGCAACATTGAAGTCCTTGCCACTGGACTCAGCAACAATAGCGGTGTCGTTCTTCGCCACCGGCGAATCATCATCGACGTTGATAGCCAACGTGCCACTCGCGGTATCGCCATCGCCATCAATCACTCGATAGTTCAAGGTAAACGCCTGGTTGTTCTCCTGATCAGCGTTCGCATGCTGAATAGGCGCATTCTGCGTCACGCTATACGCCCCAGTAGCCGAGTTCAGGGTTACTGTCAGCACTGTGATCGCCCCCTGTTTGACCAACATGGCGCCGGAGGGATTAGTTTCATAAGTAAACCCAGCAGGTGCCCCCGTGGTCAGCCATTGCATACTGCCTGCACCATCAGCCCCGAAGTTATGAGCAAGGATACCGTTAGTGTTTACCGCATTGTTATCGTCATTCGGACCACCCGGAATACCGTTGGCCAAGGCGTCGTCATCGAGTTGCACGGTTAGATTACTGGTCACGCTCGGTACATCGTCCTCGAAGCGGATGTTGCCGCCAAGGTCCGCACTCACCGTCCCGGTCGCGGTGTCGTTGTCGCCATCCACCACCGTCACCGTCGCACTCAGCAGTACCTTGCCATTGGCCAGGCTGATGAGGTTGTTGTCGTTGCTGTTGTCCACGTCCTCCGGCAGATGGTCCAGCTCCGCCGACTGCGTCAGCGTCACCGTGCCATTGCTCGCCACGCTGATGCGGAACACCTCCCCGGCCGAGGTCAAGCCAACGATGTCGCTGCCTACCTTGGTCAGGGTAATGACCAGCCCATTGCTGATCAGCCCGCTGTTACTGTTGGTCACGCTCAGGCTGTAACCGCTCACCGTTATGGTACCCGGACCGTCCGCGCCATAGCTCGGTACCGCCGCTGCCAAGAACGCCGCAGCAAAGCTGCTGGTCGCAGTGTCACTGGCCGCATCGATGGTCTGTGCATCCTGGGTGGTCAGGGTGATGCCAGCGTCCGCCACCACGTTGATGGTCACGCTGGGGCCGTCATCCTCAAAGCGGAACACGCCGTTGGCCCCCAGGTCCACCGCGGCACTGGCACTATCGCCATCGGCGTCGGTCACGGTCTGCACCAGGGTCAGCACGCCCTGACCCAGCGTCAGCGCCACGCTGTCATCCGCACTCGTGGTGTTGCCGTGCCAGACGTTGTCCAGCAGGGCCAGGGTCACTTCCCCGGTGCTCGGGTTGATGGTCAGGGTAAAGTAGTCCACCCCACCGGCACTGCCGGTGATGATGCTGCCCACCTGATTGAGCACGATGGCGGCGCCCTGCCCGTTGCCCGCGGTCGGGTCGACCGCATACAGGCCGCTCGCCACGTTGCTGCCGGTCAGCGCCAGGCTGTAGCCGATGCTGCCCGCCCCGTCAGCCCCGAAGGCTGGGTTGAACTGGGCCTGCACATTGGCCGCGCTCAGAGTGGCACTGGCCACTCCGTCAGTGCCGGCACCTCCCAGGCTGACCAGGCTTTCATCCACGCTCGCCCCCAGGCTCGGCGCGTCCACCGCCAGCCCAGCCCGCGGGCCGTCATCCTCAAAGCGGAACACGCCGTTGGCCCCCAGGTCCACCGCGGCACTGGCACTATCGCCATCGGCGTCGGTCACGGTCTGCACCAGGGTCAGCACGCCCTGACCCAGCGTCAGCGCCACGCTGTCATCCGCACTCGTGGTGTTGCCGTGCCAGACGTTGTCCAGCAGGGCCAGGGTCACTTCCCCGGTGCTCGGGTTGATGGTCAGGGTAAAGTAGTCCACCCCACCGGCACTGCCGGTGATGATGCTGCCCACCTGATTGAGCACGATGGCGGCGCCCTGCCCGTTGCCCGCGGTCGGGTCGACCGCATACAGGCCGCTCGCCACGTTGCTGCCGGTCAGCGCCAGGCTGTAGCCGATGCTGCCCGCCCCGTCAGCCCCGAAGGCTGGGTTGAACTGGGCCTGCACATTGGCCGCGCTCAGAGTGGCACTGGCCACTCCGTCAGTGCCGGCACCTCCCAGGCTGACCAGGCTTTCATCCACGGACACTGCGCCCAATCCTTCAGAATTGGTAGTAAGGGTGACACTGGGAACATCATCCAGAATGACCACATCCAGGCTGCCGCTGGTATTGTCACCATCGGTATCAACCAGTACGACGCTGAAACTCTCACTCAGCGAATTATCATTGGCAGGTTGGGTGTGGGTTTCACTTCCCCCCAGGGTGTAGCTGTAGTTCACGCTACCCGTGCCGGTCACGGGATTGTAATTAATGCCGGTAACGATCAGTTGGTTACCTAGTGGGCTGGTAATGGTTTGCGGGAAGGCTGTAACAGCTTGCCCGTTGGTGACCAAGGCGACGCCTCCCAGTGTCAGACTCTGCACACCATCGGCTGCACTGAAGGTAAAAATACCGCTCTGAGTCACAGCGGCTGCATTCGGATTACTCCCTCCTGCCAATGAAGCTTCATTTAATGTCAGTTCTCCGCCCTCCAGCTGCAGACCGGCAAGCTCAACCGGCTCATCAACAGGAGTGATCGTGATAGTCAGTATGGACTGTACTGAATCTGTACCATCTGTGACGGTATAACTCACCGTCGGAACAGGGCCGTCATAATTGGTGGCTGGCGTAAACTGATAACTGCCATCTGCATTGACCAGCAGGGTACCGACCCCTGCCAGAGTGACGGGGGTGCCCAGAGTCGTGTTGGCAACCCCACCCCAGCTAAATCCGGTGACAGTAGCAGCCTGAGGCCCATCATTATCGACGGTGTTGTCAAGCAAATTGCCCGATACTGCCGCATCCTCCGTCACCACGATGTTCTCACCCTGATCAGCAAGATCATTGACTGGTGTGATAGTGAGTTCCAAGGTGGATTGGACCGTATCGGTGCCATCGGTAACCGTGTACACGACTGGGGGAACAGCACCGTCGTAGTTGGGTGCCGGGGTAAATGTGAAGCTGCCATCGCCATTGACAACAAGCGTACCGATCCCGTCGATTGTCACACTGGTTCCGACAGCCACATTGGCGTTGCCTCCCCAACTGAAGAGCAGAACCGACGCAGCTGACGGTCCATCGGTATTGACCGTGTTATCCAGCAAATTGCCATTCAACACACCGTCTTCCGCCACAACCAGCTGCTCGCCCTGATCCGTCAGTTCATTGACCAGCAAGGGCTCTACTACTTGCTGTGTATCTACGACCGGCTCTGTCTGATATGTGGTGTCAAAGCCTGCGGCAGCAATGGTTGCATCGCCAATACGGTCAATAGTGACAAAGCCACCATTGCCACTGGCTCCGGCTACACCACCGATCCCGCCACCACCACCGGCAGCAGGTGCCCCACCAGCAGCAGAAGCTTCAAAGTTTTGTGTCGGGTCTACCCCTTGCAGAATTGATTTTTGCAATGCAGCGATATCAGGAGAAGCCGCAGTACCGGCATCAGGGGATTGAGGTTGACCAGGGGCTGGTACGTCATGAGCGGGAGCATCTGGAGTAGCGGCGGCAGGAGAATCGTCATAGGGAGCCAATACCAGTTTGGCGTCATCTGCAATATTAAGCTTGGCTCCTGGCTGGAGGATCTCGCCTTTTTGCAATGGGCGGCTGCTTCCATCAGCCAGCACGATTTGAACATTGCCTTCAATGGAAGAAACCACAACCGTTTTGTCGATGATTTGAGTGCGCATATCCTTTGCTCCAACGTGACAGATCTCGATGTCTACACCATAGATGTCTGTACGCTTCGCATCCGTTGCAAAAATGTATTGAATTTGTTCCGTCTTGGGTGGATGCAATGTATTAAATCGAAGGGTCTTTTTTATAATGTCAAATCAATCACTTGGTGACGTCTCAAGCGAATCTCAAACAGAAGGGGGCCCTAAAAATACCTATTCTTATTCATCTTTAGAATAAAAAAAGGGCCCTTATGGGCCCCTTTTGATTTGATAACGTTCAAGCCAGCGGGAATGCAGGATGAACAAAACCCTGATAACCATCGATATGCAATTTAGCAAGCAGCTCAACCTGATGTTGATCTTCAACCCGGGTCGCAATGGTTGTAACTCCTGCATTGTGAGCGGCGCGGCACACTGCTGCCAGGAAAGAGGTATCCGCCCCCGGCTCCATCACCTGACTGGTATAGCCATGATCAACCTTGACATAGGCTGGAGCCAGCTCTTCCAGATATCCCAGTGACTGGAAGTGACGTCCATAATGATCCACCCCCCACTGGAATCCATGTTCTTGCAAGGCCTTCACCAAGGCGGTGACATGATCTTTATGCTTCATGATGGCAGCTTCCGGGATTTCAAACAGCAGCCGTTCTTGCAGCTCGGCATGATCCGTCAGATAGCCGGTCAACCACGCCCTGAACTCATCGGAGCACAGCGAGCCAGCGGTAATATTGACCGCCAAGACCAGATCCGCCTGTTGCTGGAGCAATGGAATAGAAGCTTCAAGTATCGCTTGATCGAATTCGCCGCCCAATTTGAACTGTTCGATGGCAGGCAAGAATTGACCGGCAAAATAATCAGTGCCATCACGAGAAATAGAGGCAAACAATTCCGCATGCAAACGAACGCCGTTATCAAATCGGCAGGCAGGTTGCGCCTTGAAGCGCCACAAGTGCCGAGCGATGGCGTCTTGTACCAGATCGCGCCAAGCCAGACGTCCCATCAGCCCTTGATCAACACCGCCCTCCATGACTACTGCGCCACGACGTTCATTACGCGCTTTGCCCAAGGCGTTGTCGGCCTTGGTCAGCAACGCTGACAAATCGTCATTGCCATCCCTGCCTGCAATACCGATAACAGAGAGTGCACCACCCTCACCCATGGGGTTCACAACCAGGTCGGCAATGCGACTATTGATCACTTCCGCCAAATCTTTCAGCTGGGCCAGATCATCGGTAGGACACAGCAAGGCATATTCCGTGGCCGAAATCCGTGCCAGTGCCGACCCATCCCAGCCTTTCAGCTGCTCCTTCAGAGCCTGTGCTATCGACTTGACCATGTTGTCGCGAGCGGCAAACCCCTCCTCACGGTACAGGTCATCCAGCATATCGACAGCGACCAGCATGACGCCGCCTTGTCCCGCCTCGGCAATCCATGCGTTTACCTGACCCACGAAATAAGCCCGATTGCCCAAGCCGGATACAGCGTCCACATAAACCCGCTCCCGCAATTTTTCAGCTTCATCAGCCTGTTCCTTGAACTGCAGGGCCAGCTTGCTGGAAAGTGTATTGATGGCTTGTACCACCTGTTTCAATTCATGGGTCTTGGGTTCAGGAATGGCATGGCCAAAGTGGTGCAGCTCGATCTCCACCGCCTGCTCGCAGATCTGCTTGAGCGGCTTGAGCAAATAGTTGAGCGCACGCATCAACAAAATGGTGGTGATGAGAAAACCTATCAGAAACCAGCTCGCCAGTTCGCTCATACCACGCCACAGCTCGTAATAGGCTTGCCCGGGGTGACCAACAACCTTCAATTTGCCCAGTTGCAGCCAGCCAGAGGTCAGAATCGATTCGTTGGATACTTCCGGAAACAGGCCCAAATTAATGAACCACTGCGGCACCCCCTGAATATTGTTGGTATTTTCCTGCTCAATGACATCCTTGGAAGCCAACAAGTCCAGACGGACCAAGCGATAATATCCCCCATCAAATATCGCCTGGATGACGGATTCAGCCCCCACCTTGTCACCATTTTCCAGATAAGGTGTCAACGCCAACCCCAGGGATGTGGCGGTGTTGATGACTGTGGTTTCCTGCTGCTGCGCCAGATAGGTACGAGTCGAGTTGAATTGCACCCAATAGGTGGCTGCAAACAACAACCCGAACAGGATCAACATGGTGGCCAGTAATTGTCTGTAGAGCGTCATAGGTTAATCATCCAAATTCAACACAGGCTGAGCCAATCGCCCCGAAGTCATGCGATTGCGTAAATCATTCCATAATCCCAGGCGTGAGGACTGTCCAGCCAGTTCCCCTTGACCACGCGCCTTCATCAACCACAAGTGACTACCGTTAAAGCTGTATATCGGCATCAGATCCCGGCGCTGGCTGGCTGGCCGGATCGACCCAATCAAGTTATCCAAAATCACGGGGACTGAGGATGGCGTGTCATAGTAAGCAACCACCATATGAAACTGGTTGTAATCCAGTGCCTTGACATAGACCATCCGCATTTTTTCATCCGGCACCCCCAATTCCAGCAGGGTAAAGTACTTTGAAATGCTGAAGTCTTCACAATCACCACCCGCCGCGCCTAAAAATTCCAACGGGGTCGCCCAATAGTCTTTTTTGCGCCACAACTTGATGTCGTCGATAAAGCGCATCTGGTTGAAAAACTGGTTTACCTTCTCCAGTTTCTGACGGTCTGTCAGACCGGCGGCACGATTCTGCATGACCAGCGTGCGCCAAGTCGTGACCCGTTTGCCGGCTCTGACACCGTACGTTTCCTGTGCCCGCTGTACCAGTTTGAGATCTTCGGGGGTAAGAGGCTGGCTGGCAGAAAGCAGCAAAGGCAGAGAAACCAACAGCAGCCAGAGTGACCCGCGCAACCAGCGCGCACGCAAAAACGGAGCCAAGCCGAAACTTGACGCCATGCCGACACTGCCTGCCCGATACTGCTCAGTCACATGCATCTTCAAAAGATCCACTGGCTGTTACAACGCTGGCCAGAAGTGGCCGTCAGAGACAAGGGATGGCGGCAGCCCGGCTGCAGCCATCCCTTTCACTCGCATCAAACCTGATGCGCACTCCATTACTGTTTAGCTTGCCAATCGGCGGGCTGCTTCACATTAAACGCATTGAGCAGACTGCCAGTAGCATTGAGGATCCGATAATCCGCCAGCAAGGAGTCGTACTCTGCCGTGATGTAGCTGCGACGGGCCTCAAACAGTTCGTTCTCGGTGTTCAGTACGTCCAGCAAGGTACGCTGGCCCAACCCGAACTGCTTCTTGTACGCCTGTACGGTGTCATAGCTGGCATCCACATGCTCTTTCAGGAAGGTCTTCTGTTTGGTCAAAGACTCTTTGGCGTTCCAGGCTAGGCGGGTTCCCTCTTCAACCTGACGGAAAGCATTCATATGAATATCTTTCGCCTGGGAATAGAGAGCGGACGTCGCCTTGCTCTGCGCCAGATCGGAACCTCCACGGAACAGGTTGTAACGCATGCGCACCATGGCGGTCAGATCGTCATTGCGTCCCTTGACTGCATCAATGTCCTCGTTCCAGTTCTGATCCACTTCAAACGTGACGTTGGGATAAAAACCGGACTTGGAGCCTTCATGCTGATACTTGGCGGCTTCGATATCCTGCAAGGATGACAGCAAGGTCGGATGCACTTCGGTCGCCGTCTTCAATGCGGCATCCAGGCTGCTCGGAATGAGCTGAGCATCCGGCACCGGCTGTACCAAATCTTTTGGCATCTCATTGACTACCCGGATGAACTCGCTCTCGGCATCCCGGTAGTTGTTTTCGGCAGCCGCCTGATTGGCATAGGCCCTGGCGACACGACCATCAATCTGAGTCTGGTCTGCCGTGGATCCCAAGCCTGAATCGGTCCGCTTGCTGATGTCGCTGCGGATCTGCTCGTGAGTTTCCAGGTTCTGTTTGGACAGCTCCAGGATCTCCTGCTGACGCAGCATGTTGAGGTAAACCTCAGCCACGCGCAGGGCTGTATTCTCCGCCTCGGAGATCATGGCCAGACGCTGAGCATTGGCTTCGGCATCGGTACGAGCCACGTTGCTGCTGACGTTGAAACCATCAAACAGCATCTGGCGCAGGCTGATCCCTGACTCTTTACGAGTCATTGAATCGTCGCTATTGCGATTTAAGCGAGTTGACGGGCTGTCAGTCTTCTCATAGCCGACACCGCCGCGCAGATCGATGGTGGGATAGTAACCACCTTTGGCCCCATCATGCTGATACAGTCGCGCCTGATAGAGATCAAAAGCTTCCTTGATTTTGGGATGGGTAGCCAGTGACTGTGCCACTGACTGTTCCAGTGTTTGGGCCTGGGTAAGGCCCGGGAACAGCACGGCGCCACTTACTAACATGGCAACAATCGTCTTCTTCATGGTATCTCCAGTCATGTTGTTTTTAGATTGTTGGCTTATCGTTCTCTCAGTGCCGACTGCTTTGCCCGTAAAATCGGCTTAAGCAAATAGTCTAGGACACTTTTTTTACCAGTAATAATATCTGCACTGGCTAACATACCGGGGATGATGGGAAGTGCGTTAAGCTCATCGCCCAAGTAACTTTTCTCGGTGCGTACTCGTACCAGGTAAAAGGAGTTGCCATCTTCATCCTGGATCGAGTCGGCACTTATCTGTTCAACCTTGCCATGTAATCCTCCATAAATTGTGAAGTCATAGGCAGTAATCTTGACCACGGCCTCCAGCCCTGGCCGCAAGAACGCGATATCTTTGGGCGACACTTTGGCCTCGACCAGCAGAGTGTCTTCCAGCGGAACAATTTCCATCAGATCCATGCCGGGTTGCACCACCCCCCCCAGCGTGTTGATCTTGAGCTTCTTGATGGTGCCCTTGAGCGGCGCAATGACGCTGGTGCGATCCACCCGATCCCGCAGCCCAACCTGGCCTTCGGACAGCTGGCTCAATTTGCCTTGCCGTTCATTGAGCTCAGTCTGAGAATCGGCCCGGAATTTCAATGCAATGTCGTTGCGCTTGGAGATGGTCTCCCGCAACACGGAATCGAGCTTGGGAATAAGCAGCCGGTTGCTCTCCAATTCCCCCTGCATTTCGTTGACCTGCCGTTCCAACTTGATCAATTCAACCTGGGGCACGATCCCCTCTTTAGCCAAGGGGCGGCTGATATTGAGCTCCTGCCGCGCCAGATCCACGCTACGCGCCACCGTCCTGATCTTGGCGTTGAGCTCTATGGTCTCCTGCTCTTTCTGTTCAATCTGTTGCCCCAGAATATAGAGCTGGTTGTTCAAGTTGTTGAGGCGCTCATCCTGAACTGATTTTTCTCGAGCCGCATATTCGGCAAAGACGTTTTCGAAACCGTCCGGGAAATCGATGGGTTGCTTGTCGACCACGACCTGCTCACGCCATCCCAGATTGAGGCCGGTCTTGACCACAACGCTCTGGATTTCGGAACGCAGCCTGGCAATATCCCCCTTGAGAGTCACCAGCTCCTGCTCCCGTTCACGAAAATCGGAGCGGAAGCGAGTGTCATCGATGCGCAAGAGCGGCTGCCCTTTTTCAACGATGTCACCCTCTTTGACGAAGATCTCCTTGACGATCCCCCCCTCCAGGTTCTGGATCACCTGCAATTGACGGGAAGGGATGACCTTGCCCTGTCCAACGGTGACCTCATCGAGCTCGGCCCAGGCAGCCCAGACGATGGCGCTCATGAAAAACAGGAAGCAGGCCCACAGCAATGCCCTGGCTCGAGTCGGGGTACTCAGCAGTACCGCAGCCGCACCGTCATCGACGAACTCAAGGTGCTCCGGCGCCGGCAGTACGGTATCGTATGGCGCCTTCTTGAACAGGCCAAATTTAGCCATTGGACGCCTCCTGCACACGCACCTTGCCCTCTTTCAACTGTTGCAGCACAGCCTCTTTAGGCCCATCGGCCACCACCTGCCCCTGTTCAACCACGATGACCCGTGAAGCGACATCGAGCATGGAGGTTTTGTGAGTGATCAGGATCAGGGTTGTTTCCGGCCCCAATCGTGCCAGCTCATGCTTGACCTGCATCTCGGACTGGTTATCCATGTTGGAGGTGGGCTCGTCCATCACCAGAATGGGGGGGTCGTTGAGCAAGGCTCGCGCCAGCAGGATGGCCTGACGCTGACCACCCGAGAGCTGACGGCCTCCTTCGCCGATTTGCCGATCCAACCCGTTGGGATCCCGATTGGTAAAATTGGTGACGCCAGCCCGTTTGGCGGCCCGCATGACCCGCACATCGTCCACCAGTGGATTGCCCAGCATGATGTTGTCACGCACCGAGCCAAAAAACAGGGTCACGTCTTGCGGGACACAACCAATGTTGCGCCGGATAACCGAGGCCGGCAGTTGATCCAGCTCGAACCCATCGAGTCGCACCGAGCCATCGGTGGGCCGATACAAGCCCATCAAGATCTTCTCGAGCGTGGTTTTGCCCGCCCCGATCCGGCCTATGATGGCCACCTTCTCACCCGGCTCGATACGCAGATTGATGTTGTGCAGCGTGCTGGTTTCCATCCCCGGGTACTTGAACGAGACATTGTCAAATTCGATCCGACCGGAGATCACGGGATGGTGGATATACTGTTTGCCCTCTTCCTGCTCACCCGGTGTCACCATGATTTTTTCCAGGATTTCCAGTGCGGACTTGGCCTGGTTGTAACGGGTGGAGAGCACCGACAACTGCACCATGGGCGCAATGGCACGGCTTGACAGCATGACGGCAGCAATCATGCCCCCCATGGTGACCAACCCTTCCGAGATCTGATAAACACCGACAATCACCAGTGCCACCGTCACCACCTGCTGGATGTAACTGGCCAGCGAGGACATGGAGTTGGTGATGCGGCGGGTCTGCACGCCCCAGGTCGAGATATGGGAGACGGCCTGCTCCCAGCGATGCTGGAACATGCTCTCGGCCCCGAAAATCTTGACGGTCTCAAGGCCTGAAATGCTCTCGATCAGATTGGCATTCTTCTGGGAGGCAAGCCGCGATCCCTCTTCGATGGACTGCTTGAGCGGCGCCTGAATATAGAAGCTGTAAATAATGAGGATCAGCATGGCGACGATCGGCACCACGACCATAACCCCGGCGAAAATCCAGATGATGAACAGGAAGAAGACCGCGAACGGCAGGTCAATGAGGGTAGAGACGGTGGCGGAGGTAAAAAACTCCCGTACCGATTCAAACTCCTGCAGATGTTTGGCAAACGCACCGGTCGAGGCCGGCCGCGACTCCATCCGCATGCCCATTACCTTGGCGAAGATCTTGGCCGACAACAGCACATCCGATTTTTTACCGGCAATGTCGATGAAGTAGCTGCGCAGCTGACGCATCACGAAATCGAAGGTGAACACCACCATGGCCCCGACCGCAAGCACCCAAAGGGAATCGAATGCCAGATTGGGCACTATCTTGTCGTAGACGTTCATGGTGAACAGCGGGCTGGCGATGGCAAACAGGTTGATCAGGATGGACGCGATCAATACATCCCGATAGATGCCACGGGATTCAAACAGAGTGCTCCAGAACCAGTGCCCGTCACGGGTCTCCAGCACCTTGGGGGAGCGCTCATCAAATTTGAACTGCTTTTTGACAAAAAACAGTCGGCCCAGATACTCATCACCCAGCTGGGCCGCACTGAGCCACTGGGCCGCATCTCCCGCCTGAGGAAAGATGACCTTTCCTTGACTCCTGTCTTCATTCCACTCCAGCAGAATGCAGGCGCCGCCATTGCGCATCTGCAACACGCAAGGCAGCAACAAGGGGGAGATTTCGGCAAGCGGCTGGATCACTTCCCGGGCCGACAGTCCGCCCCGCTCGGCGGCACGGCCAAACAGGTTAGGTGTCAGCAGGCCGGACACCAGTGGCAAACCGGTCGTCAGGGCATCCTTGCTGTTGGGCACCCCATAAAAGCGGGTCAGAAAGACCAGGCACTCCAACAACTCGTCAATACGGTTAGTTTCTGCTTGCATAGCATCCTGTCACTGCATGATTGGGCCGGCTCTATCGCCACACCGATATTCAAGCTTCACGGGCGCAGTTTGGCGCAGACGATCCCGTGACATAAAGAACAGAGCTCCCCAAGAAGGGATCAACAGCCTGATATACATTAAGCACAGGTACATGACACTGAATGTCATTGGCAGACCTGATAGGCATTACACCCAAAGGCGAGACGGGCAGTTTGGCTGCGGATCGCGACACAAGATGGCGCCACCTCCGATATATCCCGTCCAAATTGGAAATAATACAAGCTTATTGATAATGATATCTTTTTCAAGCCAAGTACTATATCAAGACAATTTTACCGAAACTATACCGCAAAGACTGAATTTCATCTAATAACTCACTGTTTTTTTGATGAAATCTGATTACCTAGCCGATATTGCCAGAAAGCGAAAAAGGGCGCCCCAGCGCATGACCCTGGGCGCCGGAGCGGGCCAGTTCACTAGCAATGTCAGCCATGGCTGTCCAGCGATTCTCGCACCAGGCCGGCGCCAACAGAGTCGGACGGCGTGCCGATGCCGAGATGCGGTGGTACACCACCTCGGGCGGCGTGTGCTGGATCATGGCCACCGCCGCTTCCACATACTGCGCCAGGCTCGGCACCTCCAGTCGACCCGCCTGCCACGCCTTGCCAAGGGTGCTTCCCTCTACCACGTGCAGCGGGTGCAGTTTTATCCCCTCCACCCCCGTCTCCACGATGCGCTGCAGCGTATTCAGGCTGTCCATGGCGACTTCACCGGGCAGACCGACGATCAGGTGGGCGCACACCTTGATGCCGCGCTGATGGGCCCTGGCCACCGCGTCGGTATAGGCGGCATAGCCATGACCCCGGTTGATGCGCTGCAGCGTCTTGTCGTTGGCGCTCTGCAGCCCCAGCTCCAGCCACACCTCGTAACCCCGGGCCTGATAACCGGCCAGCAGGTCCAATACCGCATCCGGCACGCAATCTGGGCGCGTCCCAACACACAAGCCCACCATGTCGCTCACCGACAGCGCCTCTTCATACATGCGCTGCAGGTACTCCACCTCGGCATAGGTGCTGGTATAGGCCTGAAAGTAGGCGAGATAACGTTTGGCCCGGGTCACTTCATCCCGGCGAGCCAGCAGTTGCTGCACCACCGAAAGCTGCTGGGCCGACTCGTCGGCAAAGGAGGAAACATTGCAGAAAGTGCAGCCGCCACGGCCCAGCGTGCCGTCCCGGTTCGGGCAGGTGAAGGCACCGTGAATGGAGAGCTTGTGGATCTTCTGGCCATGGCGTTGCTTGAGATCCTGGCCGAATGTATTGACGAGTTCGTGTAACTGCATGACACCTCCAGTAAAGGGGCGTCATTGTACGAGCTTGACCGCGCGCAGCGCTGCGCTGGATCAAGAGAGGATATAGTCGGGAAAACATATAAATATTCACCAATAACCGGATAAATATCAGCAAATGGGTAGTTATCGACGCTTTCGAGACTCATCCCCAATTTGACGAAGGCTCAACACCACCACAAAACCATCTTCTAACAGTTTGTTGAATAATGAAAATTCTCTCATAGACGGTGGTTTTGCAAATGCAAGTCACCTGCTTCGTTATTGTGATCTCGGCCATTCACTTGTCGAGTGGATTGGTAAAATTACTACAAATCCTTGTCCCCATTGAGTCAACCAGCAAAGCCCAATATGACAATACAAAATTCCACAAAAACAAAAATAACCAGAGCAATCGCCAGTTAATACCCCATATAGACCCGTACCCCGACATTTTGTTATGAGTTTGTGATAATGAAAACAGCCGGGATGTCCAATTGACCTTGCCGAAAAATCCCATTAGTTTGGAGATTCGCCACCTCAGGCGGACGGAACCACAAGAGCCAATCGCAATTTATGCAGTCTGTTGATGACAGTGCGATGCAAGGCCGAGCAAGGGAGAAATGCAATGTCACTATATGATCCAAAGCTGGAGAGGGATAACTGTGGCTTCGGCCTGTTGGCCCACATGGAAGGTGAAGCCAGCCACAAGCTTGTCCGTCTCGCGATGTCAGCATTGGCTCGCATGCAGCACCGTGGCGGCATCTCCGCCGACGGCAAGACCGGCGACGGCTGCGGTCTGTTGCTGCAAAAACCCGACAGCTTCTTCAGAGCTGTCGCCGAAGAGAAGGGATGGCACCTGGGCCGCAACTACGCGGTCGGCATGCTGTTTCTCAACCCCGATCCCGTTTTGGCGCAAGCCACTCGCGACATCATCGACGAAGAGCTGGAGAAGGAGACCCTGAGTCTGGTCGGTTGGCGCAAGGTGCCTATCGATACCAATGTACTCGGCCCCATCGCCAAGGCCTCCCTGCCCAGCATCGAACAGGTCTTTGTCAACGCCCCGCCCGGTTGGGTCGACAAGGATCTCGAGCGGCGCCTCTATATTGTGCGCCGCCGCATCGAGAAACGCATCAGCGACGACTACTTCTACGTGGTCAGCCTCTCCAACCTGGTCACCGTCTATAAAGGGCTGTGCATGCCGGTGGATCTGCCGCGTTTTTATCTGGATTTGGCCGACATTCGCATGCAGGCGGCCATCTGCGTATTCCACCAGCGTTTCTCCACCAACACCAGCCCGCGCTGGCCGCTGGCGCAGCCGTTCCGCTACCTTGCCCACAACGGCGAGATCAACACTATCGCCGGCAACCGCCAGTGGGCCAAGGCGCGCAGCTACAAGTTCGCCACCCCGCTGATCCCCGATCTGCAAGAGGCCGCCCCCTTCGTCAACACCACGGGGTCGGACTCCTCCAGCCTCGACAACATGCTGGATCTGTTCCTGGCCGGCGGCATGGACCTGTTCCGTGCCATGCGCCTGTTGATCCCGCCTGCGTGGCAGAAACACCCGAACATGGATGACGACCTGCGCGCCTTCTATGACTTCAACTCCATGCACATGGAGCCCTGGGATGGCCCGGCCGGCATCGTCATGACCGACGGTCGCTACGCCACCTGCGCGCTCGACAGAAACGGCCTGCGTCCGGCCCGCTACGTCATCACCAAGGACAAGTTCATCACCCTCGCGTCCGAGGTCGGCACCTGGGATTACACCCCGGACGAAGTGCTGGAGAAGGGCCGGGTCGGCCCGGGCGAGCTGTTCGTGGTCGACACCAGCAACGGCAAGATCTGGACCAGCTTCGAGATCGATGACGATCTCAAGAGCCGTCACACCTACAAGCAGTGGATGGACAAGCACTGCAAGCGGCTGGTGCCGTTCGAGCAGATGGATGACGCCAGCACCGGCGCCCGCGAGTTCTCCGACGATCAGCTGAAAACCTATCAGAAGCTGTTCGGCTACTCCTATGAGGAGCTGGATCAGATCATCAGGGTACTGGGTGAAAACGGCCAGGAAGCGGTGGGCTCCATGGGGGATGACACCCCGATGGCGGTGCTATCCTCCAGCCAGCGCACCCTGTACGACTACTTCCGCCAGATGTTCGCCCAGGTCACCAACCCGCCCATCGATCCGCTGCGGGAAAACCACGTCATGTCGCTGGCCACCTGTATCGGCCGCGAGCAGAACGTGTTCAACGAGACCTTCGGCCACGCCCACCGGGTGCTGTTCCAATCGCCGATCCTGCTCTACTCCGACTTCCACCAACTGCTGGCACTGGAAGGGGAGCACTATCGCCATCAGGTGATCAGCCTCAACTTCAAGCCCGAAGAGGGACTGGAAGCGGCCATCCTGCGCATCTGTGAAGAGGCCAAGGCTGCCGCCAAGGCCGGTACCGTGCTGCTGATCCTCTCGGATCGGGACGTCAGTGCCGACACCCTGCCCATCCCGGCCGCCATGGCGGTGGGAGCGGTACAGCGTACCCTGGTGGACAACAACCTGCGTTGCGACGCCAACATCCTGGTGGAGACCGCCAGCGTGCGCGACCCGCACCACTTCTCGGTGTTGCTGGGCTTTGGCGCCACCGCCATCTACCCCTACCTCGCCTACGAGACGCTCGCCAAGCAGGTAGAAGAGGGCGTGCTCAAGATGAGCCTGCGCCAGGCCATGCTCAACTACCGCAACGGCATCAACAAGGGGCTCTACAAGGTGATGTCCAAGATGGGCATCAGCACGGTGGCCAGCTACCGCTGCTCCCAGCTGTTCGAAGCGGTGGGCCTCTCCAAAGCCGTGGTCGAGATGTGTTTTCGCGGCGTATCGAGCCGCATTCAGGGCGCCGATTTTGCCGACATCCAGCAGGATCAGTTCAATCTGGCCCGTCAGGCCTGGCTGGCCCGCAAGGCCCTCACTCAGGGCGGCCTGCTCAAATTCGTCCACGGCGGTGAGTACCACACCTACAACCCGGATGTGGTGCAAACCCTGCAGACCGCGGTGCGCTCCGGCAACTATGCCGATTACAAGGAGTACGCCCGTCTGGTGAACGAGCGCCCGGTCGCCACCCTGCGCGATCTGCTCACCCTGAAGAAGGTCGACAACCCGGTGGCGCTGGAGCAGGTGGAGCCGGCCGACAAGCTGTTCCCCCGCTTCGACTCCGCCGCCATGTCCATCGGTGCGCTGGGCCCGGAAGCCCACGAGGCGCTGGCGGTGGCCATGAACCGGCTCGGCGGTCAGAGCAACTCGGGTGAAGGCGGCGAGGATCCCAAGCGCTTCGGCACCGAGAAGAATTCGCGCATCAAGCAAGTGGCCTCGGGGCGCTTTGGCGTCACCCCCCACTACCTGATGAACGCCGACGTGGTGCAGATCAAGGTGGCCCAGGGCGCCAAGCCCGGCGAAGGGGGCCAGTTGCCCGGTGACAAGGTGACGGCCCAGATCGCCAAGCTGCGTTACTCGGTGCCCGGCGTGACCCTGATCTCGCCGCCACCCCACCACGACATCTACTCCATCGAGGATCTGGCCCAGCTCATCTTCGACATCAAGCAGATCAACCCGAACTGCCTGGTGTCGGTGAAACTGGTGTCCGAGCCCGGCGTTGGCACCATCGCCTGCGGCGTGGCCAAGGCCTATGCGGACTTCATCACCGTCTCCGGCTACGACGGCGGTACCGGCGCGAGCCCGCTCACCTCGGTCAAATACGCCGGCTCCCCCTGGGAGCTGGGCCTGGCCGAGACCCAGCAGGCACTGGTCGCCAACGGCCTGCGCCACAAGGTGCGGCTGCAGGTGGATGGCGGCCTCAAGACGGGTCTGGACATCATCAAGGCGGCCATTCTCGGCGCCGAGAGCTTCGGTTTTGGCACCGGCCCCATGGTGGCGCTGGGCTGCAAATACCTGCGCATCTGCCACCTGAACAACTGCGCCACCGGCGTCGCCACCCAGGATGAGAAACTGCGTCGCGAGCACTTCACCGGCCTGCCGGACATGGTGATGAACTACTTCAAGTTCATCGCCGAGGAGACCCGCGAGCTGATGGCCCAACTGGGCGTCACCCAGCTGACCGACCTCATCGGTCGCACCGATCTGCTGGAAGCGCTGCCCGGCCTCACCGCCCGTCAGGCCAAGCTGGATCTTTCCGGCATCTTGGCGGCCCCAGTTGCACCGGCAGGCTCCAGCCTGTTCAGCCAGCAGCACAACCCCACCTTCGACAAGGGGCCTTTGAACCTCAAGATGGTGGAAGATCTGCTGGAGGCGGTGGAAAACATGAGCGGCGGCGAGTTTCGCTACGACATCCGCAACACCGACCGCTCGGTAGGGGCGCGTCTGTCCGGCGAGATCGTCAAGCGGCACGGCAATCAGGGCATGGCGGCCGATCCGGTGCGGGTCCACTTCAACGGCACCGCCGGCCAGAGCTTCGGCGTCTGGAACGCGGGCGGCCTTGAGATGATCCTCACGGGGGATGCCAACGACTACGTGGGCAAGGGGATGACCGGCGGCAAGCTGGTGATCAAGCCCCACGTCGGCGTGGCATTCAAATCCCACGAGGCGGCCATCATCGGCAACACCTGCCTCTACGGCGCCACCGGCGGCAAACTCTATGCCGCAGGCACTGCCGGCGAGCGCTTCGCGGTGCGCAACTCAGGGGCCCTCGCGGTAGTCGAAGGGATCGGTGACAACGGTTGTGAATACATGACCGGCGGCATCGTCACCGTGCTCGGTACCACCGGCGTCAACTTCGCGGCGGGCATGACCGGCGGCTTCGCCTACGTGCTCGACGAGTGCGGCAACTTTGCCAAGCGCACCAACCCCGAGCTGGTAGAACTGCTGGACGTGGCGGACCTCGCCATCCATCAGGAACACCTGCGCGGCATCATCACGGCGCACCTCAATGAAACCGGCAGCTCGCGCGCCGAGGAGATCCTGGCCAACTTCGACTCCTATGTGCCCAAGTTCAGGCTGATCAAACCCAAGTCCAGCGACGTCAAATCGCTGCTTGGCCACACCAGCCGTTCCAGTGCAGAACTCAGAATCCAGGCGCAATAAGGAGGGAACCCTATGAGCCAGAACGTATTTCAGTTTATCGACGTGCAGCGGGTCGACCCGCCCAAGAAGCCGCTCAAGATCCGCAAGATCCAGTTCGTGGAGATCTACGAGTCCTTCAACCAGGCCCAGGTCGGCATGCAGGCGGATCGCTGCCTCGACTGCGGCAACCCTTACTGCGAGTGGAAGTGCCCGGTCCACAACTACATCCCCAACTGGCTGAAGCTGGCCAACGAGGGACGTATCCTGGAGGCGGTGGAACTCTCCCATCAGACCAACAGTCTGCCGGAGGTGTGTGGCCGGGTCTGCCCGCAAGACAGACTGTGTGAGGGTGCCTGCACCCTCAACGATCGCTTCGGCGCCGTCACCATCGGCAACATCGAAAAATACATCACCGACAAGGCGTTCGAGATGGGCTGGAAGCCCGATCTCTCCAAGGTGGTCAAGACCGGCAAGCGGGTCGCCGTCATCGGCGCCGGCCCGGCGGGCCTCGCCTGTGCCGACGTGCTGGCACGGGGCGGTGTCACCCCGGTGGTGTTCGACAAGTATCCGGAGATCGGCGGTCTGCTCACCTTTGGCATCCCCTCCTTCAAGCTGGAAAAAGAGGTGATGCAGCGTCGCCGCGAGATCTTCGAGGGGATGGGGGTGGAGTTTCGTCTCGAGACCGAGGTGGGCCGCGATGTCACCTTCGCCGACCTGCTCGGCGAGTTCGATGCAATCTTCCTCGGGGTTGGCACCTACAAGTACATGAAGGGCGGCTTTGCCAACGAGGAGGCACCGGGAGTCTACGACGCCCTGCCCTACCTCATCGCCAACGCCAACCGGCTGCTGGGCTTCGAGAAGGCGCAAGCCGATTACATCGACTTCGCCGGCAAGCAGGTGGTTGTGCTCGGCGGCGGCGATACCGCCATGGACTGCGTGCGTACCGCCATCCGTCAGGGGGCCGACAAGGTGATCTGCGCTTATCGCCGCGACGAGGAGAACATGCCGGGCTCTAAGCGGGAGGTGAAGAATGCCCGCGAAGAGGGGGTTGAATTCATGTTCAACCTGCAGCCGGTCGGCGTCGAGCTGGACGCCCAGGGCCGCACCTGCGGCATCAAGGTGGTGAGCACCGAGCTCGGCGCTCCCGATGCCAATGGCCGCCGCAACCCGGTGGTGATCGCCGGCTCCGAGCAGGTGCTGGCTGCCGATGCGGTGGTGATGGCGTTCGGCTTCCAGCCCAACCCTCAGCCCTGGATGGCAGAACACGGCATCGAGCTGGACGGCCGGGATCGCATCAAGGCCTCGGAGCAGGCCGAACATGCCTTCCAGACCAGCAACCCCAAGGTGTTCGCCGGTGGCGACGCGGTGCGCGGCTCCGATCTGGTGGTGACCGCCATCTATGAGGGGCGCAAGGCGGCCGAAGGGATCATGGACTACCTGGCCGTGTGATCTGCCGTCGCAACCACGCCATCATGCAAACAGCCCCGCTCGTGCGGGGCTGTTTTTTTATGTCGCTCAGCCACAACCGGCTAGATGCTCCAGCTCTCCGGCAGCCGCTCGGTGAGGGTGGAGATGTATTCGAAGGTACGTGCCCGCTTGGGGGTGGTGAACATCTGGCGCGCACTGCCCGCCTCCACCACCTCACCCGCCTCCAGGAAGACCACCTGCTGGGCGATCTGGGCCGCCAGACGCAAGTCATGGGTGGCGATCAGCATGGTGGTGCCCTCACTGGCCAGCTGGCGCAGCACGGCCACCACCTCCTGGGCAAGCTCGGGATCCAGCGCCGAGGTGGGCTCGTCACAGAGCAACACCTTGGGGGCTGGCGCCAGCGCCCGGGCAATGGCCACCCGCTGCTGCTGACCGCCGGAGAGGGTGGCAGGCACCGCCTGGGCCTTGTGCCTGAGCCCCACCTTGTCGAGCAGTTGCAGGGCGCGCGCCGCCGCCCGCTCCCTGGGCCACTTCAACACAGTCACCAACCCTTCCATCACGTTCTCCAGCACTGTCATGTGCGGGAACAGCTGGAAATTCTGGAACACCATGCCGGTCTGCTGGCGCAGGCTCAGCACGCTCTGGCGGGACAGGTGATGGGCAAAGTCGAGCTCGCTGCCCCCCAGCACCAGCTGGCCCGCGTCCGGTCGCTCCAGCAGGTTCACGCAGCGCAGCAGGGTACTCTTGCCGCTGCCGGAGGGGCCGATCAGGGCGGTGACGCTGCCTGCGGCCATCGCCAGCCCTACCCCTTTCAACACTCGCTGCCCCGCAAACTGCTTCTCGATGCCACTCAAGCGGATCATAGGGCGACCTCCCGGGTCTCTTTATATACCAGTCGCTGCTCCAGCTTGTCTTGCAGGGTGGAGAGTACCGAGCTGAACAACAGGTAGATGAGGGCCGTCTCGACATAGAGGATGAGCGGCTCATAGGTGACGGAGGCAAGTCGCTGAGCCGCCTGAAACAGCTCGGGCACCGTCACCGCCGCCGCCAGCGAGGTGTCTTTGACCAGGGAGATGAAGGTGTTGGAGAGCGGCGGCACCGCGATGCGCGCCGCCTGCGGCAGGATCACCCGCCACATCACCTGGGGCCAGTTCATGCCAATGGAATAGGCTGCCTCCCACTGCCCCTTGGGGATCGCTGCCAGGGTGGCACGGATGATCTCCGAGCTGTAGGCACCGATGTTGAGGGTGAAACCGATGACGGCGGCGGTGAAGGCATCCAGCACTATGCCCGCGCTCGGCAGACCGTAAAAGATCAGAAACAGCTGTACCAGCAGCGGGGTGCCCCGAATAAGCCAGACATAGAAACGGACCAGCATCACCAGCGGGGCCGGACCATATAATCTGGCCAGCGCCACCGACAAGCCGAGCACGATTCCCAGCACGAAGGTAATCAGGGTAAGTGGCACGGTAAAAATAAGCCCCGCACTGAGCAGGGGCCAAAAAGAGTCGATCATTAACTGCAACCAGGCCGGCACGTTAATATCCTCAGTTGTTATTATGTTGCCCCGATATTATTGCGAGACGTCGGTGCCGAAATATTTCTGCGATATTTTCTGATATGCGCCATCCTGCTTGGCATTGCGCAGCGCCTGATTGATGGCAGCCAGCAACTCGGGTTGTCCCTTGGCGAGCAGGGCCCCCGATTGATCCCCCTTGGCCTCGGTGGCCGCCACCTTCAACTTGGCGTCCGGCTTCTGTTTCTTGAAGTCGAGGAAAGAGAGGCTGTCGTTGAGGGTGGCATCTACCCGCCCGGTCAACACCAGTTCAAGGGACTGGTTGAATCCCTCGGTGGCCACCACCTCGGCGCCCGATGCTTTCGCCAGCTGGGCGAAGTTGCTGGTCAGCGACTGGGAGGATTTCTTGCCCTTCAGATCCGCAAAACTCTTGATGCTGTGGTTGTCGCTGTGCACCACGATCACCGCCTTGGAGGTGATGTAGGGGTCTGAAAAGTCATATTTTTTCAGCCGCTCCGGGGTGATGGCCACTTCGTTGAGCACCAGATCGTAGCGTTTGGCATCCACCCCGGCGATGAGCCCGTCCCACTTGCCTTCGACGAACTGCGGCTTCACCCCGAGACCGCGAGCGATCAGTTCGCCAATCTCAACGTCAAAACCCACCAGCTTGCCGCTCTTGCCGTGATAGGTGAAGGGAGGATAGGCCCCTTCGGTGCCGATCTTGATCACCCCGGCCCGCTGGATCTCGGCCAGGCTTGATTGTGCCTGTACCGAGGTCATCAGTGCCAGCGGAAGTGCCGCCATTAAAAACAGGGAGTGCCGTTTTTTCATTATTCACCTCGTTATATTTATGAACATCCAGAACGCTTTCCAACCACCACAAAATAAAATCAGCCGGTTATCATGTTTAAATTAATTATCGGCAGAGATAACTTTCATAATGCTTGCCGGCGGTATGGATGAAACATAACGTGGCTCATGGCATGACCCAACCATGAAATACGGGGATATTTAGCGAAATAATGGATAACGAAAAAATAGTGGCCGGACTGGCCGAGGAATAGCCCCGCTGGCGGCGCTCCGCCAGCGGAAACCATGTCAGGCGGGTTGCGACTCCCGCGGGATGCTGGTGACCCAGTGACGACGCCAGTGCGGCGCCTCGTAGAGATCGGGCCAGAATTCGGTCTGATGGCAGATGGTATTGCCACGCACCGTGTGGAAGGTGATGGCACGCGCCTCGACTTCCCCGTCGGTGATCACCACTTCGGTCACCACCTCCCGCCCCTGCTCCAGCAGGCGGACGACGTCGAAATTCCAGGGCCCGGCCGCCGGGTAGCGTCGATTGATCTCGACGAAGTTGGCCCGTCCCTCGATCCGCTCCCCCGACTGGGGCCAGTCACAGAGGAAGTCATCGCTCAGCCACCTGGAGGCCTTGACGAAATCGTTGCTCTGCATGGCCTGCCAATAGGCCTCCACCACTGCTTTTGGTTCCATGGTCTTGTTTTCCATGCCTTTCCCCTACAACCGCACCACCAGCCACTCCCCCTTGCCCACCGGCACCAGCGAGGTCGCAAAGGCCGGATCCTGCTCCACCTCTGCCATCCACTCGGCCAGCTCCTCGCGATGGGAGATGGCATTGTCCACCACCAGCAGACCGCGGGGGGCCAGCAGGCGCTGGATCTCGGGCCACCAGGCCTGGTAGTGCTGGCGATCGGAGTCGAGGAAGATGAGCGGGTAAGCGGCCGTCGGCAAGGTGGGCAGCAGCGTACCGGCTTCCCCTGCCAACTGCTCAATCCAGGGTTCAAGCCCGGCCCGCTGAAAGTTGGCGGCCGCCATGGTCCGTTTGCCCTCGTCCAGCTCGATGGTGGTGACCCGACCTCCCAACCGTTTGACTGCCTCGGCCAGCCAGAGAGTGGAGTAACCGTTGGAGGTGCCGATCTCCAGCACCGCATCGGCCCCCCTCGTCTGTACCAGCACCGCCAGCAGCTCGCCGGTATCGCGGGTAATGTTGAGCATCTTGCTGCCACGGGACTGTTGCGCGCCGTCATTCTGCTCGCCAAACAGCTCCAACTCCCGTTTCAGTTGTTCCAGTGCCATGTCTCCTCCTTGACGGTGTAAACGAGTCGGCCCGGTGCATGGCATGGCTGGACCGCCCCTCATGTTCATCATGTTGCTGTCGGCCCGCTCGGTGCCGTATCCCCCAGCAGGTAGCGGGGACCCTCGCCCTGCCCGGCGGCCTGATCATCCGGATTGTAAAGTGCGCAGTGCTCCAGCGAGAGGCAACCGCAACCAATGCAGGCGCCAAGCTTCTCCTTGAGCTGCTGCAGAGCCGTGATGCGCCGATCGAGCAGGCTCTGCCACTGGCCGGCAATGCCGTCCCAGTCGCGGCGATCCGGGGTGCGCCCCTCGGGCAGGCCGGCCAGGGCCTCCCCTATCTCGCCCAGGCTCAACCCCATGCCCTGCGCCACCCGGATGAAGGCGATGCGGCGCAGCACATCCTGCGGATAGAGCCGCTGGCCCCCCTCGCTGCGCACGCTGCCAATCAGCCCCTTCTGCTCGTAGAAGCGCAGGGCGCTGGCCTTGACGCCCGAGCGTTTGGCTATCTGGCCGATGGCCAGCCATTTGCGTTCCATCGCCACGCTTGACCTCAAGTTAGCTTTAACTTGCACAATCCTGTCTCCCCTTATGAAAGGAGTCAAATGATTATGCATCATCTTCATCATCTGCTCGATGCCAATCGAGCCTTTGCCCTCAACGGACGCGACACCACCAACCACTGCCCGATGGCATTGCACGCCCTGCACGAGATGGGCGCCAATCCCCGCCAGCTGCAGCAGTTCTTCGAACACTGGCAGGCCAACCATGCCCTGCCGGGGGGTGAACAACAGCAGGGGGATGAGGAGGAGCTGCAGTTTGTCCGGCTGCGTCAGCAGTTGGCAACACGGCTGGGCGACGAGGGGGGGCTGCCCACCTTTGCCAGCCTGCTGGAGCAGGGTCTTTCACCGGCCGGCGGCGCCTTCCATCCACTGATCCGCTTTGCCTGCGCGCTGGAAAATGGCCATCAGGGAGAGCAGGCCGCCGCACTGGCCGCCTGGCAGTGCAGACCCTTGCGGGTGCCGGCCGGGCAGCGGGCGCCGGTGCAGGATATCGACGCTCTGCTGAGCGCGCTGGCCCGGCAGTGGGAAGGCGCATGCTGGCAAGGCGAGTGGATCACCGAGCGACTGCGGCAGGTGACGGATGCGCCGACCTGGGCGGCCGGATTGCCGAGCGGGGTATCATCATCGGATCTGCTGGTGCAGCTGGCCGATGCGGCCCTCGCCCTCTACTGGCAGACCAGCAATTTTACCGTGCTGCACATGGTGACCGGCAGTCGCGCCGCCGCCATCGTCGCCCGCCACCTGCCCGCGCCATGGCAAGCGCGCTGGCAGACTTTGATGTGGCAGGCAGTGGCGGCCGCCTATGTCACGGTCGGCGCGCCGTCACTGCAGACGCCGGTCTGGCCCGATACCGGCAAGCTGTCGTGGCAAAAGGTGCTGGCCAGGGCAGTGGCGAGCCTCGATGATCATGTGATCAAGCTGGTGCATTGCTGCTGGCGAGAGGGGCTCGCCAGGCCTTTGCTGGCAGACCGTTATCTGGCGGTGGCCGCCCGCGCGGCAGGGCTGCTGGCGCCTCTCACCGGGCCGGATGCCATCTAGGTAGTACGCAGGGGCTGCCCTAGGAGGCGGGCAGCCGGGTGAAGTGAATGACGGGGCAGCGGGGAGCCACGCCCCGGGTCAGGGTCAGCGGCTGGGCGTGGTAGCTCAGTTGGTAGCGGCCGGGGTGGGAGAGATCGTAGACCAGGGTCAGATCCGCGTCGGCCTGGCTCTGCTGACCGGCCCCCAGCAAGAAGAAATCCTCGGCGCCCGGGTTGCCCCGCTTGGCCAGCGGGCCCTTGTAGGGTATCGGCCGATCATCGAGGGTGAGATCGATGGCATCGGCAAACCAGCCTTCGAACGGTGTGAACCAGCTCAGCACCTCGAGCGGCCCCTCCCCCCGATTGGTCAGGGTCATCACCAGCGGCAGCGGCTCGTTGACCCGGCTTTGTGCCTTGACCGACAGATCGCACTGCAGGGGGGCCAGCGCCAGGGTGGTGAGCAAGAGTGTCATCATGGTCGCTCCTTCCTATGACAAACGGCATGGACAAGAAGGGGCCTTGCGGCCCCCGGTCGGCAAATCAGTTTTCGCTCGGCGTATTCTCGGCGAAGTACTCGTGGTTGTCGGCGTTGTTGAGCGCCTTGACCGGATCCGTCTTCGCCAGGTTGCGGGCATTGACCTGACCGTAACCCAGATCGTCGGTGCCCGCCACCACGTTGAAGTGGCTCAACTCGTGGACGATGGTGCCGGCACGGGAATCGGTCCCGCTGACCGGTGCGGTCCAGAAGCTCTTGCAGAGGTAGACCTTGTAGGGCTGATCCGGATAGACATAGGCAAAGTAGCTCTGCTTGCAACCGCAGTCGAAGGTGAGCGGCTTGTTGTCGATGGCATCCTTGATCTTGCTGAAGTGGGTCTCGGCCTGATCCCAGCGCGATGCATCATAGGCGCCAAACCAGCTGCGATAACGCTGGCCTTCCGGCTTGTCTACCGCCAGGTAGCTGCTGGAGTTGTTGGTGATGCCGCTGGCCGCATCGAGCGCCGCCAGGATGTCGCTCTTCTGGGTGTTGGTGCAGCGGCCGCTGAAGCTGACCGAGGCGGTCACCGCCTGCGGCTCGGCCAGGGGGGCCGCCTTGGCCAGCACCCGCTCGTCACTCACTCCGTCCACCCACAGGGTCACCACATTGGATTCGCTCGTCTGGGCCTGCTTGGCCTTGGCGGCTTTCGCCTCTTGCGGCAACGTCGGCAGCAGGTAGCGGATGCTGTACTGGCCCTGGGCACTCATGTCGTAGAGACCGGAGACCTCGGCCTGCACCGTCAGGCTCTGGCCGGCCTTGAGCAGCTGGAAGTCCTTGTCGGTCGGGGCTGCCCGCTTGATCAGGGCCCCCTCGTAGCTGACCGGCTGGCCGTCTCGCTCCACCACGAACAGGGGGGCATCTTCGCTGCCCGGCAGTTGCCATTTGAGCAGGCGAACCGGCTTGTCCCCGCTGTTGGTCAGGGTCAGGTTGACGCGCACGTCGTCACTGTTGCCATCCACCAGGGTGAGCTGGGCGTCGAGCCCTGCGGCGCAGAGCGGGGAGGCCAGCACGCCGGCCAGCAACAGGGCAATGGGAGTCGCTTTCATCATGTTTCCTCATTCATTGAGTGTCGCCTTGTCAGGCGGTTTGCTTCCTTCAAGGCCCTCTTTGGGGCCCACTCACCCTAGAGCAGTTTTTTTCTGCGACCATCCCACCATATGGGGGACGCCCCCCAGGATAGGGGGAATGCCAGATACCCCCGCTTGCTGCGACAAGAGTCGCGCCGCCCTCCCCCTTTCTCATGCCTGCCACCCCGCCCCGCGCCCATAAAAAACCCCGGCACTGGGCCGGGGTCTCAGACAAATGAAGCAGACCCAGCTCACGGGCCTACCAGCAGCGCCAGTGCTGGCTGCGCGTTGCCCGGCACCAGCCGGTAAGCCTTGTGGTGCTTGACCAGGGTGGTTTTCTTGTTGCCCTGGCTCAGCAGCAGGCGGTGGGCAAAGGCCGCCCGTGCCAGCCGGGCCTCGTCGCCGCGCACATAGAGGGTGAGCGGCTTCACCAGCTCGCCGGCCTCGATGTAGCCCTGATACTCGCTGGCGCTGATGATGAGGCTCGGCTGACCGCCCGATTGCAGGCGCAGCTTGGCACTCACCTCGCTGTCGGTAATCACTAGCCAACCCTCGGCCGCGAGCTCGGCCAACAGAGCGGCCAACCGGCTGCCGAGCCCGGTCGGCTCGGCCATGGCCCGCTCATACTGGCCCATGATCCGCTCAAGCAGCCCCTTGAGATCGGCGCCGGCCCCCAGGGTGCGGCCAAGCTGCACCCAATCCTTCAAATCCTCCATCACCAGTCGGGAGAAGCGCTTCTCCTTGAGGGAGTCGGCCATCCAGGTGCAGAGAAAATGGCTCTCTTGCGCCGGGGTACGCTTGCCAGCCTTCTGCTCCGCAGTGCGGGCCAGTTCGGCCAGACTCTGGCTGGCCATCTCGAACAGGGCCTGATTGTAGGTAGGAGCGGTCATAAGCAATCCTTGAGTTGACTACCAGGGGTCAACACCGATGACAGAGATGGCAAAGGCGCCAGTGGCGCCTTTGCGGTTCAATAGAGCGGCCTGCGCGCCTTATTTCGGCTGGCGCGGCTTCTTGGCGGCAGCCAGACGCTTGAGGCGCTGGCCCTGCAGCTTGGCCTCGGCCATGGCCTGGGCGGCGGCGTTGTCTTCCCGCTGCGGGCGCTTGCCGAAGCGGCGACGCTCCTGCAACTGCTTGATCAGCTCGTCGCGGCTGCTCACCTCGTAGCCCGGCACCATGATGCGGCGGATCTTCTGGCCGATCAGCGCCTCGATCTCCAGCAGGGTGCGCTCTTCTTCACGGCTGACGAAGGAGATGGCCATGCCGCTCTTGCCGGCGCGGCCGGTACGGCCGATGCGGTGCACGTAGTCTTCTGCCAGGAACGGCAGATCATAGTTGACCACGTATTCAAGATCCGGGATGTCCAGGCCACGGGCGGCCACTTCGGTGGCCACCAGCACCCGCAGCTTGCCTTCGGTGAACTCGCGCAGGGCGCGGCGACGGCTGCCCTGAGCCTTGTCCCCGTGCACCACGGCGGACTTGATGCCGTCGAGGTTCAGCTCGGCCACCAGCTCGTCGCAGCTCTCGCGGGTACTGGCAAACACCAGCACCTGCGGCCAGTTCTGCTTGCCGATGAGCTCGGAGAGCAGCTCGCGCTTGCGCTTCTGCTCCACCGGATAGACGGTGTGGCTGACGGTATCGGCGGTGGAGTTCTGCTTGTTGACGCTCACTATCTGAGGCTTGTCCAGCATCAGGTTGGCCAGCTTCTTCACCGCCTCGGAGAAGGTGGCGGAGAACAGCAGGTTCTGACGGGTCTTGTTGACCGCTTGCAGGATCTGCTGCACATCGGCACTGAAGCCCATGTCGAGGATACGGTCCGCTTCGTCCAGCACCAGGCACTCGACACCGGAGAGACTCAGGTTGCAGGCGGTGAGGTGCTCCAGCAGCCGGCCCGGGGTCGCCACTATGATGTGAGCGCCTGCTTTCAGTTTTCTGGCCTGCACATCCTGCTTGCCACCGCCGTAGATGGTGAGGGTGGTGATATCCAGATGCTTGGCGAAGTCATTGATGTTGCTCGCCACCTGGGCCGCCAGCTCGCGGGTCGGGGTCAGGATCAGCACCCGGGCGTTGGACGGCTGCACCGGCGCCGGATTGTCCACCAGCCGCTGCAGGATGGGCAGGGCAAAGGCGGCGGTCTTGCCGGTACCGGTCTGGGCGCTGGCCAGCACGTCACGACCACGGCGAATGGCCGGGATCGCCTGCTGCTGCACAGGGGTCATCTCCTGATAACCGCACTCTGAGATGGCGCGCAAAATCTCGGGGGCAAAATCGAACGATTCAAATCTCATAATGGGTTCCTGTGTTCCAGCTGGACTGTGGCTGGCTTGGTTAGCTCGGCATGAGCGAAAAGTCGGTGCAGACCACCGACGGCTGTGCCTGACATCAAGTCAGAGAGTGGCCGGAAAATGGCGGGCGCGAAGTGTAACAGATAGATGGCGCAAATTCTGCCTCAAATACGCGCCCTTTTCATGGGGCCAGAGCTGCCTGGCTGGCAAGGCGAACACGCCCCGCCAGCAGCCCTTCATATCCGTGCGGGAGTTCAACCACCTCGACCATTCTGGGCCAGGAAGTCTCTTTGGAACAGGCACATGCGAATGGCAGTGCGGTATTGGCCATCGATGAAGAACTCCTCTTTGAGCTCCCCCTCCGGCTCGAAGCCCAGCTCCTGATAGATGTGGATCGCCCGGGCGTTGTCCCGATCGACGATGAGATAGAGCTTGTGCAGGTTGAGCACGTTGAAGCCGTATTTCATTGCCTTCAAGGTGGCGGTCTTGGCATAGCCCTTCCCCTGATGGGCGGGGGCGATGATGATCTGGAATTCGGCGCGGCGATGGATGCTGCGGATGTCCACCAGCTCCACCAGCCCCACGTTGTCCCCCGCCACCTCGAGGATGAAACGGCGCTCGTGCTGGTCGTGGATGTGCTTGTCATAGAGCTGGGCCAGTTCCATGTACGCCTCGTAAGGCTCCTCGAACCAGTAGCGCATGATGCTGGCGTTGTTGTTGAGTTGATGGACGAACTTGAGATCCTCGCGCTCGAGGGGGCGAAGGGTCAAGGTGTCGTGGGATGACATAAGGTACCTGCTTGCAGCGTGAAGGGGCGCCGGCCAGCGAGGGGCGCGGCGCCATGAAGAATGAGAGCAACAGATGGCGGGGCCCCTGCCCCGGCCGGTCAGCGAATGCGGTTGGTCGGGCGCTTGAGCAGCCGGATGGCGATGGCGGCCATGGCGATGACGAACAGACCGAGGGAGGTCACCAGCAGGCACTTGGTCAGCAGCTCGTGATACTGGGCGAACAGCGGGGCCGCCATCACCGCCTTGCCCACCAGGCTCAGCACCAGCGCCCAGAGGAAGGCGCTGGCAAAACTGGCGATCATCACCCGCGGCAGGTGCAGCCGCGAGACCCCCATCAGCATGGGCGTCAGCACCCGCACGAAGGGCACGAAACGGGAGGAGAACATGGCCCAGAAGCCGTAGTTGTGCAGCAGGCGGGAGGCCCGTGGCAGGCTGCCGTCCGGGATCATCCGCTCCACGTGGCCCATGAAGGCGGTGCCGTGCAGCGCCTGCCCCTGCACATAGGCAATCAGGCTGCCCAGCCCCGCCGCCAGCGGCATGTAGAGCAGCGTCACCTCGGGGCCGAGCACCCCCATTCCCACCAGCCCGCCGGCCAGCAGCACCAGGCTGTCGCCGGGCAGGGGCAGAAACACGAAACTCGATTCGAGAAAAAGGATCACCACCAGGCAGGTGACGAGCAGGCCCACCGCCTGCATCTGGATCAATTGGTCAAAGTCCTGTTGCCATATGGCAAGCAGCATGTCCTGCATCTGGTGACTCCCATCAACTTCGTGAGCATCCATCCTGGGCGGCCTGACGGCCTCCGGTGCGGCAGACCCTCCCTGTCGCCAACCCCTTTTCTCCCTGAGGGTGGCCCGTTATACACCCGGCCAAGTGAACAAGAAATTAATACAGGTCATGGATAGGGGAGATAATCGGCCAGGGCCAGCAAAAAAATCGGGCCCGCTCCGGCTGGAGAGGCCCAGACAGCAAAACAGTGTCAACTGCGCTTGAGGCGCTGCAACTTGGTGAGGGTGAGCAGGGTCTGGGCCGAGAGATCGCACACCGACAGCACGAAGGCGAGTTCGTCGGGATGCCATACCTCGCTCAGCCTGGCCCGCTCGGCGATGATGAAGCCGAGCAGCTCATCTCCCTGCTTGAGGGGGGCCATCAAGATGGTGCCGGAGAGCCCCTCCAGCCCGAGCTGGGCCAGCATGGCACCAAAGCGCGTCAGATCGTAGGGCTCGCGCAGGATGAGGCAGGGCTCATGCTCGGGTTTGGAGACCTCGTAGCGCCCCTGGATCAAGGCATAGGGCAGGTGAAAGCCCTGCTGGTGATGGAGCTTAGGCAAAAAGAACAGATCCTGGCAGTACATGCTCTGCTTGTCTTCGGCACTGAACCAGACGCTGGCCCGCGCCGCGCCGGTGCCGGAGCAGATCGCCTCGTTGATGTGGCGCGCCGCCTGGCCCGGATCCTCGCCGCTCAGCAGATCGCTCTTGGCCAGATGAATGAGGGCACCGTGCTGCAGTTTCTGGCGGGCTTCGCTGTCGAGCTGGCGCTGACGCAGGCTGTCCAGATGATCGAGCATCCGATTGCAATCGATGGCCACCTGGGAGATCTCGTCGTTGCCCTCCACCAGCAGCCGGCGCACCGCGCCGTCGTCGCCGATGAGCCGCAGATTGGCGCTCAGCCGCTGCAGACGGGCGGCGATATAGCCGTTGAGGATCAGCAGCACCAGAGCCCCGAACAGCAAGGTCCCCAGGCTCAGCAGCCAGAAGATGTGGCGCTCGATGGCCTTGCCCTCCAGCATCAGATCCCGTGGCAGGGTAAAGCGAAAGATGAGGGGGGAGTCCTCCTGCAGGGTATCGATCTGGGCCAGAGTGAGCAGTCGCTCCTCCTGCGGCAGGATCAGGCTGTCGTTGGCCCTGAGCCGGGCCAGGGTGGTGACCCCCAGGCTGGTGGCCAGCTGCTGCGGGCTCAAAAAGGAGAGCGAAAGATTGGTGCGCTTTTGCAGCTGATGGACCAGCCGGGTGGTGAAGGCCTTGAGCAGCAGCAGGGTGCCGCGACTCGGCCCCTCCCCCTCGCTGGTCAGGATCTGGGTGGCGGCCAGCAGGTAGTAACGCTCGCCGTCAAACCAGATGCCGGCATTGGGCTTGAGGCTGCCGTAGCGCACCAGATAATCGGTCAGAGGCGCCAGCTGGGCCGGGGTCTGTGTCACCAGCTGGCCGCCATGATAGGCAAACGCCGCCTGCGGCTGCTTGTCGGCATCATAGAGGGCCACCAGATCCACCCCCAGGGTCTCGAAGGTGCGCACGTTGAGATTGGCCGCCAGATAGGCGGGATCGCGGCTCACCATGTAGGCGTAGGTCTCGTCCCACTCGGACCAGTCCTGCCCCAGCATGGTGAGCTGACCAAGTTCGGCCTGCACCACGGCCCGGACCCGCTCGCGGTTGCGCTCCACGCTCATGCGCTCCAGCTCGCCAAACTTGTTGCCGACCACATAATGAAGGCCGACATAGCCGACCCCCAGCAACAGCAGCAGCGTCAGCACTATGGTCAGCGTAATCTTGCGGCTGATCTTCATCTTTACCCACACTCCCGGACAGGTGACCCATTGAGTTTAATGGATTTTGCCTCTGCGCCTGTTCCTTGCGCGAAAAAGCTCGCCAGGGCGACCAACCTGCACTGCCATGGGGTGAATGGGTACAAATGGCGTCATCCGGCTCACGGTGGGGCTGCCAAGCGAGCAAATAATCGCTACAGTGTAACCGTGCCTCATCGGAAGAGGCTTCACGGGATCCCGGCATGTTCACACCTCTCCCCCTTCCACTGCGCCCCGCTCTGCTGCTTGGCCTGCTGTGCAGCTGCCAGGCCATGGCCGACGACGACTCGCGGGTGCAACAGCGCGCCAACGCCGTGGTGTCGCTGATGACCTTCACCGTGGTGCCCGACATCACCGCCAGCAACATCAACATCGGCAGTGGCACCAATCAATCCTCGGCCCTCAACATGACCCAGATCGGCGGCGGCGCCACCATGAGCGAAAGCGTCCCGATTTATCTGGAAGGAACCCTGGGATTCAGCCGCTACGATCCCCAGTTCGTGGTCAGCAACGGCAGCGAGAGCCGCACCGTTCCCACCAAGTGGAACAGCCTGACCGCCACCGGCGGGATCGGTTGGGACATAGGGCTGCACCGGGACAGCCACGGCGGCAACTGGGTGCTGCGCCCCATCGGCAACGTCACCCTCGGCACGGTGGCAAGCGATCTGCGCATCGGCAACTGGCTGCTGGGCCAGTACACCGGCAAGAACCTCGATTTTCTCGATGGTGGCCGACTCGACGTCTACGGCCTTGGTGGCGCCATGATGCTGGACTACGAGCTGTTTTCCCCCGGCCAGGACATCGACGCCGAGCTGCGTTACTCCTATCAGCACCTGCAGAGCTTTGGCGGCACCGCCGCCAGCGTGACCGGCCAGGCCAACGCCGAAAACCTCGGCCTCTATCTGCGCCGGCGCGCCCCCATCGGCAATCTGACGCTACTGGGCAAACCCGTGCGCTACGTGATGGAGGGAGCCCGCACCGAATACCTGGGCAAGCAGCGCGGCCTGCTCGGCTTCAATTCCCTCAACTCCCTCGGCCTCGGGGTGGAGCTCGACAGCAGCAAGTACGATATCTTCGTCACCCGTACCCGGCTGGTGGCCCGCTATATGTTCAGCCACAACACCAGCGGCTACGGCGTCGGGCTGGCGATGAGCTTCTAGGCCACTCCCTGCGGCTGCTTCCCTCTCTGGCGTTGGCACAATAAAGAGTGATGCGCCACTCAGTTGGTGCAAGCCGTCACACATTCCCTCTGGTCAACTCGCTACAGTAGTTCACTTCGGCACCCCATTTTCCGGATGGCACCAATCTGTGGTGCCACACCAGGCTCACGCCAATCAGAGTGCCCCGTCGCCAGGGAGAGGTATCGGGAGCGAGGAGAGATGACATGGACGTTACCGCCCTGATGGCCGTTCTGCTGAACCAGCTCTGGTTTCTGCTGCCACTGCTGTTGCTGGCCACCATCGCCAAGAGCCCCTGGTTCAAGGGCATGATCGGGGAGTGGCAGCTCAATCTCAGCATCCGGCTCTTTCTCGATCGGCAGGAATATCATCTGCTGAGCAATGTCACTTTGCCGCTCGAGCAGGGCAGCACCCAGATCGATCAGGTGCTCGTCTCCCGCTTCGGGGTATTCGTGATAGAAACCAAAAACATGAAGGGGTGGATCTTCGGCGATCCCAGACACAAGCGCTGGACCCAGCAGCTGTTTCGACGCAGGCACGGCTTTCAAAACCCGCTGCATCAAAACTATCTGCACCTGATGACCCTCAAATCCCTGCTGGGGCTGGCGGATCATCAGTTGCATTCCATCGTCTATTTTATTGGCGACTGCACCTTCAAGACCCCCATGCCGGAGAACGTCATGCGTCGCGGACTGGTCAGCTATATCAAGAGCAAGACCACTCCCGTCTTGAGCACCGCCGACGTCGATCGGATTGTCGACACCATTCAGCAAGGCCGCTTGACCGCCAGTTGGCAAACCCACCGGCAGCATGTCACTCAGCTCAAGGCTCGTCATGCCAGCGCATCCGCCAACCATGTTTCCACCCGCGCACCTGTCAGGCAACCCGTTGCAAACCCACCTTCACAAAGCGTATCGCCACCGGACAATCCCCCCCCGATCTGCCCCAGATGTGGCAGCACCATGGTATTGCGCACCGCAACTCGGGGGGAGAACAAGGGCAATCAGTTTTGGGGATGCAGTGGATTTCCAAAATGTAGAGGCATTTTGCAGGGGAATTCATCCACTTAACGACATAAAACAAAGGCGGCCTATTGGCCGCCTTTGTTATGGCAGTTACAGCGACCCCAGCCGCTTCAGGCAGGTTTGCTGGCGCCACTGCACCCGCTTGGCAAACCAGGCGGTGGTGAGGTTGCGGGTGATCTTGGGGCTCTTGAGCGAGATGCCCGGCAGCACGGCGCGGGGCAGCCGGCTGCCTGCCTTGCGGTCGGCCAGCACGAAGACCCTGTGGTAGAGATCGCTTTGGGCAAACTCGCTGGTGTCGCCGAGCTTCAGGCTCTGGTGGATGGCCTGCTGGCTCATGCTGAGCTGGCCAGCGATGGTATGAACCGCGAGCTCGGTCTTGCCCGGCAGCTCGGAGTCGTAGCGAATGAGATCCCCATCCAGCGCCAGCGGCTTGCCGCTCAACCGGCTCACCGCCGCCTGGAAGGCGGCGTTGCGGCTGGCATACCAGCCGGCATTGAAGTCGGCATAGCGGTAGAGGTGATCCGGATACTGGGCCGGGTAGTTGAGCAGGTGGCGGGTGCCGAACCAGATACCGCCACGGCGACTGAACACCTCGTGGCGAATGGACTCCTTGATCGGGTAGGGATAGCCGTCGGTGTTGGCCTCGGCAAAGGCGATGCTCACCTGCATGGGGCCGCCGGTGCGTACCGGATTCATGTTGCCGAACAGGGTCTTGCCCATGGGCACCTCCCCTATCATGTCCTCGAAGATCTCGCTCATCTCCCGCTCGGTGCGCAACTTGTCGATGCGCTCGGCGTAAGTTTTGCCGGTGGGCGAGTTGATGGAAAGCGCGGTGCGCACCACGAACTCGGGGATCAGCAGCTTGCCGGCGCGGGCGTTGATCTCCTTCCAGGCGATCTTGCCAAGGCCCGGCACCACGGGGTCGGCCTGAAAGGTGGACTCCTGCTCCGCCACCGCCAGCACGGAGCAGACGTTCTCGTCGGTCACCGCCAGCTCCTGTTTGGCGAGGGCGGTGACGATATCCTGGGCCCAGCCGTTGCGATCCACGGTGCGGGCCGGCAGCAGCCGCACGATGCGTGACTGCATGCTGGCGGGCGCCCGGGGGACCTGGGCCTTGGGCAGCGGAGCGGGTCTTGCGATGGCCGGCCCGGTGACGGCGGCGCTGCCAGGCTTGCTGGCATCGCCCTGACTGACGGGTTCACTGGCACAGGCGGCCAGCAGCAAGGTGGCCAGCAGCGGGGCCAGATAATGACGACAGACGATGAGATGAGACATGAATACTTCCCGGTGGATGAGGCGTCCCGGCCCCCGCAAAGGGTATCCGGACGCAGACAGGCAGGGCATTGTAGAGGATTGGGACGGGGAGCTGAAGCCATCAATGACAAGGGCCCCCGCCTGCATGGCGAGGGCCCCCAAGGGTCGAGGCGGCGCCGGGATCAGGCGCTCTGGCGCAGCGCCTCTATCTGGGCGGCGCCATTGATCACCGCCTGCAGGGAGGCGCTGACCACGTCGCGGCCGATGGCTACCCCGCAGGTGCGGGTCCCATCCACGCTCAGCAGCACGTAGGCGGCGGCGCGGGACTCGGTACCGGCGCTTAAGGCATGCTCGGAGTAGTCCAGCACGTCGATGTGCATCCCGGTCTGGCGCTGCCAGCCGTTGACCAGCGCCGTGATGGCCCCCTCCCCTTCACCACTCAATTGCAGCGAGCCGCTCGGGGTCTGCAGCTCGAGGCGCAGGCTCTCCTGGCTGTCGCGACCGAGCTGGAAGCGACCGATGCGATAGCCGTGGGCGGGTTCGAGATAGTGGCGCTCGAACAGGGTGCGGATCTGCTCCGGGCTTACCTCGCTGCTGCAAGCCTCAGCCTCGGCCTGTACCCGGCGACTGAAGTCAATTTGCAGCCAGCGCGGCAGTTGCAGGCCAAGGTCGCGCTCCAGCAGGTAGGTGACCCCGCCCTTGCCGGACTGGCTGTTGATGCGGATCACCGCCTCGTAGCTGCGGCCGAGATCGGCAGGATCGATGGGCAGGTAAGCCACGTCCCAGTAGTGATCCGGCTTCTCCGCCGCCAGCGATTTGCGGATGGCATCCTGGTGGCTGCCGGAAAACGCCGTGTAGACCAGCTCGCCGGCATAGGGGTGACGCGGGTGCAGGGCAATCTGGGTACAGGCCCCCACGGTGGCAACGATGGCATCCATGTCCGCCAGGTTGAGTTCGGGGTCGATCCCCTGGCTGTAGAGGTTCATGGCCATGGTGACGATGTCCATGTTGCCGGTGCGCTCGCCGTTGCCGAGCAGGGTGCCCTCGATGCGATCAGCCCCCGCCAGCACCGCCAGCTCGGCGGCGGCCACCCCGCAGCCCCGATCGTTGTGGGTGTGAATGGAGATGCTCACCTCGGGGCGCGCCTTGAGGTTGCGGCAGAACCACTCCACCTGATCGGCAAACACGTTGGGGGTGCTCACCTCCACGGTGGCGGGCAGGTTCAGGATCATCGGGCGGGCAGCCGGCCGCCACTGGTCGATCACCGCGTCACACACCTCGACGGCGAACTCCACCTCGGTGCTGCTGAAGCTCTCCGGCGAGTACTGAAAACTCCACTCGGTGCCCGGATTGCGGGCCGCGTACTCGCGCACCCAGCACGCCCCCTGCACGGCGATGGCCTTGACCCCTTCGCGCCCTGAGTTGAACACATAGTTGCGCTGGGTCGGGTTGACCGAGTTGTAGACATGGACGATGGCGCGCTTCACGCCCTTGAGGGCCTCGAAGGTGCGGGCAATCAGATCTTCACGTGCCTGCACCAGCACCTGGATGGTGACGTCGTCCGGAATGAGGTTGCGGTCGATAAGCTCGCGCACGAAGTCGAAATCGGGCTGGGAGGCGGCCGGAAAGCCCACCTCGATGTGCTTGAAGCCGATGTGCACCATCAGCGCCCACATCTGCAGCTTCTGCGCCACCGTCATCGGCTCGACCAGCGCCTGGTTGCCGTCGCGCAGATCCACGGCGCACCAGAGCGGCGCCCGCTCCAGCACCCGGTTGGGCCACTGGCGATCCGCCAGATTGATGACGGGGGCACGGCGATATTTGCGATGATCGAAGCTCATATTCTGATTCCCTTGGCAGATGTCCTGGCGGTACGGCTGGGCTGATTGACGGGGACAAGGAGGGGAAGCGGGTTGGCGCGGTAACGCTGGCCCTGGCCGGTCGTGTTGCGGTAGCCCCACGCCCGGTTTCCTGTGGCCCCTTCCGGTAAGAGGGGGCCGGCCGCACAACCCGATAAGGCTGCGGGCCCGATCTGCTCGCCCCTGCGTTGGCAGGCGCAGACGACCTGGGTCGATAAATCCTGTGACGAGAAACCAGTATAGAGAGGCGACGCGGGCGAGAGATTGCAAAGAACGCTGTTAAATACATCTATTGCGCAATCATTGCGACACTTTCTGCTTCACGGTGGCGAATATCACCCAGAGCCTGTTGTTCGGTGACACCCGTTGCCATCACGGCCCAACCTGTTTGCCAATAAAAAACCCCGCCATCGCTGGCGGGGTTTTATCGGGTCACAAAGGAGGCATTCCTCCTTCATCACGCGGTCTTAGCGGCTTTTCAGCTGGCTTTCGACCTTCTGGTGCAGCTCCTGCACCGAGTTAACGTTGGCGGTGGCATCCACGCTGATGGCCATGCAGGTGGCAAAGGCGGCGTGCAGCGTGGTGGTGTAGGCCACCTTGTGCTGCAGGGCGCCGCGACGCAGCTGCTTGGAATCCTGGATGGCCTGGCGACCCTCGGCGGTGTTGACGATGTAGGTGTACTCGCCATTCTTGATGCGATCCAGAATGTGCGGGCGCCCCTCGTGCACCTTGTTGACCAGGCGCGGGTTGATGCTCGCCTCGCCCAAGGTCACGGCGGTGCCGTGAGTGGCGTCGAGGTCATAGCCCAGCTCCAGCAGCTTGGCGGCCAGGTTCACCACCCGCTCCTTGTCGCTGTGGCGAACGGAGAGCAAGGCACGCCCTTCACGCGGCACCTGGTGACCGGCACCCAGCTGCGCCTTGGCATAGGCCTCGGCAAAGCTGCTGCCCACGCCCATCACTTCACCGGTGGAGCGCATCTCTGGCCCCAGCAGCGGATCCACGCCCGGGAACTTGGCGAACGGCAGTACCACTTCCTTCACCGAGTAGTAGGGCGGGATGATTTCAGTGGTAAAGCCCTGTTCCTTCAGGCTCTGACCGGCCATCACGCGGGCGGCAATCTTGGCCAGCGGCGCACCGGTGGCCTTGGAGACGAACGGCACGGTACGGGCGGCGCGCGGGTTCACCTCGATGAGGTAGATCTCGTTGTCTTTCACCGCGAACTGCACGTTCATCAGACCGACCACGCCAAGCTCCAGCGCCAGTTTGCGCACCTGCTCGCGCATCTCGTCCTGAATGGCCTTGGACAAGGTGTAGGGCGGCAGGGAACAGGCGGAGTCACCGGAGTGGATGCCGGCCTGTTCGATGTGCTCCATGATGCCGCCGATGACCACATCCACGCCGTCGCAGATGGCGTCCACATCCACCTCGGTGGCGTCGTCCAGGAAGCGGTCCAGCAGTACCGGCGACTCGTTGGAGACGCTCACCGCCTCGGCGAAGTAGCGGCGCAGGTCCTGCTCGTCATAGACGATCTCCATGGCGCGGCCACCCAGCACGTAGGAGGGGCGCACCACCAGCGGGTAGGTAATGCGATCGGCGGTCAACACCGCCTGCTCCAGCGCGGTGACGGTGCCGTTCTCCGGCTGCTTGAGGCCGAGGCGCTCGACGGCAGACTGGAAGCGCTCGCGATCTTCGGCGCGGTCGATGGCATCCGGGCTGGTACCGATGACCGGCACGCCGTTCGCTTCCAGTGCACGGGCCAGCTTGAGCGGAGTCTGGCCGCCGTACTGGACGATGACGCCCTTGGGCTGCTCGACGCGCACGATTTCCAGCACGTCTTCCAGGGTAACCGGTTCGAAGTAGAGACGGTCGGAGGTGTCGTAGTCGGTGGAGACGGTCTCCGGGTTGCAGTTGACCATGATGGTCTCGTAACCGTCTTCGCGCAGGGCCAGCGCCGCGTGTACGCAGCAGTAGTCAAACTCGATGCCCTGACCGATGCGGTTCGGGCCGCCACCGATGACCATGATCTTGTCGCGGTTGGTGGGGTTGGCCTCGCACTCCTCGTCATAGCTGGAGTACATGTAGGCGGTGTTGGTGGCGAACTCGGCGGCGCAGGTATCGACCCGCTTGTAGACCGGGAAGATGTTGTGACGGGCACGCAGCTTGCGCACTTCCCCTTCTGCCACGCCGAGGATCTTGGCCAGACGGGCGTCGGCAAAGCCCTTGCGCTTGAGGGCGCGCAGGAAGTCGGCATCCAGACCGGCCATGCCGCGCTCTTTCACCTGCTCTTCGAGTTTGACCAGCTCTTCAATCTGTACCAGGAACCAGGGGTCAATCTTGGTCAGCTTGAACACACCGTCCATGGAGAGACCGGCGCGGAAGGCGTCGGCGATGTAGAAGATACGCTCGGCGCCGGCATCCTGCAGCTCGTGGCGAATGCGGGTCAGGGAGTCAGGAGCGTTCAGGTCAACCATGGGGTCGAAGCCGGTCTTGCCGGTCTCGAGGCCACGCAGCGCCTTGTGCAGGGACTCCTGGAAGTTGCGGCCGATGGCCATCACTTCGCCGACGGACTTCATCTGGGTGGTCAGACGGTCGTTGGCGCCGGCGAACTTCTCGAAGTTGAAGCGCGGCACCTTGGTGACCACGTAGTCGATGGCCGGCTCGAAGGAGGCCGGGGTGCGACCACCGGTGATGTCGTTCATCAGCTCGTCCAGGGTGTAACCGATGGCGAGCTTGGCGGCGATCTTGGCGATGGGGAAGCCGGTCGCCTTGGAGGCCAGCGCAGAGGAGCGCGACACCCGCGGGTTCATCTCGATGATGACCATGCGGCCATCTTTCGGGTTGATGCCGAACTGGACGTTGGAGCCACCGGTCTCGACGCCGATCTCGCGCAGCACCGCCATGGAGGCGTTGCGCATCAGCTGGTACTCCTTGTCGGTCAGCGTCTGGGCTGGCGCGACCGTGATGGAGTCACCGGTGTGGATGCCCATGGGGTCGAAGTTCTCGATGGCGCAGACGATGATGCAGTTGTCGTTGCGATCCCGTACCACCTCCATCTCGTACTCTTTCCAGCCGATCAGCGACTCGTCGATGAGCAGCTCCTTGGTCGGCGACAGGTCCAGACCGCGCTCGCAGATCTCGACGAACTCTTCCGGGTTGTAGGCGATGCCGCCGCCGGAGCCGCCCATGGTAAAGGAGGGACGGATGATGCAGGGGAAACCCACCATCTGTTGCACGCCCCAGGCCTCTTCCATGTTGTGGGCGATGCCGGCGCGCGGGCACTCCAGGCCAATGCTGCGCATCGCCTTGTCAAAGCGGGAGCGGTCTTCTGCCTTGTCGATGGCATCGGCAGTGGCGCCGATCATTTCCACACCGAACTCGGCCAGCACGCCGTGCTTTTCCAGATCCAGCGCGCAGTTGAGTGCGGTCTGGCCACCCATGGTGGGCAGGATGGCGTCCGGGCGCTCTTTCTTGATGATCTCGCGCACCACTTCCCAGGTGATGGGCTCGATGTAGGTGGCGTCGGCCATCTCCGGGTCGGTCATGATGGTGGCCGGGTTGGAGTTCACCAGAATGACGCGGTAGCCCTCCTCGCGCAGGGCCTTGCAGGCCTGGGCGCCGGAGTAGTCGAATTCGCAGGCCTGGCCGATGACGATGGGGCCGGCGCCGAGGATCAGGATGCTCTGTAGGTCGTTACGTTTTGGCATGGCTTCTCTTTTCCTCTTAAGCGCGATACTGCTTGATCAATTCAATAAAGTGGTCGAACAGACCGGCACAGTCGTGCGGGCCCGGGCTCGCTTCGGGGTGACCCTGGAAGCTGAAAGCCGGCCGGTCGGTGCGATGGATGCCCTGCAGTGACCCGTCGAACAGGGAGACATGGGTCGCGCGCAGGCAAGCCGGCAGGGTCTGCTCGTCCACCGCAAAACCGTGGTTCTGGGCGGTGATCATGACGGTGTTGTCGTCCAGGCTCTTCACCGGGTGGTTGGCACCGTGGTGGCCGAACTTCATCTTGATGGTCTTGGCGCCGGAGGCCAGACCCAGCAGCTGGTGACCCAGGCAGATGCCGAACACCGGGATATTGGTCTTGAGGAAGGCCTCGATGGCCTCGATGGCGTAGTCACACGGCTCGGGGTCACCAGGGCCGTTGGAGAGGAAGATGCCATCGGGGTTCAGCGCCAGTACCTCGGCAGCCGGGGTCTTGGCCGGCACCACGGTCAGGCGGCAGCCGCGGTCCACCAGCATGCGCAGGATGTTGCGCTTGACGCCAAAGTCATAGGCTACAACGTGGTATTTGAGCTGGTCGGCAGCCGGGGTGACGTGCCCCTTGCCAAGCTGCCAGCTCCCTTCGGTCCAGTTGTACGCCTCGCCAACCGTGACCTCTTTGGCCAGGTCCATCCCCTTCAGGCCGGGGAAGGCGCGGGCCTGTTCGAGGGCATAGGCTTCATCTATCTGTTTACCCGCCAGGATGCAGCCGGCCTGGGCGCCTTTCTCGCGCAGGATGCGGGTCAGTTTGCGGGTGTCGATGTCGGCGATGCCAACGATGTTGTGAGACTTGAGGTATTCGGAGAGGGATTGCTGATTGCGGAAATTGGAGGCAAGTATCGGAAGGTCCCGGATGATCAATCCCTGCGCGTGGATTTGACTGGACTCTTCATCTTCGCTGTTGGTGCCGGTGTTGCCTATATGGGGGTAAGTGAGGGTGACTATCTGACGGGAATAAGAGGGATCGGTGAGGATTTCCTGATAGCCCGTCATCGACGTATTGAAAACCACTTCACCAACGGAACATCCCTCGGCGCCTATCGACACGCCTTTGAACACAGTTCCATCTTCCAGCACTAGCAATGCAGTGTGATTCAAGACAACCTCCAGTTATTTAGCTTTAAATTCAGCAATTTACCTGGGTGTTGCGGGCTCGGTTCCGGCCTTGGACAGGACTCGAACCCGGCAGATTTCTGGCAAATTGGGCGCATTCTACTTAAAAACGATCGCATTTCAACGTCTTTTCTCATCTGAAATGCATCTAAATTCAATAAACAAGCAACATTACCCATTATCTATGCACTCACTCGCTTTGCAACCCCCACCCTGAAAAGAAAAGGCAAAAGTTGCTATCAATCCAGACCAAGAGGCCAACATTGACACAAAAACCAATTTTTAATCCTTAAAAAACAATACAATGAAGTTTCATATAAAAAATCTTAATGCCTGCAAACAGCTTTTTTAGGGAGGATGAGTGGCCTTTAAAAATGGAAAACGTTTTTCTGTGTTTGAATTTTTAGTCTGTTTTAATGGATGTAAAAAAATGCCCTGACAGGGGCTATTGAGGCCCAATTTCGTTACCAGCCGATGACATTTGTGCAATGGCAGATCCGGCGCAGCAGCAGAGAGGAAGGATTTATGCCATTTCGCCTGAAAATCGCTGCGTAAGCGGCATTTATACAAAATCACCAATAAAAAACCCCGCATGAGCGGGGTTTTTAACAGATGAACGGGCCGGGCAGCCTCTTCGTGCGCACCACGGGGCCCCTGTTGTCAGCTGATCTGGTTACTTGAGGCCGAGCACGTCCTGCATGTCATAGAGGCCGGCACCCTGCCCCTTGAGCCACTTGCCGGCGCGCACCGCACCATTGGCGAAGGTGAGGCGGCTGGAGGCCTTGTGGCTGATCTCCACCCGCTCGCCGATGTCGGCGAACATGACGGTGTGCTCCCCCACCAGATCGCCGGCGCGAATGGTGGCAAAGCCGATGGTGTTGCGATCCCGCTCGCCGGTGATCCCCTCGCGGCCGTAGACGGCGCACTCTTTCAAGTCACGTCCGAGCGTCTTGGCCACCACCTCGCCCATGGAGAGCGCGGTGCCGGACGGTGCATCCACCTTGTGTCTGTGGTGCCCCTCGATGATCTCGATGTCGGTGTAATCCCCCATCACCTTGGCGGCCTGCTCCAGCAGCTTGAACACCAGGTTGACGCCGACCGAGTAGTTGGAGGCGAAGACGATGCCGATCTCGCCGGCGGCGGCCTTGAGCGCCGCCTTGCCCGCGTCGTCAAAGCCGGTGGTACCGATCACCATCTGCTTGTGGTGGGCCCGGGCGAAGGCCAGGTTGGCCAGGGTCACCTCGGGGCGGGTGAAGTCGATGATGAGATCAAACTCGTCCCGTACCTTGTCCAGGCTGTCGCTGATGATGACGCCGAGCCGACCCAGCCCGTTGAGTTCGCCGGCATCCAGCCCGATCACGGCGGAGCCCGGTCGCTCCAGCGCCGCCCCGACCATCACGCCTTCGGCATGGCTGATCGCCTCCAGCAGCACCTTGCCCATACGACCATTACAGCCCATCACGGCCACACGGATCGGATTGTCCATCTCCACCCTCTCATCTCTATTAAGGAAAGAGACCGTTTTACCAGCCTGCGCCCGCTTTGAAAAGCCCGCCGTGGCCGCCGTTAGCCACCCGAAAATTCAACAACATATCTCTTTAAATCCGAATATTTAACGGATTTAATCAATTAAGCAAAATCACCAGACAAAAAGCAGTATCCATCTGGACGGCTATCTTGACCCGGCGGGCATGACTCACTACTGTAGACGCCCCATAGCGGCAGGATGCCCGCCACGCTCACCCCACTGCGGGCTGGCTGAGACAGGGAGGTCATGTTCAACCATCGAGGAACACATGATCCAGACTCAACCCAGCGCCAGAGCCCTGCTGCCTCTGCTGGTCTTTCTTGCTCTCTTTATCGGTACCGGCACCTGGCTGACCCTGCAGGGGGTCGAGTTCGCCTTCTATCAGCTGCCCGCCCCCGTCGCCGCCCTCCCCGCCGTCATGCTGGCGCTGGTGCTGGGCAAGGAGGGGTTCAACAAGAACCTCGAGACCTTCTTCAAGGGGGTCGGTGACAGCAACATCATGGCGATGTGCCTCATCTATCTGCTGGCGGGTGCCTTCGCCACCGTGGCCAAGGCCACCGGCGGGGTGGATGCCACGGTCGCGCTCGGCCTCTCCCTCATCCCCGGCTGGTTCCTGCTGCCGGGGCTGTTCCTCATCTCCGCCTTCATCGCCACCGCCATGGGTACCTCCATGGGGACCATTGGCGCCGTGGCACCGGTGGCGCTCGGTGTGGCCCAGGCTGCCGGCATCGATCCGGTGCTGATGGCCGGTACCATCCTCTCCGGCGCCATGTTTGGTGACAACCTCTCCATCATCTCCGACACCACCATTGCGGCCACCCGCAGCCAGGGCTGCGAGATGAAGGACAAGTTTCGCGAGAACTTCAAGATTGCCGCCCCGGCCGCCATCGGGGTGATCTTGCTCTATCTGACCCTGGGATCGGTCGGGGATGCTCCCGCTACCGAGGCCCATGTCGAGCTGCTCAAGGTGATGCCCTACCTGCTGATCCTGGTGCTGGCCCTCTCCGGCATGAACGTCTTCATGGTGCTGGGGCTCGGCATTCTGGCGGCCGGCGGGGTCGGCCTGCTGGGAGATTACCCCCTCGGCCAGTTCAGCAAGGACATCTATCAGGGCTTCACCGGCATGCAGGAGATCTTCCTGCTCTCCATGCTGATCGGCGGCCTTGGCGCCCTGATGGAGCGCCAGGGGGGGCTAGCCTGGATAAGCGCCCGCATCAGCGCCCTCATCGCCCGCTTCACCCGTCAGCATGACGGCGAGCAGAACGAGAAGGCGGCCGAACTCGGCATCGCCGGGGTGGTGAGCCTCACCAACCTCTGCACCGCCAACAACACGGTGGCCATCATAGTCGCCAGCAAGGTGGCGAAGGAGCTGGCGGATCACCACGGGGTCACCCCGCGCCGCGCCGCCTCCATGCTCGACATCTTCTCCTGCGTGGTGCAGGGGCTCATCCCCTGGGGTGCCCAGGCACTGCTGCTGGGCTCCATCTTCGCCCTCTCGCCGCTGGCGGTGGTGAGCATGAGCTTCTACCCCATGGCGCTGGCGCTGGCTGCCCTGGTGGCGGTGTTCGTCAAGCACCAGATGCGCAAAGCCGCCCACGCCTGATAGTGCGGCCGCCGGGTCCCCGAGGATCCGGCGGCCGAGCCGCGCTGTTCAACCCGGCGCGGCCTTGTTAAGGTGATCGCCTGTCAGCGCGATCCGCTCGTCGCCCCCCGCCCGTTCATCAGAGGAGCCCCCATGCCGGATACCCAGCCTGAAAGACAATCCCTGCGCCAGCTCATCCGCCAGCGCAGAAAGAGCCTGACCCAGGCCGAGCAGCAGCAGGCGGCCCAGCAGCTGGTTGCCCAGTTCAAGCAGCATCCCGAGATCCTGGCGGCCAGACGCATCGCCCTCTATCTGGCCAACGACGGTGAGCTCAACCCCCTGCCCGCCATCCACTGGCTGTGGGCCCAGCAAAAAGAGGTCTACCTGCCGGTGCTGCACCCCTTTACCCCGGGCCACCTGCTCTTCTTGCGCTACACCGCCACCAGCCCCATGACCCGCAACCGTTACGGCATCGCCGAACCGGAACTCAACATGCAGCAGGTGGTGCCCCACAGCACCCTCGATCTGATTTGCACGCCGCTGGTGGCATTCGATGCGGCGGGCAACCGGCTCGGCATGGGCGGCGGCTACTACGATCGTACCCTCGCCTGCTGGCATGAACATCGGCTCGGCCCCAAGCCGCTGGGGCTCGCCCACGACTGCCAGCAGGTGGACGCGGTGCCGCAGGAGGAGTGGGACGTTCCGCTGCCCCAGATCATCACCCCCAGCCGCTGCTGGCACTTTCCCGGCTAGGACCATCGGCCCCCTCTGCCGCGATCGTCACGCCCTGCTGCCACAGCCATGGTGCGATGACATGGCACAATAAACAGGCAAACGATTTACATCTTGCGAGTTTTTGGCCCGGAACGTGAGCTGGGTGGTCGCTCTAGGGGGGCGGCTTGGATATAATGCGGCCGCTTTTTTCCAAAGGATCGATCATGACTCAAGATGAAATGAAGAAGGCGGCCGGTTGGGCTGCGCTCAAGTATGTGGTTCCCGGCACCATCGTCGGGGTAGGCACCGGCTCTACCGTCAACCACTTCATCGATGCACTGGCGACCATGAAGGACGAGATCAAGGGGGCGGTATCCAGCTCCGTGGCCTCCACCGAACGCCTCAAGGGCTTCGGCATCACAGTGTATGACCTCAACGAGATCGACGCCCTCTCCGTCTACGTGGACGGTGCCGACGAGATCAACGGCACCCGCGACATGATCAAGGGCGGCGGCGCAGCCCTCACCCGCGAGAAGATCGTCGCCGCCGTGGCCGACAAGTTCATCTGCATCATCGACAACACCAAGACGGTCGACGTGCTCGGCATCTTCCCGCTGCCGGTGGAAGTGATCCCCATGGCCCGCGAATACGTGGCCCGCGAGATCAGAAAACTCGGCGGCAACCCGGTCTGGCGTGAAGGGGTGGTCACCGACAACGGCAACCACATCCTGGACGTGAAAGGCATGGCCATCACCGACGCCAAGGGGCTGGAAGTACAGCTCAATGCCATCGTCGGCACCGTCACCAACGGTCTGTTCGCCCACCGTGGTGCTGACGTGGTGCTGATCGGCACCCCGGACGGCGTGGTCATCAACTGACCCCGTTCAACGGTGGTGGTCCCCGACCATAGCCCCGCAATGCAAGACGGCGCCCCATGGCGCCGTTTTTATTGGTTGCTCAATGAGTTGCAAACCCTCGTTTACAACTATCGTTGAAAACTTCAAAGAATTTGACTTTCGTCACAAATATTCCCTCTCCCAAACGTTTTTGCTACTTTACGGTTTTCTTCACACACCATATCTGCACTCACTTTTGCAAACATAGAGGGATCGTCATGACTGCCAAGTTTTCACTGGACAAGGATAAAATCAAGGTACTGCTGTTGGAGGGGGTTCACCCCAACACGGTGGAAACCTTTCGTGCCGCAGGCTACACCAGTGTGGAGTATCTGAAGACCTCTCTCTCCGAAGAAGATCTGATCGAGCGCATTCGTGACGTGCATTTCGTGGGGCTGCGCTCGCGCACCCAGATCACCGAGAAGGTGCTGGATGCCGCCAACAAGCTGGTGGCCATCGGCTGCTTCTGCATCGGCACCAACCAGGTCGAGCTCGACGCCGCCCATCTGCGCGGCATCCCTGTGTTCAACGCCCCCTTCTCCAACACCCGCTCGGTGGCTGAACTGGTGCTGGGCGAGATCCTGCTGCTGCTGCGCGGCATCCCGGAGAAGAACGCCAAGTGCCATCGCGGTGTGTGGGAAAAGCTGGCCAACCGTTCAGTGGAAGCCCGTGGCAAGAAGCTCGGCATCATCGGCTACGGCCACATCGGCACCCAGCTCGGCATCATCGCCGAGAGCATCGGCATGAAGGTCTACTACTACGACATCGAGAACAAGCTCTCGCTCGGCAACGCCATCCAGGTGCCGAGCATGGTCGAGCTGCTCAACATGTCAGACGTCATCAGCCTGCACGTGCCTGAGACCGCCTCCACCAAGGATCTGATCGGTGCCGAGCAACTGCGCATGATGAAACCGGGCGCCATCTTCATCAACGCCTCCCGCGGTACCGTGGTGGATATCGATGCCCTGGCCGACGTCATCAAGAGCGGTCACATCTCCGGCGCCGCCATCGACGTCTTCCCCAGCGAGCCCAAGTCCAATGACGAGGAGTTCCTCACCCCGCTGCGCGGGCTGGACAACGTGATCCTGACCCCCCACATCGGCGGCTCCACCCAGGAAGCCCAGGAGAACATCGGGCTGGAAGTGGCCAACAAGCTGGTCAAATACTCGGACAACGGCTCCACCCTCTCCGCCGTCAACTTCCCCGAGGTCTCCCTGCCCGGCCACAAGGGCTCCAGCCGCCTGCTGCACATTCACCGCAACCAGCCCGGCGTGATGAACCAGATCAACCAGATCTTCGCCGACGAGGGGATCAACATCGCCGGTCAATACCTGCAGACCAGCAGCCACATCGGCTACGTGGTGATCGACGTCGAGACCGAGCACAGCGAGAAAGCGCTGGCAAAGCTCAAGGAGATCGGCGGCACCATTCGTGCCCGTATTCTGCACTGATTGGCCTGCAGAGCCGCCCAGCAAAAAGCCCGTCGTGATGACGGGCTTTTTTATGCTGCGATGCTAAGCGCACATCCGCATCCTTGCTCTTTTGCCCCTTCTCCCCTCGCGGGAGAAGGGATGAGGGGGAGAAGAGACCTCCCTCACCCAGTCATCTCCCAAAGGAAAGAGCAATGACGCGAGAGAAAATGCGGCCTGACTTACCACCAACCCAGCAGGTTGCGGCCAACCAAAGCGCCCCACACCAGGGCGTTCAGGGCCAGCGCGATAAAGACGGCGGCGGAGCCCAGATCCTTGGCGCGACCGGAGAGCTCATGATGTTCGGAGCCGATGCGATCCACCACCGCTTCGACCGCGGAGTTGAGCACCTCGACGATCACCACCAGCCAGCTGATACAGACCAGCAGCAGGATTTGCTCGAGGGTATCGCCGATCCAGAACGCCAGCGGCATCAACAGCAGGATCAGCATCAGCTCCTGCCGGAAAGCGGCCTCGTTGATCCAGGCTGACTTGAGCCCCTTCATGCTGTAACCGGTTGCATTGATGATGCGGGTGACCCCGGTTGCCCCTGGCTTTGCCACGCTATCTACCTCATTTGGAATCGTTTTGGGGCTCACATCCTATCAGAGCCCCTCGAGGTTTCCATCAGGGGTTTTTTGCTTTATTTTATCCCTTTGCCTCTTCGGCACTCAGTCATTGCTACTGCCCACGCCACCCATTTCGAGAATCGAGTCGTATGTCCATTCACACCGATGAATTGCGCACCCGTCGCCTGGAGTCCCTGATCACTCCCAGCGAACTGGCGCACGCCTTCCCGTTAAGCGACACCGTTGCCCAGAATCTGCTGGATGCCCGCCGCGAAGTGGAAGCGATCCTGGCCGGTGAGGATCAGCGCCTGCTGGTCATCGTCGGTCCCTGCTCCATTCACGATCCGGCCGCCGCCCACGAGTACGCCCTGCGCCTCAATGCCCTGCGTGAGCAGTATAAAGAGAGCCTGTGCATCGTGATGCGCACCTATTTCGAGAAGCCGCGCACCATCGTCGGCTGGAAAGGCCTCATCAATGATCCGCGCCTCGATGGCAGCTTCGACGTCAACGAAGGGCTGAAACTGGCCCGCAAGCTGCTGGTGGACATCAACGCCCTCGGCATGCCCACCGCCACCGAGTTCCTCGACATGGTGACCGGCCAGTACATCAGCGATCTCATCACCTGGGGCGCCATCGGCGCGCGCACCACCGAATCCCAGGTGCACCGCGAGATGGCCTCCGCCCTCTCCTGCCCGGTCGGCTTCAAAAACGGCACCGACGGCAACACCCGCATTGCCATCGACGCGGTGCGCGCCGCCCGTCACAGCCACATCTTCTATTCCCCGGACAAGGACGGCAAGATGACCATCTACCGTACCGCCGGCAACCCCTATGGCCACGTGATCCTGCGCGGCGGTCACCGCCCCAACTACGATACCGCCAGCATCGATGAAGCGTGCGAAGCGCTGGCCGACGTCGGCCTGCCCGAGCGGCTGGTGGTGGATTTCAGTCACGGCAACAGCATGAAGGATCACCGTCGCCAGCTGCTGGTAGCGCAGGACATCTGCGATCAGCTGCGCCGCGGCCGCACCGGCATCGCCGGCATCATGGCCGAGAGCTTCCTGGTGGAAGGGCGGCAGGATGTGGAGAACGGCTGCGCCGTCACTTTCGGCCAGAGCATCACCGATGCCTGTCTCTCCTGGAGCGACACCGAAACCCTGCTGGCCATGCTGGCCGAGGCCGCCCAGGTGCGCCTTGCCAAGCAGCAGGGCTGAGTGCGGATGACAAACGCCGACTGGCGGATAGTGCCTCTCGACGAGACGCTGCTGGCGCAGTGGGCAACCCTGCGCCAGCAGTTGTGGCCGCACCACGAAATGGCGGCCCATCTGCAGGAAGGGGCCGAGCTGCTGACCGCAGCCCATCTCAACGCCTTTCTGGTGCTGGATGCGCAGAGCCAGGCGGTGGCCTTTGCCGATGCCGCCCTGCGCCGCGATTACGTGAACGGCTGCGAGAGCAGCCCTGTGGTCTATCTGGAAGGGGTCTATGTGCAGCCGGCTTCACGCCGGCGCGGGTTGGCCCAGGCCTTGATCGCCCGGGTGGCCCAGTGGGGCCGCGAGCTGGGTTGTCGCGAGCTGGCCTCCGATGCCGCCATCGACAACCTCGCCTCCCAGCAGCTGCACCAGCGACTCGGCTTTGCCGAAACAGAGCGGGTCGTCTTCTTCAAAAAGGCCCTCGGCTGACGCCAGGGCCTTGCTTGTCTCTCACAGGCTCGGCATAAACCAGACCCGGCCGCCCGCCTCGATGCGATCGGTCTTTATCTGAAACACCTGCGCCAGCAGCGCCTCGTCCACCAGCTCGACGCCCCCCTCCCGCACCACCCGTCCCTGTTGCAGACAGAGCAGGCGATCGGCCCAGTCGATGGCCAGGTTGATGTCGTGGATGGCGAGCACCACCAGCAACCCCTGCCCGGCCAGCTGCTTGAGCAGCCGTAGCAGCGCCAGCTGATGATGCAGATCCAGCCCCGCCAGCGGTTCGTCCAGCAGCAATACCCGCCCGTCCGGATTGAGGCTCGGCCACACCTGCAGCAGGGTGCGGGCAATCAGCACCCGCTGCTGCTCCCCGCCAGACAGCCGGCTGAAGTCTCGCGCCAGCAAGGCTTCCAGCTCCAGCGCCTGACACAGCGCCTGAATCGCCTCGTTCTGTCTGCTCGCAGGTTGAGCCTCATCGAGCACCAGGCTCAGCACCTGAAACACCGGGATATGGAACAGCTGGGGCTGGCGCTGGGGCAGCATGGCGCGCCGCTGTGCCAGCGCCGGCCAGCTCAAGTCCGCCAGCGACGCCCCGCCGATGCGCACCTCCCCTTGCCCCGGCAAGAGGCCGGCCAGGGCGCCGAGCAGGGTCGACTTGCCGCTGCCGTTGGGGCCGAGCAGGGCCACCAGCTGGCCCCCCTGCCAGGCAAGGTCGAGAGGGGCGAGCCGGTTGGCGACGGCCAGGGCGCGGGCCGCCAGCAAGGGAGGCTGACCCCCGAGGTGATCAGGTGCTGGCATGGGCATCTTGCCTCAACAACAGATAGATGAAGAGCGGAGCGCCGACCGAGGCGGTGATGACCCCGATGGGCAGCTCCCCCGCCTGCAGGGCGGAGCGGGCAATGAGATCGGCCGCCAGCAGCAGGGCGCCGCCCCCCAGCGCCGAGGCGGGCAGCAGAAAGCGCTGATCGCTGCCGCCACAGAGCCGCAGCAGATGGGGCACCACCAGCCCGACAAAGCCGATGACGCCGCACAGCGCCACCGCCATCCCGGTGAGCAGGCATACCGCCAGCACCAGCCGCACCCGCATCTTGTCCACATCGAGCCCCATCAGGCGGGCCTGGGTCTCTCCCAGCAGCAGTTGCTGCAGTGCTTTGCCCTGCCAGCCAAGCCAGCCGAGGGCGAGCGGGAACAGCAGCCACCACCAGGCCAGTTGCTGGCTGCCGTAGGCCAGGCTGCCCATCATCCAGAACATGAATTCACGCAAGGAGCCGTCATCGGCAAAGTACATCAGCCAGGTCATGGCGGCGTTGGTGAGGATGCCGATGGCGACCCCGAACAGCAGCAGCCGGGCATGGCCGAGCCGGGCCCGGCGCGCCAGCCGAATGAGCAGCATGGTCACCAGCAGGGCGCCGCCGAAGGCCGCCAGCGACAACCCCCAGCCCGGCAGATAGACGCCGAGGGCCTTGGCCACCGCCATCGCCACCATGGCGGCCAGTCCCGCCCCGCTCGAGACGCCGAGCAGGCCGGGTTCGGCCACCGGGTTGTGCAGCATCACCTGCAGCACGGCGCCACCGCAGGCGAGCGCCGCCCCCGCCAGCAGGGCCAGCAGGGCGCGCGGCAGGCGCAGCTCCAGCAGGATGCGCTGCTCGAGATCCCCCAGCGGCTGCCAGGGCAACAAGACGAATTCGCCCCAGGCGAGGGAGCAGAGGAACAGTGCCAGGGTCAGCAGCAGCAGGCCGAGCAACCAGCGCCGCTGCCAGCGCTGCTGGCGGGCGAGCAAAGAGAGATACACAGAGGCTCTCCGAAGGTGAGAAGGAGCCAGCGCCAGAGCTTGTCGAGCAGCTGGCGCGAGTCATGAAAAACGCATGATAACAGCGTGTTACTACCCGAGGTCAAGGCTGGTAAGGCTTGGCGAGGGCGGCAATTTCGCCGCTTGCCACCAGCTCCTGCAGCGCCAGTGCCAGCGGTTGCTGCAGCGCCTGATGGGGGGAGTGCTTGCTCATGCCCAGATAGAGCACCACAGGTTGCGGCGGCTGGTAGGCCGCCTTGAGCAGGCCGGCCTCGTTGTCCTGGCTCAAGGCGTAGTCCACCTGGCAGTCGGTGCCGATCATCAGCGGCAGGTGACCGCGCTGCACCATGCGCAGCAGCTGATCCTCGGTGGGCACCCCGTGCTTGTCGAGCCGGTTGTCGGCATCAAAGGGGGCAAAATAGGCCGAATTGAGCACATAGCCCACCTTCTTCCCCTGCAGGTCGGCGTAGGTGCGCAGGGTCGATACCGCCGCCGCCTTGCCGTAGAAGGCCGGCCGGCACTGATAGTAGGCCGGCTGCAGATAATCGATGAAGGCCGCCCGCTCCGCCGTCATCGCCAAGCCTATCATGAGGTCCACCTGGCCGGTCTGCATCTGCTTGAGCGCCCGCCCCCAGGGCACCCGTTTTACCTCGAAGCGGATGCCGCTGCGGCGCTGCAACTGCTGCAAGATGTCCATGTCCAGTCCGCCGAAGCGGCCGTCCGGCTGCACGATCCGAAACGGCGGCCAGACATCGGTGGCCACCGTCAGGGTCGGCGCCCCATGCACCAGGCAGGCAAACAGCAGACCAAGCACACCCCAGCTTGTCTTGCCCATCCCGTACAACCCTCTGTGACTTCATCCTTGATGGATTAAAAATACCCTGCCGCCCCACTTATGAAAACCCGTGGTTCGGAGATAAAATGCGATTGATTTTAAAGGAGAACCTAATGAACCCTATCTTTACCAGCATCGGCCTGCTGCTGTGCAGCAACGTCTTCATGACCTTCGCCTGGTATGCCCACCTCAAGAGCATGAATCACAAACCCTGGATCATCGCCGCCCTGGTGAGCTGGGGCATAGCGCTGTTCGAATACCTGCTGCAAGTGCCCGCCAACCGCATCGGCCACACCGTGCTCTCCGTCGGCCAGCTCAAGATCCTGCAGGAGGTGATCACCCTCACCGTGTTCGTCCCCTTCTCCATCTTCTATCTGAAAGAGGATCTGAAATGGGATTACCTGTGGGCCGGCCTGTGCATCCTGGGCGCAGTGTTTTTTGTCTTTCGCGAGAAACTCACCGGCGCCTGACGCTGTACACTCAATGACATTCGATGTAATTGCATCTGCTTGATAGACGAGGCAAAACCAATGGAATTGCGAGACATGCTACAGATCCTGGCCAAGCAGGATGGCTCCGACCTCTATCTGTCGACCGGCGCCCCCCCTTGCGCCAAGTTCAACGGCGGCCTGCGTCCGCTCAGTGAAACGCCGCTCGAGCCCGGCGAGGTGGCCAGAATAGCCGACGCCATCATGGACGGCGAGCAAAAGCAGCAGTTCGAGCGGGAGCTGGAGATGAACCTCGCCATCTCGCTGCCCCAGATCGGCCGCTTTCGGATCAACATCTTCAAGCAGCGCAACGAAGTGTCGCTGGTGGCGCGCAACATCAAGACCGAGATCCCCCGCTTCGAGGATCTGAAACTGCCCCCCGTGCTGCTCGACACCATCATGGAGAAGCGCGGCCTGGTACTGTTCGTCGGCGGTACCGGCTCGGGCAAGTCCACTTCGCTCGCAGCCCTCATCGACCATCGCAACCGCAACAGCGGCGGCCACATCATCACCATCGAGGATCCGGTGGAGTTCGTGCACCGTCACCGCAAGAGCATCATCAACCAGCGCGAGGTGGGGGTGGACACCCGCAGCTTCCACGCTGCCCTCAAGAACACCCTGCGCCAGGCGCCGGACGTGATCCTCATCGGCGAGATTCGCGATCGCGAGACCATGGAGCATGCGCTGGCCTTCTCCGAAACCGGCCACCTGGCCATCTCCACCCTGCACGCCAACAACGCCAACCAGGCGCTGGATCGCATCATCAACTTCTTCCCGGAAGAGCGCCGCCCCCAGCTGCTCAACGACCTTGGCAACAACCTCAAGGCGTTTGTCTCCCAGCGGCTGGTCAAAACCAGCGACGGTGGCCGCCGGGCGGCGGTGGAGATCATGCTGGGCACCCACACCATTCGCGACATGATCAAACGCGGCGAATTTGGCGGCCTCAAGGAGGTGATGGAGAAATCCAAGGCCCTCGGCATGGTCACCTTCGACAGCGCCCTGTTCGATCTGGTGGTAGAGGGGGTGATCGACGAGGAGGAGGCGGTGAAGAACGCCGACTCGGCCAACAACCTGCGCCTCAAGATCAAGCTGTGGAAGGAGAAGGGCCAGATCGCGAGCAGCAGCGATGCCACCGGCTGGAGCCTCGAGCCCACCAAGGACGAGAAAGACGATCTGTTCTGACCTCGCCCGCCTCTGACGGCGCCTGCAAACACCCGCTTCGGCGGGTGTTTGCACAAGAAACGCCCGCATCTGACCGCCCTTCAAGGCCACCGCCTTCCCCGCCAGCCCAGCGCCGCCGTGACATCTGGTGAACTATCGCGCCATCTGCGACAGATTTTGTCATCACAAATGACAAAACCATCACTTCACCAAAAAACCGTGTGAGAAGTGTGAGTGAAAGCACTTTCATACTGGCTTCAAAGGAGGCAGTATCAAGGGGTTCTATCAATAAAGGGGTATTCAATGTTGTTACAACCTGCCAATACAGCACAGTCCAGACAGTTGCTGAACGAGACCATGGCCTTGGTTCTCGCAGGAGGGCGGGGCAGTCGCCTCAAACAGTTGACGGACAACAGGGCGAAACCGGCAGTGCATTTCGGCGGCAAGTTCCGCATCATCGACTTCGTACTCTCCAACTGCATCAACTCCGGCATTCGCCGGGTCGGGGTGGTGACCCAATACAAATCCCACAGCCTACTGCGCCACCTGCAGTCCGGCTGGTCCTTTCTGCGCTACCAGATGAACGAGTTCATCGACCTGCTGCCCGCCCAACAACGGGTGGACGAGGTCAACTGGTATCGCGGCACCGCCGATGCGGTCTACCAGAATCTGGACATCATTCGCGATCACGGCCCCAAGTATGTGGTGGTGCTGGCGGGGGATCACATCTACAAGATGGATTACGCCGCCATGCTGCTCGATCACGTCAACATGGGGGCCAGGGTGACGGTGGCCTGCATCGAGGTGCCGCGGGATGAGGCGAGCGCCTTCGGGGTGATGGCGGTGGATGGGGATCGCAAGATCAATGCCTTCGTCGAGAAACCCGCCAATCCGCCCGCCATGCCGGGCAAGCCCGACACCGCGCTGGCCTCCATGGGGGTCTACATCTTCGAGGCCGACTACCTCTACCAGTTGCTGGAAGAGGATCTCGCCAACCCGGCCTCCCACCACGATTTCGGCATGGACGTGATCCCGCGGGTGGTGCAAGAGGGCACCGCCTACGCCCACCCGTTCAGCATGTCCTGCGTCGGCTGCTGCCCGCAAAAGCGCCCCTACTGGCGCGATGTGGGCACGGTGGATTCGTTCTGGGAGGCCAACATGGATCTCGCCTCCGTCACCCCGGAGCTCGACATCTACGATCAGGACTGGCCCATCTGGACCAGCCAGAACATGACCCCGCCCGCCAAGTTCGTGCAGGACAGAAACGGCCAGCACGGCATGACCATCAACTCCATGTTTGCCGGCGGCACCATCGTCAGCGGCTCCTTCATCGTGAGCTCGGTGCTGTTTACCAATGTGCGGGTCGACTCCTTCTGCACCCTGGATCAGGCGGTGATCTTCCCCGGGGTCGAGATAGGCCCGGGCTGCCGGCTGCGCCGGGTGGTGATTGACAAGGGCTGCAAGCTGCCGGAAGGGCTGGTGGTGGGGGAAAACGCCTGCGAGGATGCCCGCCGCTTCTACCGCTCCGAGCAGGGCATAGTGCTGGTCACCAAGGAGATGCTGGCCAGATTGTGAGGCCGAACAGTCATAGCAGAGGGAGTCATAGAGGCTCCCTTTTTACATTTGCTTACCGCTCGCCCCTTGCCTGACAGGTTGCCGGGCATGCTACTCTGCGCTCGGCCCTGCCTTCGTCTCACCATGGAATCGCATATGAAAAAACTGGATGTTGCCCGCCTTGCCAGCCTCGCCGACGAGGCCGCCCACTCCCCGCGCCTGCGCATGAACCACAATCTGCATCAGGAGCTGGCCGACCCCATCCAGCGCCTGGCCATCGCCATGGAGCCGGGTACCTATATCCGCCCCCATCGCCACCTGCAGACCTGGGAGCTGCTTACCGCACTGCAAGGCCGCTTCGTGGTGCTCAACTTCGATGACGAGGGCACCGTCACTGCCCGCGCCGTGCTGGGGGAGACGACCTCGGTGCTAGAGACCCCCATCGCCAGCTGGCACGCGGTGCTCTCTCTGGATCCCGGCGCCGTCATCTTCGAGGTGAAACACGGCCCCTACGCTCCTTTCCGGGAAGAGGACTTCGCCCCCTGGTCACCGGCGGTGGACGACATCGCCGGCCAGCAGGCATTGATGGCCTGGTATCGCCACGCCGAAGTGGGCCAGCGCTGGCCGGGGCGCTGACCTGCCCCCGCCTACCCAAACCGGCGAACACGCACCAATAAAAAAGACCCGCCAGTGGCGGGTCTTTTTGATATCTGAATGCGGGGGTTCGGGCGTGAGCTCAGCCTTTTTGCACCAGACCAATCTGGCCCGGCTCGCACCACTCGAACATCACCTCCTGGCTCTTGCCGCAGCAGGAGCCACCGCACACCTGGGTCTCCCGCTTGGCGACCCGCCCCTTGCGCATCCAGACGCCGAGCATGGCCTCCACCGCATCTTCCGAGGTGTGGAAGTGGCGGGCCAGCTCGCGCCGGCTCACCTTCTGCTGCGCGGCGAGGTACTCCCCCAGCTCGCGCAGGATCACAGGGTCACCACCTTGCGGGCGACGATGTCGCCGTGCCGACGGCCGGCCCACCAGAGCAGCAGCAGCGAGCCGCCGTAGCTCGCCACCCAGAACAGGCTCTGCTCGGGGTGCGCGGCAAAGGTGGCCAGCTGATAGAAGACGGTGGCGCACATGAAGGCCATGTAGTTGCACCAGGCGGCGGTCAGCAGGGCCCACTGACGGCCGGTTTCCCGCACCAGGGCGCCCATGGCGGCGGCGCAGGGCATGTAAAGCAGCACGAACAAGAGGTAGGCGAAGGCACCGGCCGCCCCGTCGAAGTGGCTCTGCATGTTGCCGTAGGTGGAGACGTCCACCTCCTGCGCCTCGGCGGCGGCTTTCTGGTCATCCAGGTTGCCCACCGCCAGCCCCATGGGGTCGGTCGGGTCGATGTCGGCCAGATTGGTGGCGACCGCGGCGATCGCCTCCTGGAAGCTGTTCACCAGGGAGAACTCGCTCGCCTCCTCTTCCCCGTCACCGCTGCCGGCGTAGAGGCTGTTGAGGGTACCGACCACCGCCTCTTTGGCGAAGATGCCGGTGACGATGCCGACCGTGGCCTGCCAGTTGTCATCGCGCACGCCGATGGGGTGCAGCACCGGGGTCACCGCCTGGCTGATTTTGCTCAGCACCGAGCTCTCCTGATCCTGGTGACCGAAGCTGCCGTCGGTGCCGAGCGAGTTGAGCACGCTCAGCACGGCGACCACCAGCACGATGGTTTTACCGGCGCCGAACACGAAGGATTTGAGCTTCTGCCAGGTCTTGATGCCGACGTTGACCGGGCGCGGCCACTCGTAGTCCGGCATCTCCATCAGCATGGAGTCGCTCTTGCCAGGCAGCAGGGTGCTGCGCAGCAACAGGCCGGTGAGCACGGCCACCAGAATGCCGATGAGGTAGAGACCGAACACCAGGTTCTGGCCGGATTCGGGGAAGAAGGCCACCGCGAACAGGGCGTACACCGGCAGACGGGCACCGCACGACATGAAGGGGGCCATGGCCGAGGTCATCAGCCGCTCGCGCTCGGAGTTGAGGGTGCGGGTCGCCATCACCGAGGGCACGGTGCAGCCAAAGCCCATCAGCATGGGGACGAACGCCTTGCCTGGCAGGCCGAGGCGACGCATCAGGGCATCCACCACAAAGGCGGCGCGGGCCAGGTAGCCGGAGCTCTCCAGCACCGCCAGGAACAGATAGAGGCAGCCGATCACCGGAATGAAGGTGGCGACGGTCTGCAAGCCCACCCCGAAGCCGTCCGCCAGGATGGCCCCCAGCCAGTCCGGTGCATGGACCAGCCCCAGCAGGTAGTGCACCCCGTCGACAAACAGGGCGCCGCCCATGATGTCGAAGAAGTCGATGAAAGCGCTGCCCACCTTGATGGCGAACATGAACATCAGGTACATCACCAGCAGGAAGAAGGGGATGCCGAACCAGCGGTTGAGCAGCACCCGATCGAGCCGCTCGCTCTGGGCGGCGGTGAGCTTGCCCTTCTGCTGGCACGCCTGGGCGGCCCACTGGTGGATGTGGCCGTAGCGGATGTCCGCCAGTTGCAGGTCCACATCCTGCCCGTGGTGGGCGCGGGCCACCACGTTGGCGGCAGCGGCCTGCTGACCGGGCTGCAGGGTCTCCTGCATCACCGCATCCTCTTCCAGCAGGCGCAAAGCGCGGCCACGGGTGGTGAGGTGGTGCGGGGCGAGCAGGGTTTCGAGCTCCGCCAGATCTTTTTCCAGCTCGCTACCGTAGTCCAGCAACAGCGCCGGCTGCGGCTGGCCGATGAACTGCTGGATCTGGTTCTTGAAGGCGGCGACCTGCTGGCGGTTGTGGGCCGAGAGGGCCACCACCGGGCAGCCGAGGGTGTTGGCGAGCTTGCTCTCGTCGATGGTGATGCGCCGCTTTTGCAGAATGTCCATCTTGTTGAGCACCACCACCATGGGCAGCCCCAGCTCGCGCAGTTGCAGCGTGAGGTAGAGGGAGCGCTCCAGGTTGGCGGCGTCGATGACGTTGAGCAGCAGATCCGGCTGCTGGCCCTCCACGAAGCGGCTGGCGATCTGCTCGTCCAGGCTCCCCTCCTGGTTGGCCAGGCTGTAGATGCCGGGCAGGTCCATCAGTTTGTAGGCGTGGCCCTGGGCACTGAATTCGCCCATCTTCTTGTCGACGGTGACGCCGCTCCAGTTGCCCACCTGCTGGCGGGCCCCGGTCAGGGCGTTGAACAGGGAGGTCTTGCCGCTATTGGGGTTGCCGACGGTTACCAGGGAGTAGTTCATACCGGTTCAACCTCGATAGTGCTTTGACCAAGACGATTGTTTTGTGAGGTGTGTTTCATACCGGTTCGACCTCGATTTGCTGGGCCAGACTTTTTTGCATGGAGAGGCAGATCCCCTGACACTGGATCTGCAGCGGATCCCCGAGCGGGGCCGCGCGCAAGTAGATGACTTCAGTCTGGGGCAACAAGCCCATCACCATCAGCTTGCGCCGCAGGGGACGGGTCAATTGATTCATGTTCTTGATGCGAGCACTCTGTCCCGGTGACAACTGCGCGAGTACCATGACTGACTCCTGAAGTTAAACAATAATAATTCTCTTTTACTTGGGGCATTATAATCCGTGTTTTCAACGCTTATTTGAGTAAAATCAAACTCCGCTTAGCTAACCCACAAATAACTGCCATGAGTCACGACAACAACAGCCGCCTGGTTTACAGCACGGACGGCGGCATCATCAAAGAACAGAGCCAGCCGCAATCCGCCTCCCCCTTCCCCACCGACGGGGTGGTACGCATCCGCCGCGAAACCAAGGGGCGCAAGGGCGCCGGGGTCATCACCATCCACGGCGTCCCGGCCGAACAGCAAAAGAGCATCGCCACCCTGCTCAAGAAAAAGTGCGGCACCGGCGGCGGCCTGAAAGAGGGGGTGATCGAGATCCAGGGGGATAAACGGGATCTGATCAAGGCCGAGCTCGAGAAGGCCGGTTTCAGCGTCAAGCTGGTGGGCGGCTGATCCCCGCGCCGCCCGGCTTGCGTCACTTTCGCTTTTTCCCTAGAATGCCCGCTCCCATCGAGGGGGAGTAGTCTCGCCAGCCGGCCCCAAACCGGTTCGCGACCCTGATCAACATACTTGGTGCCAACTCACCATGGTCAGGGTGATCCACGCCAGCCGCGGATTTGACAAGACCTTTGACGGGCCAGTGCCAATACCGGGGACGGATGGCGCAGGCTTGTCTCAGGTATAACAATTCCGTCCCCCGGTCATTTTTATGGAAGCCTTGTTAACCTCAACCCTCAGCGTGGCCATCGCCGAAATCGGCGACAAGACCCAGCTGCTGGCGCTGTTGCTCATCTGTCGTTTTCGCAAGCCCTGGCCCATCATCGCCGGCATGCTGGCAGCCACCCTGCTCAATCACGCCGGCGCCGCCTGGCTTGGCGAGTTCATCAGTCGCTGGCTCGATCCCAAGGTGATGACCTACCTGGTGGCCGGTGCCTTCATCGCCATGGCCGCCTGGATCCTGGTGCCGGACAAGATGGACGACGAGGAGAGCCCGCTCGACAAATACGGCCCCTTCATGGCCACCTTCGTGCTGTTCTTCATCGCCGAGATCGGCGACAAGACCCAGATCGCCACCGTGCTGCTGGCGGCCAAGTATGACTCGCTGACCCAGGTCATCACCGGCACCACCCTCGGCATGATGCTGGCCAACGTGCCGGTGGTGCTGCTTGGCAAGCTGGGGGCCGATCGCCTGCCGCTCAAGGGGATCCGCATCGCCTGCGCCATCCTGTTCGTGGGCCTCGGGGTGAGCACCCTGCTGTTCGCCTGACCCGGCCGGATCAGAAGGTGGCGAGGCAAGGGTGAGCACTTGCCAACGCCGCTCCCGCGCCCATGTCGTGTCCTTGCAAGCAAGCCCCGCCCTTTGGCGGGGCTTTTTGCATCCGCTTGCCGGGCTGGTCGCGCCCGCAGACGGGGGCTGCCAATCGGCGCCATGGCCGTGGCATAATGCGGCAAACCTGATGGAGCATCCCATGCACTTCACTTCAAGACAGACGCTGCTCGACTGGGTCAGGCGTGGACGCCTCGAGCGGGCCAGTCTGCCCGCCGCCCTCGCCCTGTGCGAGCTGCCCCCCGGCCCTGCCCGCTGGCAGTGGCTGTTCGATCGGCTGCTGCTTTGGCTTGGCAGCCTGTGCCTCGGCGCCGGCCTGGTATTCTTCGTCGCCTTCAACTGGCAGGAGCTGGGCCGCCTCTCGCGCCTCGCGCTGCTGGAGCTGCCGCTGCTCGCCATGCTGCTGTTGCTGTGGCGCAAGCCCCTCGCCGACAGCCAGCGCCAGGCGCTACTGCTCGCCATCGCCCTCAACATCGGCGCCCTGCTGGCGCTGGTGGGACAGACCTACCAGACCGGCGCCGATCCCTGGCAGCTGTTCGCCACCTGGGCGCTGATGCTGCTGCCGCTGGCGGCGCTCGGCCAGAGCCCGCTGCTGTGGACCTTGAGCTGGCTGCTCGGCCAGCTCGCGCTGGTGCTCTACTGGCGGCTCGGCCTGTTCAACTTCTTCTTCGCCTTCAACGAGGAGGCCCTCGGCTGGTGCCTGACCCTGTTCAACGCCGCCCTCTGGGGCATACTGCTGCTGGTGCCCGCTCACTACCGGCTGATGCCCTCCTGGCTGGCGGGGCTGGCCGCCGGGTTCGGCGTCACCCTGCTGACCCTGCTGGCGCTGTTCGATGTCGCCTCTCCCTGGGTCTGGCCGGCCTGGCTCGGTTGGCTGGCGGCCGCCTACCTGCGCTGGCACCACAGATTCATCGCCGGGCTCGCCATGGGCTGCCTGAGCCTCATCGTGGTGCTGCTGACGGCGCTCGGCAAATGGATGGAGCCGGACGTGGACGGCTTCCTGCTGCTCTGCCTCATCGCCATCGGCCTGTCGGTGGCTGCCAGCCGCTGGCTGCAACAACAACGGAGGCCCCATGAGTGATCTGACTCCCTGGCAGCGACTGCAACGGGCCCAGCTGGTGGAAGGGGATGCCCCCCGTGACGACCAGCCCCACTGGTCGAGCCGCTTTCTGCTCGGCATGGTGGGCTGGATTGCCGCCCTGTTCCTGCTGTTCTTCCTGTTCATGTCGTTCTCCCAGCTCACCCGGGATGCCGACAGCGCCCTGCTGATGGGCGTCGTGCTGATGGTCATCGCCTTTTGCCTCAACCGCTTCGCCACCCGCAGCGATCTGTGGGATCAGTTCGTGCTGGCGCTGGCGCTGGCCGGCGACGCCTGGCTGCTCTACGGCCTGCTCGATCGGCTGGATCTGCACTCGGCCCCGCTCTGGTTCGGCCTCGCCCTGCTGTCGCTGGCCATCGCCGCCCTGTTCGAGCACTGGCTGATCCGGCTGTTTCACAGCTTCGCCGCCGCCATCCTGCTCACCCTTGCCCTCGCCTGCCTCGGCCTGCAACTGCTGGCCCTGCCGCTGGTGATGACGGCGGTGGCCCTCTGCTGGCTGCAGGCCGAGCGCGATCCACTGCGCCATCAGCTCTATGAATCCCTCACCCTGGGGCTGGCGCTCTCCCTGCTGGTGCTGGGGCGCCTGCACCACCCGCTGTGGGACGGCGGCGCCAGCATGCTCGACGAGCTGGGCCACTCCCGCCTGCCGCTCTGGCTCAACCCGCTGCTCTGCGCCGCTCTGCTGCTGAGGCTGATGGTCAGGCTGAAACTGCCGCTGCTGTACGGGCTGCCGCTGGTGCTGATCAGCGCCCTCATCCCCGGCATGGGAGCCGGCGCCCTGGTGCTGGTGCTCGGCTTTTATGCCGGCAGCGTCGGTCTGATGACCCTGGCCGGCCTGCTGCTGGTCGGCTTCGGCTCCCTCTATTACTACGATCTGGGGCTGACCCTGATGACCAAATCCTGGCTGCTGCTGGGCTCGGGCGCCCTGCTGCTCGGCGCCCGCCAGCTGCTCAAACGGCTGAGCCTGCGGAGCCCCTCATGAGACGACTCGCCCTGCTGCTGACCGGTATCACCATTCTGGCGGCCATCAACGTCACCGTCTGGCGCTACGAACGCGCCATGAGCAGCGGCGAGGTGGTGCTGCTGCGCCTCGCCCCGGTCGACCCGCGCTCCCTGATGCAGGGGGATTACATGCGCCTCAACTACGAGCTGGCCCGCCAGCTCGGCAACCGGCAACAAGATGAGGCCCCTGCCGACACCCTGGTGATCCGCCTCGACGAGCAGCAGGTTGCCAGCTGGGTAGAAGGGGGCAAGCCGGATCAGCTGGCCCGTGATGAGCGGCGGCTGCAGGTGCGCCGCAGCGACGGCCAGTGGCTCATCGGCCCCGACGCCTACTTCTTCGAAGAGGGCACCGGCGAGCAGTACGAGGCGGCGCGCTACGGCGAATTTCGCCTGCAGGAGAGCGGCAAGGCGCTCTTGGTAGGGCTTCGCGATGAGCAGCTGAAACCGGTGGGAAATACCAGAGCGCGCTGGTAACTACTGGCAATATCAGGCTTTTTTGCCCACACTAGGGCAAGATGGATCGCCCGCGCTACGCCAAGGAATGCCCATGAGGATAAGGTTTTGCGGTTGCCTGCTGCTGTTGTCATGCCTTGGCACGGCGCAGGCCGAGCTCGGCAAGCTGGAGTACCTGACCGAGGAGTATCCCCCCTACAACTTCACCGACCAGACCGGTCAGCCCGGCGGGCTGGCGGTGGAGCTGCTGCTGCTGATCTGGCAGCGCACCCAGACCCCCGCCCAGCCCATTCGCATCCTGCCCTGGGCGCGGGGTTACTACCTGCTGACCCAGAAACCCAACGTGGTGCTCTTCTCCACCGCCCGCACCGATACCCGCGACCCCCTGTTCAAGTGGGTATGCCCCATCGGTTACTCCGAGTACGTGCTGCTGGCCCACAAGCGCCGCCCCCTCACCCTCAGCGCGGTCGAGCAGATCAACGACTACCGCATCAGCGCCGTGCGCGCCGATGCCTCCGAACAGCTGCTGCTCAACCGTGGCATGGACGAGAGCCGCATCATCTCCGCCAACCGGCTGAGCCAGGCGCTGAAGATGCTGGTGTCGGGTCGCGCCGATCTGCTGGCCACCGGCAAGCTGGCAGGCTATGACGCCATCAAGGCGCTGCAGCTCGATGCCAATGACTTCACGGTGGCCTTCGTGCTGGATGCCGAGGAGCTCTGCTACGCCTTCAGTCGCCAGGTGGACGACAGCGTCATCAAGCAGTTCCAGCGCGCCCTCACCCAGGCGCTCGCCTCTTCGGAATATCAAGAGCTGCGGCTCAAATACCTGCCCGCCCCCTGAGCCAGGGCAAGTACCTCTCGCCAGCAGTGCGCGGCGAGTGGCGATTTGGCGGGCTTTGATAACACTTGAGAATGACGCTACACCCCACCAGGATGGCCAACATGAAAAAATGGATTGGATTCGCCGCACTCGCGTTTGTCACCCTCGCCCAGGCCAGCCCGGAGCTTGGCAAGCTGCACTACCTCACCGAAGAGTACAAACCCTACAACTTCTCCAACGAATCCGGCGCCCCCACCGGGCTCGCCGTCGAGCTGCTGCAGCAGGTATGGCAGAAGACCAACACCCCGCAGCAGCCCATCACCATCATGCCCTGGGCACGGGGTTATTACTTGCTGACCCAGAAACCCAACGTGGTGCTCTTCTCCACCGCCCGCACCGAGGCGCGGGATCCGCTGTTCAAGTGGGCCTGTCCCATCGGCTATGCCGAAATCGTGCTGATGGGGCTGGCCAAGAGCCCGGTCAACATCGCCAAGCTGGAAGATGCCGAAAAGTACAACATAGGGGCGGTGCGGGCCGACGTGGGGGAGCAGCTGCTGCTCAACAACGGCTTTGACGAGCAGAAGATCATGACCGCCAACCGCCTGCCCCAGGCGCTCAAGATGCTCACCTCGGGCCGGGTCGATCTCATCTCTACCAACAAGACCACCATGCTGGATCTGATCGCCTCCCAGCAGCTGGATCCCGCCCAGTTCAAGGTGTTCTGGATGCTGAGCTCGGAGCAGTTCTGCTTCGCCTTCAGCCACCCGGTGAGCGACGAGCTGGTCAAGGAGTTCCAGAGCGGCCTGACCCAGGTGCTGGCCAGCAGCGAGTTCCAGCAGATCCAGGCCAAGTACTTCCCCGCCCGCTGAGGGGCGGCATGAAAAAGGGGCCCACCGTGGCCCCTTTTGTTTGCCTGTTTTCGCCTGCGCAGTCAGCTCGGCCGACGGCGCTGGCGCTTGACCTCGTACATGCAGGCATCGGCCAGCCTCAGCGCCTCGTCCACCGTGCTGCTGGCCGGATCGATGGCCACCACCCCCACGCTGGCGCCGGGATAGTGCAGCAGACCGGCGGGCACCTCGAGCTGCACCAGGCTCGCCTCGAACAGCCGGCGCTGAAAGCCCTGCACCGCCGCCTCCCGCGTCTCTTCGCCGCACTGTGGCCCCATCCCCACCGCCACGAACTCGTCGCCCCCCACTCGCGCCAGCAGATCGCTGCCGCGCAGCACGGTTGACAGCGCCCCGGCCACCCGCTGCAACAGCAGGTCGCCGGTGTCGTGGCCATGGGTGTCGTTGATGGCCTTGAAGCCGTCGAGATCGATAAAGCCGAGCAGCAGCGGATGCTCGACCCGCTCCGCCAGTGAAAACAGCCGGTTGAGCTCGTGCATCAGCGCCCGCCGGTTGGGCAGCCCGGTCAGCGGATCGCTCAGCGCCTGGCGCGACAGCTCGTGGTTGGCCTGCTGCAACTGCTGCAGCAGCTGTTCGCGCTCCACCTGTTCGGCGATCAATCGGGCAAAGAAGGCGATCAGGTGATCCGAGCCCGCCGTCAGCGGCTTTTGCTCGGCACTGGCGGCGCACAGGGTGCCATAGAGGGAGCCCGAAGGGGTCTGCACCGGGCAGCTCAGGTAGGTACGAATGCCAAGGGCCCGCGCCGCCTGGGAATCTCCCCAGCAACTCGCCACATCCTCGGTGTAGAAGCGCCCTTCGTCGAGGGCCCGCCGGCAGAGGGCATCGCCCCACTGCACCGAGCCCCCTTCGGGGATCTGCAAGGTGGCGGCGTTGCGGGCAAAGCGGATATGTTGGGTGTCGTGACCAAGGTCGATTTCGGTCAGATAGGTGGATTCAAGCCCGGTGACCGTCTCGAGCATCTCCAGCAGCGGGCGGGTCAGGCTCTCCAGATCCCGCGCCCCGGTCACTTGCAGCGACAACGCCTGCAATATTCTGTCCATGCACACCTCCCTGCTTGCATGTCTATTCCTGAAACGATAGCCAACCTCGGGGGCCCTTCACAAGCCACGCGCCCCCGCCGTGGCACAATTTTTGCGGTTTTGGCGGCCTTTGTCGTCGAACGAACCTCGATTGTCCGACAACGCGCTCCGTTTGCAGCCAACGCAAAGTCGGCCAAATCTGAGCCGTGGTGAGCGCCCCTGTCAAAGGAAGCGGCGCCTGTCGTGCGGCATTATTGGCTGCGGCGGCTTGGCGGTGGCACGAATGCTGTCGAAGATTGGGTCCATGATGGCCCCAGGTGCTCATCGCCTTTGTCGGTGGCGCTGTCCCGCTTTGCTCATCACTGCGCCCGGCGCTCTGCTTGTCTGCTTATCAGCCAGACGCGGCGCTCATCTTCCATCACACCCCGGCCACGGGTCAACCGCCGGTTGCCACTTTGCAGCAAAGGAGAAAAACCATTTAATTCTGATAGTTGCATCACTAATTTCATGGATTTGGATGGCCCCGCCGAGGCGGGTTCCGTAAGATGACCATCGGCCCCTGTTGGCCCCGAGTATTCATGGATGGTCAAGGGCGCAAGGTGGCGGCGACAGTCAGGGGCGGCAGCGTCTCTGGCGGATAGCGCGCGGACTGTGAGCCAGCCGCCTTGTTTGGCCCAACGCCCGATACGGCTTGGCGCTATTCGGGTTATTTCACCCGCATCAGGCGATGGCGGATGTCACCCAGCTCGACCTGGATCACCTGGGAGCGCTGCATGGCATCGACCCGCTGCAGCATGTCGGCGCTGTACTGCTTGCGCCGCATCCACTGCATGGGCTCCTCGAAGCTGCCTTCGTTGACGATAAAGGTATCCGTGTAGGTGTCGTTCACTATGCTGACCACCCAGATGCGCTGCTGAAACTCCGAGAGCTCGGCAAAGAGCGCGGCGCCACGGGTTGCGAGCCAGCGCCCTGCCCGAGTGATCTTGTTTTTACTGCCAACGAGCCGGTTTGCCATAACTGATAAGGGTTGGATAAAGGACGGTTGGGCATCCTAGCATTCCAGAGGATGGGGCACCAAGCAGCGGGAGGGTCACCTCTCCCACCACGGGATGAGGCGCAGGGTGCAATCAGCCTGTGGGGTCGATTAGCAAAGCGTAATCGTCCGCGGCAACCATCCCCTCTCCCCTTGTGGGAGAGAGGTAGGGTGCCAATAAGCGAAGCGCATTGCACCAGGGAACGATCCCCTCGCCCCTTGGGGGATAGGGCTTGGGATCAATGGGTGGGGTCGAGTAGGGTCGATTAGCGGAGCGTAATCGTCCGCGGTAACCGTCCCCTCTCCCCTTGTGGGAGAGGGTTAGGGTGAGGGGGGCTAACGTCATTCCCCGACGGAATGTCGCCCAACGCCTGAATGGCATGGCTTCGTCGTGCAGGACACGAGGACTCCGTCCTCGATGGGGTTTCGCCGCCGCTGCGCGGCTTGGCGAGTGACTTTGGAAAGACCCAAAGTCACCAAAGGTCTAGTCCCCCACTTGTTCGCCCTCCTGCGTCGGGTTCCCTCGGTTCAGGCAAAAGGTCTGGCGGAACGACGCAGACGGTACATCCCTGAACCTCCTGCGTCTGCGCCGTCGTCCATGACGGCGCTCCTGACCTTGTGCCCTTACCTCGGCGAACAACAGGGGGCAACACCCAACCCGTAACCCCAAGACCAATTAACAGCGTCGGTCTATGTCTATTCGAGACCGTGATCGGGAGAATAGTTATCTCTCACCCGATATAATTCCATTATCGGGAATTCCATTACATTAATGGCCCGATAGCTATCATCCACATCCATAAAAAATTCTTTATATAAGGAAATCATTGATGAGCAGCTCTGAAGGTAAACCAGAGTCAAAATTCGATCTATTTATCAAGAAGGCCACACCTGTTTTTTTACTAGGCCACATATATCTATTTTATTTGATGTTCACATACAATATGTCTACATATGCGGTCCAGATACATATTATGAACTATCTCTTTATTATATTCTGGCCATTAATAAACATTGTTGCCGAATTAGCTTTATTAGTTACCATGCGCTGGAGGTATTTTTCCATCAATACAATATTTTGTGTCATAGCTATCTTGTCATCTATGTATTTACCTCTCTATCTTAGATAGCAAAATGTAGAGAATATTGGTGAAGCATTATTGTACATCCAAATGGTACTACGTAGCTGGGGGAGTGACTTTGGAAAAACCCGAGCTCTTTGGCAAATAACATCGAAGGTCTTCTCCCCCACCTGCTAGTCTTCCTTCATCGAAAGCACCGGTTCACCCGTTTTCCACACGGTCAGCATCGACTTGAATATATTTAAATCTAACAACAACGAGGTTTTATGAAGTATCTATTCACTTTTATCTTTCCATTATTTTTAAATAATGCACTTGCTGAAGAACCGAGTCAAGAAAATATCACTGCTAAGGTGATTAGCGAGGCTACTGGTGATTTGGATAAAGATGGCATCGATGAAAAAGTCATTGTTCTGGACACCGGGTTGGACGGTGAAATAGGAACACAAAGAACACTTCTTATATATAAAAAGAAGCAAGATAAGTGGGCCTTATGGCACTCTTCGCAAGGCCCCCTACTAGATAGCGCCCATGGTGGCATGATGGGGGATCCATTCATGAGTATTGAAATACAACGAGGGGCTATCGTCATTGAGCATTTTGGTGGTAGCCGTCAAAAATGGAGTTACATTCATAGATATCGCTTTAATAATAAATCATGGTATCTAATTGGTGCCACAATAAATTATGGAGCGCCATGCGAAGGGTTCTTTGAGTTCGACTTCAATGTAACGACTGGCAAAGCCACTTATAAAACATATCAAGATGGTTGTGCGGACGAAGATATTTCACCAAGTTTTAAAACTGAACAGAGAGATATCTCTATACCCGTTACTAAGCCTATTGAAATGGATGGATTCTACCCAGGTTCGAACAAACTGAACATAAAAGAAATTGGAAAAGAAATTTATTACTAGCCTATCCCTAGAACATTGCCGATCAACTCCTTGACTGCAATCCGAGGAAAATATAAAAGACAGATTGCAGACTGTGTGACTAACTGCATTCTCGATGGGGTTTCGTCGCCGCTGCGCGGCTTGGCGAGTGACTTTTCTTTGCTTGGCCAAAAAAGTCACTAATCGAGCGGCCACCCCCGCTTGTTCTCCCTACTGCGTAGGGCTCCCTCGGTTCACCCATTTGTCCCACGGCATGCGCCGATGGACTATCCCTTGCCCAACGGCGCTCGCTGGGTGTCCTAGAAAAATAAGCTACGATCGGGAGAAAAGTTATTTCTACTCACCCTCGACCGCTAACAAGTAAAAACAAAGTTCTCACACCAATACAACAGAGCAGAACCCCTTAGATGAAGGGGTCAAGCAGAAAGTACTGATGCAATTGAAAGTCAACTTAATTGTTACTCCCCGTAAAATTCTAAGAGTGAATAAAGAATTTATTCAATGCTTTTCAAGGAAGATATAATATGTCTGTACTATATTTAGAAAAGAATTTAAATTTACTATCAACATGCCTATCAACAGCATTCAAATTTGGAGTATTTACAGGGGGCTCATGTGTTATTTTATATTCTTTAAGAATTGGACACTTCCCTCAAGATTTATCTCTTGGGGATGGCATACTGTTTTTAATGGCTGCAGCTTGCTTTGGAATAGTCTATATTTTCTTTACAATAAGTTTAATTTCCCTTGGAATGTTAATATCTCCACTAATTAAAATAATTACAAAGCTAGCCATCAAACTATCATCTATTTTTCGTAAAAAGCCTTTTCGACAACGATTTGAACTTGCACCAATTGAATGGCCATTCATATTCTTATCGATCTTCGCAATATTCTTCATTTTCATTCTAGGTGGCAATGAACCAACCGCATACTGGAATTTACCATTAGTATCTATCACTCTCTATCTATTGTATTCAGCATATCAATCGAATGGTTCAAAACTTAATAAGCTCATATCATTAGAAAGCGCAGCGATTCATACAAATGAAAAAGATAAAATACATGAAATAGGGTGTCCAAATAATATCAGAAAAAATCAAATGCTAATAATTACCGCTATGTTCGCGATTCCACTATTAATTGGAGGCGTTTCTGGACAGCTACTTGATGCAGCAATGCGAGCAGCTCACGTACGCGTAGATAATTCTATTGTATATGTCAAAGAGCCTTACTCATCACTTATTCCAGCTCACTTTGAAATAGCCTCTGACGGTATTCCAGATGGATATAAAAAATTCAAAGGAATTTTAATATCGTTTAAAGGATTTGGGAAAACCACTGTTATCAACTTTACAGAAAATAAAAAAACAAGGCAACTTGAAATACCTAATGAAAGCTTAATCGCTGAAGAACTATAAAATAATAGTTTTGAAGTAAGATATTCCATTCAATATTTTTCACCCCAGCGGTCAGAGTCGACTAACTGAGAGGCATGCCATGGTAGTAGTTCAATACATACTAAAAAACGTTAAGCTTTAATATTCTTAGACATCGCAAAAAAACCGCAGCCGAAGGGCTGCGGTTTTTTATTAGGTCAACCTGTTGGCACCAGGCGCCAACAGGACAACCGGCCTTAGGCACGGCGCCAGCTGGTCTTGCCGGCGCTGTCTTCCAGCACGATGCCCATCTCGGTGAGACGGTTGCGGGCGGCATCGGCCGCGGCCCAGTTCTTGTCGGCACGGGCCTGATTGCGCTGGGCGATCAGTTGCTCGATTTCGGCAACCTCTTCATCCGCTTCATCCCCCTTCAAGAAAGCATCCGGATCCTGTTGCAAGATGCCGAGCACGGCGCCCAGCTCGCGCAGGCGGGCGCCCAGCGCGGCAGCAACGGCCATGTCTTCACCCTTCTGGCGGTTGATCTCGCGCACCAGGTCGAACAGCGCGGAGTAGGCTTCCGGGGTGTTGAAGTCGTCGTCCATGGCTTCCTTGAAGCGGGCCACCTGCTCATCACCACCGGCAGCGGCAGCCGCCGGCAGGTCGCGCAGGGCGGTGTACATGCGCTCCAGCGCGGCGCGGGCTTGCTTGAGGTTATCTTCCGAGTAGTTGAGCTGGCTGCGGTAGTGGCCAGACATCAGGAAGTAACGGACGGTTTCGGCGTCGTAGTGAGCCAAGACGTCGCGGATGGTGAAGAAGTTGCCAAGGGATTTGGACATCTTCTCTTTATCCACCATCACCATGCCGCTGTGCATCCAGGTGTTGACATAGTCGCCACCGTGGGCGCAGCAGGACTGGGCGATCTCGTTCTCGTGGTGCGGGAACTGCAGATCGGAGCCGCCGCCGTGGATGTCGAAGTGGTTGCCAAGGTGCTTGGAGTTCATGGCAGAGCACTCGATGTGCCAGCCAGGACGGCCCGGGCCCCAGGGGCTGTCCCAGGTCGGCTCGCCGGGCTTGGACATCTTCCACAGCACGAAGTCGAGCGGATTGCGCTTGGCATCCACCACGTCGACGCGAGCGCCGGCCTGCAGCTGTTCCAGATCCTGGCCGGAGAGCTTGCCGTAGTCGGCGTAGGAGTCGACGATGAACATCACATCGCCGTTGTCCGCCACGTAGGCGTGCTCTTTATCCAGCAGGGATTGCACCAGCTCGATGATCTCGCCGATGTGCTGGGTGGCGCGCGGTTCGACGTCCGGGCGCACCATGCCGAGGGCATCGAAGTCGGCGTGCATGTCGCCGATCAGGCGCTCGGTCAGATCGTCACAGGTGACGCCGGTTTCGGCGGCGCGCTTGATGATCTTGTCGTCCACGTCGGTGACGTTGCGCACGTAGTTGAGCTGATAGCCGCTGTAGCGCAGGTAACGGGCCACCACGTCGAAGGCGACGAAGGTGCGGCCGTGGCCGATATGACAGTGATCGTAGATAGTGACGCCACACACATACATGCCCACCTTGCCCGGGTGGATAGGTTTGAATTCTTCTTTTTGACGAGTGAGTGTGTTGTATATCTTCAGCATCTTATGACCACTGCCTGTGAGTAAAATGGCCTGCCATTCTACCCGCATCGCGCGTAGAAAACGAGGCAGAAAACGTGCCGGATCAGGCGCACCATCTATGCCGCAGGGCCCTGATGGGCTAGAATTGCCACCACTTTATGCCATACACCTGCGGGCACCTGGTCGCCCGCATCAAATGAAAGGACATATCATGGTCACTCTGCACACCAATCACGGCGACATCACCCTCACCCTGAACGCTGAAAAAGCCCCGGAAACCGTGGCCAACTTCCTGCAATACTGCCGTGACGGTCACTACGACAACACCATCTTCCACCGCGTCATCGACGGCTTCATGATCCAGGGCGGCGGCTATGCCCCGGGCTTCGAAGAGAAAGACACCCGCGCCCCCATCAAGAACGAAGCGGCCAACGGCCTGTCCAACAAGGTCGGCACCATCGCCATGGCCCGCACCATGGAGCCGCACTCTGCCAGCGCCCAGTTCTTCATCAACGTGAACAACAACGACTTCCTCGACTTCAAATCCGCCACCACCCAGGGCTTCGGCTACTGCGTGTTCGGTGAAGTGACCGCCGGCATGGACGTGGTCAACAAGATCAAAGGCGTCAAGACCGGCAACTACGGCCGCATCCACCAGGACGTGCCGACCGAAGACGTCGTGATCACCAAGGTGACCCTTGCCGAGTGATCTCTGCCTTCTGCGAGATGAACTGACTGCGGCCCCGGCCGCAGTTTTTCCATCTGCGAAGGCCGGCCCCATCGACTGGCGCCGTCTCGATTACCTGGCCCACGGCAACCCGCGCCAACGCTCGGCCCATGCCCTGCTCACTGCCGGGGTGTGGGATGCGCTGGCAGCGCAGTGCAGCGATCTGGCGCTGGTGAGCACGGTCGCCATCGGGCTCGACAGGCCCGGCAGCGATCTCGACATCGTCTGCCGCCACCCGGAGCCAGCCACGTTTGCAGCGGCGCTGGCCGCCCAAGGCTGGCGGGTTGCGCAAAAGGGCGCTGACATCTGGCTCGCCGAGCAGACCGTCACCGGCGCCGATGGCCACCCTTGGCTCCTTGAGCTCTACCTCACCCCAGAACCCCTCGAGCGCCTCAACGGCTGGCGCCACCTCAGCCTGATGGCCGCCCTGCTTGAGCGCTTCGGCGCGGCGTTTTATCACCAAGTGCTGCGCCTGCGCCTTGATGAAGGGCTCAAAGGAGAGGCGGCCATGTGCCGTTTGCTGGGCCTTGCCGGCGACCCGTATGCCGCGCTGCTCACCCTGGAGGGCAGCGAGCTTGCCTCACTGGTGTGGCAGCCGGAGGCGATGGGCCCCCACTGCACTGCTAACTCCAATACCAGTTCCACTTCCACTTCCAGCCACCTCAACAGGGCCCAGCGCACTTTCTCATGAGCACCCTCTTTATCAGCGACATTCACCTGTGTGCCCAGCGGCCCGACATGACCGCCACCCTGGTGCGCTTTCTGGCGCACGACGCCCCCGGCGCCGATGCCCTCTACGTGTTGGGCGATCTGTTTGAATTCTGGATTGGCGACGATGATCCCAATCCCCTCCACGGCGAGGTGGCCGACGCCTTTGCGGCCCTGAGCCAGCAGGGGGTGCCCCTCTACTTCATTCATGGCAACCGCGACTTCTTGCTGGGCCAGGCCTTTGCCAAGCGCGCCGGCATGACATTGCTGGGGGATCCCTGCGTCATCGAGCTCTACGGCGAGCGGGTGGTGCTGAGCCACGGCGATCTGCTCTGCACTCTGGATGAGGGCTACCAGAAGTTTCGCCGCATCACCCAGCTCAAATGGCTGCGCTGGCTGTTCCTGCGCCTGCCGCTCGCACGCCGCCAGGCCATCGCCCACAAGATGCGTGGCCAGAGCCAGATGGAAAATGCCCACAAGAGCCAGACCATTATGGACGTGACCCCGGCGGCGGTGGACGAGATGCTGCGCCAGCACGACTGCCGGATGATGATCCACGGCCACACCCACAGACCCGCCATCCACGACTTCAACCTCGACGGCGCGCCAGCCCGGCGTATCGTGCTGGGGGACTGGTTCGAGCAGGGCTCGGTGCTGGTCTGTCGCCCCGGCGAGCAGCGCCTCGAGCAGCGCGCGCTGATCTGACCAAGCAGGCTGGCAGCAATAAAAAAGGCGGGAAGATCCCGCCTTTTGTTTGCCTGCTATCTACCTACGCAGCGGCTACACACCAGCTACATCACCGTCATCTGCCCCGCGTAGAGGATGAAGTAGCGCAGCAGCAATATCCCCACCAGGCTCAGGCTGCAGATAAGCACCAGCCGGGCCGGTTGATGGGCCTTGGCCGAACTGCCCGCCAGCCCCAGCAGCTGGGGCAACAGGATCCCCAGCCCGATGACCCCGAACCAGAACACCTGGGACCAGAAGCCGCCACCGATGGCCGCCCACATGGCCGCTTCCCGCTGGCCGCCACCAAAGTAGAGGCCGGTGAAGAAGCAGAGCAGCAGGAACAACTCGATGGCGACGATGGGCCGCTCGAAGCGGTGCACGAAGCTCACCCCCTGGCTGTGGCCATCCTCCCGAAACAGGGTGACAGCCAGCAAGATGGTGGAGGCCACCCCCGAGCTGATGCCGGAGACCAGAAACAGCGCCGGCAGGATCGGGTTGTTGAGCATGGGGTAGGTCTTGAGGGCTGAGAGCAGAAAGCCGGTGTAGGCCCCCAGCAGCACGGCCAGCAGCAACAGCAGCGGCGCCAGCAGCCGCTCGAAACGGGCGAGCCAGCCGATCAACCCATCCACAAAGGCGAGCCTGTCCACCAGCAGCCGTCGGCGCAGGGCCTCGATCTCGGCTCTGAACACCACCGCCAGCCAGGCAAACAGCACCGCCATGTAGATCTGGAACAGCATGACCCCCATCGACATCACGGAGTCGAACTGGTAGTGGAACATCAGCTTCCAGAAGGTCCAGGGACGGGCCAGGTGGAAGATGAGGATAAGCAGCCCCAACACGACGCTCACCGGCGCCAGAATGGCGGTCGCCTTGATGATGCCGCTTTCGCTGCCGGCCCCCTGCCGGCGCAGCAGCACCGAGAGGGTGGCCGAGCCTGCCGAGATACCGAGCAGGAACAGGTAAATGGCGATGGGGCCATCCCACACCAGCGAGTCGAAGTGAAACGCATCATGCCACATGGTGCCTCCCTCCCGTCAGCCGGTCTGCGTCATACAGATGAGATGGGATCATGACTTCACCTCCCCTTTCGGCACCCGGTACATCTTGGGCGAAGTACCGAGGAACTGCTTGTAGCGATAGGTGGTCTCCTGCACCAGCTGTTTGGCGATAGGGCTGTTGGGATCGTCCAGATTGCCGAACACCAGCGCCTTGGTCGGGCAGGCTTCCACACAGGCGGGTTGCTTGCCCGCCGCCAGATTGGTCTTGCGGCAGAAGTCGCACTTGTCAGCAACCCGGGTGACCGGGTTGATGAAGCGCACCTGATAGGGGCAGGCGGCCAGGCAATAGCGACAGCCGACGCAGAGGTCGGGGTTGATGTCGACGATGCCATCCTCCGCTCGGATGTGGGAGGCGCCGGTCGGGCAGACGTGCACGCAGGGGGCGTTGTCGCAGTGCTGGCAGGATTTGCGAAAGAAGCGGTACTCCTGCGCCGGATACTCTCCCACCGGGCCGCTGCGCAGGATCTGCAGACGGGCCACCCCTGCCGGCACCTGGTTCACCTCGCGGCAGGCGTCCATGCAGGCGGTGCAGCCGATGCAGGCCGTCTCGTCGTGGATCATGCCGTAGCGCACGCCCTTGATGGTCATGCTGTTGGCCAGGGCGCGCGGCGCCCCCGTCAGCAGGATCAGGGCGCCAGCGCTCATGCCCACCATGAAGTCGCGGCGGGTCGTGCTCATGCGCCCTCCTTGACGGCACCGCCGAGACCTGCCTCGTGCTGCTTGCGGTGACAGTCGACGCACAGCTTGATGCGCGACTTCTCGGGGATCCCCACCATGGGCTCCTTGGCCGGGTGCAGCTGGTGACAGCTGGTGCAGCTCACCCGGGTGGCGTGCACATCGTGGGCCCACAGCGCCTTGCGCAGATCGTCCGGCTCATGGCAGCTCATGCAGACCCCATTCTGCTGGCTCAGCGGGAAGGCGTCATTGCCAAAGCGCATCACATCGACCATGCCGCCGCGCTGTTTACGGTGATCGGCCGACGCATTGCCGTGGCAGTTGGTGCAGGTGACCTGCTCCCCCGTGTTGGGGTTGGTGACCTGGCCATGCTTGCCATGCATCCCCTCCTCCCCGTCGTGGCACTTCTCACACTTGGCGAAACGGGCTGCGGCCTTCTTGGCGGCGGCTTTCTTTTTTTCCGCCTTGGCCTGCCGTTCGGCCAGGGTGGGTTGCGCTGCCTGGTCGGCACTGGATGTGGCACTCGGCGCCGCTGGCGTGACATCGGCTGCCTGCGCGCTGGCCAGCGCCAGCTGACCCGCTCCCAGAGCGAGGGAGGCGAGCAGCAGCCACTTGATGATCTTTTTCATAGGAAACTCCGAAACGGTGGCACCCGAAGGGTGCCGTCTGCCCGCCTGGCAACAAAAAGGAGCTGGTGACAGCTCCTTTGACGGTCATGAACACGAGACCACACCCCGCCAGAAGCGGGGTGGCTGCGTCAGCGGGAGGGGCAGCGACGTTACTGCTGGCTGGCGTAGTACTCGGCCAGCGCCTTGAGGTCGGCATCGCTCATGGCGATGATGGCCTTGTTCATCTTCTCGTCGTTGCTGCGCTTGCCGGCCTTGAACTCCTGCAGGGAGGTCAGCAGATAGCCCTTGGGCTGGCCGGCGAGGATGGAGGCCTCGTCTTCGGCCACCGAGCCGCCTTCGGAGTGGCACTTCTTGCAGCCGGAGTCGTCGTGCAGTTTCTGCCCCGCCTTGGCCAGCGCCGCATCGAACGGCTGCTTCATCGGCTTGTAGGGCAGTTCGGCATAGTGCGCCGCCAACTCGTCGATCTGCTCGTCGCTAAGGCCCTTAACAATGTCGGTCATGTTCCCCTTCTTGCTGGTATCACCGGTGACATGATTAACGGTCTTGGCCGGCCGGCCGTCCAGGTAGGTGCGCATCTGCTCGGCAAGATTTGATTCTGCCAGCCCTGCAATAGTCGGAATATCGTTCTGGGTGCTGATCCCCTGATTTCCATGACATGAGTTACATGTATCCACTAATGAGTCCAGGCTGGCATGTGCGGTGCCAATAGAGCCCAAAAGCAACGACAGTCCCAGTATTTCCAGCTTCACACTGCGTTTCATTTCTTATCCCTCTTCCAGAAAAGGTCTATAAACCCCAGTAAAAACAGACATTTTTATACTCAAGGTTGATTTTCGATCCGTTTTTGAGACTTAGATCAACGCTGTCTAATATATAAACCTTACAATTAAGATGGAAATGATTTATACCGTATTTAGTCCTCTTTTGACCCTTAAGTGGTATCTTTTTGGGAATTTTTTGAGCTGGCTCATATATGGAACAATAAGTCCGATAAAAAAGGATAAAACAATGAAATACTGGAAAGTATTGGTGGCTGCAGCAATGGTGTTCACCCTCTCCTCCTGTGGGGGCGGCGGTGATGGCAATGACCAGACGGATCCACCTCCCCCTCCTCCGGGAACCCCAGATTCGCTGGTGATCTCGGCCTCCACCCCACAACTTGGCGAGAGCGGTCAGCTCTCGGTGCAATTCAAGGTAACCGACAAGCAAGGCAAGGGTTATGAGCTGGGAACCACCCTTCCCTCCTTCACCCTGGCCAAGGTGATCCCCGGCCGCGACGCCAAACGGGAAGACCCTGTCATCTGGAAGAGCTTCATCTACAGCACCAAGAACAACCGCCCCACCGGCGAGAACGGCGGCAAGCTGGAAGCCCTTGGCAATGGCCAGTACCGCTACACCTTCTCCTTCAATGCCACCACGGTGCGCGACCCTTATCCGAGCGATTCGCAGGACAACAACGGCTTGATCCGCTGGGATGAGGCAGCGACCCACCGCCTCGGCATCTACTTTGGCGGCAGCAACGGCATTCCGGTCACCGACTACGTGCTGGACTGGGTACCGGCCGGCACGCCGCCGCTGCTGACCCGCGACATCCTGGAGCAGCAGAGCTGCGACAGCTGCCACATGAAGCAGCCTATTCACCACAGCAACCGGGCCGATCCCAAGCTCTGCGTCACCTGCCACAACGAGAGCGTGCCCGGCAGCGGGCGGGGCGATCTGACCACCCTGGTGCACAAGCTGCACGGCAACCTGGATGCGACCGCCACCAAGCTGGTGAGCCACTTCCCGCAGGATCCGCGTAACTGCGACACCTGCCACAAGGGCGTCACCCCGACCACCCCGGATGCCAACAACTGGCAGCACGCCCAGGAGAAACCCTGCGGCGCCTGCCACGCGGACTCCACCACGGCGACCGGCTACGTCAGCCACATCAACGGCAAGATCACCAGCGGCACCCTCTGTACCCAGTGCCACGCCGAGACACCCGGCAACACCAAGTCCCCCAGCAGCGTGCACATGGGCTACCTCGCCAACGAGGCCGCCGGTCGCGACAAGCTGGTGTTCAAGTTTGACGACGTGCGCTACGCCGCGCCCAACATCGAGGTGGAGCTGACCGTGACTGCCAACGGTACGCCAGTCGAGACCATGGACGGGGTGCTCAAGTACATCAAGTACGGCGATCTGGCCAAGGCTCCCTACGTGCTGGTCAACTGGGATCAGGGCAGCGGCTTCGAGCTGGGCTACACCAACCCGCAGACCTTCGTCGCCGGCAACAAGATTGACTTCACCAAGTGCGAAAGCCAGGGCGGCGGCAGCTTCCTGTGCCGTAAAGAGGTGGGTAACGAGGTGACCGGCACCTTGGCGGCCACGGTCGCCGAACTGCAGGTGTGCGTGGCCCGCAAGGCGGATCGCAACGGTGCCTTCGCCGCCGGGGATCTGCTCCCCTGCAGCAGCACCGCCAGCGCCCTCTCCTACGTGGCCATCAACCCGGTCAAGGCCTACTTCCGGGTCGAGGGCGGGGTCGACGGCAGCTATGTGCTCAAGGCAGGCGCGGATCTGGCCTCCTGCAACGGCTGTCACAAGGATCTGGCAGTCCACACCGAGGGCAACGCGGGCTCGGCTCACGCCTCCAAGGACTTCGCCCAGTGCACCAGCTGTCACAACGCCACCCGCACCTCCTTCTATGCGGGTGTGCCGGGGGATCTGAAGTACCACGTGCACTCCTTCCACGCCTTCGGCTCCCATCGCAGCGGTGATGCCACCTTCCCGGGCAAGCTGAACAACTGCGAGTCCTGCCACACCAAGGGTCAGTACAACCTGCCCAACCAGCAGAACGAACGACCCTCGCTGGTGGCGACCACGGCGGACAACAAGCAGCCCAAGTTCTTCAGTCCGACCCTGGTGGTCTGCGCCAGCTGCCACCTCAAGTCGCCGCTGGGGCTGGTCAAGCCGGACAGCCCGGTCGCCGGGGATGAGTGGGCCACCCACATGAAGAACAACGGCGCCATCTTTGGTGCAGAGACGATAGAGGCCGCCACCGGAGTTGAACAGTGCGCGTCCTGCCATGCCGTCGGGCAGGAACAGGGCGTCGACAAGGTTCACAAGGTGTATGACTTCCGTTGAGACCACCAGGCCGGGGGGATGCCTCCCCCCGCCCCTTTGCCGTTGAAGGACACGATATGAAAAGAATCACCCCGCAGTGGCTCCTGGCGGGTTTGCTGGCACTCGGTTGCCTGCCGGTCTGGGCCAAGAGCGATGCCCAGCCGGCGGCCGATGCCGATCCGCGCCTGCAGGTCGAGGCCACCCTCGACCAGAAATTCGACCAGGGCAAATACTCCCCCAAGGGGGCCGATACCTGCCTCAAGTGCCACGATGCCGACTCGCGCAAGCCCGCCACCGGCATCTTCCACAATGTGCACGGCAACCTCGGCAACCAGAACGGACCGATAGCCGACAAGCAGTGTGAAGCCTGCCACGGCCCCGCCGGCAACCACCCGCGCAATCCCCGCAAGGGGCAGAAGCGGGAACCCATGATCACCTTCGGTCCCGACTCGCCGGTCCCGGTGGAGAAGCAGAACAGCGTCTGCCTCTCCTGCCACACCGATACCCAGCGGATGGGCTGGCATGCCAGTGCTCACGCGGTGGAGGATGTTTCCTGCACCAGCTGCCACAGCCTGCACCAGGCCAAGGATCCGGTGATGGACAGCAAGCTGCAGGTGGAGACCTGTACCAGCTGCCACGCCCAGCAAAAAGCCGATCTGCACAAGCGCACCAGCCACCCCATTCTCAATGGCGAGCTGCCCTGCTCCAGCTGTCACAACCCGCATCAGTCGCAGAACGAGGCCAGCCTCAAGCAGCCCAGCCTCAACGAGAGCTGCTACGAGTGCCACGCCGAGAAACGGGGCCCCTTCCTGTGGGAACACGAACCGGTGACCGAGGATTGCTCCCTCTGCCACAGCCCGCACGGTTCCATAAACCAGGCGCTGCTCAACAAGCGGGTGCCCCAGCTGTGCCAGGAGTGCCACAGCGTGCCCCATGCCAACGTCTCCATCCCCGAGGGGGATCTCAAGGTACGTGGCGGCAGTTGCCTGAACTGTCATAACCAGATCCACGGGACCAACCATCCCAACGGTCAATCACTGCGGCGCTGAGGAGAGAAGTCATGAAATACTCAACACTTTGGCTCTCCCTGTTGGCGGTCTGCTCGGCCCAGGCGGCCGAGGAGCCGCTGGCAGTCGGGGATTACGCCCTGCAGCAGAGCAAACCGGCCAAAACCGAACGCTGGAGCTGCAAGTCCTGCGAGCGCGATGAGGGCTGGTTTGGCGAGGTGGGGCTGGGTGCCGGCTATGCCAACGACGATGGCGCCACCCGCTTTCGCAACTGGGTTCCCAGCCAGCAGGACAGCGGCATGCTCGGCATCTTCAACGCCGACCTGCAATACCGGGGGGAAGGCTCCCGCTACGGCAGCCTGGAGGTGAAAAACCTCGGCATGGAGCGCTTCAGCCTGACAACCGAACAGGGCCACTACGACGGCATGCGCGCCCGGCTGGGCTACTCGGAGTCCCCCTTCTACTGGAACAGCCACGGCCGCAGCGTCTATCAGCCGGGCGAGAGCCCGCTGACCCAGGGGTCGCTGGCCGAGTTCGACAAGGAGGTGGTGCGCAAGAAACTGACCGCCGGGCTCGCTTATACCCCGAAAAGCCCGTGGCGCCCCTACGCCGATTTTTCTCATGAGAAAAAAGAGGCCACCCTCGCCTACTACCAGGCGAGCGTGCCCGGCATCGGCAGCGGGCCAGGCCTTTTGCCCAAGCCCATCGACGGCAGCTCGACCACCCTGGTCAAGAGCGGCGTCAGCTACCTGGGAGAAGGTTGGCTGGTCGATCTCGCCTACAACGGCTCCCTCTACCGTACCGATGACACGGCGCTCTACTATGGCAGCGTTGCCGATCCTTACGCCAACGAGCGCGCCTACGAGCCGGACAACAACTTCCACCAGCTGAGCCTATCCGGCCAGTACAACTGGGACCGGCAGAGCCTGACCGGCCGCGTGCTCACCAGCCAGGCCACCTCCAACGGCAGCCTGACCGCGTTTCGCAACGCCCCCATCAGCCAAGATGACTTCCACGGCGAGGTAAGCACCCTGCAGGCCGACGCCAAGTGGGTGGGTCGCTTTGGCCGGGATCTCACCCTGCGCGCCGGCGGCGAGTATCGGGACCGCAAGGACAAGTCCGATGAATACGCGGTGGTCGGCAAGCAGCGCGGCAAGAGCGATCGCACCCGCAGCAAGGCGGATCTGGCGGCCGACTACCGGCTCAGCCGCTCGGTCAAGCTCACCACCGGCTATCAGTACAAGGCCGATCAGCGCGAACAGGCCGACCGGCAGGACACCGATGAGCACACCCTGTTCCTCAAGGGGCGCTACCGCCCGGCCGGGGCGCTGCAACTGGGCGGCAAGCTCGCCTGGAGCACCCGCGACGGCTCGGACTGGCGCCACGACAGCGCCGGTGGCAACGGCAGCCCGACCCTGCGCCAGTTCTATCTGGCGGACAGGGACAGGGTCGAACTCAGGGGGGATCTCGGCTATCAGTTCAGCGAGGGAATGGATGCCCGCCTCGAAGGGTGGTGGGCCAGAGATGATTACAAGGAGCCGGACATAGGGCGCAGCGAGGGCAAGGATTATGGCATCGACCTGAGCCTCAACCAGCAGTTCGACGACAACCTGAGCGGCCACCTGTTCAGCAACCTGCAATGGATCACCTCCAGCCAGAACCACGCCTACACTGGTGCACCTGACTGGGATCCCTACAGCACGGCGGTGCGCGACGAGATCACCACCCTCGGGCTCGGGCTCACCCAGAAGAAGGCGTTTGACCGGGATCTCGAGCTCGGGCTCGATTACAGCTTCGCCTATGGCCGCGGCAAAACCGACGCCAGCAAGGGCTATGACTACCCGGATCTCACCAGCAAGCAGCACCGGCTGGAAGGCTACGCCCTCTATCAGCTCACCAAGCAGCATTCGCTGCGCTGGGATGTGCGCTACGAATACTTCCAGGACGTGGATTACCTCTACACCGGCGAAGAGCGCAACCTCGGCAACCTGAACCAGGACTACAACGGCTACTTCACCGCCGTCTCCTGGCTCTACAAGTTCTAAAAGCGCGATTGCGCGCCGGATAAGGGCTGACACCCTGGGTTGTCAGCCCAACAATAAAGAAGGGAGCCCAGGCTCCCCTCTTTTATCATCTCGTCTTCGTTCTCTAAATTACCCTCAGCACCCTGTCGCCATCCACCTGTCGGGCTCGACACGGAATCAGCCGGTATAGGTCGGCTCCAGCGCATAGTGCTTGAAGCAGGCCTCCAGCTGGCTACGCGCCTGCGGTGCCACCTCGATGAACTCCAGCCCGTATACCTCGCCCTCTTCCGCCTGACGGGACCACATCACCCTAGCCTTGATCGCCAGCGGCGTCTGGTTGCGATACAGATCGATGGAGGGCTTGGGGGTGTAGATCTTGAGCTCCACCTCGGCGCGCTTGTCCAGAGCCAGGGGTTGTACCGTGCGCAGCCGCAGGCCGGTGACGCTGAAATCCTCGGTGATCGACTCGTGGAACCCGCCCCCGGCCTGTACCTTCACCATCATGTGCTGGTACATGCGCGGCGCCCGGCGCAACTCGTGCTCGCTGCGATCTGCCCCGCTCTCGGCCTCGAAGCGGAACTGCTCCATGATGTCGCGCAGCTGGCTCGACTCCTGGTAGAGGGTGCGGCTGATGATCCCGGTGGTCTGCACCTTCTCGGTGTTCTCCGCGAGCGCATGCAGCAGGTCGTGCAGATGGGCATTGAGCGAGGAGAGCTTGCCCATCTGCTCGTCGCTGGTGCCGCGGATCTGATCCGCCGCGCCGACGCTGCGCTCGATCTCCGTCATCAGGCCGTTGATGGACTGGCTCGCCTCGTGCGCCTTGTCCATGGTCAGGTGAGTACGGGCGATGACGCTCTTCACCGAGGACTCATTCTCGCCGATGAGCCGGCTCAGGGTCGTGACGATCTCGTTGATCTCCTTGGTGGCCTGACCGGCATTGTTGGCCAGCTTGCGCACCTCGTCGGCCACCACCGCAAAGCCGCGGCCATACTCCCCGGCCCGGGCCGCCTCGATGGCGGCGTTGAGGGCCAGCAGGTTGGTCTGCTCGGTGATGGCGGTGATGGACTGGGTGATCACCTGAATGCGCTGGCTCGCCTCGCTCAGCTGGCGGGTCTTCTGCTCCGCCTGTTGCGCCTCGGTCACGGCGTGGCGCATCTCTTCGATGTTTTCACTCATCACCCGGGTGCTGCGATGGGCACTCTGATAGGCAAGCTCGGCCTGCTGCCCCACCTGGCTTGCCAGGCCGGAGACCGCCTCGGCGGCGCAGGAGAGATCATTGCTGGCGCGGGTCACTTCCGCCGAGTGGTGCTGCTCCAGCTGGGAAGCGTCGGTGATGGTTCTCGAGATATCGGAGATCTGATAGGAGGACTGGGCCAGCTGCCGGGTCCGCAGGTCTATCTGGCGCATGTGGCGACTGAGCTGCGCCGCCATCAGCCGCATGGCTCCGAGCACGCTGTGATTGTCTGCCGAACGTGTCTGGATGGTGACGGTGAGGTTGCCCGCCGCAATCTCGGCGGCCACCCGCGCGGCATAATCCGGCTCGCCGCCCAGGGTGCGCATCAGGTGACGGTACTGGATGAAATAGGCCAGCACCACGAACAGCAGGGAGACCAGCCCGGCGACCAGCCCCATCAGCAGGGCCAGCGCCTTGGCCTCGTCACGGCTGGCGACGGCACGGGTGATCCTGCTGTCCAGCTGATGATCAATACGCTCAAGCCGCTCGTTGATGTTTATCACCATCTGATCAAAGCCACCCTGGCTGCTCATCATCAGGTTGCCCGCCGCCTGGCCCTGGCGACTGTAGGTATCCACCATGACAACCCCTTTCTCATACAGCCCCTTGACCGTCTCCTGCATCGGCAGCAGCTCGTCGCTCAAGTCCGGCAGGCTGCGCATCAGGGTATTGAGATTCTGCAAGGCGGTATCGCGGAACGTGGTGGCCTCGGCGAGGCTCTCTTCTGTGTTGCCAGTCACCGCCGCATCTGTGATGAACTGCTGGATCTGCACCAGGTCATAACGTGTCTCCTTGAAGATGAGGTGAGCCTGATTGAAGCGCTCGACCTTCTCCTGTGCACGCAGCTGGGCCTGGCTGCTCCAAAAGGAGACGATGGATGCCACGATCAGCGGCACCGCCACCAGGATCCCCCCCAGGATCATCATCCGTTTGACCGAATGCCTTCCTCGGGGCGCATGCGACACCGCATGTGCCTCGGTCTGGTCGAAGGCGGTGTCCTGTAAGAGTCCTTGTGCAGTAGCCATGGCATCACCTCATCCTGGTAGCAGAGCGTCATTGGGCCATCGCAGCAAGGCATTCAGCTGCAAAGAGCCGATCCGTTTTGTCGACTCAAGCAAAACCCAAGCCAGAAAAAATGGCCGGATTTTCCCCCCTCTTCCGCCCCCAATGCGGGCAACTTGCCACAAGGCCCGCCCAAAGCCCGCAAAACGCAATGCAAACTGCAATGAAAGCGGCTTTTTCTGCTCGAGTCGCTCCCTCGGACCATCACGCCTTTCCCTGATCGGTTTAGCTCCCTTTACCATGCTTGGCTCACAGACGCGGCTTCCCGACCTGGGGTGAGCCGCCGCCAACGCCGGCCATATTGACGATCAACACACTATTGGCAGGTACCCAGCTCAGGGGTCAACACCATCCGTTGGCGCACCATGGCGTATTAGGCCTGGTTTTTGTATGGAGTAGCTCGAGTCAGTGGTCGGCGGGTGTTGCACTCACAAGCGGAGCCTTATGCCTGCAAGGTGTAAGAGGTGGATTGAAGGCTCATTGAATGATTTGACCTGGTTGGGGAGTTTCTATGTTCAACGCAAAACTCAAGAACGAGCTGGCAGCGGAAAGAGCAAGGGCCTTGCAGAGCGAGGCGCTGAACCACGCCATGCATGGTCACCTGCCGATGATCGAATTCACCCCCGAGGGCCATATCCTCGATGCCAGCCCGCTGTTCCTCAGCACCGTCGGCTACAGCCTCAAGGAGATCGTGGGGCAGCACCATGCCATCTTCTGTCGAAAAGAGGACTCTGACTCCCCCTCCTATCGGGAATTCTGGAGGAAGCTGGCCAATGGCCACAGCCAGCAGGGTACCTTCCAGCGAGTCGGCAAGCACGGCCAGGAAATCTGGCTGGAAGCGACCTACTTCCCGGTCAGCCAGGATGGCAAGGTCAACAAAGTCGTTAAAATCGCCTCCGATGTGACCTTGCAACATGACCTGCTCATGACACAGAAAGCGATATTCGAAGCGCTGGACCGCTCCCTTGCGGTCATCGAGTTTGAGCCAAACGGCGTCATCATCAACGCCAACCGCAATTTTCTCGACACCATGGGCTATCGACTCGATGAAATAAAAGGTCGTCAGCATCGCATGTTCTGTGATGAGTCGTTTTATCGGGAACACCCTGACTTCTGGCAGGAACTGGCTCAGGGAACCTTCAAATCAGGTCGCTTTCAGCGCTTTGACAAGCAAGGTCATGAAATCTGGCTGGAAGCGACCTACAACGCAGTGCGGGGCAGCCATGGCAAGGTGATCAAGGTCATCAAGTTCGCCTCCAACATCACCTCGCAAATCAAAAAAGATCAGGCCGTGCAAAATGTGGCCAAAGTGGCCAACGAAACCTCCGTCACCACCAAGGCTTCCGCCATCAAGGGTGAGGACATGCTGACCACCGTCGTCTCCACCTCTGACAACATCGTCACCCAGATGGAAAATGCCAGTTCGCTGATGAGCAAGCTGCATGCCCAATCTCAAAATATCACCGCCATCGTTTCAACCATCAGCAGCATTGCAGATCAGACCAACCTGCTGGCACTCAACGCCGCCATCGAAGCCGCACGAGCCGGTGAACAAGGCAGAGGCTTTGCCGTCGTGGCTGATGAAGTTCGTCAACTGGCGGCAAGAACCTCTCAATCCACCAACGAGATAGCGAGCGTGGTCAGCCAGAACCAGCAGCTCACCCATCAGGTAAGCGAACAGATCCAATCCGCGGCTGATGGCGCCATCCATGGACAAAGGCAGATCGATGACGTCGCAAAAGTGATGCAAGAGATAAGAAATGGCGCCGAAGAAGTGTCGACCATCATCTCGGAACTCTAGAAAAAGCAGCGAGGGTCACCTTAGGAGCTCAACTTCCTGATAGACGAGGCCGACTGGCTGCTCATCCAGGTGGTACACGACCTCACCAACCAGGGCTGCACCAACCGCCGGCAGCTCGAGGTGAAACTCGACGAGCTACCGGAATAAATCTGTGTGGTTCAAATGTGGACACTGGGGGAAAACAAAAAGGCCGCTATTGCTAGCGGCCTTCGTAACTCTTTGATTTTAATGGTGCCCGAGGCCGGAATCGAACCGGCACGACGCGAACGTCGAGGGATTTTAAATCCCTTGTGTCTACCGATTTCACCACTCGGGCACCGTAATCGGTATCAAGCTCGCGCCGCGGGCTTGTCAATATGGAGGCACGTTCCGGAGTCGAACCGGACTAAACGGATTTGCAATCCGCTGCATAACCGCTTTGCTAACGCGCCATGCAAAAGAGAAAAACTCTCTCTTGTCTGAATTTGGAGCGGGAAACGAGACTCGAACTCGCGACCCCGACCTTGGCAAGGTCGTGCTCTACCAACTGAGCTATTCCCGCAATGGTCTGGCTGACTGCCTGACTACGAGGACGCATTCTAGCGATGTTCCTCGCCCAGTCAACCAAAAATGTTTAATACCCTGATCGTTCGGGTGTTTTTTGCCCTTTTCCTGCATTTTCAACGTTCACGACCGTTTCCCTGCCCCAAGTGCGGGGAAACGGTGCTTAGTGCCAACGCAGACTAGAAGCGGGAGTGGTAGGTCAGATCGCCCCAGGCGGCCTTCATGTACTGGAACATGGACCAGAAGGTGAGCACGGTGGCCACATAGAGCAGCACATAGGCGAGCCACACCATCCAGATGTCGTACTGCCAGATGAGACCGGTGAGCGACACCATCTGGATCATGGTCTTCCATTTGCCAATCCAGCTCACCGCCACCGAGGAGCGCTTGCCCAGCTCGGCCATCCACTCGCGCAGGGCGGAGATGATGATCTCGCGGCCAATCATGGTCATGGCAGGAATGGTCACCCAGATGGTGTTGTAGTGCTCGACGATCACCACCAGCGCCGCCGCCACCATGATCTTGTCGGCCACCGGATCGAGGAAGGCACCGAAGGCAGTGGACTGATTCAGCTTGCGGGCAAGGTAACCGTCAAACCAGTCGGTCGCCGCCGCCAGGATGAAGACGATGGCCGCCGCCAGATAGGACCACTGATAGGGAAGGTAGAACAGGATGACGAAGACGGGGATGAGCAAGATCCGAAAAAACGTCAGCAGATTAGGAATATTTGTCATTATTTTCAGCCACTTCTTGTATGCCGCTACATGGTAGCCCCAAGCCGATCACGGATGCAACCGGACAGGCGCCCGCCTTGGTCTATGAATCCATCAACAACCTCAGGATGCGGGCCATTATGGCATTTACGGGCCCCCTGCGTCACGGCTCTTGTGTGCCGGGATCCCCGAAGTGAATGAACCCAGAGTGAATGATGTGACTCAACTCGCCCCTTGCCGATTTCTTGGGCGACAGCCCCTGTTTGCCGTCAGGGCAAACAGGGGCAACATGGACAACATGGAGGCGCATGCCCCCCTCTCGGCTACCAATGGCTAGAGCGAGTGCAGGGCGTCGTGGATGGACTGGGCCAGCTCCTGGCTGATGCCTGGCACCTTGGCGAGCTCCTCCACTCCGGCTTTTTTCACCTCCTGCAGCCCGCCCAGGTACTTGAGCAGCGCCTGCCGCCGTTTCGGCCCCACCCCCGGAATGTCCTCCAGAGTACTGGTGGTGCGGGCTTTCGCCCGTCTGGCGCGGTGGCCGGTGATGGCAAACCGGTGGGATTCATCGCGAATGTGCTGAATAAGGTGCAAGGCGGGCATATCTGCTGGCAAATGCAGCTCTTCGTGACTCTCCCCCAGGATCAGGGTCTCCAGCCCCGCCTTGCGGGTCACCCCCTTGGCGATGCCCACCAAGAGCGGATATTTGCCCCCCAGAAACTCCAGCTGACGGGCCAGGATCTCCTCGGCGCGGCGCAGCTGGCCGAGACCGCCGTCGATAAACAGCACGTCCGGCACCTTGTCCGGCTCCTGCTGCTTGCCAAAGCGGCGTTCCAGCGCCTGCTCCATGGCGGCGTAGTCATCGCCGCCGGTGATGCCGTCGATGTTGAAGCGGCGATATTCCGATGAGAGCGGTCCCTCCCGGTTGAACACCACGCAGGAGGCCACGGTGCGCTCCCCCATGGTGTGGGAGATATCGAAGCACTCCATGCGGGCGATGGGGCACTCCAGCTCCAGCAGCTCCTCCAGCTGGTCGTAGCGGGCGGTGGTGGTGCTCTTGTGGGCGAGCCGCGAGCGCAGCGCGGTCTGGGCGTTGATGGAGGCAAGCTTGATGAAGCGGGCCCGCTCGGCGCGGGTACGGCTCACCACCCGCACCTTGTAGCCGGCGGTCTGGCTCAGGGTCTCGGCGATGACGTTCTCGTCTTCGAGCGCCACGTCCAGCAGCACCTCGCTCGGGATCTGCCGCCCCCCCTGCCCCGACAGATAAAACTGCAACAGGAAGGATTGCACCACCTCGTCGAGCTGGGTATCGGCCGGCACTTTCGGGAAGTAGCTACGCGAGCCCAGCACCTTGCCCTGGCGGATGAAGAGCACGTGGATGCAGGCGGTCCCCTGCTCGAAGGCCACCCCCACCACGTCGAGTTCGTCCAGCACGTTGCCGCTCACCGACTGCTGCTCGGTCACCCGGCGCAGCGCCTGGATCTGATCCCGGTAGCGGGCCGCCTCCTCAAAGCGCAGATCGCCGCTGGCGGACTCCATCTTGCCCACCAGCTCGCCTATCACCTGCTGGTTCTTGCCCGCCAGAAACAGCTTGGCCAGCTCAACCTGCTGGGCATATTCGGCCTCGCTCACCAGCCCGGCCACGCAGGGGCCGGCACAGCGCTTGAGCTGGTAGAGCAGACACGGGCGGCTGCGGTTGGCATAGACCGCATCCTCGCACTGGCGCACCGGGAAGATCTTCTGCATCAGGTGCAGGCTCTCGCGCACCGCACCGCCGGAGGGGTACGGGCCGAAGTACTCCCCCTTCACCTTGCGGGCACCGCGATGGACGCCGATGCGCGGGTGCTGGTGCGCGGTGATGATGATCCAGGGGTAGGACTTGTCGTCGCGCAGCAGCACGTTGTAGCGAGGCTGGTACTGCTTGATGAGGTTGTGCTCGAGGATCAACGCCTCGGTCTCGGTGTGGGTGACAGTCACCTGCACGTCGGCGATCTGGCGCACCAGGGTGCGGGTCTTGATGCTGTCGACGTTGGCCCGAAAGTAGGAGGCGAGCCGTTTTTTCAGATCCTTGGCCTTGCCCACGTAGATGACGGTGCCGCCGCTGTCGTACATGCGGTAGACACCGCTCTGGTGGGTGACAGCACTGAGAAACGCCTTGCTGTCGAAGAGGGGTTCAGACGAGGTCATGCTGGCTCCGGCAACGGGGATCGAGGCGCTGGATCTGGGGGATCGCGGCAAACGGAAGATTGAAAGAGAGACTCATCGGAAACCTAGCTCAACGGATGAAAGCAGAAGACGGCACAGAGCATACTGCGCCAGACCGGCAAAAAGCAAAAAGGCGGCACAGGCCGCCTTTGATGGCTACACGCCGCCCGTTACAGGGTATCGGCATCCAGCATGCCATAGCGAATGGCCAGATGAGTCAGCTCCACATCGCCATTGATGTTGAGCTTGCTGAACAACCGGTAGCGGTAGCTGTTGACCGTTTTCGGGCTCAGGTTGAGCTGTTCGGAAATATCGGTCACCTTCTGCCCCTTGGTGATCATCATCATGATCTGCAGCTCGCGCTCGGAGAGGGACTTGAAGGGGTTCTCGTCGGCCGAGGCAAACTGGCTCAGGGCCATCTGCTGGGCGATCTCCGGGGAGATGTAACGCTGACCGGAGTGGACCAGGCGAATGGCGTGGATCATCTCGTCCGGCGCGGCCCCCTTGGTGAGATAGCCGGCGGCACCCGCCTGCATCACCTTGGTCGGGAACGGATTTTCTGAATGAATGGTCAGCACTATGATGCGCACATCGGGCCGGATCCGCAGGATCTTGCGGGTCGCCTCCAGGCCGCCGATGCCCGGCATGTTCATGTCCATCAGGATCACGTCGGGATGGTGCTGACGACAGAAAGTGACTGCGGTTTCCCCGCTCTGCGCCTCGCCCACCACCTTGATCCCGCGGACATCTTCCAGAATGCGTCTTATCCCTGTACGCACCAACTCATGATCATCGACCAGGAATACATTAATCACCCAAACACCCCGTTTTTTATCTCGTTATATGCCAGTTAGGGTTAACACGGCGTCTTGCATCATAACCAAACTCGCTGATTTGGCAAACCATGGCCGGGAAAAGTTTGAAAGTGCTCATAAATGGTGTTTTGAATCAAATAATTATATAAAGATTAAACACAAAAAACGGCGCCCGCAGGCACCGTTCAGAGTCATTTTTGCTGTTGTCGGCATCAGTTCGCCAGCAGCGCGCGCACCTTGTCCAGATCGGCCTGGGTATCCACCCCGACCGGCGGCGCCTCGAGCGCCTGGGCCACGTGGATCTTCTCCCCGTACCAGAGCACCCGCAGCTGCTCCAGCGCTTCGATCTGCTCGAGCAGGCTCGGCGCCCAGTCCACATAACGCTGGATGAAGCCGGCGCGATAGGCGTAGATGCCGATGTGGCGCTGGTAGTGATCGCCAATCTGCTCGCGATTCGCGGCAAAGCGATCCCGATCCCACGGAATGGAGGCGCGACTGAAGTAGAGCGCGTAGCCCTCCTGGTCGGTCACCACCTTGACGGCGTTCGGGTTGAACACCTCTTCGGCGTCCTGGATCGGCACCGACAGGGTGGCCATGGGCGCCGTGGCGGAGGCCAGGTTGTCCGCCACTTGACGGATGATGACCGGCGGAATGAGCGGCTCGTCCCCCTGCACGTTGACCACTATGGTGTCGGCGGCAAAGCCGTAGTGACGGCACACCTCGGCCAAGCGCTCGGTACCGGACTGATGATCCTTCGAGGTCATGCACACCTCGAAACCGGCCTGCCCGGCGCAGGCGGCCAGCGCCTGCTGCACCCGCTCGTCATCGGTGGCGACGATCACCCGATCGGCGCCCGACTGCAGGGCTTTTTCCACCACGTGCTGCACCATGGGCTTGCCGTGGATGTCGGCCAGCGGCTTGCCCGGCAGCCGGGTGGAGGCGTAGCGGGCCGGAATGACGACGACGAAGCTCATGACGACAGCTCGTCGCTGCTGAGCGGACGGGCGCGGTTCTCCAGCAGCACCGGGATCCCCTCCTCCAGCGGATAGGCCAGCTTGTCGAAACGGCAGACCAGTTCATGCACGGCCTTGTTGTAGTGCAGCTTGCCCTTGCAAACCGGGCAGGCAATGATGTCGAGCAACTTGATGTCCAAAGCCAAAACGATACTCCTTCAACGATGTCGCGCCAGCGGTTTCATCACGCCGGCGATGGATGTCGAGCAACCAGATATTTCATGCGGGGCATGATAAGCCCCTGCTCCCCCACGCGGGCGAGAGAGATTAACCTTGTGCCTTGGTTGCGCCTTGCCCCTTCCCGCTCGCCCCCAGCTTGTGCAACAGGGTATCGAGCAGGGAGGCGGGCAACTCGGCGCTGACCGGCAGATACCACCAGTTGTCGAGGGCAAAGGAGCGGCACTTGACCGCATCCTTCTCGGTCATCAGCAGCGGCTTGCCGGCAAAGCGGCCCACCAGCTCGTCCCGATCGAAGGGGTGGTGATCGCCGTAGGCCACCCGCTGATCCAGCTGGTAACCGAGCCCCTCGAGAGTGGCGAAGAAACGGGGCGGATGACCAATTCCCGCCAGCGCGTCGACCGGGCCCGCCAGCGGCGTGGCCAGCGGGGCCTCGTCGCACACCCGGCGGGGAACGTCGGCCACCAGCCTCATCGGATACTCTCCCCGCCCCGGCTCGCCGCCGTTGCAGATGATGGCGTCCACCCGCTTGAGCCGGGTGATCGGCTCGCGCAGCGGCCCCATGGGCAACAGGCAGCCGTTGCCGAAACGACGCGCCCCATCCACCACCACCAGCTCGATGTCCCGGGCCAGCGCATAGTGCTGCAGGCCGTCGTCGGTGATGATGATGTCCACTTCGCCGCTCTGCTCCAACAGACGTACCGCATCGGCCCGTTTCGGGTCAACCACCACCGGGCAGCCGCAGCGCCGGGCAATCAGTACCGGTTCATCCCCCGCCTGCGCCGTGGTGCTGGCAGCATCGAGCCGGTACGGGTAATGGGGCGCCTTGCCGCCATAGCCGCGGCTCACCACCCCGGGGCGATAGCCGCGGGCCTGCAACTGCTCCACCAGCCAGACCACTACCGGGGTCTTGCCGTTGCCGCCCACCGAGATATTGCCCACCACGATCACCGGCAAGGAGGAGCGATACCCCTTGCGCCAGCCGTGGCGATAGGCATAGCGGCGGGTGCCGCTGATGATGGCAAACAGCAGGGCAAAGGGGGCCAGCAACCAGCGCCAGCCACTCTTTGCATACCAGAGCCGCTCCAGCATCAGGCGTTGCCACCTGCGGTGGCATGGCCGAACTGGATGGCGCGCAGCTGGGCATAGGTACCCTGCTGGGCCATCAGCGCCGCGTGGTTGCCGCGCTCGACGATATGGCCTTCATCGATCACCAGGATCTCGTCCGCCTTCTCGATGGTGGAGAGGCGGTGAGCGATCACCAGCGAGGTGCGCGCCTTGCACAGCTCGTCGATGGCCGCCTGGATGTGGCGCTCGGACTCGGTATCCAGCGCCGAGGTCGCTTCATCCAGCAGCAGCACGGGGGCATCGCGCAGCAGGGCGCGGGCGATGGCGATACGCTGACGCTGACCGCCGGAGAGCGACGCGCCGTTCTCGCCGACCACGGTGTCATAACCGTTGCTCATCTTGCTGACGAACTCGTCGGCGTGGGCGATGCGGGCCGCCTGCTTGATCTCGTCGAGGCTGTATTTCTCTTCCGCGGCGTAGGCGATGTTGCTCGCCACCGTGTCGTTGAACAGGTGGACATGCTGGGAGACCAGGGCGTACTGCTTGCGCAGCTCGCTCAGGCGGTAATCGCGGATATTGACGCCATCCAGCAGGATCTCCCCCTGTTCGATGTCGTAGAAGCGGGTCAACAGGCTGGCGATGGTACTCTTGCCGGAGCCGGAACGCCCCACCAACGCCACCGATTTGCCCGCCTCCACCTTGAAGCTGACGTTGTGCAGCGCCGGGGTGTCCTTGGTCGGGTAGGTGAAGGTGACGTTGCGAAACTCGATCTCGCCGCGGGCGCGCTCTAGGGTACGGGTACCGGTATCCTGCTCCGGCTCGGTGTCGAGCAGGCCGAACAGGCTGTGGCAAGCGGTAATGGCGCGCTGGAACTGGTTGTTGACGTCGGTCAGGCTTTTCAGCGGCTTGAGCAGCATCATCATGGAGGTGATCATGACGGTGAAGGTGCCAGCAGTCAGCTCGCTGCGCACGCTGTCGATGGTGGCAACATAGAGGAAGGCCGCCAGCGCGATGGAGGCAACCATCTGCACCACCGGGCTGCCGATGGCGTCGGCGGCGACCATCTTCATGGTCTGCTGGCGCATGTTGTTGCTGACCTTGAAGAAGCGCTTCTCTTCCACCTTCTGGCCACCGAACATCAGCACCTCTTTGTGCCCCTTGAGCATCTGCTCGGTAGAGGTGGTGATGTCACCCACCGCCTGCTGGATGTGGCGGCTGATCTGCCGGAAACGGCGGCTGATGAGGCCGATGATGATACCCACCACGGGCCCCACTACCAGGAAGATCACCGACAGCTGCCAGGAGTGCCAGAACATCAGACCGAGCAGGCCGATCACGGTCGCCCCTTCCCGCACCAGGGTGACCAAGGTGGTACTGGCGGCCGAGGAAACTTGGCTGGCGTCATAGGTCACCTTGGAGAGCAGGTGACCGGTGTTCTGGCGGTCGAAGAAGCTCATCGGCATCGCCACCATGTGATTGAACACCTGCTGCTGCAGACGCATCACCACGTGGTTGCCGACCCAGGCCATGCAGTAGTTGGAGAGGAAATTGGCGACGCCGCGCAGGGCCACGATACCCAGAACGAAGAAGGGCATCCACTTGAGCACGGTCGGATCGTTGCCGTTGATCCCCTGGTCGATCAGCGGCTTGATGGAATAGACGAAGGTGGTATCCACGGCGGCGTAGCCCAGCATGCCGATGATGCCGCCGATCAGGCCAAGCTTGCGATCCCGGACATAACCGAGCAGACGCTTGAAGACGGGCCAGCTGTCTTGTGAGGTTTCTTGTTGCATGAATAGCCGTTAATAAGGGAAATGACGGGCTATTCTAGCCAAAGCGCAGGATTACACCAAGCGGTGCCCATCACCAAGGCGGGAAATGACGGTCGTTATCCCAGCCAAAGCGCAGGATTACACCAAGCGGTGCCCATCACCAAGGCGGGAAATGACGGTCGTTCTCCCAGCCAAAGCCGGGTTTACGCTCAGCGATCAGGCCAGAATGCAGGCCGCCACCAGTCACCCTTGCGGCGAAACCAGGGGCCCTGCTCCCGCTCGGCCCGGATCCGCAGCTCACCTGGCGCAGGCTCGACCAGAATTTCTCCGTCCAGCCCGGTGACCCATTGCTGCGCCTCCTGGTAGCGGGCCACCACCTCGGGGCGGGGAAATCCCCACTGGTTCATGAAGCCGGCGCTGTGCACCACATAGCGGGGGGCCACCGCCGCCACGAAGGGTGCCGTGGAGGAGGTGCGGCTGCCGTGGTGAGGGCTCACCAGCAGGGTGCTGGCAAGCCCCTCCCCTTCCAGCGCCAGCAGCCGCTGCTCCGCCTGCCGCTCGATGTCGGCACTGAGCAGGATGCGGTGCTCCCCGTCGCGGATCTGCAGCACACAGCCATCGTTGTTGTGACCACGCCCCGGTTGCTGCGGCCAGAGCACCGTCATCTCGAGCCCCTGCCAGCGCCACTGCTGGCCGCGCCGGCACAGGGCCGTGAAGCGGCCAAAGTCGAATGATGAGAGCTCGTGGCGTACCGGCAGGGCCTGCAGGATGGCGCGCCGATTGCCGGCGTGATCCCGGTCCTTGTGACTGATGACCAGATAATCCAGCACCCGCACATCGAGCCGGTTGAGCAAGGGCAGGATCACGGCATCCGCCATGTTGTAGCCGCCCGGGTAGCGATCGCCGGTGTCGAAGAGGATGCCGCGCTCACCTCGGGTGATCAGTACCGCCAGCCCCTGCCCCACGTCCAGCACCCTCAGTTGCCAGTGGGTCGGTGCCGGCCAGGCCGCCAGCAGCAGGGCCACGCCCCCCGGCAACAGCAGCGGACGGCCGCCCGGCACATGCCAGGCGCACCAGAGCAGGGTCAGCAGCGCCGTGAACGGCAGTACCCAGCCCGGCACCAGCCACCAGAGCTGCCACTGGCTGGCCAGCCGGGTCAACGCCCACAACACCCACTGCAGACCGACATCGGCCAGCCAGAACAGCAGGTGGGCCAGCTCCCCTGAAAGCGGCGCCAGCAGCACCCCGATAAGCGCCAGCGGTATGATGCCGATGCAAAAGAGCGGCAGTGCCAGCAGATTGAGCAGCAGCGACAGCGGGGCAATCCCCTCGAACAGCGCCAGTTGCAGCGGCAGCAGCCCCAGCAGCAACAAGCCCTGCAGGCGAATGAGCCCGGGTTTGGCCTCCAGCAGGCTCGCCACCAGCAGCAGGGCCACCGCCAGGAAGGAGAGCCAGAATCCGGCCGAGTAGAGGGCGAAGGGATCCCAGAGCGTGAGCACCACGAAGGCCCACAACCAGATGCGATGGGCCGGCCACTCCCGCCGTCGCCAGCGCAGCAGACTCCACACCAGCACCATGATGAGGGCCCGTTCGGTGGCCACCGCAAAACCCGCCAGCCAACTGTAGAGGGCGGCAAACAGCAGGGCGACCAGAATCGCCCCCCGCAGCCCGAACAGCCGCCCCAGCCACCAGCCGAGCACCGCCACCAGCGCGATGTGCTGTCCCGAGATGGCGATGATGTGGGTCAGCCCGCTGCCGCGAAACAGGCTCCACTGCTCATCCGTGATGCCGCCCTGCTCGCCGAAGGTGAGCGCCGCCAGCAGCGGGCCCTGGCTCAGCTCCTGCCAGCTGGCGGCAGCGCGGGCCAACCAGCGCTCACGCAGCCCCATCTGCGCCGGTTCAATCTGGATCACCCGGCGCAGGTTGCCGGTGGCGGTGATCCCCTTGCCGAGCAGCAGGCGCCGCCCATCCATCCCCGCCTCGTTGGCCAGGCCGTGGGCCGGTTTGAGAGAGACCACTAGCGTGAGGCGACTGCCTGCCGTCATGGCGGGCAGCGCCTGATAGGCATTGATGCGCACCAGCAGCGCCGGAGTGAGCGCCTGCTCGTCGAGCCTGTTCACCCGCAGCACCAGCCGGATAAATTTATCGCCCTCGGGTTCTGCACTTTGCAGCAGTGCGGTTATGATGTGGCTCGTTTTTTTGCCGAGCTGATCCAGCCAGGCAAGCCGGTAGTGCAAACTCCCCTGCATCCAGAGGATGCCGCACAGCAAAAACAGCAGCCGCCAGCAGCGGTAACCGGCCAGGGGGAACGCGAGCAGCAGCATCAGGCCACCCCATTCCCATGAAGGCAACCATGGCCAAAGCAGTGAGGAGCTTGCCCCGAGGGCAAACGACAACAGACGCAGATCCATGGTGCAAGTATTTAGCAAGGTTTCAATATGCCCAAACGACTCATACAACGCTGGCTGCCTGATCCGGCGACACTCAAGGAACACAAGCACTTGCGGCTGTTTGGCAAGCTGCTGCTGGATGCCAACCTGTGGCACCTCAATCGGCGCTCGGCGGCCGGTGCCTTCGCGGTGGGGCTGTTCATGGCCTGGGTGCCGCTCCCCTGCCAGATGTTGCTGGCGGCCGGCGGCGCCATTGCCTGCCGGGTCAACCTGCCGCTCTCGGTAGCCCTGGTCTGGCTCTCCAACCCCTTTACCATGCCGCCACTGTTCTACGGTGCCTATCTGACCGGCTGCCAGCTGCTGGGGCAATCCTCCCAGCACATCGAGATCGAGTTCACCTGGGCCTGGCTGGTGTCGGTGTTCGAGACCGTGGCCCCGCCGCTGCTGCTGGGTTCGCTGGTACTTGCCCTGCTCAGCTCCCTCATCGGCTACGCCCTCATTCGTACCTGCTGGCGCATCAGCACCGTGCGCCAGTGGCAGAAACGCAAGGTGGCCCGCGCATGCTGAATCGCTGGTTTGCCCGCTTCAAGATTGACCCCGATACCCTGCGCCAGCAGAAGTGGTTCTCCCTGTTTGGCGAGCGCCTGCTCGCCCCCGCCCTTTGGCAAGGGGGGCCGCGCGCCCTGAGCGGGGCGGTGGCGGCCGGCATCTTCGCCTGCTGGTTTCCCATCCCCATGCATTCACTCATCGCGGTCGGGCTGGCGCTGGCGTTCAGCCTCAACCTGCCGCTGGCGCTGCTGGCAGTCTGGTTCAACAACCCGCTGACCCTGCCCTTCATGTACCTCTACGCCTATCGCACCGGTTGTCTGGTGCTGCACAAGACGCCGGAACCGTTTCACCTCAGCTGGACCCTGCACTGGCTGGAGCACGAGGCGGCCACCCTGGTGCCCCCCTTCCTGCTCGGCAGCCTGCTGCTGGCGGTGCTGACCGCCGCCACCGGCGGCCTCCTCACCCTGCTGCTGTTGCGCCTCGGCAAGCTGGTCCGTAGTCGCTAGCCCGCCCGCCTCGTCAACCTCTGGCGCGCTGACGAGGCACTGCCTTGCCATCCCCGGATCCTGCCACCACACTCCTTGTAACCCGTTGTTTTTCGTCCCCCATTTGCCACAAGGAGCCCACCATGGCCGAACCGCTCACGCTGGCCCATGCCAATGGTCATCCCCTCGCCCTGCTGCCGGCCATGGCCAATCGCCACGGCCTCATCACCGGCGCAACAGGTACCGGCAAGACCGTCACCCTGCAGGTGCTGGCGGAGGGGTTTTCCCGCCTCGGTGTGCCGGTCTTTCTGGCCGACGTGAAGGGGGATCTGAGTGGACTGGGCGCCGCCGGGGCAGGCTCGGCCAAGCTGGACGCCAGGCTGGCCCAGCTCGGCATTCCGGCCCCCGCCTTTGCCGCCAGCCCCACCCTGTTCTGGGATCTGTTTGCCGAACATGGCCACCCGGTGCGGGCCACCGTCTCCGACATGGGACCCCTGCTGCTCGCTCGCCTGCTCGGCCTCAACGATACCCAGAGCGGGGTGCTGGAGCTGGTGTTCAAGGTGGCGGACGACGAGGGGCTGCTGCTGCTCGATCTCAAAGACCTGCGCGCCATGGTGCAGTTTGCCGGCGACAACGCCAAATCCCTCACCACCCGTTACGGCAACGTCTCCACCGCCTCCATCGGCGCCATCCTGCGCAACCTGCTCACCCTGGAGAGTGCGGGCGGCGATCACTTTTTCGGCGAACCCATGCTGGACATTCAGGATCTGCTGCAGACCGATGAGGCTGGCCACGGCCATATCAATGTGCTGGCCGCCAGCAAGCTGACCCAATCCAGCCGCCTCTATGCCTGCTTCCTGCTCTGGCTGCTCTCCGAGCTGTTCGAGCAGTTGCCGGAGGTAGGGGATCCCGACAAGCCGGTGCTGGTGTTCTTCTTCGACGAGGCGCACCTGCTGTTCAACGATGCCCCCAAGGCGCTGCTGGAGAAGATCGAACTGGTGGTACGGCTCATCCGCTCAAAAGGGGTGGGCGTCTACTTCGTGACCCAGAGCCCGGCCGACATCCCCGACAGCGTGCTGGGGCAGCTTGGCAACCGGGTGCAGCACGCCCTGCGCGCCTTTACCCCGAGTGATCAGAAGGCGGTGCGGATCGCCGCCAATACCCTGCGGGCCAACCCCGCCTTCGATGCCGCCGGCGTCATCACCGAACTCGGTGTCGGCGAGGCGCTGGTCTCTCTGCTCGACGAGAAGGGGCGCCCCTGCATGGTGGAGCGCGCCTTCATCGCCCCGCCGGCCAGCCGCATCGGCCCCTTGAGCGACGCCGAGCGGCAGACGCTCATTCAGGGCTCATTGCTGCACGGCCGCTACGAGACGCCGGAGGATCGCGAGTCGGCTTTCGAGCGGCTCAACGGCGCCAAGCTGACAACCACTGGCGAACAAGGCAACGAGCCGTCATCCAGCGGGGAAGGCGGCCTGCTCGATGCCCTCAATGGCATCCTGTTTGGCCGCACCGGCCCCCGTGGCGGCCAGCACGACGGCGTGGTGCAGACCGCCGCCAAGAGCGTGGCCCGTACCATCGGCAGCGAGGTGGGTCGCCAGCTGGTACGCGGCGTCCTCGGCTCCCTGCTGGGGGGCGGCAAACGCCGTCGCTGAGACCGCACCAGGAAATGAAAAAGCCCGCCGGGTCTCCCCGGCGGGCTTTTTACTGAACGGATGCCGATGGTGGTGCTTACAACACCTTGGCGATGGCATCGCACAGCGGATCTATGTTGGCGCGGGTGATACCGGCCACGCTGATCCGGCCCGAGCCGACGATGTAGATGGCAAACTCGCTCTTGAGGCGCTCCACCTGATCCTTGGAGAGACCGGAGAAGGAGAACATGCCGTTCTGCTCGCGGATAAAGCTGAAGTCCTGGTTCACGCCGCGCGCGGCCAGTTTTTCCACCAGCAGCTCACGCATCTCGCGAATACGCACCCGCATCGCCGCCACTTCTTCCACCCACTCGGCATAGAGGGCCGGATCGCTCACCACGGCGGTGACGACGGCGGCGCCGTGTGACGGCGGGTTGGAGTAGTTGGCACGAATGACAGTCTTGACCTGAGTAAAGGCCACATCGGCAATCTCCTTGGTCGCACTGACCAGAGTGAAGGCGCCGACCCGCTCGTTGTAGAGGCCGAAGTTCTTGGAGAAGGAGCTCGCCACCAGCAGTTCGTCGTGGCACTCGGCAAAGATGCGCAGACCTTCGGCATCCTCTTCGATACCACGGGCAAAGCCCTGATAGGCGAAGTCAAACAGCGGCAACCAGCCGGCGGCAGCACTCTGCTTGGCCAGTGCGCGCCACTGATCAGCGGTCGGGTCAATACCGGTCGGGTTGTGGCAGCAGCCGTGCAACAGCACCAGATCGCCTGCCTGCACTTCAGCCAGCGAGGCCTGCATGGCGGCAAAGTCGAGGCCCTTGCTGGCCGCATCGTAGTACTTGTACCACTTGACGGTCAGACCCGCGGCCTGGAACACGCTGACGTGGTTGGCCCAGGTGGGATCGGAGATCCAGATGGTCTTGGCTAGGCCGTTACGCACCACGAACTCGGCGGCGATACGCAGGGCACCGGTACCGCCCGGCGCCTGAGCGGTCTTGGCCCGGCCGCTGGCGACCAGCGCAGAATCTTGCCCGAACAGCAGTTGCTGCACGATGCGGCCATATTCGATATTGCCTTCGATACCGAGGTAATTCTTGGTCTTCTCGTCGGTCAAGAGCTTCTGCTCGGCTTTCTTGACGCAGTGGAGAATGGGGGTGGCACCGGTCTCATCCTTGTAGATCCCGACCCCCAGGTTGATCTTGTGGCTGCGAGAGTCAGCACGGAAGGCTTCGGTCAGGCCCAGGATCGGATCCGCTGGGGCGGCAACAACCTTTTCAAACATGGTATTCCCTGTATTCCGTTGAGTTCGTTGGCTGGCAAAGCGTGTTGGCACACCGTCCGTGACACGCAAAACACGTGGCAAACAAAAGCGCCCATCTGGCGAGCGCTTCGTCAACTCTTTATATCACCGTGCAGAGTGGGGGCAAACCGCTTTTTCGGCCGGATCTGCGGCAATCTCAACCGATGGCATGCCAGCCCGATGCCAGGGCACACACCTCGGCCGACAAGCCGCGGTTGGACTCCACCAGATCGCTGCACCACGCCCGCAATGGACGGGGGATCCGGCTCGGTTCCCAGGGGCGCGCGTCCTGCAGAGGGGCGGCATAGGCCTCCTTGATGGGAGCCAGATCCCGGGGCAGCCACCAGCTTGCCGGACGCCCCAGTCGCTGGGCCAGCGCCTGCACCCGATCCACCCCGGCAGGGTCGAGAGCGGTGAGATGGCTCCACAGCACATTGGGCGGCAAAGCGGCCACCACCTGCTGCAGGGCTAGGGAGGCAGATGGGGGTGCCCACACCAGCAAGCAGCCTGACTCAAGAAGAAGCTCGGCAAAGGCGCCGACGCTGTCGGTGGTGATCACCCGCTTGATATTCCCTTCCCCCCACAGGATCTTGCCAAGATCCTCAAGGGTGCGCTCAGGTAGGGCCACTTCGCCGAGGGCCTGCAGCCAGGGCGCCGCGTCGATCAGGGTACCGCTGCTAAAAAAGAGGCTGAACGGCTGGGCGGAGCGCAAGCGCAACAGCTGATCGGCACAGAGCCGAATGCCCTTGTCCTCAAAGTCGATCTGCTCGTTGGGGGTGAAGTTCACATCTGACTTGCGATAGAGCGCCGCCAGCACCCGCTCGTTAACCTGCTCCCCCAACTGCCAACCCTGAGCATGAAGCCACTCCTCAGGCTCGGGGAGAGCGGTGGCGATCTCGGCCAGCATCAGCTCGCGGGTGAGATAGCGCCGTCCGGCCGGGGTCAGCTCATAGCGGTGATTGCCAAGGGGGAGCAGCAGCTGATTGTCCTTGAGCATGCCGATGAGGGGCTGCCACTGGCGACCGCGGATAACCTGGGGCGCCTCATCCAGCAACTGCTGAGCCAGCGCTCGCCACTCGGGGTGACTGAAATCGATCACACGCATCCTTCCCTGTCGGCAGACCATCTTTCAACGAATTGAATAATCTAGCGATTTACGACTAAGGAGCCAAGGGCGGAAAAGAGACAACGTGACCTGGCGCAGGGCCAAACGGCGGAGGGAATAAGGTGAAAGGCAGATAAAACAAAACGGCCAAGCAAGCTTGGCCGTTTCATCAACTCTTTCAACGTTCCCTACGAGAGGGAAGCGTGATTAGAAGTTGTATTGCATACCAACAGTCCACTCGTCATCTTGCTGACTCAGGCCTTGGATTTTGTATTCGGTGTAAGCTTTCAGCTTGGAGTTGAAGGCGTATTCAACACCCATGGAGGTGAAATCTACGGTGTCTTCGTAAGAAGTTACACCTTCCACTTTCGCTTCAGCGAAGTTGTAGCCAGCCAGGAAGGTCCAGGCGTCTACGTTGTAGGAAGCAGCCAGCTCGTAGCCACGCGCCTTGGCATCGTTGAAGCCGTCGAACTTGTAGGTGGATTCGTTATACAGGGCAGCGAAGTAGAAACCCTGATAGGTGTAGCTTGCGGCAACAGCCCAGTCATTCTTGTCGGTCAGATCAGCACGGCTGAAAGTACCGTTTTCGGAAGTGATGGTGAGGGTGGAGGCATCTTCGAAGCTCTTGGACTCGTAACCTGCTGCCAGACCCAGACCAAAGTCGAAGTCATAGGTTGCGCCCAGGGTGTAGCCGTGGTCCATTTTACCTTCAACACCAGACCAGCCAGCGTAGTTCGCATCATAGCTGCCGTTGTTGGTGATGTAGCCACCCTTCAGGCCAAAACCGTTCCACTGACCGTTATAGATAGCCTGACCTTCTTGACGACCATCATAGACGTTGGCCATGTCACCGTAGTCGTTGAAGATATCGGTCTTGGCGACGGTTGCATTGTAGAAAGCAGTTTCTGTCTGACCAAACAGGAACTGGCCATACTGGGAACCATCGAAGCCAGCATAGATGTGACGAGCCTTCAGCTCACGCTTATCGCTGCCATAGGAGTTTTCGGAGGCCAGTTGCCACTCAGTTTTGGCAACGCCAGACCAGGTGTCATTCAGAGCCATTTTGCCGGACCAGCCCAGACGGGCATAGGTGGTCAGCTCACCATCATTCTTGGAGTAAGAATCTGCGTCTGCATCGTAGGAGTCGTACTCGCCGAAGTACTGGGCATGTACACGACCGTAGATGTCGAAGGTGGTACCGTCTTTGTCATAGATGACGGCAGCGTTAGCTGCGGATGCAAACAGAGCCGGGATAGCAATAGCCAGAATTGTCTTTTTCATAGTTTCCAATGCCTACTGTAATTAAACACTAAGTTGTTGTTATTCCCTGTGTTAGCGATGTACTTTGCATCACTATGGCGCCGAGACTAGCACCGGGTTTTCCAATCCGCAATGAAAAAACTTGGAACTTTTTGAGAAAACCATAGTCATAGGGAAAAAATTGTGAGCTGAATCCCATATTGTTTGCCCTCTCAGGGAAAACGTTTACAGCGATACGCGCTGCCTGAAACGCCCTTTTTTGGTGGTTTATTGCACGCACAATCCACCCCATGACATAAGTGCGGATCCCGGCCCATAACCCCTGCCTCACCTTGCCTCGACCCAGGCCGCCTGTTGCGGGTATCCTGTGACCATTCATCCCAGACACGGTCACACCCCATTCATGCTATCGACTCGCCTCAAAGCCACCATTCGCAATACCTATCGACAGATTGCCGATGGTTTACCCGGTTTTGTGCCGCGCAAGGAGCAGAATTTTCTGGTGGCCGAGATAGCCAAGACACTGACCGGGGAATATGACAAACAGCGTCGCATCCTGGTGGCCGAAGCCGGCACCGGCATCGGCAAGTCTCTCTCCTATGCCCAGGGGGCCATCCCGGTGGCACGGCTCACCCAGAAGAAGCTGGTGATCTCCACCGCCACCGTGGCGCTGCAGGAACAGCTGATCCACAAGGACCTCCCCTTCTACCACCGCCACAGCGAGCTGCCGTTTCGCTTCATGCTGGTCAAGGGGCGCCAGCGCTACTGCTGCGAGCACCTGCTGGAACAGGCCGCAAGCGGCAGCGAGATGGCCAACTTCGAATTCGACTTCGGCAGCCTCAGCAAGCACAAGCCATCAGACGCCGACAAGAGCTGCTATCAGGCGCTGTGGCAGGCCTACACCGACGGCAAATGGGATGGCGATCGGGACAACTGGCCCAAACCCATCACCGATCTCTGCTGGGATCGCATCGCCGCCGACCGCCATACCTGCAACAAGGCGCTCAGTCATCATCAGCACTGCCCCTTCCACCGCGCCCGCAACGACATGGATGCGGCCGATGTGCTGGTGGTCAACCACGCCCTGCTGCTCTCCGACCTCACCATGGGTGGCGGCATCATATTGCCGCCGCCGGACGAGTGTATTTATGTGCTGGATGAGGCCCACCACCTGCCCACCATCGCCCGCGATCATGGCGCCGCCTCGGCCAGCGTCAAGGGTTCGCGGCGCTGGCTGGAGAAGCTGGCGCAGGGTGCCGGCAAGCTGGCCAGAACCCTCAACAAGGAGAGCCTGCTCGATCCCCAGCTCAAGCTGCAAGATGCGCTGGCCTCCCTGCAGCCGGATCTGAAGGCGCTGGAACAGTGGCTCGCCGCCAACGACCGGCTGTTCAATGAGGAAAAACACTGTCGCTTCGCCGATGGCGTCTTGCCAGACCCTCTGCCGATGCTGGCTGAGAACCTGAAGGAGGCGAGCAAGAAGGCTCTGCGGGCGCTGGACAGAATGCAGGGCGCCATTGGCGAGGCGTTGAAAGATGGCGAGATCCGCCGCAAGGAGGCCGAACCCCTGCTGGCGGAGAGCGGCTTCTATCTGCAACGACTGGAGGGGTTTTGCGCCCTGTGGGAGATGTTGGGGCGGCACGTGGCACAAGGCAAAACGCCGTTGGCCCGCTGGATGGTCAAGAGTGATGACGGCGACATCTGGCTGCATGCCTCCCCCATCGAGGTCGGCTATCTGCTGGAAGAGTGGCTCTGGTCCAGGTGTCTTGGCGCCGTGCTGGTGTCGGCGACCCTGACCGCCCTCTCCTCCTTCAGCTATTTCCGCCACCAGGTGGGGCTCAAAGAGCACGATGGTACCCGCTATCTGCGCCTGCGCTCCCCCTTCGATTACCAGAAGGCCGAGCTCTATCTGCCCAAAATGGAACACGAGCCCAGCGCCCCCGCCTTCACCCAGGAGCTCATCAGCACCCTGCCCCGTCTGCTGGCCGGCAAGGAGGCGAGCCTGGTGCTCTTCTCCTCCTACCGGCAGATGAACGAGGTGGCGGTGGGTCTGCGGGCCAAGGGACTCTCCCTGCTGGTGCAGGGCGAAGCCTCCCGCAATGCCCTGCTCACCCTGCACAAACAAAAATGCGATGGCGGCCAAGCCAGCATCCTGTTCGGCACCGGCAGCTTTTCGGAAGGGCTGGATCTGCCCGGCCACTACCTCACCAACCTGGTGATCACCAAGCTGCCGTTCGCGGTGCCCAACTCGCCGGTGGAAGAGGCCACCGCCGAGTGGGTCGAGAAGCGGGGCGGCAACCCCTTCCTGCAGCTGACAGTACCTGAGGCGTCGCGCAAGCTCATTCAGGCCTGCGGTCGTCTCATCCGCAAGGAGGCGGACAGGGGCCGGGTCACCATCCTCGACCGACGTCTATTGACCAAGCGTTATGGCAAGGGGTTGCTCGACGCGCTGCCCCCCTTCAACCGTCGGATTGAGTAAGACAGGGGCCCATTGGCTCGGTCAGAACCCGTACCGTGGCTTGCGTTCGCTTTAAGCATCGAGGCCGAGAGGCAACCCAGGCGCCATAAACGCCTATTGCTGCCCTTGGGCAAACCTGTAAAAATGAGCCCCTGTTTTTCAGTGGGCACTCGCCGACTGTTCAAGGAGATGAAATGAAACTGACTGTTCTGGTGCCGGCCCTGGCTGGTCTGTTGTGGGCAGGTAGTGCCCTGGCCGATGCCCAATTGGAAGTGACCAACCCCTACGTCGTACAGCTGGTCGATGGCCAATCCATCAATCCCAAGCTGCTCGACAAGACGAGTACCTATCCTATCAAAGCTGGCAAGCACCAACTGGTTGTCGCCTTTGAAGGCAACTACTCCAGCCGCAGCGAGACCAAGCTGGTGACCGCCGAGCCCCTGGTGATCAACTTCACCGCCGCCGACAACCAGAAGCTGGTGTTGGACTACAAGAAGCCGCGCAACGAAGCTGAAGCCAAGCTGTTCGTCAAAGAGCAGAAAGTCGCGCTGAAAGACAAGAGCAGCAACCAGGTCGTCGCCAGCGAGCAGTTCGTGCTGCCGAAAGTCGAAGGCTTCCAGCTGACCCGTGACTATCAGCAAGAGCTGCTGAACATGGGCAAGGCCTTCAACCAGCCGGCCACTGTTGCCGTCTCCACCGCCGCCGTCATGGCCGCCAACAGCGCCCCGGTGCAAGTAGCCCCGAGCAAGGCTCAGAGCAACCCGGAAGCCCTGACCCAGCTGCAAAACTGGTACAACAAGGCCGATGCGGAAACTCGCAAAGCCTTCCAGATCTGGGTGATCCAGCAGCAGTAATGGCGTGCGAGCACTCGTTTCGTGCGACAAGGGGAGCCTGGCTCCCCTTTTTCATATCTGCCTCTCTGCCAAGGCCCTGCCGTCATGTCACTGCGCATCTTCTATCACCCCCTCTACTCCGCCCTGACCCTGCCAGCGCGCCATCGCTTCCCGCTGGCCAAGTACCAGGCGCTGTTCGAGCGGCTCGGCCGCCTCGGCTATCCGCTGGCAGAAGCCGCCCCCGCCACCCCTGAGCAAATCAAACGGGTGCACGATGCCGCCTATGTGGAGGCAGCCCTCACCGGCACCCTTGATGCAGGCGCCATTCGCCAGCTCGGTTTTCCCTGGTCGCCCCTGTTGATTGAGCGCACCCTGCGCTCGGTGGGAGCTACCCTGGCGGCCAGCCGCCACGCCTTGGAGCAGGGTTGCGGCCTGCAGATCTCCGGCGGCTATCACCACGCCCACCGGGACGTTGGCAGCGGTTTTTGCCTCTTCAACGATCTGGTGATCGCCGCCCAGGTGTGCCTGGACGAAGGGCGCTGCGAGCAGGTATTGATCATCGATCTCGATGTACACCAAGGGGATGGCAGCGCAGCACTGTGCCAGGGGCGGCGCGACATCATCACCCTCTCCCTGCACGGGGAGCACAACTTCCCCCGCCACAAGCCCGCCTCCCACATGGATTTTCCCCTGCCAAGCGGCATGGCGGACGATGCCTATCTCACCACGCTGGCAGAGGCGCTCAACCTGGCGCTGCGACTCTACACCCCCGACCTCATCCTCTATCAGGCCGGGGTCGATGTGCATAAGGACGACGAGCTTGGCTATCTCGCCTTGAGCGATGAAGGGGTCCGCCAGCGCGATGCCATGGTCTTTGACTGCGCACTGCGGCACGGGCTGTCCATCGCCGCCGTGCCGGGCGGCGGCTACCGGCGCGACTGGCAGCAGTTGATCCCGCTGCATATGTCCTTGTTTGAAGAGGCGAAAAAGCGTTACGGCTAACCGTTTATCTCTTCGTCAATCTCTCCATGAATCTCTAACTGGCAACCGTTGCAAACAACAAGGCGGCCCTGGGGCCGCCTCTTCTATATACCGGGTACCCTATTGATACCGGGCACCCTAGCTCCGTCTTGCCCCCATGTAGGGAAGCGGGGCTGGGATCCTGCCGCCCCCGTTCAGGCGTGGGCCACCGGCGTCGGGTGTTCACCCAGCTTGCGCAGCAACATCAGCAGATACACGCACGACACGCCGGCGATCACGATGAACAGCTGATTGTCCGAGTAGTGCTGCATCAACAACGCGGTACAGGCCGGTCCGAGCAGGCTGCCGATGGTGTAGCTCAGCAGCAGCGCCTGGTTCATCGCCACCAGCTGATGGTGCTCAACCTTCTCGCAGGCCCATGCCATGGCCACCGGGTAGAGGGTGAAACCGGCTGCGCCCAGCACAAACAGCGCCGGGCCCATCGCCACGCCGCTGAGCATGGCCCCGCACCCCAGGATCACCACCAGCACCTGTACCCGCAGCACCGGCAGGCGCCCGAACCGATCTGCCAGACGGCCCACAGGCCACTGCCCCAGGATGCCCGCACTCACCATCACCGCCATCCAGTAGCCGATGCCGGCATCGCTCACCCCGCGGTGGTTCAGATAAAGCGGCATCAGGCCATACAGCGACCCCAATACCATGCCGGAGATGATGCAACCATCGACCCCGAGCCGCGCCTGCCGCAGCCGCAGCATAGGCCAGACCCGGGTGCTCCCTTGTTGCTCATTGCGCTCACTGACGATGCGGGTGAACAACAGCGGCAGGATAGCCGCCAATACCAGCCCGGTCGCCCAGGGCAGAACCTCCATCAGACCAGTCGGCAGCTTGCTGACCAGCAGCTGTCCAAGCACGGTCCCCAGGTAATAGACCATCATGTAGGCGGCCAGCAGCCGCCCTCGATTGCGCGCGTTGCCGCTGCACATCAGCGCGCTCTCCACCACCACCCAGATCATGGCGCAGCCGATGCCGGCGAGGAACCGCCAGCCGAGCCAGCTCCAGAAACCGAGGGTAATACCGAGCCCGACACAGCCAGCGGCAAAGAGGGCGGACGCCAGGTAGTAACTGCGGTTGAACCCGTAGCGTTTGATCAGTGCCCCCGCCAGCAGGGTGCCCAGCAGGTTGCCGCTGAAATAGGAGGAGCTGACCATGCCCACCTGCCAGGTCGGCAGATTGTCATGGGCCAGCCAGAGCGGCACCAGGGTGTTCAACACCGCGATGGCCAGCGTGAGCAGCAGCAGGCCGCAGAGCAACAACAGCACTGGCCGGGTGTAGGTGGTCATGGGTAATACCGTGAGGAGAGTCAAAATGCGAGCGCATCATGCCACCGCCAATGCCATTGTCAATCGGCGTTAATTGGCGCAGGGGATGTTTTTTTCGTGCAGGCAATAAAACCTCATTTGGCACCGCTCAGCGCTTGCTCGGCAGCCCGGTTCATCCCCTTGATTAACGAGTAGTTTGGCGGTCTTGCTGGGGCATGACCGGTCGTTCATCCCCATCGACCTGGCGCGGCGCTATCAACAGGGCCGCGGAGCGCACACACAAAAGCGCCCCACCTCAGTGGCCAAGCCACCCCGTCACTGATGCTCAATCTGCCCAAAAACGAAGAGGCGACCCCAGGGTCGCCTCTTCGTGAGTACTTAGCACAACGCCGGTTAGCGCTGACGCTTCTTGGCGTACTTGCGACGTGCTCGCGCCTGACGCTCCTCTTCCCGCTCCGCCTTCTCCTTGGCCTTCTGTTCGGCCTCGGCCTCGGCTTCCACAATCTCGACGCTCACCATCGCCGGGGTCTCCAGCGAGATGCGACCCAACAAGCCTGAGCGGAACTCGTTGACCAGGATCTCGGACGCCTTGTGCAGATCGGCCAGGCCGCCCTTGCGCATGAAGCCGCGCTGGCGGGCGATAAGCTCCAGCAGCTCGATCTCGGTTTCCGGCAGCTCGCTCAGCTGGTAGCGCGCCTGGATCCGCTCCGGGTAGGCCTTGATGAAGTAATCGGCGGCAAACATGGCGATGTCGGCGTAGTCGAACACCGTGTCCTTGATGGCGGCCGTGATGGCCAGCCGATAACCGCAGGAGGGAGGATTGAGCTTGGGCCACAAGAACCCCGGGGTATCGGTCAGGATGACGTTGTTGTCCAGCTTGATCCGCTGCTGGGACTTGGTCACCCCCGCCTCGTTGCCGGTGCGGGCGATGATGCGCCCGGCCAGGGTGTTGATCAGGGTGGATTTGCCCACGTTGGGAATACCCATGATCATGGCACGCACGCCGCGCAGCTCCAGATTGCGCTCCGGCAGCATCTCGTGGCAGAGGGTCAGCAGCTGCTTGATCTTCTCCGGCTCCTGCTGGGTCAGGGGCAACGCCTTGATCCCCTTCTCCTGCTCCATGTGGGCCACCCACAGCTCGGTGATCTCGGGGTCGGCGAGATCCGCCTTGTTGAGCACCTTGATCACCGGAGTATCGCCGCGCAGCTCGGGCACCAGCGGGTTTTCGCTGGAGAAGGGGATGCGGGCGTCGAGCATCTCGATGATGACATCGACCTGGGGCATGACCTCGGCAATCTCTTTGCGGGCCTTGTGCATGTGGCCGGGGAACCAGTTGATGGACATATCCGTTACTCTCATCTAGGGACTGCGGGCGCTGGCTTGCGGTGGCGCGAGCGGCGAGCGGTGCGGACGCTGGGCGTCGCAAGGGGGCGCATTTTACCTGCACACGCCCTGATTTGACAGGCCATTCTAGCCGCCAGCCCGCAATCCGGCCAGATTCTCCCCCACCCGGCCCCCTCGCCCACCGGTGCCCAGTACTTCGGCTGCATTAATATAAGCTATTGATACAACATAACATTCATGCAACACCTTCATCGGATTGTCATCCCGTTTCACTAAAAGTGTCATCTGCGACCTCTAGGCTGCGCTCAGGTTTTACAAGGAGCGAACCCCAATGAGAAAGATGGCAGGACTTGCATTGATGATCGGCGCCGCCCTGGCCGCCGGCTGCAACTCCAACAACGACAGCAGTGCGCCCGCCCCCGGCGCCAAGAACGTGATCTTCTTCCTCGGCGACGGCATGGGTCTCAACACCCTGACCGCCGCCCGCATCTACGGCGTCGGTGAAGAGGGCAGCCTCACCATCGATACCCTGCCGGAGACGGCCTTCATCAAGACCTTCTCCCACGATGCCCAGGTGACCGACTCGGCCCCCTCCATGTCCGCCTACATGACCGGGGTCAAGAGCAACAACGGCGTCATCAGCATGGACAGCGACGCCACCCAGGAGAGCAACTGCAGCAAGAGCGCCGGCAAGCCGGTCACCACCCTGCTGGAACTGGCCAAGGCCGCCGGCCGCGGTACCGGCGTGGTTACCACCACCCGGGTGACTCACGCCACCCCGGCCGCCACCTATGCCCACCTCTGCAACCGGGATCTGGAAGCCGACATCGCCGCCCAGCTGGTGCCCGGCGGCGTGGGTTACAACAGCGCCCTCAAAGAGGGGGTGGACGTGGTGCTCGGCGGCGGCAGCAGCTTCTTCCTGCCCAAGGCCGACAAGGGCAAGCGCGAGGATGGCCGCAACCTCATCGATGAGATGAAGGCCAAGGGCTACCAGTTTGCCGGCAATCTGGACGAGTTGAACAAGGCCGAGGCGGGCAAGCCGCTGCTGGGGCTGTTTGGCTCAAGCCACATGAAATATGACCTGGATCGCCCCGCCAGCGAGCCTTCCCTGGCCCAGATGACCCTGGCTGCCATCAAGCAGCTCAAAGACCAGAAGCAGGGCTACTTCCTGATGGTGGAAGGGGGCCGCATCGACCACGCCCTGCACGACACCAACGCCAAGCGTGCCCTGCAGGACACCCTCGCCTTCGACAACGCCATCAAGGCAACTCTCGACGAGGTGAAGAAAACCGATCCCGAGCTGAAAAACACCCTGATCGTGGTCACCGCCGACCATGACCACACGCTAGTCCTGAATGGTTATGCCAAGCGTACCGGCAAGACCACCGCCGACAACCCAGGCGTGCTCGGGCTGGTGAAGAACTACGAAACCGGCGAGCCGAGCAAGGATGCCGATGGCATGCCCTACACCATCATCGGCTTTGGCAACGGCTACAACCGGGTGGACGGGCCGCGCAGCAGCGTGGCGCCGCTGGACGACGCCACCGTCTCCGCCAACGACTATCACCAGGAGGTGGTGGTCAAGGTGGGCGAAATCGGCAACGAGACCCACGGCGGCACCGACGTCTTCCTCGGCGCCATCGGCCAGGGAGCGGATAGCTTCCACGGCTCACTCGACAACACCGCCGTGTTCGGCAAGGTCAAGGCTGCGGCCGGGCTGTAAGGAGCATTCCCATGAAAAGAGCCATCAACCAATCCATGAAGCAGAATCTGCATAAAACCCTGGTCAGCACGGCCCTGCTGGCCGCCCTCGGCGGCGCGGCCCAGGCACAGGCCGCCGACGCAAAAAACGTCATCCTGTTTATCGGCGACGGCATGGGCCCCACCGTGCTCACCGCCACCCGCCTCTACAAGGTGGGGGAAGAGGGCAATCTGGAGATGATGAAGCTGGCCCGCAGCGCCCGCATCAAGACCTTCTCCAACGATGCCCAGACCACCGACTCGGCCCCCTCCATGGCGGCCTACACCACCGGGGTCAAGATGAACAACGAGGTGATCGCCATGAGCAGCGACACCAGAGCCGTCGCCCCCGGCAAGGACGCCAACGGCAACAAGGGCGTCAACAACTGCGCCAGCGACAACGGCAAGCCGGTGCCCACCCTTCTCGAGCTGGCCAAGGCGGCGGGCAAGTCGGTGGGGGCCGTCACCACCACCGAGCTGACCCATGCCACCCCGGCCGCCACCTACTCCCACATCTGCCATCGGGATGCCGCCTACGCCATCGCCGAGCAGGCGGTACCGGGCGGCGCCGGCTTCAACCAGGCGCTGGGGGACGGGGTCGACGTGCTGATGGGGGGCGGCGCCAACCACTGGACGCCCTACAACAGCACCAGCAACAAGGGTGGCCGCGCCGACGGACGGGATCTCACCACCGAGCTGACCGCTCAAGGCTATCGCTACGTCACCACCAAAGATGAGCTGGCTGGCGTCAACTCGGGCAAGGTGCTTGGGCTGTTCAGCGCCAAGTCCCACCTCGACTACGAGCTGGACCGCGTCGCCAAAGGGGCAGCCAATACCCAGCCGTCGCTCTCCGAGATGACCGCCAAGGCGATCGATCTGCTCAGCCAGAACAGCCAGGGTTACTTCCTGATGGTGGAAGGGGGCCGCATTGACCACGCCCTGCACGGCACCAATGCCAAGCGCTCGCTCACCGACGCAGTGGCACTGGACGACGCAGTCAAGACCGCGCTCGGCAAGGTGGATTTGAAAGATACCCTGATCGTGGTCACCGCCGACCATGACCACACCATGACCATCAACGGCTACTCCGCCAAGGGCAACAAGGTGCTGGATCTGGTGAAAAATGGCGATGGCTCGACCCAGAACGACGTGGATGGCAAGCCGTTCACCACCCTGGTGTTCGGCAACGGCCCCAACCGCCCCGACGTGCGCCCCACCCTCACCAGCGATCAGGTGATGGCGGACGACTACCTGCAGGAGACCGGGGTCAAGCTCGGCTCCGAGACCCACGGCGGCGGCGATGTCATGCTGTTCGCCGACGGTGCCGGCAGCAGCCGCTTCAAGGGGACGCTGGACAACACCCGGGTGTTCGGCAAGCTGAAGGAGGCGCTCGGCCTGTAAACGGCAGGGCCCGGCAGAGTGCCGGGCTCTGCTCGTTCGAGCGATCACCCATATGCGACTGTTACTTCCGTTGTGGCTGCTCGCCAGCAGCCTCGCTTTTCCCCTCCTGGCCGATGAAGTCCCCGATCTGGCCGCCCGCATCCGTTATCAGGACAGGGTCACCAGCAGCGACGGCATCAGCAAGGAGAGCCAGTGGCAGGAGAAGTGGCTGCGGGTTGGCGATCAGGTGTGGAGCCAGCGGCTCATCCCGCTGCCCCTTGCCCGCGCCTATCACGCCACTCACGATGCCACCCCGGGCCACCAGCACTTCACCCACCAGATGGCGGCGCGCTGGGTAACCCGCGACCAGCAGGGGATGCTGCAACTGCGCTACGCCGACAACTGGCACAACCAGCTGGTGGAGGTGCCGGAGGAGGAGTACGGTCAGGTGGCTTTCAAACCCGACTGGCCGCGGATCCGCCACCTCATCAACCCGGCCCTGTTGCAGGAGATGACCCCCCTTGATGAAAGCGCCCCCGAACAGGCGCGCTGGTATGAAAAACGCGAGGGCAACCAGCGCACCCGCATCCTCTGGTCGAGCCGCTGGCTGTTGCCGCTGGTGGTGGAGTCGGCGAGTCTAGACGGTTATCGCAGCTACCGGATGGAGGTGACCCTCAAATCCCTGCCCAAAACCCTGCCCTGGCAGCAGCTGGAGGGTTACCAGACCCTGGATCTGCGGGATTTCTTCGACTGACGGGACGCCCCGAATGGGGTGAGCTGATTTGTGCTGACGGGATGTTACACTCTGTGTACTCATCCCGGATCCGGCCTGCCATGCGTACTTCCCTGCTCTTGCTGCTTTGCACCCTGCTCTTCCCCGCCGTCCAGGCCCAGGCCGTGGTGGTCATCGCCGCCGAGATCCCCCCCTATGTCATTCGCTCCTATCAGGGCGCCCCGAGCGGCATGGCCATCGAGGTGCTGGAGGAGGCGGCCCGCCGCCTCAAGGAGCCGCTGACCATCGAGCTGATGCCACTGGCCCGCGCCCTCAGCCAGACTCGCCACCGCCAGGACGTGCTGCTGGTGCCGCCGGTGCGCAGCCCCCAGCGCGAGCCGCAGTTCCTGTGGATTGCGCCGCTGCTGGACGAGGCCTTCGTGCTGGTCAGCCATCGCCAGTACCATCCGGCCCCCATCACCAGCAAAGAGCTGCCCGGCCTCACCGTCGGCGTGATGCGCGGTTCCTATGGCCAGAGCCTGCTGCAACCCTACCCGCAAGTGAAACAGGCGTTGGTGGCCGAGGAGATCCACAACGCCAGCAAGCTGGCGCTGGGCCGCATCCAGGGCTGGGCGGTGGCCTGGAACAGCGCCCGCTACAACCAGCAGCAGGCCGGCCTGCCGCTGGCGGATCTGGTGCGCGGCGACACCCTGCAGCGGGCCTCGCTCTATTTGGCCGCCAGCCCCCGTTTCCCGGCCGCCGAGGCGACCCGCTGGCGCAAGGCCATCGCCACCATGCACGACGATGGCAGCCTGGCGCGCATCATCAAGCAGTACGATTACCAGGCCCCCTGACAAGCTTGTCAGGATAATTGCCAAAGCAGTCCAGAATGGTTATGGTATCCCCATGAAAGCGCTCATTATTTTATCAAGCCAGCTCACACCCCGTTGAGCCCCCGCCCTCGCCTCCGACAGCGAGTCGTTCGGGGGCATCGCATTCCCGATCTGTTTTTTCGTATCGCACACTCTTTTTCGACCAGCTTGCCCGTCATCCTGGTCCTTTAACCCATTGATAAGGAATATCTTATGAAACAGCCTCATCTCGTGATCTCCAGCCTGGATCTCGACCGCATCGAGCAACTGCTCGGCAACCATCCCCAGCACCTGGCCCTGCAGGAGGAGCTGGATCGCGCCGAGATGCGCGAACCGGCCGACATGCCGCCGGACGTGGTCACCATGAACAGCACGGTGCGCTTCAAGATGCCGAGCAGCGGCAACGAGTTCTGCCTGACCCTGGTCTACCCCAAGGACGTGCAGGGTGACGAGTCGAAGATCTCCGTGCTGGCCCCGGTCGGCAGCGCCCTGCTCGGCCTGAAGGTAGGCGACAGCATCGCCTGGCCTGGCCCGGCCGGTCGCACCATCGAGGTGGAGATCCTGGAAGTGGTCTATCAGCCGGAGCGTGCCGGCGAGCTGCACCGCTAATCCTCCCGGGTACGTGCCAAGCCGCTGGCGCAGGCCTGCGCACGTGCCCGCCCCTGATCCCGATCAAGCTTTGCCACGGAAGCGCCGCCGATCCCGCTCACATGCCCTGCTTTCTCTTGAGCCCGGACGAGGCGGCAGGTATCTTGTTGGCCGCGCCAGCACCCTGGCCGCAGATTTCAGGCTGACATCATGATAAAGATTGCCCTCATCGACGATCACCAGATCGTCCGCTCCGGCTTTGCCCAACTGCTCAATCTCGAACCCGACCTGCGGGTGGTGGCCGAATTCGGCTCGGCCGCCGAGGCGCTGGCGGGACTGCCCGGCAGCGGCGTGCAGCTGTGCGTGTGCGACATCTCCATGCCGGACCAGTCCGGGCTGGATCTGCTCAAGCGCCTCCCTTCCGGCCTCGCCGTGGTGATGCTGTCGGTGCACGACAGTCCGGCGTTGATCGAACAGGCGCTGCAGGCCGGCGCCAAGGGGTTCCTCTCCAAGCGCTGCAGCCCGGATGAGCTGATCGCCGCGGTGCGCACCGCCGCCCATGGCGGCTGCTACCTCACCCCGGACATCGCCCACAAGCTGGCCTGCAACAGCCAGGATCCGCTCACCAACCGGGAGCGGGAGGTGGCCCAGCTGCTGGCACGGGGCCTGGAGGTGAAGGCCATCGCCGAGCAGCTCGGTCTCTCCCCCAAGACGGTGCACGTGCACCGCGCCAACCTGATGGACAAACTGAAAGTCAGCAACAACGTGGAGCTGGCCCACCGCATGCTGGACAGCTGGTGATCCCCCGTCTTGCCAGCTATGTCGCCATCTCGCTGGCGGCTTGCTTCATCTTTGCCGCTGGCTGGTTCTGCCTGTGGAGCATCGGCCTGCACCTGGCAGGCTCGCCCATGCTGGCGGCCCTGCTGTTCCCCTTCGGCCTGCGTCTGGGGCTGCTGCTGCAAAGCCCGATCTCCTACTGGCCGCCGCTGCTGCTGTGTGAATCCCTGCTGCTCTACTGGCTCAACCAGGAGGTGGGGCTGCCGCTGTGGCCGCTCATTCAGGCGGGCAGCCTGCTCACCCTGCTGCCGCTGCTGATCGCCCGCCGCCAGCCGGTACGCAACGACTGGCAACAGCTGCTGGTGCTGCTGGCCACCGTCACGGTGGCAGCGGGGCTACAATCCCTGCTCTGGCATCTGGCCGGTGAGGATGGCCTCACCGCGCTGCTGCTCACCCTCACCGGCGGGCTGACGCTGACCTCCACCTGCATGCTGATCTGGCACTACCTCACCCGCGCCACCTGGGTGCCGCTCGGGCCGACCCTGGTGGATCAGCCGGTGGACTGGCGTTTTCGCCATCTGGTCTGGTATCTGCTGCTGTTCGTGCTGAGCCTCTGGCTGCAGCTCGGCCTGCCGGACTCGCTGGTGCGCTTCACCCCGTTTTGTCTGGCCATCCCCATCATGGCCATGGCCTGGCGCTACGGCTGGCAGGGGGCCCTGCTCGCCACCCTGATGAACACGGTGGCGCTGATGGCCGGCCAGGCCTGGCACGATCATCCGCTCGACCTGCTGCTCTCCCTGCTGGCCCAGAGCCTCACCGGCCTGCTGCTGGGGGCTGGCATCCAGCGCCAGCGCGAGCTCAACCAGGCGCTGACCCGCCAGCTCGCCCACAATCGCCAGCTCACCGAGCGGTTGCTGGAGACCGAAGAGAGCATCCGCAAGGAGGTGGCGCGCGAGCTGCACGACGACATCGGCCAGACCATCACCGCCATCCGCACCCAGGCTGGCATCGTGCGCCGGCTCGCCCCGGACAATGCAGGGGTCGGCCAGAGCAGCGCCCTCATCGAGACGCTGTCGCTGGGCATCTACGACGCGGTGCGCGGCCTGCTCGGCCGGCTGCGCCCCCGCCAGCTCGACGACATGAGTCTGGAGCAGGCGGTACGCGGCCTGCTGCGGGAGCTGGAGCTGGAGCGCCACGGCATCGTCACCCGGCTCGAGTGGCAGCTGGCGGACGCCGGCCTCTCCGATGCCCAGCGGGTCACCCTGTTTCGGGTCTGTCAGGAGGGGCTCAACAACGTGGTGAAACACGCCAATGCCAGCTCGGTCACCATTCGGGCCCACCGCCAGGGCGAACGACTGACCCTGCTGCTGGAAGACGACGGCTGCGGCCTGCCGGAACACCGTACGCCCCAGGGCTATGGCCTGCTCGGCATTCGCGAACGGGTGCAGGCACTGGGAGGCGCATTGCAGCTCTCCTGCGTGCACGGCACCCAGCTGACCGTGACCCTGCCCGGCCGCAAACGGGAGGAGAGTCATGAGTAACCCCCTGCTGCAAGGGAGGAGCATCTGATGCTCGGCTTCATGAGAAGCGCACCGCCCCAGCCCCTCATCCGCGATCAGGCCGAGATCGACGCCTGTTATCGCCACTGGCGCCTGCACATCCTGCTGACCATGTATCTGGGCTACGCGGTCTTCTACTTCACCCGCAAGAGCTTCAACTTCGCCATGCCGGACATGCTGGCCAGCGGCATGCTGAACAAGGCCGACATCGGCATGCTGTGGACCCTGTTCTACATCACCTACGGTTGCTCCAAGTTCTTCTCCGGCATCATCAGCGACCGCGCCAACCCGCGCTACTTCATGGGCCTCGGGCTGATGGCGACCGGGGTCATCAACATACTGTTCGGGCTCTCGTCGTCGCTGTGGCTGTTCGCCGCCCTCTGGGTGGCCAACGCCTTCTTCCAGGGCTGGGGCTGGCCCCCCTGCTCCAAGCTGCTCACCAGCTGGTACTCGCGCAGCGAGCGCGGCTTCTGGTGGTCAGCCTGGAACACGGCCCACAACGTGGGCGGCGCGCTCATTCCCCTCATCGTCAGCACTCTGGCCCTGCAGCACGGCTGGCGCTACGGCATGATAGTGCCCGGCCTTATCGCCATCCTGGCGGGGTTGTTCCTCTGCTGGCGGCTGCGCGATACCCCGAGCGCCATGGGACTGCCCACGGTGGGCGAGTGGCGCAACGATGCCATGGAGCTGGCCCAGCAGACCCAGGATGCCGGCCTCTCCCATCGCCAGATCCTGCGCAAATACGTGCTCGGCAACCCCTATATCTGGCTGCTCGCCTGCTGCTACGTGCTGGTCTACGTGGTGCGCACCGCCATCAATGACTGGGGCAATCTCTACATGACCGAGCAGCGCGGCTTCAATCTGATGAGCGCCAACTCTGCCATCTCCATGTTCGAGGTGGGGGGCTTTATCGGTGCCCTGGTGGCGGGCTGGGGATCGGACAAGCTGTTCAACGGCAACCGCGGGCCGATGAACCTCATCTTTGCGGTGGGCATATTGCTGGCGGTGGGATCACTCTGGCTGATGCCCTTCTTCAGCTATGTGATGCAGGCGGCCTGTTTCTTCACCATCGGCTTCTTCGTGTTCGGCCCCCAGATGCTGATCGGCATGGCGGCGGCCGAGTGCTCCCACAAGAATTCGGCGGGGGCCGCCACCGGCTTCGTCGGTCTGTTTGCCTACATGGGGGCGGCGCTCTCTGGTTATCCGCTGGCGAGGGTGCTGGAGATCTGGCACTGGCAGGGCTTCTTCGTGGTGATCTCGGTGGCCGCCGGCGTCTCCGCCCTGCTGCTGCTCCCCTTCCTCAAGGCGCAGGCGCCACGCCCCCGCGACGCCGATTGACCGGCTAGGCTTGCGCCAGCCGGCAGACCCGGTTCTTGCCCTCCCGCTTGGCCTGATAGAGGGCGCGATCCGCCTGGCTGAACAGGGTGTCGAAGTGCCAGCTGTGCTGGCAGCATACCAGCCCCATGCTGACGGTGATGCCGATCCCTTGCATGTCCTGCGCCGCCAGAGAGCGAATGATCTGCTCGCAGCGCTGCTGCTGCGCCGTTTCATCCTCCTGCGGTAGCAGCAACACGAACTCCTCGCCGCCAAAGCGACTGGCCACCAGCTCTTGCTGAGCGCCGAGATAGGCCCCCACCGCTGCCAGCACCTTGTCCCCCATCTCATGACCATGGCGATCGTTGATCTGCTTGAAGTCATCGAGATCCAGCACCGCCAGGGCGCCGAACTCGGTCATCCGGCGCCGGGCCATCAGCTCCATGAAGCCGCGCCGGTTGAGCAGGCCGGTGAGCGGATCGTGGCTCGCCTGCTGGCGCAGGGCCAGTGCCCGGTACTGGGTGCAGAGCAGCAGCACGCCGAAGGTGGAGAGGTAGCTGCCCATCAGCATGGAGAGGAAAGGCAGCACGTTGACACCGCTCTGATCCATCAAGACTCTGGCGTCCCCCTGCAGCAGAAATGCCATGCGCAGCAGATTGAAGCCATAGAGCAGGATGTTGACCACGGTGAACACCAGTACGGCGGGCAGATAGGCGGGATAACCGTGCCGCCAGATGAGAAAGACGATCACCGCCCCCAGCACCATGTAGCTCAGGCAAGCCAGCAGCACCCGGGGGGCCATCTGATCGTTGAAGGCAATGCTCCAGCTCAGGATCAGCACATAGATCAGCATGAACCAGCCGCTGGCAGACCAGCTGAGGGGCTGGCCGAAGAAACGCTGCAGCGCCAGCGGCATCAGGGCGATGCAGACGGTGATCAGCAGATTGGCCAGCCAGATCCCCGCCAGACTCGGCATGAAGGCCTGCAGGGTAAAGAGGCTCTGGGCCGTCAGTGCGAACAGACTGGACCACCACCAGTATCCGAGTCCGGGGATCTCCCTGTGGGTCGACCAGATGATGGAGAGGGTGATGAAGCCGAGGCTGTAGCCACCCAGCGCCATGATCATCAGGGTGAATACATCCAGCTTGAGCAGTATTGAGGCGTCCATACCAGTGCCACTAAACGAAGGTAACTGAGTATATTGGAAGCGCAAAACAAGACCCAGCGGTGTCTGACTAAATCCTCAATTAAAAATCATCTGGTGGGTGGTAATCGCACTCGCTAAATTCATTCGAATCTGTTTTTTGGCACTTGGCGGCCAGGTGAGCAACAATTGACACTGCTGATGGCGGGCTGGCCTGTAACAAAATGTGCTGAATACATTTTTGGCTTGAACCCGCCTCATTAGATAGATATGTTGTTTTCGTGTGATTTTATGAGTGTCGCCACGGGGAAAAAGCGCCACTAACCTATTGAGTCATCTGGCACAATCGGAATTTGGTACATTTTTCACTCAGCTCGTGGCAAATAGAATCTCATATGGGGCTTTTGCCTCAATCAAGACAATAATCCTGTCTTGCCCTGTTGCCGGATGCAGCAGTCTCTTGTGCCACGGAGTCGCACGGGATCAGGTTCAAGGCCGAACACACTTTTGACAGAGACGTCACTTATGATCAAAAAACTCATTCTTTCTACCCTGCTGCTGTGCGGGCTGGCCAACGCGGCGCCCACTTCCACCCTGGATGCCGTGCTGGAGCGCGGCGTGCTGCGGGTCGGTTTCGACGCCGGCTATCAACCCTTCGAAATGACCAACAAGCAGGGCCAATACATCGGCTTTGACGTGGATCTGGCCAAGATGGTCGCCAAGGAGATGGGCGTGAAGGTCGAGTTCGTCAACACCGCCTGGGATGGAATCATTCCGGCCCTTTTGACCGACAAGTTCGACGTCATCATGGGCGGCATGACCGTCACCCCCCAGCGCAACCTGCGCGTCAACTTTGCCGACCCCTATATCGTGGTCGGGCAGACCATCGTCCTGCGCAAGGACAAGGCCGGCGAGATCAAATCCTTCACCGACCTCAACGATCCCAAGTACAAGATCGCGGTCAAGCTCGGCACCACCGGCGAGCAGGCAGTCAAGCGTCTGATCCCGAAAGCCACCCTGCTGCAGTTTGAAACTCAGGATGACGCCAAGCTGGAAGTGATCAACGGCAAGGTCGATGCCTTCGTCTACGACCTGCCCTACAACGCCATCTTCGCCACCCAGAACAAGGGCGCCGTGGTGCACCTCGACAAGCCGTTCACCTTCGAACCGCTGGCCTGGGCCATCCGCAAGGGCGACCAGGACACCCTCAACTGGTTCAACAACTACCTGCGCCAAATCAAGGGCGACGGCAGCTACGACCGCCTCTACCAGAAGTGGTTCGAGTCCACCGCCTGGCTGAACCAGCTCAAGTAACCTCGCAAGGGGCGGCCCGCCGCCCCTTCACGCAGATCCCCACACAATAACTACAACGAGGTTGCGACAGTGCACAACCCAACAAGACAGATGGAAAAACAACCCAATCAACTGCTCTGGCACGGGATCTTCCTGCTGATCGTGCTGGCCGCCATCTTTGGCATCTACAAGGCCGTGCAATCGGTGGATTACACCTGGCGCTGGGAGCGGATCCCCCAGTACATCGCCTATCAGGCGGAACAGAAAAATTACGCCGAATTTGACGGTACCGTGGTCGCCGGCACCACCGAGGCCGACAAGGGCAAGCTGTTTTTGCAAAACGATCTCGATCCCAACCAGCGCCAAGCCATCGCCATCAGCGGCGGCCAGGTAGCGGAAGGGGACACCGTCTTTCGCGGCGACACCCTCGACACCCAGCTGAGCTGGACTGCCGGCCCCATCGCCTGGGGCGTCTGGGTCACGGTCAAACTCTCGCTGGTGGCGGGCATCTTCGCCATCCTGCTTGGCACCCTGGCCGGGCTGGCCCGACTCTCTCCCAATCCCGCCCTGCGCAACCTGGCGGTCACCTACGTGGAGCTCATCCGCGGCACCCCGCTGCTGGTGCAGATCTTCATCGTCTACTTCTTCATCGGCACAGTGCTGAACCTCGACCGATTCACCGCCGGGGTAGCGGCACTGGCAGTCTTTACCGGCGCCTACGTGGCGGAAATCGTCCGTGCCGGTATCAGCTCCATCCACAAGGGGCAGATGGAAGCGGGCAGAAGCCTCGGCATGACCTCGGCCCAGACCATGCGCTACGTCATCCTGCCGCAGGCCTTCAAGCGAGTGCTGCCGCCGCTGGCGGGTCAGTTCATCAACCTTATCAAGGACTCCTCGCTGGTCTCTGTCATCTCCATCACCGATCTCACCAAAGCAGGGCGCGAGGTGGTGAGCTCCACCTTCAGTCCGTTCGAGGTGTGGTTCACCGTGGCCCTGCTCTATCTGGTGCTCACCGGCACCCTCTCCTTCCTGGTGCGTCGTCTGGAGGTGAAATATGCGCGCAGCAACTGATCCGATTATCAAAGCCAGCGGTGTAGAAAAGTTCTACGGCACCGAGGTGCACGCCCTCAAGAACGTCAGCACCCAGGTCGCCGAGGGGGAAGTGGTGGTGATCGTCGGCCCCAGCGGCTCCGGCAAGTCCACCTTCCTGCGCACCCTCAACCAGCTGGAGACCATCAACGACGGCAATATCGTGGTCGATGGCATCAGCCTGACCGAGCCGGGGGACGTCAACAAATTGCGGGAAGAGGTGGGCATGGTGTTCCAGTCTTTCAACCTCTTCCCCCATCTGAACGTGCTGGACAACATCTGCCTAGCCCCGCAGAAGGTGCGCGGACTGTCGTGTCGCGATGCAGAAGACAGAGCCAAGGCCCTGCTGCTCAAAGTCGGTCTGTCGGCCAAGGCCGAGAGCTATCCCTCCCAGCTCTCCGGCGGTCAGCAACAGCGGGTGGCCATCGCCCGGGCACTCGCCATGCAGCCGCGCATCATGCTGTTTGACGAGCCCACCAGTGCGCTCGACCCCGAGATGGTGGGCGAGGTGCTGGACGTGATGAAGGGGCTGGCCCGCGAGGGGATGACCATGGTGGTGGTCACCCACGAGATGGGCTTTGCCCGTGAGGTGGCAGATCGCGTGCTCTTTATGGAGAGCGGCGAGCTGCTGGTAGACGAGAAGCCGACGGACTTTTTCGACAATCCCCCCTCCCCGCGCCTGCGCCAGTTCCTGAGCCAGGTGCTGTAATAGCGCCGGCGATAAAAAACAGAAGAGGGAGCCCATGGCTCCCTCTTCTGTTTATACCGAAACCCTGTGTTTATCGGCTGAATCTGACTGGCTCCCTTATCAGTTCAGCGCGAGGACTTTCCCAGATAACGCTCCACTATGGTTCGGATCCCGTCCCGCTTCTTGAGTTCGTAGAGCCGCTTGTCGAACTGCTCGGCAAAGTCCTCCTTGAAGTCGAATTCCCCCTTGCGGCTGTAACCGAGAAACCCCTGCTCCTTGCTGAGCACCGGCCCTTGCTTGAGCTGGGACATGTCGGCCACCGCCAGCTGGTTGCCCTTGATCATGTTGAGCAGCTCATAGAGCAGGGAGAGGCGGTCGTTGACGGTACAGTCTACCCGGCCGCGCACTATCTTGAGCAGGTTCTCCCGATTGCTCTTCACCTCCTCCAACCCGATCTTCTGCTGCTGGACGGCCTGCCAGAAGGGGGCACCACCTATGGTGAAACCGGCATTCATGCCAAAGCGCAGCCCGTAGTAGTCGGCCGGAAACTGCGCCTGCGGGGTATTGACCGCCACCCCGGCACCGCACATCACCACCAGCTCCTCGTCGAGCAGGGGTTGGGAGTAGGGCCACATCCAGGGGCGGCTGTCGGGCTGGTAGTAGGGTGGGAAGATGGCGAAGGCACTGCCCTGTTCCACCATGCTGAGACCCCGTCGCCAGGGCATGGCCTTGAGCACCACCTCGTACTCATCCATGGAGGCCGTCACGCTGCGCACTATGTCGGCATAGATCCCCTTCACCTCCTCCCCCTCCTGCCAGGAGTAGGGCGGATAGTTGGCATCGGCCAGGATCTCGACCCGGGTCTTGGCCTGCGCCAGCAGGCAGACTCCCATCAACAAACAACACCACAGCCGCATCATCTGCCACTCCAGAGGTAGAAAACCTCATCAAGCATAGTCATTGCGCCATGGCTCAGAGGGTCATCACGCCCTTTCATGGCAATGCGTTTGCGGACTCCCGCCGCCAGCGTCAGATGGCGACGGCCATCGGGTGAAAATTGTTAATGAAAGATTAAATTCATCCTTTATGCTGGAGAGCAATTGCTCTGACTGGATACCCGACATGGATGTGCAACTGATCCTGCTCTACCTCTCGCCGCTCTTTCTGGCCTTCATCGGCTGGGAGATGCTCTACCTGCGCAAACATGGCGCCGCCTATCCCACCGCCGGCTACCAGTGGAAGGATCTCTTCGCCAACGCCACCCTGGCGCTGATGCACCAGGGGGGCGACGCGCTGACGGCCATCGCCATCGCCTACCTCTACGACGCCCTCTGGGGCTGGCGGCTGCTGGATATCGATCTCAACATCTGGAGCCTGCTGCTGCTCTTTTTGTTGCAGGATCTCTGCTATTGGCTGTTCCACTTCGCCAGCCACCACGTGCGTTGGCTCTGGGCCTCCCACGTGGTGCACCACAGCTCGGAGCGGCTCAACCTCTCCACCGCCTTTCGCCAGAGCCTGATGTACCCGGTCTCCGGCATGTGGCTGTTCTGGATCCCGATGATCCTCATCGGCTTCCCGCCCGAGGCAGTGGTGGCCACCGTGCTCTTGAGCCTGGGTTTTCAGTTCTTCGTCCACACCCAGATGGTGGGCAAGCTCGGCAGGCTGGAGTGGGTTTTTAACACCCCCTCCCACCACAGGGTGCACCACGCCAGCAACGCCAAATACATAGACCGCAACTTCGCCGGCGTGCTCATTATCTGGGACAGGCTGTTTGGCACCTTCGTGGAAGAAGATCCGGCCGAGCCGTGCCGCTTCGGCATCACCAAGCCCATCCACAGCTTCAACCCGCTCACCCTCACCTTCCACGAGTGGCGCGACATGCTGCAAGAGGCCCGCGGCCTGCCCTGGCGGCAAAAGCTCGCGGTGCTGTTTGGCAAGCCGGCCGGTCCTGCCAGCCGCTAAGTCCTTGCCGCAGCTAAAACAAGTGCATGTCGCAGACAAAAAGAGAGCGCCCCTGGGCGCTCTCTTGCATTGGGTCACCACCCGGTCAGACGTGAGCAAAAGACCAGATGGCGGGGATCAGGCTCAGCAGCGTCACTCCGGCCAGCAGCCACTCGCGCCCGCTGAGTCGCAGCTCGGCCCCCAGCTGGCGGCGGCTGTAGAGAAACAGCAGCAGACCCGGTCCGTAGAGCAGCAAGGAGAGCAGCAGGTACTCCACGCCGGCGGCGTAGAGCAGCCAGAAGCCGTAACCACTCGACACCAGGGCCACAGCCCGAACTAGGCCATTGCCCTCCCTACGCAAGGAGAGCTTAAGCAGGAACAGACCGATCAACAGGTAGGGTACCAGGATCATCGAGGTGGAGATGAGCAGCAGGTTGGTGTAGCCCTTGCCGAGCAGCCACACCAGCAGCAGACAGCCCTGCACCGTCAGGCTGGTGAGCCACAGCGATGCGATGGGGGTGCCGTTGCGGTTCTGGCGCCGGAAGATGGCCGGGAAGGCGCCGTGGCGCGCTGCGCTGAACGGCACCTCGGCCGAGAACAGGGTCCAGCTCACGTAGGAGGCCAGTACCGAGACGATGAGGCCGACGCTGATGAACAGCTTGCCCCAGGAGCCCGTCATCTGGGCCATCAACCCCGCCATGGAGGGGTTGGGCAGGGCCGCGAGCTCGGGGCGACTCAGGATCCCGAGCGCCAGCACCGAGATGAGCACATAGAGCAGCAGCGCCAGCACCACCCCGAGCACGGTGGCCGTGCCCACGTCCCGCTTGTGTCTGGCCCGGGCCGACAGCACCGCCGCCCCCTCGATGCCGGTGAAGACCCAGAGAGTGATGAGCATGGTGTTGCGCACCTGCTCGGAGACCGGCGTTGCCAGGGTGCTGCCCTGCTGATCCGCCGCAAAGGTGACCGGGTCGAACCAGTAGCAGGCAAACAGGATGAACAGCAGCAGCGGCAGGCTCTTGGCCAGGGTCGCCACCAGGTTGAACAGGGCCGCCTGCTGCACACCGCGGGCCACCAGCAGGTGCACCGCCCAGAGAATGCAGGACTCGCCGATGAAGGCCGCCAGGGTGTTGCCCTCGCCAAACCAGACCCGCTCCGGCGTGTCAACGAAGCTGCCCAGCGCCGCGAAGGCAATCACCAGATAGCCCACCACGCCGATGGTGGCGCAGAGCCAATAGCCCCAGGCGGAGAAGAAACCCACCAGATCGCCGAAACCGGCGCGGGCATAGCTGTAGATGCCGCCATCGAGATCCGGCCTTAATCGCGACAGATACAGAAAACTCATGGCGAGCGCCAGGATGCCCACCCCGGTCACCCCCCAACCGATCAGTACGGCGCGCGCGCCGGCCACCTCGGCCATGTTCTGCGGCAGACTGAAGATCCCCGCTCCTACCATGGAGCTGAACACCAGCGCGGTGAGGGACCAGAGCCCGATCTTGCTCTCTTTCATGGGCTCTCCTTAGCGCAGCCGACTGCTCAGTGCCTGGATATGCTCCGGCCCGATGCCGCAGCAACCGCCGATAAGGTTTGCCCCGGCAGCGCGCCAGCGCTCGGCCCAGCCAAAGTAATCCAGCGGTCCCAGATCGGTGCGGATCTCGTCCAGCCCGTCGTTGGCGGTCGCTTCCTTGGGCTGGGGCGGGAAGGCGTTGGCATAGGCGCCGAGCCGGATGTCGCTGCGGCCCAGCGCCTGCAACGCGGCACCGGCCACCTTGAGCGCCCCTTCGATCACCTCGGGCTGACAGCAGTTGAACAGGATGGCGTCCACCCCGGCCGATGCCAGCGCGGTCACCGCATCGGCCACTCGCTCGCCGGAGCGCAGGGTTGGCTCACTGCCCGGCGCCTCGTCTTCCAGGGTGAAGGAGACCCAGAACGGCTTGCCATCCTCGAGCAGCAGGGCCCGGATAGCCAGCGGCTCGGCGATGAGGCTCATGGTCTCCGCCAGCCAGAGATCCACGTGGGGGGAGAGCGCCCGAATAAGCGGGGTCGCCAGCTCGCTCGCCCGGCCCGCATCGAACAGGTCGGCGCGATAGGAACCAAACAGCGGCGGCAAGGAGCCGGCCACCTGCACGCGACCCGGCTGCTCGTCAGCCACCTCGCGGGCCAGCTGGCCGGCCAGCGCCGCCAGCCCTTCCCCCTCTGCCACAAAACGCGCATCACCAATATGAAACGGTACCAGCGCATAGCTGTTGGTGGTGATGACCCGGGCCCCGCTCGCCACATAGGCCTGATGCACCTCGCGCACCGTCTCGGGGGCCTCCATCAGGGCCAGCGCCGACCACTCCGGCTGGCGAAACGGCGCACCCCGCCGTGCCAGCTCGCGTCCCATGCCGCCATCCAGTACCCACAAATCCTTTGTATCCATCTCTGTCTCTCTGCGTGTCCCCGTCGTGACGGGTATTTATTGTGTGGAGCTACGATTAGCCATCAAAACATCTAGATGGCTACAGTGCCGTTGCATCATGACTCAAAGTAGAGGAAGAGGCAATCGGGTGCTACGAACAAATCTGAACAAGCTCAGGGAGATAACGGCAAAGGAAGGGAGGTATGGCTGTTGAAGGCTCAACACCAGGATGAGAAACGACAAGAGGCCACCCGAAGGTGGCCTCTTGTGGCAACAGAGGATCTGGCGGCTCAACGTCCGGCCAGTACCCGCTTGGTCTGCTTGACCCAGTCGGACACCCGACCCTGCTGGGGATACCCCTGCCAGATCTGCTCCCACTGGGCGGGGCTGAGCGGGCGGCCCAGCCGGCGCTGCACCCCGGCATAGAGGTAGTCGTGAGCCGTGGTGCGTGCCTGGGCCGAGGTGAGGAACTTGGCCACCGGATCGGTCAGGCGCACGTCCCGCATGCCCAGCAGCGGGTAGTCGCTGTGCACCGCCGCCAGCATGGTCTCGCGCATGGCCGACTCGATGTAGCCGCGGGCAAACAGGGCGGTCACCGACTCGAGCGATCCTTGATCCGGGCCGTGATACTCCTCGTCGAACACCGGACTCGGCTCCGCCACGGCGCTTTGCACCACCGCATCCGGGTCCTGCTGCGGCACCACCACGGCCGCCTTGGGGGCAACCGGTTTGGCGACTGTGGTGGCCTTGCGCGGTGCGCTCTGGCTGCAGGCACCGAGTGCCAGGGCGAGCGCCACACAGGCCAGCGCACGGGAATGAGACTGCATCTTCATGATTGCTAACTAGCTCCTTTTACGATTCCTGAGCGGGTTTCTCGGCCGGCGTGGGCTCGACCCGGGTGACCAGCAGCTGGTCAATCTTGTAGCTGTCGATGTCCACCACTTCGAACTTGTAACCGGCGTATTTGACCGAATCGGTTCGCTTGGGGATCTTGCGCAGCATGTACATGATGAAGCCGGCGATGGTTTCATAATTCTGGTTTTCCGGGAACTCCTCGATGTCGAAGGCGCGCATCACGTCGGAGATGGGGGTCACCCCGTCCACCAGCCAGGAGTTCTCGTCCCGCTGCACGATCTGCTCTTCCACCACGTGGGTGGCCCACTCGCCCATGACGGTGCTCATCAGGTCGTTCATGGTGACGATCCCCACCACCAGGGCGTACTCGTTCATCACCACGGCAAAGTCGCCACGATGGTTCTTGAAGTACTCCATCGCCTCGTAGAGGTTGAGGGTGTCGGGGATGATGATGACGTTCTGCACCAGCGAGCCGCTGTTGAGATCGATGCTCTGGCCGCTGATGACCCGGATCAGCAGCTCCTTGGAGTCAACGAAGCCCTTGATGCTGTCGAGGTTGTGGTCACACACCAGAAACTTGTTGTGGGGGTGTTCGGCAATCTTGGCCTTGATGCTCTCCTCGCCCTCTTGCAGGGTGAAGTAGATGAGGCTCTCGCGCGCGGTCATGGCGGAGGTGACACCGAGGGACTGCAGCTCGAACACGTTCTCGATGAGCTGGTGCTCCTCGCGCTGGATGACGCCCGCTTCGGCGCCTGCATCCATCACCGCATAGATGTCGTCGGAGGTGATCTCGTCGTTGCGCACCATGGAGATGCGCAGCAGGCGGAACAGGCCGTTGGCCATGCCGTTGAACAGCCACACCAGCGGCATCAGCAGGGTGACGCACAGCAGCATGGGGCGTACCACCACCACGGCGATCCGCTCCGGCATGGTCATGGCGAGGCGCTTGGGCATCAGATCGGCGATCAGGATGAACATGCCGGTGACGAACACGAAGGAGGCTGCCGAGCTGATCTCGCCAAGCCAGGGCCCCTGATAGAACTCGGAGATGAACTCCTTGATGGCCGGGTTCAGGGCAGACTCGCCCAGGATACCGCCCAGGATGGCGACGGTGTTGAGCCCGATCTGCACCACGGTAAAGAAGTTGCCCGGCTGGGCCTGCAGTGCCAGTACCTTTTCGGCATGGCGGTTGCCCTCATCGGCCATCACCTGCAACTTGATCTTGCGGGAGGCGGCGAGGGAGATCTCGGAGAGAGAGAAGAACACGCTGCCGGCGACCAGCAGCATCAGGAAAAATAAACTATCGGCAAAACTCATGATTAACCTATTGCAACAGCCGCCTTAGCACAAGACGGCAAACTGGGTCCGGGAGACCGGACCGTGAGTCAATCCGGGACTCACACAGGGGGCATATTCTAGCAGAAAAGCGCCAAGCGGGTGGCGATATCTTGCACTGACTGAAAAGGCAACAAAAAAGGCGCTCAAAGCGCCTTTTTATGCATCTCAGACTCACCCTTTCCCCAGCAGGGTGCCCAGATCGTCCGCCTTGGTGTGGCGCACGTCCTTGCCCTTGACGTAATAGACGATGTACTCGCAGATATGCTGGCAGCGATCCCCCACCCGCTCGATGGCCCGCGCCGCCCACAGCACGTTGAGCACCTGCGGTATGGTACGCGGATCTTCCATCATGTAGGTCATCAGCTCGCGGATGATGGACTCGTACTCCCGGTCCACCTTGTCATCTTCCTTGTAGACCGCCAGCGCCGCGTCCAGATCCATGCGGGCGAAGGCGTCCAGCACGTCGTGCAGCATCTTGATGGTGCGGCGCCCCATGTTCTCCAGCGACACCAGCGGCGGCTGCGGCTTGTTGGCGTTGTCGGTCAGCATGCGGGCGATCTTGTCCGCCACATCGCCGATGCGCTCGAGATCGGTGATGGTCTTGATGATGGCCATCACCAGCCGCAGGTCGGAGGCGGTGGGCTGGCGCTTGGCGATGATGCGGGTGCACTCCTCGTCGATCGCCACTTCCATGGCGTTGACCTTGTGGTCGTTGGCGACGATCTTGCGCGCCGCGTCCAGATCCTGATCGTGGATCGCCGCGATGGCGTCGGTCAGCTGCTGCTCCACCAGCCCGCCCATCACCAGCACCTGGTTGCGCACGCTCTCGAGCTCGGCATTGAACTGACCGGAGATGTGTTTGTTGAGGTTCATATTGTCCATACAAATAATCCTTGATGCTCCGAGTATGCCTTAGTCGTTGAACTGACCGGTAATCTGTTTGTTGATGCCCATCTTGCTCATCTCAATAACCCTTGTTGCACCAACACGCCTTAGTCGTTGAACTGACCGGTAATCTGTTTGTTGATGCTCATCTTGCTCACCTCCATCGCCAGCACTTAGCCGTAACGACCGGTGATGTAGTCTTCAGTCTTCTTCTTGGCCGGGGTGGTGAAGATGGTGTTGGTGTCCGAGTACTCGATGAGCTCACCCATGTACATGAAGGCAGTCTGATCCGAGACCCGCGCCGCCTGCTGCATGTTGTGGGTCACGATCACCACTGTGAACTGGCTCTTGAGCTCGTTGATCAGCTCCTCGATGGTGAGGGTGGAGATGGGGTCGAGCGCCGAGGTCGGTTCATCCAGCAGCAGCACTTCCGGCTCGATGGCGATGGCACGGGCAATCACCAATCGCTGCTGCTGACCACCGGAAAGACCGAAGGCGTTGTCATGCAGCCGATCCTTCACTTCGTCCCACAGGGCGGCGCCGCGCAGGGAGCGCTCGGCCGCCTCGTCCAGGGTACGGCGATCATTGATGCCCTGCAGGCGCAGGCCATAGACCACGTTCTCGTAGATGGACTTGGGGAAGGGGTTGGGGCGCTGGAACACCATGCCCACCTGACGACGCAGGGCGGAGACATCGACGCTCTTGTCGTAGATGTTGTGGCCGTGCAGCTGAATTTCGCCCTCGATGCGGCAGATCTCCACCAGGTCGTTCATCCGGTTGATGCAGCGCAGCAGGGTGGACTTGCCGCAGCCGGAGGGGCCGATAAAGGCGGTGACCTGGCCCTTGGGGATCTTCATGTTGACGTTGAACAGCGCCTGCTTGTTGCCGTAGTACAGGTTGAGATCCTTCACTTCCAGCGCGGTCTGCTCCGGGCTCAGGTTGAGCAGGTCGGTCGCGGTGTGCTGGCTGGATGCGGTCGTTACGTTGATCATCTGTTACCTCAAAATCTGTCGGTGGCGGCGGGCACTCTCATTGCCCACGGCCGGAACGCTTGGCTGGCAGGGAACCCCGTTCCCTGCCCGTCTCTGTGGTGCTGGTCTATCAGTGTTCCAGCGACCGGAATTTTTCACGCAAGTGGTTGCGGATACCGATGGCCGTCAGGTTGAGGCCGACGATCACCGTCACCAGCAGGAAGGAGGTGGCATACACCAGCGGGCGCGCTGCCTCGACGTTGGGGCTCTGGAAGCCGACGTCATAGATGTGGAAGCCCAGATGCATGAACTTGCGCTCCACGTGCAGGTACGGGAAGTTGCCGTCCATCGGCAGGGTCGGTGCCAGTTTCACCACCCCCACCAGCATCAGCGGCGCCACTTCACCGGCCGCACGGGCGATGGCCAGGATGAGGCCGGTCATGATGGCCGGGCTCGCCATCGGCAGCACGATACGCCACAGGGTCTCGGCCTGGGTGGCCCCCAGTGCCAGCGAGCCCTGACGGATGGTGCTCGGGATCCGGGCCAGCCCCTCTTCGGTGGAGACGATCACCACCGGCAGGGTCAGGATGGCCAGGGTCAGCGCCGACCAGATGACACCGGGGGAGCCAAAGGTCGGGCTCGGCAGCGCTTCCGGATAGAACAGCTGGTCCAACGAACCACCGAGGGTGTAGACGAAGAAGCCCAGACCGAACACGCCGTACACGATGGAGGGCACGCCCGCCAGGTTGATCACCGCGATGCGGATGATCTTGGTCAGGCTGTTCTTGCCCGCGTATTCATGCAGATAGACCGCCGCCACCACGCCGAGCGGGGTCACGATGATCGCCATCAGGAACACCATGAAGACGGTGCCGAAGATGGCCGGGAACACCCCGCCCTCGGTGTTGGCCTCGCGCGGATCGTCGGAGACAAACTTGCCGATCTGGTGGAACCAGTAGCCCACCTTGGCCGGCAGACTCATGTCGTTGGGCCACACCACGTCCAGCACCTTGGACATGGGCATGGTCACCAGCTCGCCGCGCATGTCCTTGACCGTGATGCTGTCTCTGTCCGCCTGGGCACGCAGGGAGAACAGCTCTTTTTCCAGCACCTGATAACGGTCGTTGAGGGCCTGACGCTCGCTCGCCAGCTCGGCTTTAAGCTGATCGGTCAGCTTGTCGTCCAGCTCGGCCTTGCGCTCTTTCAGGCGCAACCGCTCCAGTTGATAGTTGATGCTGCCGATGTCCCCTTTTTGCAGATCGTCGGCCTGCTCGGAGAGACCGTTGGCCCGCGCCAGCACGCGCTGCAGGGCAGGATGCAGGTTCTCGGTCAGCGCCTTGCCATCCTCTTTCACCCCGACGATGTAGCCGTAGAAGTTGCCGTTGGTGGCACGCTCCACCATGGCCAGCTCGGTCGGCAGGCTCTGGGACTTGATGTCGGTCTCCAGTACCCAACGGAAGTCCAGGTCGACGAACTCGCGGTTGCCGGTCTTGACCAGATAGCGGGTCAGCAGCTCGCGCTCTTCCCCCTCCAGCGGCAGACCGGCGGCCCGTAGCCGCTCTACCGGCACCAGCTCGCGGTCGTTGATCTCGCCAATCAGCACGCTCTTGTTGCCCTGGGCGTCTTCCAGTTGCCACTCATAGATGGGATGGGGCCAGAAGTAGACCAGCCCACGCCAGCCGATCAGCAGCAGCAGACCCAGTACCGCTACCAGACTCAGGCTGACGGCGCCGCCGGTCATCCAGATCCAGGGGGCCCCCGATTTAAACCACTTACCCATTGTCGATTCCTCGGTCCTTTCAGAGCAGCCCATCACAGAGAGCTGTATTTTTCACGCAACCGCTGACGGATGAACTCGGCCAGGGTATTGAACAAGAAGGTGAACACGAACAGCACGAAGGCAGCGAGGAACAGCACCCGATAGTGCGAGCTGCCCACTTCCGATTCCGGCATCTCCACCGCGATGTTGGCGGCCAGGGTGCGCAGCCCCTGGAACATGGAGAAGTCCATGATGGGCGTGTTGCCGGTAGCCATCAGCACTATCATGGTCTCGCCCACCGCGCGGCCAAGGCCCATCATCACCGCCGAGAAGATGCCCGGGCTCGCGGTGAGGATCACCACCCGGCTCAGGGTCTGCCAGGGGGTTGCCCCCAGCGCCAGCGAGCCCTGGGTGAGGTGCTTGGGCACCGAGAAGACCGCGTCTTCGGCGATGGAGAAGATGGTCGGAATGACCGCGAAGCCCATGGCGATGCCCACCACCAGCGAGTTGCGCTGGTCGAACTTGATGCCCATCTCGTGGGTCAGCCAGATGCGCGAATCACCGTGCATGAAGGCGTTCTCGATGAGCGGGCTCACCGCGAAGGCGCCCCAGCCAATCAGCAGCAGCACCGGGATCAGAAAGATGGCGTGCCACCCTTCCGGCAGCCAGGATTTGCCGCGCTCCGGCAGGTAGTTCCAGATCAAGGCGGTCAGCAGCATCCCCATCGGCAGCAGGATCAGCAGCAACACCACGCCGGGCAGCGCCCCCTCGATGATGGGTGCCAGCCACAGACCGGCCAGGAAGCCGAGGATAACGGTCGGCAGGGCCGCCATGATCTCCACGGTCGGCTTGACGTATTTGCGCAGCCCCGCCGACATGAAGTAGGCGGTGTAGATGGCGCCGGCGACGCCGAGCGGCACCGCAAACACCATGGCATAGAAGGAGGCCTTGAGGGTGCCAAACACCAGCGGCACCAGGCTCAGCTTGGCTTCAAAGTCGTTGCTGGCGGAGGTGGACTGCCACACGTACTGGGGCTCGGGATAGCCTTCGTACCACACCTGTTGCCAGAGAGCCGACCAGGTCACCTCGGGGTGCTCGTTCTCCACCGCGAACAGCTTGAAGGCATCACCCTGCTGCATCAGCAGCACGTTGTGACGGGGGGAGATGGCCAGGGCCGACAGGGCGCCGCCCTCCACCTTCTCGCTCAGCAGCTTGGTCTCGCCAGTGGCGTGGAAGAAGCTGACGGTGCCCTCTTTGTCGGCACTGATGAAGCCCTTACGAAAGTGTTCCGGGGTCAGCTGCGCCACGGCACCATCGCCCTTGAAATCACGGATCTGGGTGAACTGGCGCTTGCCATCCCGGGCCACTTCGAACCACTGGGAGATGACGCCGTTGTCGTTGCCCACCAGCAGGGAGGAGGCGCCGGAGAGCAGCTCGACCTGGGTCACGTTGGCGTTGGGGGCATTGATCTCCATGACATCGCGCAGGGAGATGTCATTGAGGTTGTGAATGTCGTAGACAGAGAGGCGGTTGCCTTCGCGCACGAACAGAATGCGCAGGTTGGGGGTCAGCAACATCTGATCCACATGGCGCGGCAGGGACGGGATGCTGTAGTTCTGGGCGCTCCACTCGATGTCACCGGAGAGGAAGTTCTCCTCGCCGCTCATCACCGCCATCACGCCACGACCATCGGCGGTCACGGCGGCGGTGGCCATCTTGTCCTTGGTGGCTTCAAACACCATGAGCGTCAGCGCCTTGCCCTGGGGGTCCACCACCACCGGCTCTTCGCCGAAGGGGGACTGCAGGCTGGGCTCGATGACCCGCACATCGTTGGGATAGGAGACCTTGAAATAGGGCTGCACCACCTGGGCCTTGCCATCGGCAAAACCATAGGCGATGAGCTTCTGGCCTGGCGCGGGCGGGGCAACGGCGGTGATGTCACCCTTCACCTGTGCCTGACCCAGCACCTGGCCCACCTTGACCTTGCCATCCCCCTGGACGGCGAAGAAGTTGACCTGGCCTTTGTCGCTGAAGCGATAGCCAATCTCGTTCTGCTCTTCCACCCCGAGCCAGGCGGTCTTGCCCGCCACGGGCAAGGTAAATGACGCGGTCGGCTCCATCGTGGCGCCATTGAAGATGGGTTTCACCACATAGAGCAGATAGAAGAAAATGAGCAACAGGGCAACCAGCACCAGAGCACCACCCGTGGTGACCCCGTACTTGGCCAACTTATCCTTGATACGGCGCTTTCTGCTGCCCGCCATACCTAAGTTTATCGATTCCGATGACATGCAAAACCTCAATGTGAGCTAGGCTTGGCGGCATTATATGGCGGTTGCATGACAGTTTTGTTACATCAAGGCCCTCTGGGAAGAGGTTATTTTAAAGGGGAATTCAGACCAGAGTTCGCTGGCAAACAGCATTGCCAACCATATGTTTTATAAGAAGATTCAGGATAATGTAACGCGCGAAGGCGGCCTCGCCGACTTCGCCGTTCTCAGTCGGCGGGGCCGCCGCTTTGTTGCAGTGCCAATCTGGCGGCCTTTTTCTCGGCGCGCCGCCGCCGAAAGAAATCCGACAACTGGGCCGAGCAGGCATCGGCCAGCACACCGCCGGTCAGTTCGACCCCGTGGTTGTGGCGCGGGTCCTGCAAGATCTCGAACACCGAACCCGCCGCGCCGGTCTTGAGGTCACGGGCACCGTAGACCACCCGCTTGACCCGGCAGTGGATGAGGGCACCGGCGCACATGCAGCAGGGCTCCAGAGTGACATAGAGGGTGGTATCGAGCAGACGGTAGTTTTGCAGCCGAACGCCGGCGGCCCGGATCGCCATCACTTCGGCATGGGCACAGGCATCGTGCTCGCTGATGGAGCGGTTCCAGCCCTCCCCCACGATCTCGTCACCCAGCACCAGCACGGCCCCGACCGGGATCTCGCCGATCCCCTCCGCCCTCTCGGCCAACGCCATGGCATGGCGCATCCAGCGTTCATCCTGCTCGCGCTGGCTCACTGATTCTGTGACGTCTGATGGTTTCACACCCTGGCTCCTCTCTGTGACGGGTTGTCGGCCACTCACTTGCAGCTTGATTGCCTGCCGGCCATTGACCGCAACCGGGTAATGCCACCAAGCAGCATGTGGCGGGATCCCCGGCAATACGGGGCGGCGATTATGCCAAATCTGCGCCACAGCCCCAAGTCGCATCTTGCCTGCACAATAAAGAAGCAGTCAGCATCTCCCTGATAAAAAAGGAGTTGCACCCATTTGCTCAGATCATTAGACTTCCCTCCGTCAGCTCGAACTGACCTCGTCGGTGTGTAGCGCAGCCAGGTAGCGCATCTGCATGGGGTGTAGAGGGTCGGAGGTTCGAATCCTCTCACACCGACCAATTTCCCCGAAAATAGCCCAGTCTCGCGACTGGGCTATTTTTTTGCCTGCTTTATATTTCCGCCACATATTTCCGCCAAAACTGTCGTAGCGCGTCAGCCGACCCGCTCAATGCTCTTCCTGGGTGAGCCTGTCGCAGAGTCACCACACAGTTGTGGTACAAATTTCATTCAGAACCACTTGAAACCTTTCAAGAGTCCCGCTAGGATACGCAACTTTTCCGCCGGCAGTTCAAACAGGGAGGTGGGAGCGCGGGTGATGGAGTCACCGACCGGCTTGCAATCAATGAGGCAAGCACCCATGACCAAAGCAGTTGAAACACAGCCCGAGTACGCCCCTCTGCCCCAACCGGCTACCGAGTCGGCAACCAATCAGTATGCCACCGAACACGGCCCGGTCGTGCGGCTCGATGTCGTCGATCTGGCGGCCCCGGACGATGATTACTGAGTCGACGGCGCAGACATGTCGCTTTTGAACTACCGGGAGAAAATGGCAGTGGCACTGGAAATAGCGCCCCGTTTTACCTCCTTTGAGGGCCAGGATGGCCCGCTGACACAAATAACAACAAAATGCTGCATAACTAAATAACAGTAGTCATATCAACTACCACATCCCCTCCCCGCCCCCAGGCGCCTCATCCACCCAAGTGATACAAACCTACGTTATTGCGCCTCACTTTCTCCTCTTCTGCCGACCAGATCCCATTCGACCCCTTTTAGCTTTGGTTGTTTTAAACAAGCGTTCTCTCCTTAACACCAGCAGGAGTTAAATGCCTGCTGGGTTTACACCTTTCATTTCATACATGTGTTTTTTAGAAGCTTGGAGTTAGGTCGGGATTTGTTTTTGCATTTGTAATTTTATTACGTAATAACTTACACCCCTGCGTCCCTGCCCCCCCTCACCATCCGCCACCGGCAGGGGATGAAAAACAAGAGCATAACCATCTGCATAGAGTTTTTACGCTAATCATATAAATTGTTCATAAACATCAACTTAATATCATGAGCAAAACGTGCGTTTTAAAAAACCTGTTGACGAATAGAGCAATATTTCGCACCTTATGAATCGTGTTACCCCGTTGTTACGGGAAGTTTGAAAAAACAGGGATCGACTTTAGTCGTAGTTAATTAGTTCAAAATGTAATTCTCAAAGGAGTGAACCCTATGTCGGCACCGGCCCAGACCCACTGCAGCGCTCGTCTGCGCATCCAGGGCGAGACGCATCCCGATTACGCGCAAATTCTGACGCCGGATGCGGTGGCCCTGGTATCCGAACTGGTGGAACGCTTTGCTCCCCAACGGGACGAATTGTTGAAACAACGTGTGGCGCGCCAGGCCCGTATCGACGGCGGCGAGCTGCCCGATTTTCTGCCTGAAACCGCCCACATCCGCGCCGGAGACTGGACGGTGCGCGGCATTCCCGCCGACCTGCAAGATCGCCGCGTGGAGATCACCGGCCCGGTCGAGCGCAAGATGGTGATCAACGCCCTCAACGCCAACGTCAAGGTATTCATGGCGGACTTCGAGGATTCGCTGGCACCGGCCTGGAACAAGGTGATCGAGGGTCAGATCAACCTGCGCGATGCGGTCAATGGCACCGTCTCCTACACCAGCCCGGAAGGGAAGGCCTACACCCTGAACGCCGATCCGGCCGTGCTTATCTGCCGGGTGCGCGGTCTGCATCTGCCGGAAAAACATGTCACCTTCGATGGAGCCCCCATTCCCGGCGGCCTGTTCGACTTCGCTCTCTACTTCCTGCACAACTATCAGGCGCTGCTGGCCAAGGGCTCCGGCCCCTATTTCTACGTACCCAAGCTGCAGAGCCATCTGGAAGGGCGCTGGTGGAGCGAAGTGTTCGCCTGGACCGAGGACAAGTTCGGCCTGCCCCGCGGCACCATCAAGGCCACCGTGCTGATCGAAACCCTGCCGGCGGTGTTCGAGATGGATGAGCTGCTCTATCAGATGAAGGATCACATCGTCGCCCTCAACTGCGGCCGCTGGGATTACATCTTCAGCTACATCAAGACCTTGAAGAACCACCCCGATCGCGTCCTGCCGGACCGTCAGGTAGTGACCATGGACAAGCCCTTCCTCTCCGCCTATTCGCGGCTGCTGATCAAGACCTGCCACAAGCGCGGCGCGCTGGCCATGGGTGGCATGGCGGCCTTTATCCCGGCGAAAGATCCTGCCGTGAATGAACAGGTATTTGCCAAGGTGAAGGCTGATAAAGAGCGTGAGGCCAACAACGGCCACGACGGCACCTGGGTGGCCCACCCCGGCCTCGCCGATACCGCCATGGCGGTGTTCAACGCTGCTATCCCGGCTGGCGCCAGCAACCAGATAGGCGTGCTGCGCGAGCAGGATACCCCCATCACGGCCGCCGAGCTGCTGGCCCCCTGCGAAGGTGAGCGCACCGAGGCCGGCATGCGCACCAACATCCGGGTGGCGCTGCAATATCTGGAAGCCTGGATCAACGGCAACGGCTGCGTGCCCATCTACGGTCTGATGGAAGATGCCGCCACCGCCGAGATCTCCCGCACCTCCATCTGGCAGTGGATCCGCCACGGCAAGAGCCTGTCGAACGGCAAGGTGGTGACCAAGGAGCTGTTCCGCCAGATGCTGGCCGAGGAGCAGGAGGTGGTCAAAGCCGAAGTGGGGGCCGAGCGCTGGCAGGCAGGCCGCTTCGCCGAGGCAAGCGAGCTGATGGAACAGATCACCTGCGCTGATACTCTGATCGATTTTCTGACGCTGCCCGGTTACGAGCGGCTCTGAACTACGGGCCTCCCCAGCGGGGCTCGCCAATAACAAGTCAATGGAAACGTGAAATCAATGAAAGAGGGAACTGATATGGCACTGACCCGTGAGCAACAGATCCAGGCTATCGAGAAAGACTGGGCGGAAAACCCCCGCTGGAAAGGGATCAAGCGCGGCTACAGCGCCGAAGACGTGGTAAACCTGCGTGGCAGCCTGCAACCGGTGCACACCCTGGCCCAACGCGGTGCCGACAAACTGTGGGAACTGATCCACGGCGGCGCCAAGAAAGGCTATGTAAACTGCCTCGGCGCGCTGACCGGCGGTCAGGCGGTGCAACAGGCCAAGGCGGGCATCGAGGCAATTTACCTCTCCGGCTGGCAGGTGGCGGCGGACAACAACCTCTCCTCCACCATGTACCCGGATCAGTCCCTCTACCCGGCCAACTCGGTGCCGTCGGTGGTGGAGCGCATCAACAACTCCTTCGCCCGTGCCGACCAGATCCAGTGGGCCAACAAGGTGGGCCCGCAGGACAAGGGCTTCATCGACTACTTCCTGCCTATCGTGGCGGATGCCGAAGCCGGTTTCGGCGGCGTGCTGAACGCCTTCGAGCTGATGAAGGGGATGATTGAAGCGGGCGCCGCCGGCGTGCACTTCGAAGATCAGCTGGCATCAGTGAAAAAATGCGGCCATATGGGCGGCAAGGTGCTGGTGCCGAGCCAGGAAGCGGTGCAGAAGTTGATCGCGGCCCGTCTGGCAGCCGATGTCTGCGGCACCACCACCCTGGTGATCGCCCGTACCGACGCCAACGCCGCCGACCTGCTGACCACGGACGCCGATCCGTACGATGCCGGCTTCCTGACCGGTGAGCGCACCTCAGAAGGCTTCTACAAGGTGCAGGCCGGTATCGAACAGGCCATCTCCCGCGGTCTGGCCTATGCCCCTTACGCCGACATGGTGTGGTGCGAAACTGCCAAGCCGGATCTGGACGAGGCGCGCAAGTTTGCCGAGGCCATCAAGGCCCAGTACCCGGACAAGATCCTGGCCTACAACTGCTCGCCGAGCTTCAACTGGAAGAAGAACCTGGACGATGCCACCATCGCCCGCTTTCAGCAGGAGCTGTCCGACATGGGCTACAAGTACCAGTTCATCACCCTGGCGGGTATCCACAACATGTGGTTCCACATGTACGAGCTGGCCTACCAGTACGCCCGTGGCGAAGGGATGAAGCACTATGTCGAGATGGTGCAGCAGCCGGAATTCGCCGCTGCCGAGCGGGGTTACACCTTCGTGGCACACCAGCAGGAAGTGGGTACCGGTTACTTCGACAAGGTCACCACCGTCATTCAGGGTGGCCAATCCTCGGTGACCGCGCTGACCGGCTCGACCGAAGAAGATCAGTTCCACTGATAGGCGGAACTCTTTGAGAGAGTCCTTGAGATAGCAAAACCCCGGCCAGTGGCCGGGGTTTCTTTTTTGAAAGGCCCTTCTCCCGAAGGGAGAAGGAACAAAGCGATAGAACCTGTTCACGGTCTGTGACGAGAGGTCGTCAGCAAGGTGAAGAGCAGCGCAGGAACCGGAGTGTATATGGATACATGAGGATTCCGAGCAGCACATGAGCCTTGCTCACGGCCTCACAGTAAGAACGTGACCAGGTTCTCAGAGCTCGAGGATCTCTTTGACAAAGGGAATGGTCAGCTTGCGCTTGGCACGGAAGGAAGCATTGTCGAGCTGATTGAGAGTGGTGAGCAGGGTGCGCATGTCGCGCGAGAGGCGGTTGAGCAGGAAGCGGCCCACGTCGATGGGCAGTTTGAAGCCCCGCAGCTCGGCACGCAGCTGCAGGGCACTGAGCTTGCCTTCATCGTCCAGCTCGTCGAGATGGAAACTCACTCCCCAGTCGAGGCGCGAGGCGAGATCCGGCAGTTGCAGCCCCAGTTTGCGCGGCGCGCTGCAACCGGTCACCACCAGGGTACCCTCGCCCTTCTCCTGCCAGCGGTTGTAAAAATCGAACAGGGCCCGCTCCCACAGCGCATTGCCGGCGATCGCCTCCAGGCTGTCGAGGCAGACCAGCGGCAGGCTTTCGAGGGCGTCGAGCATGCTGGGGTCGAGCTGTTCGAACTGATCGAGGGAGAGATAAGCGGCTGCGGCGTCGCGGGCATTGACCTCGGCGCAGGTAGCATGCAGCAGATGGGAGCGGCCCGATCCCTTGGCCCCCCAGAAATAGAGGAAAGGCGAGCCCTGACCAATGGCCGCATTTTTGAGGGCGGTGATCAGATGAGCATTGTTGCCGGGATAAAAACTGACGAAGGTTTCATCATCCGGTAGTTGTACGGCTAAAGACAGTTGGGCCGGTTGCTTCACTCGTTGGGCTTTGACTGTGACATTTGCGGGCAAGTGTATCATCGCGAAGGCGGATAGAGAACCGCCCGGACGATGCCGGGCGGTGTGGATCCTCATAAAGGATCCAGGCTGCGACCATTGCTAACGAAAGCGGCTACTCCTTGGCCGGCGCGAAAAACCGCACCCTGGGCCCACGCTGGTTGTGCGCGGACAGCCGGTCAGGATCCTCGCCAGGATCAGGGCTGCGACCATTGATAGCTCAGCCCCTCGGGGGTATCCGCCAGCTGGCGCAGCCGGCTCTCCAGCTGCAGCCCGCGGATGAGCTCGGCCTTGTCCCCTTGCAGGCTCAGGTTGAAAGTCACCTTGTCCCCCTCCAGTTTGCCAATCTCCACCTTGGTGACGCTGGCCATCCCCTGCAACATCTTCTGCACCGTGATCATGCCGTCGATGCCAGACAACCCCTCCACCACCAGTGTCTGGCTGGAGGCGACACCCGAGATGCGCGCCCCGTAGTTCTGCACCAGCCAGCCTGCCAGGGCATCGGCGAACGTCTGCGCCACCTCGGCCTGGGTGCCGGCGCCCTCACCCTTGGTCAGTTCGCTCAGGTCACCGCCCGCTTTGGGGCCGTAGAGTCCCCAGTCAATGTTCCACTTGCCCTCCTCCTTGCCATCGGGCGTCAGCTTGCCCAGCACCACCATCTCGGCGCCGTAACGCTGGCTCGCCTTGAGGATGGGGTCGGCGAAGCGGCCCCAGACGTCGGTGGCGTTGACCGCCATGTTGTCATCCAAGTCCATCAGCGGAATGCTGACCGGCAGCCCCATGGCCTGGGCCTGGGTACGCAAGGCGGCAGCCCAGCCATCGCTGGACTGATCCGGCAGAATGCGCCGCTCCCCTTCATTGATCACCAGCCAGATGGCCACTTGTGGCCGAGCCGGGCCCAGCAGGGCGAACTTGCTCTCGGCCACCAGGGCATTGACCTTGGCCACGTCGAAATCGGCCTTGAGAAACTTTACCGGCCCCACGTCCTGATAACCGTAGTGCTGCACGAACTCGCCGGGGGCCGCCAGCGCCTTGACCACCGCCGGCTGGGTCAGGATGTCGCGCTTGCCGGTCACCTTGATCAGCACCTCGCCCAGGGCCTGGGACTGAGCTGCCGCCATATCGCCGCTGGTGGGCGCCTTGCCCTGATAGAGATCGGTCACCTGGGCGGCCGACACCATGAATGACAAGCCGCAGCAGAGGGCGGTCACAACACGTTTGAGCATGAGAGGAGTCTCGAAATGGGAGATGGTGCTTATGGTAGCGGCAAGGCGCGCATGGCAGCAAGCCGGGGCGGGAGAAACAGCGGAGCCGGCGGGGTGCCGGCTCCGTTTGCGCGCCTGCTGGCGCGCGATGAGGCGATCGAGGCTTACTTGGTGCCGAAGATCTTGTCGCCGGCGTCGCCCAGACCCGGAACAATGTAGCCCTTCTCGTTCAGGCCCTGATCGATGGAGGCGCAGAACAGCTCCACGTCCGGGTGAGCGGCTTCCAGCGCCTTGATGCCTTCCGGCGCGGCAACCAGCACCAGCACCTTGATGGACTGGCAGCCCTTCTTCTTGAGCAGGTCGATGGTGGCGATCATGGAGCCGCCGGTGGCCAGCATGGGGTCGATGACCAGCGCCAGACGCTCTTCGATGTTGCTGACGATCTTCTCGAAGTAGGGAACCGGCTGCAGGGTCTCTTCGTCGCGGTAGATACCGACCACGCTGACGCGGGCGCTCGGCATGTGCTCCAGCACGCCATCCATCATGCCCAGACCGGCACGCAGGATGGGCACCACGGTGACCTTCTTGCCCTTGATCTGGTCAACTTCCACTGGCCCATTCCAGCCATCGATGGTAACCTTCTCGGTTTCGAAGTCAGAGGTCGCTTCGTAGGTCAACAAACTGCCCACTTCCTTGGCCAGTTCACGGAAACGCTTGGTGCTGATATCGCCTTCACGCATCAGACCGATCTTGTGCTTGACCAGGGGGTGTTTGACTTCAACGACTTTCATTATTATCTCCTCTAACTGCCGCAAAAAAATCGCGGAATCATACAACAAAAGCCGCCGCTTGTAGAGCATTTCCGCGCAAAAACGCGCAAACGATTTCCTTTCTGGTTTTTCACCGCCACTGTTAGAATACGCCCCGAATTTTACCCTCCACTTCTTTATATGACGGGGAATACGCGTGACTGACAAAACCTCACTGAGCTACAAGGATGCTGGCGTGGATATCGATGCCGGCAATGCACTGGTTGAACGTATCAAGGGCGTGTCAAAGCGCACTCGTCGTCCTGAAGTCCTTGGTGGTCTTGGCGGCTTTGGGGCCTTGTGTCAAATCCCTGCGGGCTACAAGGAGCCGGTGCTGGTCTCCGGCACCGACGGGGTGGGCACCAAGCTGCGCCTCGCCATCGACCTGAAGAAGCACGACACCGTCGGCATCGACCTGGTGGCCATGTGCGTCAATGACCTGATCGTGCAGGGCGCCGAGCCCCTCTTCTTCCTCGACTACTATGCCACCGGCAAACTGGACGTCGACACTGCCGCAGCCGTGGTCACCGGCATCGGTGCCGGCTGCGAGCAGTCCGGTTGCGCCCTGGTGGGCGGCGAAACCGCCGAGATGCCGGGCATGTATGAAGGGGAAGACTACGACATCGCCGGCTTCTGCGTCGGTGTGGTGGAGAAGAGCGAGATCATCGACGGCAGCAAGGTCGGCGAAGGGGATGCCCTGATCGCCCTGGCCGCCAGCGGCCCCCACTCCAACGGCTTCTCGCTGGTACGCAAGATCCTGGAAGTCTCCAAGGCCGACGTGCAGCAGCCGCTGGGTGACACCACCCTGGCCAACGCCCTGCTGGAGCCGACCCGCATCTACGTGAAACCCGTGCTCAAGCTCATCAAGGAGTGCGAGATCCACGCCCTGTCCCACATCACAGGTGGCGGCTTCTGGGAGAACATCCCGCGCGTGCTGCCCGCCAACACCCAGGCGGTGATCGACGAACAGAGCTGGCAGTGGCCGGCGGTGTTCAGCTGGCTGCAGCAGGCCGGCAACGTCACCCGCCACGAGATGTACCGTACCTTCAACTGCGGCGTCGGCATGATCATCGCCCTGCCAGCAGATCAGCTGGAAAAAGCGCTGACCCTGCTCAAGGCCGAAGGCGAGAACGCCTGGCATATCGGCCATATCGCCAAGGCGGCCGATGGTGAGGAGCAGGTCATCATTCAATGAATGACCGGATCAACAGCCAAATGACCTCCCCCATGAAGCGCATCCTGGTGCTGATCTCCGGCAACGGCAGCAACCTGCAGACCATCCTCGACGGCTGTGCCGATGGCAAGATTGCCGGTGAGGTGGTCGGTGTCATCAGCAACAAGGCCGATGCCTATGGTCTGGTGCGTGCCAAAGAGGCGGGGGTGGCCACCGCCATCCTCGCCCAGCAGCAGTTTGCCAGCCGGGAGGAGTATGACGCGGCCCTGTTGGCGCTGATGGCGGACTATCAGCCCGATCTGGTGGTACTGGCCGGGTTTATGCGGATCCTGAGTGCCGACCTGGTGCGGCACTTTGCCGGGCGGATGATCAACATCCACCCCTCCCTGCTGCCCAAGTATCAGGGGCTGCACACCCACCAGCGTGCCATCGAGGCCGGCGACGACGAACATGGCGCCAGCGTCCACTTCGTCACCGAAGAGCTCGACGGCGGCCCGGTGATCCTGCAGGCCCGCGTCCCCATCTTCGAAGGGGATGATGCTGACGAGGTGGCGGCCAGGGTACAGGTGCAGGAGCACAGCATCTACCCGCTGGTGGTGCAGTGGTTCTGTGAAGGGCGCTTGCAGATGCAAGCAGGGTCTGCCTTGCTCGATGGTAAGCAGCTTGGCCCGGCAGGCTATGCCAGCGAGTAATCGCTAACAACAGCATGCAAAATAGAACAAGGGAGGCCCAGGCCTCCCTTGTCATTTCTATCTACCAGCGCATTTGCTGCAGTCACGTCTGATAACCCCACGACGCGGCTAATCAAACCTAGACCGGATTGTCGATATCGATAAAGGTCACCTCCAGCCCGTGCACTGTGGTCAGCCACTCCCCCAGCGCCTTGACGCCGTAACGCTCAGTGGCGTGGTGACCGGCGGCGTAGAAGTGCATCCCCATCTCGCGGGCGGTGTGGATGGTCTGCTCGGAGGCTTCGCCGGAGATGAAGGCATCGATGCCCTGCTCCGCCGCCAGATTGATGTAGCTCTGACCGCCGCCGGTGCACCAGGCCACGGAGCGGATAAGCTCGGGGCCGCTGTCGCCGCAATGGAGCGGCTCACGGCCGAGCCGCTCGGTAATGAGCTTGGCAAAGTCAGACCCGCTCATGGGCTCTTCCAACTTGCCCACCATGGCGACGCTCTTGCTGTTCCAGGGCTCGAGGCCGCGGCGCACCTTGATGTCGAGCAGCTTGGCGAGCTGGGCGTTGTTGCCCACCTCGGGGTGCACGTCCAGCGGCAGGTGGTAGGCAAACAGGTTGATGTCGTGGGTCAAGAGGGTCTTGATGCGGCGCTGTTTCATGCCGGTGATCTGGGCCGGTTCACCGCTCCAGAAGTAGCCGTGATGGACCAGGATGGCGTCAGCATCGGCGGCCACGGCCGCATCGATCAGGGCCTGGCTGGCGGTGACGCCGGTCACCACCTTGCGAATGCGCTCACGCCCCTCCACCTGCAGGCCATTGGGGCAGTAATCCTTGATGGCATGCGGTTCGAGCAGATGGTTGAGTACGGTTTCGAGTTTTCGATGAGAGATCATAGGGGTCCCTTATAAAGGCGCCGACCCCTGTGCTGTGCTGCAGACAGGAATCGGGCTCATAACGCCGAGGCCCCATGATAATCGAGGCTGGCCACCAAGACCATGATGCCTCCCGCACTGCGGCCCATGGCAGGGCCTGGAATGGCTTCAGGCCGGCAGGTCGATCCCCGCCTCGCGCATCTGGGCCAGCTTGTAGCGCAGGGTGCGCGGGCTGATGCCGAGCCGGTCGGCCACCGCCTTGCGGCTGCCGTTGCAATCCTGCAGGGTGTCGAGAATGATCTGGTGCTCCTGCTGCTTGAGCTCGCTGCCCAGGTGTTCGCTGCCACTGCTGCGTTCACTGCCGACAAGGCGGATCTCTTCTTCCTCCACCTCTTCCAGGATCAGGTGTTCGCAGCCGATGAGGCCGTCGGGGCTCAGAATAAGGGCGCGCTGCACCACGTTGTCGAGCTCGCGCACGTTGCCGGGCCAGGGGTGAGCCAGCAGCCGCTCGCAAGCGGCCTCGGTCAGCTGCGGCGTCGGCAGTCCCTGCTGGGCGGCATGCAGCGCCAGCAGGTGCTCCGCCAGCGGCAGTATGTCGCCGGGACGCTCCCACAGCGCCGTCCAGCGCAGCGGGAAGACATTGAGCCGGTAGTAGAGATCCTCGCGAAACAGGCCGTCCTGCACCGCTTTTTTCAGATCCCGGTTGCTGGTGGCGATGACCCGCACGTCGAGCGGGATCATCTTGCGACTGCCGAGCCGCTCCACCTCTTTCTCCTGCAGCACCCGCAGCAGCTTGGCCTGCAGCCCCAGATCCATCTCGGTGATCTCGTCGAGCAGCAGGGTCCCCCCCTGGGCCTGCTCGAACTTGCCGGGGCAGCCCTGTACCGCGCCGGTAAAGGCCCCCTTCTCGTAGCCGAACAGGGTCGCCTCCAGCATGTTCTCCGGAATGGCGGCGCAGTTAATGGCGACGAACGCCTGCTCGGCGCGGCTGGAGTTGTCGTGGATGTAGCGGGCCAGCACCTCTTTGCCCGTCCCGCTCGGACCGGTCACCATCACGGTGGCCTCGCTTCTGGCCACCCTGGTCGCCAGCTGGAACAGCTCGGCGGTCTTGGGATCGCCGTAGACCACGGCCCGCTTCTCCACCTTCTGGGCAGGCACATAGCGGCTGACCTGGTTGAGCAGCACCTCCGGCGAGAAGGGCTTGGCCAGGTAATCGATGGCGCCTTCGCGCATGGCGCGCACCGCACCGTCGATGTTGGCGTAGGCGGTCATCAACAGCACCGGCACCTGGGGATATTGCTGACGAATGTTGGCCAGCAGGGTCAGGCCATCCATGCCTCCCATCTGGATATCCGAGATCACCATGTCGAAACTCTGGCGCGACAGGGCCAGCAAAGCCCGCTCGCCACTGTCCACTTCACGGCACTCATAGCCGCCGAGCAACAGGGTATCCACCAGCGCTTCGCGAAGGCCATTGTCATCTTCCACTACCAGGATCCGGGCCTGAGTCATGCTACACCTCCCACCACAGCCAACCTGGCCGCTGCAATATTCATTTCCACGAGCCTGACGCTCATGCTACACCCCCCAGCTGCACCGCTTGCTGGTGCAGGGGGAACGACAGGGTAAAACAGGTTCCCTCGCCGGGTACCGAGGCCACGCTGACCTCGCCCTGATGGGCACGGACCACGGATTGCACCACCGCCAGCCCAAGGCCGGTGCCCTGGGAGCGGGTGGTGAAGAAGGGTTCGAAAATCTGGCTGAGCAGATGAGCGGGCATCCCCTTGCCGTTGTCGAGAATGCGCAGCTCCACCCGGGTGCCGCTGCGCACCGCGCTCACCAGAAGCGAGGTGGCACCGGCCTGCTGGGCATTGGCAATGAGGTTGTTGACCGCCCCCGCCAATGCGCTGCTGTTGGCCAGTAGGCAGAGATCGGGCTCCGGCGCCTCCATGTGCAGCTCACAGCCCTGCTGGCTGCAAAATGCCTCGGCGCCGGCCTGCACCTCGGCCAGCAACCCCTGCACCGACGTCGGGGTCACCACCTGGTTGTCGCCGTTGCGGGCAAACAGCAGGATGTCGCTGATCTGTTTCTCGAGATCCTGCAGGCGCGCCATCAGCTTTTGCTGGAACTGGCTGCGAGATTCCGGTTTGAGGGTGCGGTTGGCCAGGTTGGCGGCATAGAGCATGGCAGCGGAGAGCGGCGTGCGGATCTGGTGGGCCAGCGAGGCGGCCATGTTGCCAAGGGCGGACAACCGCTTCATGTGGTTGATGCGGTCTTGCAGCTGGCGGGTTTCGGTCAGATCGTTGATGAACACCAGCTGGCCCGGTTGATCCGGCAGCGGCTGGGTCGAGAGCTGAACCCGGCGCCCATCGCGCAGGGAAATTTCGTGACCGTCATCCTCGCGGGGCTGGAAGCAGCGGTCGATGATCTGGCGCCAGGCCTGACCTTCCAGCGGCTCCCCCAGCAGCGCCTTGGCGGCCGGGTTGGCGCGGGTGATCCGGCCCTCGCCGTCGAGCAGCAAGACACCGGTGGGCAGCGCCGTGAAGATGGCGTAAAGCTGGCTCACCTCGTGAGACTGGAGCGGGGTATCCTGCGGCTGGGCTGTCATAAAGCTGACCTCAAACTGGCGACTGAGTCAGCTTATTCAATTTCCATGCCACTAAAATTCACATATAAAATCAAAGCCTTGAAGCTAGGCGTCAAGGCTTTGACCCTTATGCTTCCTTGCTCATCCCGTATTTTTTCATCTTCTCCACCAGGGTGGTGCGGCGCATGCCAAGCAGGTCGGCGGCACGGGCCACCACCCCGTCCTGGGACTCCAGCGCCTGGCGGATCAGCTCCACCTCCAGGTCGGCCAGCATCTCCTTGAGGTTGACCCCCTCCTCCGGCAGCTGCATGGCGCGGGCGTGGCTGGCGGGCAGATCCAGCTCGGGCGGATCCTGGAACACGGCGGCCAGCGCATCGCGTTCGTCCATCTCGGTCAGCCGCTCGTCCCGCGGCTCGCACGGCAGCAACCGATAGCGGCTCGGCAAGTCAGCCACGTCGACGATCTGCTGCGGGTAGAGGATGAGCAGCCGCTCCAGCAGGTTGGAGAGCTCGCGCACGTTGCCGGGCCAGGGATACTGCATCAGGGATTCCATGGCGCGCTGGGTCAGGCGGATCATCCCCTGATGCAGCTCGGCATGGCGGTTGAGCAGCTCCTGCAGCAGCAGCGGGATGTCGTCGGCCCGCTCCCGCAGCGGCGGGGTCTCGATGGGGAAGACATTGAGGCGATAGTAGAGATCTTCGCGAAAACCCTGGGTACGGATCATGGCTTCCAGATCCCGGTGGGTGGCCGCGATGATGCGCACATCCGCCTGGATGGGCTTGCCGCCGCCAACCCGATCAAACAACCGCTCCTGCAGCACCCGCAGCAGTTTGACCTGCATCGGCAGCGGCATGTCGCCAATCTCGTCGAGAAACAGGGTGCCCCCCTGTGCCAGCTCGAAGCGGCCGCGCCGGGCCGCGATGGCGCCGGTGAAGGCCCCCTTCTCGTGGCCGAACAGCTCGCTTTCCAGCAGCTCAGCCGGAATGGCGCCGCAGTTGATGGGCACGAAGGGGCCCTGGCTTCGGCCGGACAGTTCATGGATGGCGCGCGCCACCACCTCCTTGCCGGTACCCGATTCGCCGAGGATCAGCACGTTGGCATCGGTCTCTGCCACCTGGCTGATGAGCCGACGCACCTCCTGGATCCCCTTGCCCTTGCCCACCAGCAGGCGCAGCAGCGCCTGCCCCTTGTCGTGGGTCTGTTGACGAGGATGGAGGGAGACGAAGGCCTGGCAAAAGTGCAGATGGCGGGTCAGGGATTCGTAGGTGAAAGGCGCCTCGGCCACCCCGATGAAGTTGCTGTTGGGGAAGTCGGCCTCCACCAGCGACAGGAAAGGCACCCGGGGGAATCCGGTCAGCAGCTCGCCCAGCGGGCGGCCGTTGAGGGAACCGGTCAACACCCCCTGCAGCGGGCCGGATGACTCAATGGCCACATCCAGATCGCCCTCGGCAACGTCCTGCCAGGGGATCCCCATGAACGAGAGAACTGTCCCCAACTGCTGGCGCCGCTGCGCATCGGCGTCAACAATCAACACTCCCATTGCCATCATATCCATCCCTCTATTCTCGACGTAACTTATTGTTTTATTGTGCTTATGTGGTCAAACCACGCACTTTATGCAGGATGCACAAAGTGCCAAAATTCCGACGCATTGTCAAAATTTGTCGCATTTCACCTAAGTTTATCGACCCAACGGCGCAACAAGATAAATTTTGTCGCCTCTTTTCTTGGGTACGGTGGGCAGGCAGCGGGCAAACAAGAGAGGCAGGAACACGAGCTGGTGCGCCAGTTTGCGGCCGGCAGCAGGCCGCAAACTGGCGGTGGGGATCAATGGCGGGCGTGAGTATGGGGGGCGGCGTAGCGACACTCGGGGAAGCGGCTGCAGGCCAGGAACAGCCGGCCCGCATGGGGGCCCTTCTTGGCTTCCCGTTCCACCAGCGGCGCATCACAGCGCGGGCAGTGCGGCACCTGATGGGGATGCTCGTCGTCTTCTTCCTCCTCCACCTCGGCAAACAGATTCTCCACCAGCTCGGCGTCGGCCGCCGGCAGCGGCGCACTGCGCGGTGATACGATCGCCTTGATGGGGGCCACGGCCGGGGCACGACCGCCATGGCGAGGCTCTTCCACCTCGACCCGATCCAGTTGCAGGGGGCTGAAGGTGGGCTCGCGGCGATCACCTGGCAGCAGATCCTCATCCGGGGCACGGCGGGGACCGCTTAGCAGCGGCAGGATCTGTTCGCGCAGCTCCTCGACCTGATAATGGCTGCTTGCCGGGATCTGCAGCAGCGGCAGACCGGCGCTGTCAAAGGCCGCCTTGAGGAAACTGTCGCGCACCTTGCGCTTCTGGTGGCGATGGGAGCTGTCATCGAGCTCGATGGCGCAGATGAAGGAAAGATCGGAGGGGTGGCAGAGCAGATAGTCCACGTGCTTGGCGCTGATCTTGTTGAACGCCTGCTGCCACTTGCTCTTGCCCATGCCCGTCTCCGGCGTCAGCACATCGGCCACCCGCACCTTGGCAAAGACCCGGGCTTGGTCGCCGACCGCCAGATCCAGTACGCCGAGGAAGGAGCGCTCGGCGGGGCTGAACAGGGTCTCCTGCAGATCATAGGGCAGCGCCTTGCCCTTCTTGCCCCTGCTCCAGAAGATCGCCAGCAGCAGCAACACCAACAACACCAATCCCGATACGACAAGGCTATTCATACGCGCACATCCCGTTCACAAGAGCTATCCGGTTCACAATACAAAACAGGGGCATCACTCTACCACGGTGCAGCGGGCGCAGGCAGTGCAGAAATGGCGCCAACCCCCTCCCAGCGGTGCTTTTTCGCCATATTTGCGGTGGGCGGGGCTTCATATGGCCTGTGACAGCAGGCACAATGCTACGGAGTACCCATTTTCCAAGGAGAGCAGGATGCAAAAGCAATTGGTCGTGACCGTGATAGGCGCTGACAAGCCCGGTATCGTTGAGAGTCTGGCGGACGTCATCACCCACCAGCAAGGCAACTGGCTGGCCAGTTCCATGAGCGAGCTGGCGGGACAATTTGCCGGCATCCTGCACGTGAGCGTGCCTGACGAGCACTACCGCAGCCTGTGCGAGGCGCTGGTGATGCTGCCTGGCCTCACCGTCAGCTTCGCCGAAGGCCAGCTCAGCCAGGAGCCGGAACGGCAGGTGATGGTCAGCGTCACCGGCAACGACCGGGCCGGCATCGTCCACGAGGTAGCCAGCATCCTGCGTCAGCTCAACATCAACGTGGCCGACCTCACCACCGGCTGCGAGCCGGCCCCCCACTCCGGCTCCCCGCTCTTCTACGCCCATGCTCTGGTGGCGCTGCCGCCCCGACTCGAACTGGGGGATCTCATCAGCGCGCTGGAGTCGCTGTCGGACGATCTGGTGGTCGACATCGATCAGGCCATCATCGACTGAGCGGATGGTCATCAATCTGTCATATTTCCACGCCATAACTGCCGCGCAGACGCGACCTGACCACAGAGGCATCACATGAGCACCGACAAGCAGTATGAAGAGAAGGAGCTGAGTTGGCTCTCATTCAATGAACGGGTGTTGCAAGAGGCAATGGACAAGACGGTCCCGCTCATCGAGCGGGTCCGCTTCCTCGGGATCTTCTCCTCCAACCAGGACGAGTTCTTTAAAGTGCGGGTATCGGACGTCAAGCGCCGCATCCTGATCAACGAAGTGCACGGCGGCGACGACGAGGCCAAAGTGCTGCTGCGCGCTATCCAGCAGAAGGTAATGGCGCTCGGCGAGGCGTTCGACAACACCTACAAGGAGCTGTTGATAGCGCTCGCCCGCCACAACATCTTCCTGGTCAACGAGTACCAGCTCTCCGAGTCCATCCAGCAGTGGCTGCGGGTCTTCTTCAAGGAGAAGGTGCTGCGCCACATCATCCCGATCCTGCTCAACAAAGAGGTCAACCCGGTCAAGTTCCTGAAAGACGAGTACACCTATCTGGCCATCGAGATGAAGAAGAACGGTCAGGTGATCCAGTACGCGCTGGTGGAAGTACCGACCGACGATCTGCCCCGCTTCTTCCAGCTGCCGCCGGAGGGCACCCGCCGCAAGAAACAGATCATCATCCTCGACAACGTCATCCGCTTCTGTCTCGACGAGATCTTCAAGGGCTTCTTCGACTACGACGAGATAGCCGCCTACGCGGTCAAGCTGACCCGGGATGCCGAATACGATCTCTCCGACCAGCTGGATCTGAGCCTGGTGGACAAGATGAGTGACGGCTTGAAGCAGCGTCTCACCGCCATGCCGGTACGCTTCGTCTACGAGCGGGAGATGCCGGCGGCGATGATCAGCTTCCTGAAGCTCAAGCTGCAAATCAGCTCCTACGACGCCATCATGCCGGGCGGCCGTTATCACAACTTCAAGGATTTCATCGGCTTCCCCAACGTGGGCCGGGATTATCTGGAAAACCCCAAGCTGCCGGCGCTGGATTGCCGCGATTTTGACGGCTTCGTCAACGCCTTCGACGCCATCACCAAGCAGGACATACTGCTCTACTACCCGTACCACAAGTTCCACCACTTCACCGAGCTGGTGCGCCAGGCGGCGTTTGATCCGGCGGTCAGCGCCATTCGCATCAACATCTACCGGGTGGCCAAGAAGTCGCGGATCATCCACTCCCTCATCGACGCCGCCAACAATGGCAAGAAGGTGACCGTGGTGGTGGAGCTGCGCGCCCGCTTCGACGAGGCGGCCAACATCGACTGGGCCAACATCCTGACCGATGCCGGCGTCAAGGTGGTGTTCGGGGTGCCGAGCCTCAAGATCCACTCCAAGCTCTGCCTCATCACCCGCCACGAGCAGGGTGAGGCGGTGCGCTACGCCCACATCGGCACCGGCAACTTCAACGAGAAGACGGCGAAGATCTATACCGATTTCTCCCTGCTGACCCGCCACCCGGACATCACCGCCGAGGTGGAGGGGGTGTTCGAGTACATCGAATACCCTTATCGGCGCTACAAGTTCAACCACCTGCTGGTCTCCCCCATCAACAGCCGCCGCCAGCTCTACCGGCTCATCGACAACGAGCTCTCCAACGCCAAGGCGGGCCAGCCGAGCGGCATCACCCTCAAGATCAACAACCTGGTGGACAGAGACCTCATCAACCGGCTCTATGCCGCCGGTCAGGCCGGGGTGCCCATCCAGATGATCATCCGCGGCATGTGTGCTCTGCGTCCGGGCGTGCCGGGCCTCAGTGACAACATCAGGGTGATCAGCATCATCGACCGCTTCCTCGAGCATCCGCGGGTGATGGTGTTCCACAACAAGGGCAATCCCCAGCTCTATATCTCCAGCGCCGACTGGATGAGCCGCAACATCGACGGCCGTATCGAGGTGGGTACCCCCATCTATGACGAGCGGCTCAAGCAGCGCATCCTCGACATTCTCGAGCTACAACTGAGTGACACCTGCAAGGCGCGGGTCATCGATGCCGACCAGAAGAACGAATACGTGAAGCGGGGCAACCGTCGCAAGATCCGTTCCCAGGTCGCGATTTACGACTACCTCAAACGCATAGAGTCAAACAATGGACAATAGCCTGTACGCCGCCGTCGATCTCGGCTCGAACAGCTTTCACATGGTCATCGCCCGCCTCACCGAAGGACGGCTGCAGATCGTCGATCGGATAAAAGAACGAGTCCGGTTGGCAGAGGGAATGGACGGCCAGCGCCGCATGTCTGCCGAAGCCATGACCCGGGGCCTCGACTGCCTCGCCCTGTTTGCCGAGCGGCTGACCAACATCAAGCCGGATCAGATCCGCATCGCCGGCACCTATACCCTGCGCCGAGCCAGCAACGCCCGCGAGTTCGTGAGCGAGGCGGCCAAGGTGCTCAACCACCCCATCGAGATCATCAGCGGCCAGGAAGAGGCGCGCCTCATCTATCAGGGGGTCGCCCATACCCAGCACATCGAGGGCCAGGTACTGGTGGTGGACATTGGCGGCGGCAGCACCGAGCTCATCATCGGCGAGGGCTTCGATCACAAGGCGCTCACCAGCCGCAAGATGGGGTGCGTCAGCTTCACCCAGAGCTTCTTTGCCAACGGCAAGCTGAGCGAAAAAGCCTTCAACAATGCCGTGCTGGAAGCCCAGCACCAGCTAGCCCCCATCATCAACCAGTACCGCAAGCTGGGCTGGCAGAGCTGTCTCGGCAGCTCCGGCTCCATTCGCACCGTGCGCGATGTGTTGCAGGGGGAAGAGTGGACCGATGGCGCCATCACCCTGGCCGGGCTGGAGCGGCTCAAGCAGGAGATGATCAGGCACAAGCGGGTCAGCGATCTCAAGCTGGCCGGCCTCACCGAGGAGCGTCAGGAGGTATTTGCCGCCGCAGTGGCCATCCTGCTTGGGCTCTTCACCTCGCTGCCCATAGAGCGGATGGACTATTCCGATGGCGCCCTGCGTGAGGGGCTGCTGTACGAGTTCGAGGAGCGCCTACAGCATCACGATATCCGCGAGCGCACCGCCCTCGCGCTCTCCACCCACTATCGCATCGACAAGCGTCAGGCTGGCCGGGTCGAACAGAGCGTGCTGACCCTGTTCGATCTGCTCAGCGGCCCCTGGGAGATGACGGAAGAGCCCTATCGCGCTATCCTCGGCTGGGCGGCGCGACTGCACGAGATCGGCCTTGCCATCAACTACAGCGGCATTCACAAACATTCCGCCTATATCCTGCAGCACACCGACCTGCCCGGCTTCAACCAGGACGATCAGGCCCTGCTGGCCGCGCTGGTACGCTTTCACCGCAAGGGGCTCAAGCTCTCCGAGCTCCCTTCCCTGCCCAACCACGATGAACAGACGGTCCTGCGCTGCATCCGCATCCTGCGCCTCGCAGTCGCCGCCCACCACAGGCGCCAGGACAACCTGCTGCCCGATTGGCATGTGCAGGCCGCCGGCGATCAGCTGGTGGTCACCCTGCCACTGGACTGGTGCGACGAGAACAAATTGCTGATGCAAAATCTGGAGAAAGAACACCGCTACTGTCAGGAGCAGGGCTGGCCACTGTTGTTCCAGCTCGGCTGACGCCGGCTCGGCGAAACAAAAAAGGCAGCCCACGGGCTGCCTTTTGCATTTTCCGGATGGCGGCTTACTGCAGCTCGGGCAGCAGCAGCTTGGCGATTTCGAAGTAGATGATAAGACCGGTACCATCCACCAGAGTGGCGATGAAGGGGGCTGACACCACGGCCGGGTCGATGCGGAATCGGCGCAGCACCATGGGGATCACAGAAGCGACGGTGGCGCTCCACAGCACGATGGCGATGATGGTCAGGGTAACGACCATGCCGATCTCGGGACCAACCCCTAGGCTCCAGGCCCGTACCCAGGCGGCCAGCGCGATGGCGGCCGAGATGAGCAGACCGGTGGAGATCTCTTTTTTCAGCACGGTGCCGAGGTTGCGCAGGCTCACCTCCCCGACCGCCATGGCTCGCACTATGGTGGTGGTGATCTGGGTACCACTGTTACCGCCGGTGCCGATCAGGAGCGGAATGAAGAAGGCCAGCGCGATGGCCGCTTCCAGCTGCTCTTCAAACGCCCGCAGCACGGTACCGGTATAGGCTTCGGCCACGAACAGGATCAGCAGCCAGCCCACCCGCTTGCGCCACAGTTGCCAGGGGGTCGCCTGCAGATAGGGAGTGTCGAGCGGCGAGGAGCCACCCTGCATCTCCGCATCCTCGGTGGATTCGAGCTCCAGGATGTCGGCGGCATCGTCCACGTGGAAGATCCCCACCAGCTTGCCCTGATCCTCGACCGGCAGGGTCGAGATGTCGCGGTCAATCAGCAGGCGGGCAGCCAGTTCCTGATCCGCCCGAGCGTTGATGCGCACCGTCTCCCGGTCCATCAACTCGCTCACCGGCAGTTGCGGGTCGGCAATCAGCAGGGATTTGAGCGAGATGCTGCCAAGCAGGCGGTGGTCGTTGTTGACCACATAGAGGTTCTGGAACAGCTGGGCGTTGTCCCAGGCATCGTGGATCAGCTGCTTGGCGCTGCCCACCGTCTCCTGATCGCCGATGGCCAGGAATTCGTGGCGCATGTTGGCGCCCACCGATTCGGTCGGCCAGTCGAGCAAGGAGTAGAAGGTGGACTGCACCTGCTCCGGGAAGCGGGCAAGCAGCATGGTGCGATCACTGCTGCCCAGCCGACGCAGAATGGCCAGCATGTCGCGGCGGGGCATGGCCCCCTGCAACACGCTGACGATGCTGGCATGCAGCCGCATCAGCAGACGCCCGGCACAGTCTGCCGAGAGCGAACTGAGCAGCGCCGCCCCATCGGCAGTGGGCAGGGTATCGAAGATGCAGTTGAGCTCTTCCGGACGCAGGGTCAGCAGCTGATCGGCACGCTGAACCGGATCCAGGTTGTGCTCCAGCCAGCCCTGCAGGGCAGCCAGATCGAGCAGTTGGTGACGATTGAGTAGAGTCTGTGTTTTCTTCATCACAAATGACCTCATGTGATTTCAGGCAAGCCTGAGCGCGAACGGTGATCCGTCGCCGTCTGAAAGAAAACAGCAATTTGATTGACGAGTAATAGGCAGGAAATGACGCCGTCCGGCGTGTCATCATCCCCACGTACCAGCTTTAGCACTGCATAACGTATCCGGCATGCCGGAAGCCACTTGGGTTTACACCTTAATCCGATGAAAACTGTCCTGATCTTGGGCGTCTCTGGACGTCGTGAGATCAGTGGCCTGTGTTTATACAGGAGCCTCGCCTAACGAGATGCTGCAAATATGCGCACAACCCTCTGTTGTGCGGGCTGCATGATTATCGAATGCTCAATAGGAGTCAACCCGTCGCAATGCGCTAAATAGCCCGTGGCAACAGCTTGTTACAATTGGCCGGCATGGGGAGTTGAATGAGGATAAACGAGCGGGGAGAACAGGGGCCAAGCGGGTAACCATCGCTCGCAGCCATCAGCGCCGCGAGCGATGGGTGACCGATCAACGAATGTAGTCGAACAGGGTTAGCTTGCTGATCTTGCTGAAGGAGAGCTGGGTGGCGCTCAGTGCCGCATCCTCTTTTGACAGGGTGGCAATCACCTCATAGAGATCCGTTTCGGAGACCTTGGCCCTCGCCTGCTGGTTCAAGGTGCTCAGCCCTTCGTTTGAGCCCATCACCTGCTCCAGGCTATTCAACCGACTGCCAACTCCCCCTAACCCCTGATCCATGTTCTGGCGGGCATTCTTCATGTGGGCGGTGGCGTCCGCCACCTTCAGCTGGAAGGTATCCGGCGTGATGTTGGGATCCCGCAGCGCCGTGATGAAATCGGACATGCCATCGAGGATGTTGTTGTTCTGGGGTGGATCCAGCACGAAGTTTTGCGCCGCGCCCCCCGCCGGCAGCGACAGGGTCAGCTCCAGCCCGTTGAAGGGGATCTTGTTGCCCGCCACATAGTCACCGCTTTGCAGCAAGGCACCGCCGCCATCCCTGATCTCATAGGTATCCGGCGTACCGGCGATGGTGTTCACCGTATACTGGTTGCTGGCGAGTGAGGAATCATAGTTGTTGCGATAGAAGCTGTCGAAGTTGCCCTGATCGGCCACCCCGACCTGAATATTGGCGCTCCCCGCGCTGCTGGTTCTGCGGGTCGGCACTATCTCGAACAGATTGAAGCCGGAATCGTTGGCAGGGATCTGCACCGTCGGCGACACCTGAATGTTGCGCTGGCCGGTATCCCCCTGAAAGACATAATTGCCGCTGGCATCCTTTATGAAGGGCTGGGTCTTGCTCTGGTTGCCGCCGAAAATATATTCGCCCTGGGAGTTCTTGCTGTTCATCAGGTCGAACATCTGCTTTTGCAGCCCCTCCAGTTCGCTGGCGATAGCCTTGCGTTCTTCTAAATCCATAGCTGAATTATTTGACTTCTGGATCAGGGTCTGGGCACTGGTCATGGCGGTGTTGAGGGCGGTCAGCACCGTCTCCTCGTGGCCCAGGCTGTTTTCCAGCAGGCTGCCGTTGACCCCGTACTGCTTGAAGAGATCGATCTCCTTGGTCAGCGCCAGCTTCTGGCTCATGCCGGAGGGGTCTTCCCCCGCCGTCTTGAACTTGTTGCCGGTCATCAGCTGCTCATAAGCCGTGCTCAGCCGTTCGTTGGCGCCGTTCAGCGAGGAGAGGTTGCGGTCATAGACCATGTTGGTGGTGATACGCATCGATTTACCTCACTGATGACAACAGGGTATCGAAAATGGTCTTGGCGGTGCTGACAATCTGGGCGGAGGCGGCATAGGACTGCTGATAACGGATCAGGTTGGCCGCCTCCTCTTCCAGACTGACGCCGGAGACACTCTCGAAAATGCCCTTGCTCTGGATCAATTTCGTTTCGTCGGCCTTGAGCTGGCTCTTGGCCTGGCTGGTGGTATTGCCCACCCCGGTCACCAGGCTGGAGTAAGCCTCGTTGAAGGTCATCTTGTCGTTGCTGGTGCCAGCGTTACTGCTCTTGCGCACCAGATCCTTGTTCTGCAGATCCGCCAGTGCCAGCCCGTTGGCGTTGTCGGCAAAACCGTCGGTGTTGTAGCTGAGGGTAAAGCTGTCCTTGGCCTTTACCTGGCCAGTGATGCTGAACTCATAACCCGGAGTCTGGGCCGGGGTGGCGTAGACCTTGGGCCCGCCCAGCGGACTCTCGAGGGCGGCCATCAGGTTCTGCCCCTTGCTGGAAGCGGGGGCTACCCCAATCAGCGTGGTACCGTCCGCCGCATAGACCTCGTAGTTGCCGCTGCCGTCTATCTTCACTACCTGGGGTGAGGCCGGATTCAGGCTGTTGGTGCCAAAGCCGGAGCCGGCACCGGTATTGGTGATGCCATTGAGCTTGATCTCGCCCGCACCGAAGTTGTTCTTGCCTTTGTCGGCCTTGAGCGGCGATGCCAGCGCCAGATCTTCGGCCCGGGTTGCCAGCTGACCCAGGCCGGCTGCCGCCCGCTTGGTCGGTTGCAGCAGGATCTTATCCCCCGCCGCCGGGGTGCCGGAGAGATCGATCTGGATGCCGTGACCCGCCACCTGCACAGTGGCTGGCGGCGTAGTACCTGTGGTCAGCGAAGTGCGGTTGCCATCCTTGTCCACCGAGAACACCTCGTAACCGGTAGCGCTGCTGAACTGCACTTCGTAGTCGAAGGTGGTCACTTCCGTGCCCTTGCCGGGCACGAAGCTCACCTTGGCGGCGCCGCTGCCGGTGTTCTGGCTGTAGGCCAGACCATCGCTCGAGCCGAGGGAGAAGAGATCCCCCCCCAGCTCGTTGTCCAGATCCATCCCCAACCGGTTTTGCTGGTTCATGGCATCGGCCATGGCGGCCGCCAATTGACCCAGTTCGCGCTTGGACGGTTCCAGATCGTTGCGGGCGGAGAAGAGACCGCCGAGACCGCCACCAATATCCTTGTTGTTCAGGGTGATCTTGTTGGGGTCCATGTTCAGCTGCAACTCGGGCTCACGGGCATCGGGATTGCCCGGCACCACGCTGAACTGGGCAACGCTGCCGTTGAGTACCAGGGAGTGGCCGGTGCTCATGTTGACCAGCATGCTGCCGTTGTCCTGCGGCACGGTGCGGATCTCCATCTTCTCGGAAAGCTGGCGAATGGCCTCGTCGCGCTGGTCGAACAGCATCAGGTTCTCTTCCGGCGTGCCCTGGGTGCGAATGATGGCCTGATTCAGATCGTTGATGCTGTTGATCAGGCTGTTCACCCGCTTGGCCTCATCACCGATGGTGGTGTTGATGGTGTCGGTCTGCTTGTCCAACTGGGCCGACAGGGTGTGAAAGCGGTTTACCATGCCACTGAGTTGGCTCAGGGTGGTCTTGCGGCCGGAGATGTCGGCAGGGGCTTCGTTGGCGGTATGGAAGCCCTCGAAATAGGAGCTGATGGCGGCGCCGACGCTGTTGCTGGTGTCTCCCAGCAGGCTGTCGGTGTTGGCGAGCTGCTGATAACGTGTGGAGGAGGCATAGAAGGCGGACGTGTCGCGCCTGACCTCCCCCTGGGCATAGGCGTTGATGACCCGCTCGGTCAGCATGTCGCCGGTACCGAGTCCGTTGGCATTGGTATAGATCAGGGTCCGTTCACGCACATAGCCCTGGCTATTGACGTTGACGATGTTGTTACTGGTGGTCTGCAGCAGTCGCTGCTGGGCCATCACACCCGAGGTACCAATTCCAAGCAGATCGCTTGCCATGACTTACAGCTCCATTTCTGTATTGTTGGTCGCGGAGTAGCCGGCAATGGCATCACTGCGCAATACCTGTTTCAGTTTCCTGGCGTAGTGCGGGTCGGTGGCATATCCAGCCTGTTGCAAGGCTTCGAAATAACGGTCCGGACTGTCCACCTTGGCCAGGGCTCCCTTGTAGCGGGAACCCGAGGTCAGGAAATCGACATAGTCGTTGAAGCTCTCCTCGAACGACTCGTAGGAGCGAAACGCCGCCTTCTGGCGCGATGCCACTCCTTTCTCGTATTCCAGGGTGCTGACCACCGTCTTGGGCCCTTCCCAGCGCGGATCGGCCTTGATGCCGAACAGGTTGTGGGTCACCTGCCCCTCCCCGTTCTTGATCACCCGCTTGCCCCAGCCACTTTCCAGCGCCGCCTGGGCCACCAGTACTGCCGGGCTCAATCCCAGCTTGTCGGCCGCCTTCTTGGCCAGCGGCATCAGCCGGTTGACAAACTCTTCAGGGGTGTCAAACACCTGTGTCGTTTCATCGAGCGCCTTGGCGCCGCGAATGCCGTGCCCCACTTGCGCAGGCCCCATCGGCGGTATGGTGCGGCGACTGCGATGAGCCGTTGCCAAAGGCTGCACATCGCCACTCATCTCCTTGTCAGCAAAATCTTTGCCAACTTTTGAAGCTGAGATGAGATCGTTGGTGGCAGAGGTGGGCGCTTGATAGGGTTTATAGACCCGCTCGGTACGCTGCGGCATCTTGAGCACCCGCCCATCGTGGTGGGTAAAGGTCTCCGGCGAGAGCTGCTTGGCCACCATGGCAGCCAGGCCAATGCCACCCTTGCTCGACATGTCGGCGACCCGCTGTTCGTCCAGCATCCCCTCATAGAACTGGGTGTAGCTGCTGTTGAAGGGGCTGTCCTGGGTCAATACCTGGTTGGCCTGGCGCATACTTTGAAATAGGGTCTGGGTAAAAATGGACTCAAACTGGCGAGACGCCGCCATGAGCGCATCCGCCTTGCCCTCCTTGCTCTGGCTTAGCTGGCGCAGGCGATCCAGGTTCTGGATATCCTGCACCATGCCCAGATTCACGCCGCTGTTGGTATCTAACTCTGCCATTTTGCTTACCTCATTGCCGCCCGTGGCAACCCCTTGCCGCTTTATTACAGTATGACCAGCTGGCCTTCGATGGCACCGGCCTGTTGCAGCGCCTCCAGGATCGCCATCAGATCGCCGGGGGCCACCCCGACCTGATTCACCGCCCGCACCAGATCATCCAGGGTAGCCCCGGTATCCAGCTTGAACATGCGCCCCTGCTCCTGCTGCACGTTGATAGTGGAGTTGTTGGTGACCGCCGTCTGCCCGCCCGAGAGCGGATTGGGCTGGGACACCTGCTGATTTTCCGCGATGGTGACCGTCAAGCCGCCATGGCTGATGGCCGCCGGTTTGAGCCGCACCTGGCTGCCGATGACGATGGTGCCGGTACGGGAGTTGACGATGATCTTGGCTGCCTCGCTGGCCGGGTCCACCTCCAGGTTCTCGATGGTGGCGAGGTAGGAAACGCGCTGGCCTGGGTCCCGCGGTGCGTAAACCTTGACCGAGGTGGCATCGAGCGCCTGCGCCGTATTGGGGCCAACCAGATCGTTGACCACGTCCGCCAGTCGGCGCGCCGTGGTGAAGTCGGGGCGGTTCAGGTTGAAGGTGATGGTATCCCCCTGGCTGAAGGAGTTCGGGACTTCCCGCTCCACAGTGGCCCCATTGGCAATGCGGCCCACGGTCGGGGTATTGATCACCACCTTGGAGCCGTCGGCCCCCTCGGCCCCCAGCCCGCCAACCACCAGACTGCCCTGCGCCACCGCATAGACCCGGCCATCCAGCCCCTTGAGGAAGCTTTGCAGCAGGGTGCCGCCACGCAGGCTCTTGGCCTCGCCGATGGCCGACACGGTGACGTCTATGGTCTGGCCCGGCTTGGCAAACGGCGGCAGATCCGCATGAATGGCCACCGGTGCCACGTCTTTGATCTTCGGCTTGATGTTGTCCGGCACCTTGATGCCGAAATTGTTCAGCATGGTGCGAAAGGTCTGCTCGGTGAAGGCGTTGCTCTTCTCACCCGTGCCCGGCAGACCGACCACCAGACCGTAGCCGATCAGCTGGTTGCTACGTACCCCTTCCACCGAGCTGATGTCCTTGATCCGGGAGGCATGGGCCATCCCCAGGGGCAACAGGCAGCAGAACAGGGCAACAAGACGGAGCGACTTCATAACACCTCCTAGAGCGGCCACCAGGGGCCATTGAAAAAGCTGGTGAGCCACCCCTGTTCCTGGGTATTGGCCAGATCACCGGTGCCACCGTAATGGATGCGCGCATTGGCCACCTTCTGGGATGAGACGCTGTTGTCGGTGGTCACATCCTCGGGGCGGATCATGCCGGTGATCCGGATATATTCGTTGCCGTTGTTGAGCATGATCCACTTCTCGCCGCGCACCAGCAGGTTGCCGTTGGGCAGAACCTTGGCCACGCTGACGGAGATGTTGCCCTGCAGGCTGTTGCTCTGATCCGCCTTGGCCTGCCCCTTGAAGGCGCCGTTCTGGCTGATGGAAGCCGACAGATCGTAGGGACCGGCCGTCACCGGCACACCGCCCAACACAGCCGGATTCATGGTGAATTTGTTATCCTTGCCACTCTGGGTATTGGCCTTCTTGGAGGCGGAAGTGGACTCAGCCAGCTCTATGGTGATGATGTCGCCCACCTTGTGCGCCTTGATGTCCGAATAGATGCCGTTGACCTGATCGGGCTGGAAGATGGCACCGGTCGGTCTGACCGAGACCGGCTCCGACTCCCCGTAAACGGGGGCAAACTCGGGATCATCGGGCTTGGCGGTATTGGGCGTGCTGCTGCAGCCCCCCAACGCCAGCAGTCCCAGCATCCATATCGCTTTCATCATGCGCCTCCTACTTATGTGCGCTGGATCAGGAAGGACATCATGCCATCCACCGCCGAGAGAACCTTGGAATTCATCTCGTACACCCGCTGGGCCTGGATCAGGTTCACCAGCTCTTCGGTCACGTTGACGTTGGAGGTCTCCAGCATGCCCTGCTTGATCACCCCCAGTCCGTCCGTCCCGGCGACACCCTGCACCGGCGCACCGCTGGACTGGGTCTCGACGAACATGTTCTCGCCCATGGGCTGCAGGCCCGAGGCGTTGACGAAATCAGTGGTATTGATTTGGCCCACCACCTGGGAGGCGCCATCCCCTTTGAGCTGCACCGACACCTGACCATCCTCGCCAATCGTCACGCTCTGGGCGTTCTCCGGGATCTGGATCTCCGGCTGCAACGGGTAACCGTTGCCCGGTGTGACGATGGTCCCTTCACTGTTGAGGGTGAACTGGCCGTTGCGGGTATAGGCCGCGCTGCCATCGGGCAGCTGGATCTCGAAGTAGCCGCGGCCGCTTATCATCAGATCCAGCGAGTTGTCCGTGGTTTGCACGTTGCCCTGGCTGTGGTTCTTCTGGGTGGCCACCACCTTGGCACCGGCCCCCAGCATCAGGCCGGAAGGGCGCTCGGTGTCGGCCGATGAACGGCCACCGGGCTGGTTGATGTTTTGATAGAGCAGATCCTCGAAGATGGCCCGGGATTTTTTGTAACCCACGGTGCTGGCGTTCGCCAGGTTGTTCGAGGTAACCGAAATGTTGGTCTGCTGTGCATCCAAGCCGGTCTTGCTGATCCAGAGTGCAGGGTTCATGTAAAACTCCTTGGTTAGCTGATACGCAGCAGCTGGGTTTGAGCCTCGTCATTCTCTTCCGCGGTCTTCATTATTTTGACCTGGGTTTCAAACTGACGTTGCAACCGAATAAGGTTGGTCATTTCATCGACCACGTTGACGTTGCTCCCCTCGAGGGAACCGGCGATAAGGCCGACAGTGGCCGATGCCGCTTCATTCTGGCCATCCTTGCGACGGAACAGGCCGTCCTGCCCCTTCTCCACCGCATCCACCGCCGGATTGACCAGCTTGATGCGCTGGAAATTCTCCGGCAGGTTGGCGGCAGCCCCTTCCGGACGGCCACTGATGGTGCCGTCCCGGTTGATTTCAATTTTCTCCATCGGCAGCGGCAGCACGATGGGCTGACCGCCGTCATCCACCACGTTCAACCCGGTGGAGGTTTGCAGGTTGCCGGTCGCGCTCAGCTGCAGATTGCCCATGCGGGTATAGGCTTCGCCGCCCTTGGGATCCTGCACCGCAATCCAGCCCTGGCCGTCGACGGCAACGTCAAGATCCCGACCCGTGGTCATCAGCATGCCATGCTGCAGGTTCTGGCCTGGCCGCTCCGCCATGGCGAACACCCGGGTGGGCAGCCCCTCGCCAAACGCCTGCATGCTGCGCGCCTGCTCGAAGTCGGACTTGAAGCCGGTGGTATTGGCGTTGGCCAGGTTGTTGCTTCGAACAGCCAGGCTGTTCATGCTCTCCTTGGCGCCCGACATGGCGATGTATAGCAGGTGATCCATGGGATCCTCCGTCAAACTGATGACTCTGACAGAGGAACTGCAATTTGAATGCCAATCCCCATTACCTCGGGTCGCCAAGGCGGCAAATACCCATGAAAAAGGGCGCCGAAGCGCCCTTTGTTAACAAGAGGATGATTAGCGGATCTGCAGTATGGTCTGCTGCAGGGAGCTGTTCACTTCCAGCGAACGGGAGTTGGCCTGGAAGTTGCGCTGCGCGGTGATGAGGTTGACCAGCTGGGAGGTCAAATCCACGTTGGATTGCTCCAGCGCAGAGGACTTGATGCTACCCAAGGTGCCCGAGTTGGGGGTGCCGGGCAGCGCATCGCCAGACAGCAGAGACTGGCGCCAGGAGGTATCACCGACCTGGGTCAATCCTTGCGAGTTGGCGAATTTGGCAAGTGCCACCATGGCAACCTTCAATGTCGTCGCATTGCTGTAGGTCGCCGACACAATACCGTCCGGCGTAATCTCGACCTTGGTCAGATTACCAACGGTGGCACCATCCTGGGTCAGTTTGGTGACGTTGAAAGGCGAGCTGTATTGAGTGACATCACCGAGACGGATCTCCAATGTCTGGGTGGGATCGGCACCGTTGTTGATGATCCCGGCCGTCGTGCCAAGGGCGACGGTTTTGATCGGATCTAATGGGACAGTCAGCGTGGGATCCAGTTTACCGCCGGAGGTAAACGTCATCTTCACGCCAGTGGGGATACCTGCAGCCGGGCTGGGTGAACCACCGGCGATATCGATGGGCTTGTTCCCTTCATACATGTACATGCTCCAGGTACCCGGTGTCAGCGGTGTTCCCGGGGCAGCCGGATCCTCATGGCGGACAAAATATTTGGTGATCACATGGGGGGCACCAAGCGAATCATATATCGTCACCGAGGTTGAGTGGGCAAAGGTAGCCGAGTTGGTCGGATCAAACGCAGCCGGTGACGTTGGTTTGGTTTTCGACTCGATACTCAGGTTGAAACTGGCTTCCACCAACTCGGTCATTTTGGGCTCACCCGCTCGATCCGGTATTTGAATCGGTTTGGTGGCGTTGATGCTGACCGCCTTGGGCGTCCCATCCGTGTTGATTTCATAACCTTGCAGATAGTTGCCCTGGTTGTTGACCATATAGCTGTTTTCATTCAGCTTGAAGGCGCCGGCCCGGGTAAAAGTACGATCCAGGTTGGTCAGACCGTCCGACGTCACGAAAAAGCCGTTGCCCTGAATGGACAAATCAAGGGCGTTGTTGGTGAACTGCAGTGCCCCCTGGTGAAACTGCTGTGCCACCGCACCCGTTGCCACACCGTTGCCGACCTGGGTCTTGGCATTGACGAAGATGGAGTTGGCGTATACATCCGCAAACTCGGCACGAGACTCTTTAAAGCCCGTGGTATTGACGTTGGCAATGTTGTTGGCGGTAACGTTCAGATCTTTTTGTGCCGCGTTGACACCGCTCAAGGCATTGTTAAATGACATATCCAGCTCCTTAGATCGATGCTGTTGGCGTGGGGGTTGATGGTGTTTTCACCGTACCTGCAATCTGCAAGATACTGTTCAGGCTTGTTGTACCGAGGCCTTTCAAATTGAGCTGAGTCGGATTGCTTGCCGTACCCAGGATCACGCTGTCGACCTTGCCATAGGCAAAGATCGGGACACTCTCCGACTTCCCGTCCACAGTACCGTTTGCCTTGAGGGTGTATTTGCCCTCTTTGGCCGGGTTGCCGTCTTTGTCCTTGCCATCCCAGACGATTTCGACGTTGCCCTTCTGGTCACCTTCCAGCGGAAACTCCTTGATGACCTGCCCGCTCTCGTCTTCGATGGTGATCTTGACGTTCGAATACTTGTTTTCTGTACCCACGGCGACCACACCCGGCAAAGAGCCGTCTTTTTCCAGGTAACCCACATTGCTCTGCAGCAAGACGTTTTGTCCCACCAGCGCCGAGGCTTGCAGCGCCTGACTGGAAGTCATCAGGCTATTGAGGCTGCCAATCTGGTTGGAGAGGCTGCTGATCCCCTGTGACGTCGACATGGAGGTCATCTGGGAAAGCATCTGGGCGTTGTCCACCGGCTTGAACGGATCCTGATAGGAGAGCTGCATGGTCAGCAGCTTCAGGAACGACTCCTGATCCAGCTCCTTCTTGGGCGTCGACGTCGTGCCCGTGGTCTGGGTGGTCGTACGGCCGATGCCGTTCACGCCACTGGTTGTATCTGCCATCTATGCGTCCCCCTGTCAGGACTTGCCGAGGTTGAGCGTCTGCTGCAGCATCTTCTTGGCAGAGTCTGCAACCTGCACATTGGTTTGATAGCTGCGCGAGGCGTTGATCATGTCCGCCATCTCTTCCACCATGTTGACGTTGGGTTTGAAGATGAAGCCGTCTTTATCCGCCATGGGGTGATTAGGGTTGTACTCCTTGAGCAAAGGTGCCTCGCTCTCGACAATCCCCTTAACTTCAACCCCGGCCGACGCCTGCTTGTCCGACATGGCCTGATCCAGCTGGGCGGCAAAAATTGGCCGCCTGGCATGGTAAGTTTTTTCCACGCTGGAGCTGACGCTGTCGGCGTTGGCCATGTTGCTGGCTACCGTATTGAGGCGAACAGACTGTGCACTCATGGCCGAGCCTGCAATGTCAAAGACCTTGAACAAACTCATCACTGTTCTCCTTTCAAGGCCTTCAGCAGGCCGCTGATCTTGCTGTTCATAAATTCAAGGGAGGTCTGGTATTCAAGGCTGTTGCGCAAAAACTCGCTGCGCTCCTGCTGCACGTCGACCGTGTTGCCATCACCGGTATCGGGCTGCAGGGGATTGCGATATTGCGTAACGCCTGGCGCATCCATCTGCAGGGCGAAATGCTTCTCACTGGTCGTGGCAAGGCCAAAGCCCTGTTGTTGCTGGGCCTCTTCCAATGCTTGCGAGAAGTTGATATCCCGAGCCTTGAAGCCCGGCGTGTCCGCGTTGGCAATGTTGCTGGACAACACCTCTGCACGCTTGGAGCGAACGCTCAGCGTGTATTGATGAATACCAAATGCCTTGTCGAATGAAATTGCCATAGCACACCTCCTGCTTGATAAATTGTTAGCAAGAGGTGTGCCAAAGAGGGATTTAGGCGGGGATCATTTAACCTTGTAGACGATGCCGGGGTTGCACCGGATCATCTCGAACCTGTCGGTCAACCCGGCCAGCGACTCAGAAGCCCCCAGCATCAGATAGCCGCCGGGATTGAGGCTGGCAGCAAACTGGTTGAGGATCTTCGACTTCACTTCCGGTGCAAAATAGATGAGCACGTTGCGACAGAAGATGATGTCGAACTTGCCAAGCAGGCTGTAACTTTCCAGCAGGTTCAATGGCCGGAAGGTGGTCAATTTTCTGACACGCTCCACCACCCGCATCTTGTTGTCGCCGTAAGGTTCGAAGAACAGCTTCTTGCGCTCGGGCGACAGACCGCGAGCCAGCGCCAGACTGTCGTACACCCCTTCCTTGCACTGATTGAGCATGGTGCTGGAAATATCAGTCCCGACGATCTGTACCCCACCTGGCAAGGTGCCTGGTTTTTTTACCTGCTGTTCCAGGGCCGTCATGGCAATAGAATACGGCTCCTGCCCAGAAGAGGAGGCAGCAGACCAGATCTTGATCGGTCTGCCACTCTTGCCGAGCTCGGGAAATATCTTGTCCGTCAGCAGCTGGAAGGGGTAAGTATCGCGAAACCACAAGGTTTCGTTGGTAGTCATGGCATCAACCACTGCCATTTTCAGGTCACGCTCACGCACACTCATCGCTCGAGTAACCAGATCAGACAGACTCTCAATACCAAACTGAGTCATCAAGGGTGAAAGCCGACTCTTGACCAGATACTGTTTGTTGTCACCCAGCACGATTCCGCTCTGTACCGCCAGAAAATTGCTGAATTGTTTGTATAAGTCGTCCGAAAGTGTCTTCATGCAGTTTGTTCTTCTTGATTAGAGTGCGCCTTGTACGGCCTTGGCCAATTCATCCGGCTGGAATTTGGCAATGAAATTGTTCGCACCAACTTTCTGCACCATGGCCTGATTGAACACCCCACTGAGGGATGTGTGCAGAATAACATGTAAGTCCTTGAGATTGGGATTGTTGCGGATCTCGGCGGTAAAAGTATAACCATCCATTTCCGGCATCTCGATGTCCGAAATCACCAAGGCGATCTGATCCTTGATGGGACCGTTTTTGGACATCTCCAGCAACATGTTGAGCGCTTCACGCCCATCCTTGGCCAATACGCACTGCACGCCGATGGCTTCGAGCGCACGCTGAACCTGCTTGCGAGCAACGGAGGAGTCATCAGCCACCAACACCGGACGTCCCAGGGTCGGATGCTCCACGCTGGCTTCCACCAGCTCTTTGCTGACCTCGGTCGATACCGGCGAGATTTCGTTGAGAATGCGTTCCACGTCCAGGATTTCGACCAACTCACCGTCGACCTCGGTCACTGCCGTCATGTAGTTGATGCGCCCCGCCCCTTTCGGCGGCGGTAGGATGGATTCCCAGTTCATGTTGATGATGCGCTCGACCGAGTGCACCAGGAAGCCCTGAATGGAGCGGTTGTATTCGGAAATGATGATGAAGCACTTGGTCAGATCTTCGATCGGACGCTTGCCCATCGCCATGCTGAGGTCGATCACCGAGATGGTTTGGCCGCGAATATGGGCCACCCCGCGAATGCAGGAGTTCAGCTTGGGCATGACAGTCAAGGGAGGACACTGCAACACTTCACGTACCTTGAATACGTTGATGCCAAATCTTTGACGTCCGTTAAGACGAAACAACAATAACTCCAGCCGGTTTTGCCCAACTAGCTGGGTACGTTGGTTGACCGAGTCCAGGATACTGGCCATAAACACTCCCTAAAAACGCTTGGCATTAATCATGCATGCGTGTTGGCTTGCGTCAGACTATCGATGTCACTGCGAACGAATTCTGAAGCAAGCATAGTTAAATATGGTGATATACGTGAACAACTTATCGGCCAGCGAGCGAAAATGATTAGTAGACTTTTCCTCACCTTACTGCTGTTTTGCGGCATTTCTCACGCCACGGCATCCGAGGTGACCAGTTACTTGCAAGAAAAGGCGCAGGATTTTGTGCTCGGCCAGCTCGATGTCCCGCTCGATGCCCAGGTGCAGGTGCAGGCAGCCTCCATCGATGAGCGCCTGCCATTGAGTCGCTGCGACGAACATCTTGCCATCACGCTGCCGGCCAAGATGGAGATCCGCCGCAATACCACCGTCTACCTCAAATGCGAGGAAGAGAAGCCCTGGGATCTCTACCTGCCGGTGCGGGTCAGCATACAGAAGCCTTATGTGACCGTCTCCACCCCGGTGGCCAAGGGCGATATCCTGAGCGAAGGCGTGTTGACGCAGGCCTATCAGGATCAGACCCTGATCCGCGGCGACTATCTCAGCGATACCACGGCGCTCATTGGCGTGCGCAGCAAGCGCGAACTCAAGCCAGGCCAGCCTATCCGGCTCAGTCAGGTCTGCGTGGTCTGCAAGGGCGATCAGGTGACTCTCAGCGCAGAAAATAGCAGCATGCAAATCAAAACCATGGCCCGAGCCTTGCAAGATGGCAGCTTCGGAGACATGATCAGGCTCGTCAATATCCGCTCAGGCAAAACGGTGCAGGGTAAAGTCAACGCTGTTGGCTCCGTGGTGGTCACCTTCTGAGTGTTTTTCAGATCACTTTTTTTCTAAAGTTATGGCGATGACCACCGATAAACAGGTAAGCGAACAGCAAAGCAGACGAAGGTAAACACTATGGCTATTAACAATATCAACAACTTGGCGAACAACCGGTTGCAAAATACCGGGAGCAGCCAGGGTGCCAATACCAAACCAGCAACCTCGTCCCCCGATAACCGTGCGGCGACCGTCAAGACTGACTCCGTCTCCTTGACCAGCGAGGCGCAGCAATTGCAACAGATGCAGAAGAACCTCAACTCAGCTTCCACCGGCAATGAAAGCCGGGTCGAGAGCCTGAAGAAAGCCGTGGCCAATGGTGAATATCAGGTCAACAGCGAAGCTGTGGCCAAGAAGATGTTCAGCTTCGAATCCAACCTCGACAAGTTGCTGGGATAATGGATTTACCTTCGCTGCTGCACACTCAAGACAACTACCTCTCCCAGATGCAAGGCTTGCTGGAGGAGGAGTTCAACCTGCTCAAGCAGCACCAGGCGCTGGCGCTGCCCGAGCTGGCAGAGCGCAAGCAGAAGCTGCTTGCCGATATTGAAGAGCTGGACAAGGCCATGGCGCTGCTGCCAGACCTGAAACAGCAACTGAATGCCTACCCCGAGCAGATGCGCACCCTGCGTGAAAAACTCGACGCCTGCCAGGAACAGAACGATCTGAACGGGCGCCTGCTCGAGCTCAGCATCGTCTCCAACCGCCGGCTGGCCAGCTACCTGAGCAAGCTGCGGGATCGCAACTCCCTGACCTATGACGCCAAGGGCAATACCCGCTCCGGTACCCGCTCCATCGGCATCAAGGCCTGACTTCCCCGTTATGACGGCTGGCTGCTCCGCAGCACGCCCCTCCCAATCCCTTCTCTTTTACAGTTCCAGCCGCAACAGCTCTTCGCTGTCCGCACAGGCGTGAATACCGAGCACCCCATCCTCGTAACGGCCATAACTTGCCGCCAGGTTGCCGCGTGGAAAACAGATGGATCCCGGGTTCATCAGCACCAGCTCCCCTTCACGCTGCAACACGGGCAAATGGGTGTGACCGCTGATGAACAGGCTGCCGGCAGGCAGCGGTACCTCTGCAGGCCGATAAAGATGGCCGTGGCTGACGAACCAGCGCCGACCATCCACCAGCATCTGGTTGTAAGGGGCTGTGATGGGGAAATTCAGCAGCATCTGATCCACTTCCGAATCACAGTTGCCCCGTACCGCCATGATGCGGGAAGCCAGTGTATTGAGTCGCTCGGCCACGGCCGCAGGGGCATAGCCCGGCGGCACCGGGTTGCGCGGGCCGTGGTTGAGCAGATCGCCGAGCAGCAGGTAGTGATCCGGCTGCCAGGGGGCAAGCTGGTCCAGCACCCGCTCCAGCGCACTCAGGCTGCCGTGCAGGTCGGAAAGAATGGCAATTTTCATGGCAAGCTCCTTACTGCTGGCTGAAGTAGAGATCCTTGGTGGCGATCGCCCCCTTGAGGTTCTGCACCGGCAGGCCGCGCAGGGTGGGATCCACCAGCCGCATCTGGTTGTAGTGATAGACGGGAATGGCCGGCATCTCGTCCATCAGCAGCTGCTCGGCCTGGTGGTAGAGCCCGGTCCGCGCATTGCCATCCAGGGTATCAGCCGCCTGCTGCAGCAAGCCGTCGAAGGTCGGGTTGCAGTAACCGCTCTCGTTCTGGGGATCCTGGCAGCGGAAGCTGTTGAGCATGGCAGAGGGCTCCACGTAATCCCCGAACAGGAAGGAGCGGGCCAGCATGAAATCGCCGCTGTCTTTGGCCACCTGATAGGCATTCCACTCCATGTTGCTGAGCGTCACTTCGACCCCCAGCGGCTTCCACATGGATGCGACCGCCAGCGCCAGCTTCTTGTGATTCTCCGAGGTGTTGTAGGTGAGCGTCAGCTTGAGAGGATGCTGACTGTCATAGCCCGCCTGGGCCAGCAGGGCTGCCGCCTTGGCCAACCGGGTCGGTTGATCCTGCAGGGCCAGAGGGGAGCTCAGCGCCTCATAGCCCGGCATGCCGGGCAGCAGCGACCAGGCGGCCTGCTCTCCCTGCCCGCTGACCTTCTCGGTCAACAGGTGCCGATCTATGGTCATAGCCAGCGCCTGGCGCACCCGCACGTCCTGCAGCTCGGGGCGACGCAGGTTGAAGGTGTAGAGGTAGGTGCCCAATAGCGGCAGTCCCCAGATCCGCTCGGGGGTCGCCTCCTTGGTCTTCTGGTAATACTCCAGCGCCACCTTGTTGGTGAGCTGGATCTCCCCCGCCTCGTAGCGCAGCCGCTCGGCATGCTGGGAGGCGAGCGGCAGGTAGGTCACCCGCTGGATCCGGGTGTGGGCATCATCCCAGTACTGGACGTTGCGCTCGGCCTCGATACGCTCATTGGGCACCCAGTTCACCAGCTTGTAGGCACCGTTGCTGACCAGCTTGCCAGGCTGGGTCCACTGCTTGCCAAACTGGCTGACCGCTTTCTGGTTGACCGGCACGAAGGGGCGCTGGCTTATCAGCTGCAGGAAGTAGGGCACCGGCCGCTCCAGCGTCACTTTGAGGATCTGGTCGCTTTCCGCCTCCACCCCCAGGGTGTTGAGATCGAGCGCGCCGGCGTAGATGGACTGGGCATTGTTGATGCCGGTCGCCAGCAGCAGGCCGGCTGAGGGCGAGGCCTGGGCCGGGTCCAGCAGACGGCGCCAGGCATAGACGAAATCGGCGGCGGTGAGCGCGTCACCATTGGACCACTTGAGCTGGGGGCGCAGGAAGAAACGCCAGACCAGCCCGTCCTCGCTGGTCTCCCAGCGCAGGGCCTGGGCCGGCACGATCCGCCCCTGCCCATCTTCGCTCACCAGCCCCTCGAACAAGTCCACCAGCACCACTTCACCGGGAAAACCGGAGCGGATCTGGGCCGGATCGAGGGACTCGGGTTCGGCGCCATTGCCCTTGACCAGGGTCTGGCGATCAGACAGCGCAGGCTCCTGGGATACCGTGGTCGCCTGCAGCGGCGGCGCCAGCAGCAGGCCCAGCAGCAAGGGAGAGAGCCAGCGACGGGCTGGCCGGGAAGCGGGGCACAAAACCATGACATAAACCTCGTTCAAAACACTTATTTCAAGAAGGGGGAAGGCCGGCGGCGCGCCTGAATACGAATGCATGATGCCGCGCTTGTTATCCCCGAAGACGCCCCGTATTGTATCGGGCTTGCCCAAGAGATGGAGTCTCTCGGGCTATTTTTTTCCGTAGTTTTTTATGAGGTGCGAGCGGTTGTCGCCTGCATCCTGCATCTGGCTACATTTTCAGGAGTTTTTATGGGGTACGAGTGGCTGGCACTGGCAGCAGCCAGTTTATGGGCGGTAGCTGCCCTCATCTCCGTCAAACCGGCGCGCCACCTGGGAGCATTTGCCTACAGCCGCTGGCGTATGTTGCTGGTCAGCCTGATGCTGGGGTCGGCTAGTCTGGCCACCGGCGGCTGGCAGACCCTGACCCAGAGCGCCCTGCCCCTGCTGGCACTGTCGGGGCTAATCGGTATCTTCGTCGGCGACACCGCCCTGTTTGCCTGCATGAACCGGCTGGGGCCAAGACGCAGTGGCCTGCTGTTCTCCTGCCACGCCCTCTTCTCCGCCCTGCTCGGCCTCTGGCTGTTTGGCGAGCAGCTCGGTGGCTGGCGACTGGTGGGGGCCATGCTGGTCTTTGCCGGCGTCATGCTGGCCATCCTGTTCGGCCGCCGTGGCAATGCTCAGCAGAGTGAATGGGAACAGGTGCGCGGCCATCTCGTCATCGGCATCGGTCTGGGCCTGACCGCCGCCTTCTGTCAGAGCCTGGGTGCCATCATCGCCAAACCGGTGATGATGAGTGGCACCGTGGATGCGATCAGCGCCTCCGGCATCCGCATGGGCAGCGCCCTGCTGGCCCACTGCACCCTGCGGGCGCTGAGAGTACCGCTGTCATTGCCGCACAACCCCATCAACCGCCAGGTATTGGGGATGATCGGCATCAACGGCTTTCTGGCGATGGCCATGGGCATGACGCTGATCCTGGTCGCCTTGCGCCAGGGGGACGTCGGCATGGTGGCGATCCTCTCCTCCACCACGCCGGTGATCCTGCTGCCACTGCTGTGGTGGCACTCGGGCCAGCGCCCTTCCCTGGCGGCCTGGGCCGGCGCCCTGCTGGCGACCCTTGGCACCACGCTGGTACTGGGAGCCAGCGGACACTGACTCCCGACGGGTCAGAACCGGGCGATCTCGTCGGCGGTGAGCTCGCGATATTCGCCCGGTGCAAGCTCTTCATCCAGCGTCAGGTCGCCCACCCGCTCCCGGTGCAGTCCCACCACCTTGTTGCCGATGGCGGCAAACATCCGCTTCACCTGATGGTACTTGCCCTCGTGGATGGTCAGACGCGCCTCGCACTCTCCCAGGATCTCCAGCTGGGCCGGCCGGGTCTTCTCGGTCTCGCTGCGCAGCAGCACCCCTTCGGCAAACAATGCGATGGCATCCGGGCTGACCGGGTCGGCCAGCCAGACGTGGTAGGTCTTGGCACACTCGTGACGAGGGGAAGTGATGCGATGGGACCACTGGCCGTCATCGGTCACCAGCACCAGACCGGTGGTGTCGAGATCGAGCCGTCCCACCACGTGCAGCTTGCCCATGGCCGGCTCGTCCATCAGGAAGAACACGGTGGGGTGATCCGGGTCTTCGTTGGAGCAGACATACCCTTCCGGCTTGTGCAGCATGAAGTAGCGGTTGCGCTGATCCAGGGTCAGGGTGACACCGTCAAATTCCACCTGGCTCTGCTCGTTGATGTGGAAGGCGGGCTGCTTGACCACGATGCCGTCCACCATCACCTCTCCCTGCCGGATCAGTTTGCCCGCCAGCGAGCGGGTCAAGTCGGAACAATCGCAAAGAAATTTATCGAGCCGCATGCACAACCTCAGAGTCCATCAAGAAAGGGGCGTCATTATATCGGCCGGGGCCGACAACTCCAGCACTAAGCGCCGCGGCCGCCACGCATGTCGCCATGACGAACCGGGGCGCCGGTGTTAGACTGCCAACAGAGGGCCTAACGTTACGCATAATAATAAAGTTCAGGAAGCCGTATGAAGTCGCAAACACCTCATCCCGTTATTCCCGTCAACCAGCTGCAACCCGGCATGTACGTGATCGCCATCATCAGCCAGACCGGCGGCATGGAGATTGCCCAGATGGGGCTGGTGACCACCCGCCAGCAGATCAACGATCTGGTCAAGCGCGGCGTACTCACGGTGCGGGTCGATCTCGCCCGCAGCAAGCTGCCCGGCATCGAGCAGGTCATCTCTCCCGATCCGGCCATCTCCTCGACCAGCACCCAGCGTCCCTCCGGCAGTGGCAACGGCGAGGGGCGCGAGCTGAAGATCCGCCGGCTTTATCAGGAGGCCCGCGAGCTGCAGGGCAAGTTCATCCGCCATCTCAAGGCGGGAGAGCCCATCGACATCACGCCGCTGGCGGCGGTCGCCGAAGAGATGGTGGACACCATGTTCACCCACGGTGACGCCATGCTCTGCCTGGCCCGCATTCGCGCCAAGGATGCCTACCTGATGGAGCACTCGATGAACGTCGCCATCCTGCTGGCGAACTTCGGCCGCTATCTGGACCTGGATCGCAGCGTGCTCAAGGAGCTGACCCTGGGCGGCCTGCTGCACGACGTGGGCAAGATCATGACCCCGGACGAGGTGCTCAACAAGCCGGGCAAGCTCACCGACGAGGAGTTCGCCGTCATGCGCCAGCACGTGGTGCACAGCTACGAGATCCTGAGCAACACCCCCGGCATCACCGCCACCATGCTGGAGGTGGCCGCCAACCATCACGAACGGCTCGACGGCACCGGTTACCCGCAGCGACTCAAAGGCGAGCAGCTCTCGCTCTATACCCGCATGAGCGGCATCGTCGATGTCTATGACGCCGTTACGGCGGATCGGGTCTACAAGCAGGGGATGCAGCCGACCCAGGCCTTTCGCATTCTGCTCAAGGGGATCAACCACCACTTCGATGCCGAACTGGTCACCAAGTTCATCAAGTGCATGGGGGTCTATCCGGTGGGGACGCTGGTGCAGCTCTCCAACCAGCGGCTGGCCATCGTCATGCAGCGCAATCCCCATGAGCCGCTCAAACCGGTGGTGAAGGTGATCTATCACGGGACCCAGCGCCACTACCTCGAGGTGCAGTGGCTGGACCTGGCCAAGAACGGGGTGCAGGAAACCATCGAGAGCACGGTCGATCCCAAGGAGTTCGGCATCAACCTCGCCAACTTCGTCTAGTCGGCATCCCCCTCCCGCAACCGCTCGGCGCAGTGCTGGATGAGAAACTCCTCATCCAGCGGCGACAGATCAAAGCGGATGCAGGCTTCTTCGATGGCCCGGATGTCGTGTTGATGGTGCTCGCTGAGCCAGCGCACGGCGCGGCGCAGATCTTCACCATGGGGCAGCAGGGTATGGTCGCTCATGGGGCACCTCCGATCAGCCATCGATACCGGCCCGCAACAGCGGGCCCTCTCTTCTAGCTTAGCCCGCCTGCCGCCCCTTCATCCTGCCTTCAAGCAGCCTCAGGCAAACGCCCGCTGCCAATCCTCGTCAAACTTCGCCAGCGCCGCGTCCACCGCCGGTACCCGCAGCAGCTGTTCGGCCACATCGAGCGGCAATGTGATGGACTGGCAACCCGCCAGCAGGCAGTCAAGCGCCTGGCGCGGAGTGCGGAACGATGCCGCCAGCACCTTGCTGTGCGGCGCGTGCAGCGCCAGCAGCTGTTGCAGCTCCTGTACGGTGGCGATGCCATCGCCCCCCTGGGCATCCAGCCGGTTGACGTAGGGCGCCACATATTCCGCCCCCGCCACCGCCGCCAGCCAGCCCTGCAGCGGGGTATAGACCGCCGTACCCAGGGTCGGCACCCCGTTGGCCGTCAGGGTCTTGATGGCCGCCAGCCCCTCTTCACATACCGGGATCTTGATCACCAGGTCCCGGTCCAGCTCACGCAGGGCAAATGCCTCGCGCACCATCTCGGTCTCGGTTCTGGCCATCACCTGGGCAAACAGCCGCGCCTTGGGCCCCAGCACCTCCCGCAGGGCGGGCAGCAGCTCGGTCAACGGCATGCCGCCTGCCGCGGTAATGGACGGGTTGGTGGTGACGCCGGCCAGCGGCAGGATCCGTGACCAGCGGCGCACCGCAGCCACATCGGCAGTATCGAGATAAAGCTCCATCTCTGACTCCTTAATGGGATGTTCAATCTGTCGCCATTCTAGCGAGATAACATCCGCACATTGTTTGATCAAAATCAAATCAACTTTCGAACGAAAGAAAATAGAATGCAAAAACAAAAGGAGGCGGTATGATTTTCGACCTGCAACGCTATTCAACCCATGATGGCCCCGGCATTCGCACCCTGGTGTTTCTCAAGGGGTGCTCGCTGGCCTGTCGCTGGTGTCAAAACCCGGAAAGCCGCTCTCCCAAGCCGGACATACTACTCGACCGGCGCCAATGCATCGAGGGATGCCGGCTCTGCAGCGACGCCTGCCCGGCAATCTTGCGTGACAGCCAGGGTGTCCAGCTCACCCGCTCAGACCTCGGCAATCAGGATGTGGAACGGCTGCGCGGCCTCTGCCCCAGCGAAGCGCTGCAGGTGTGCGGCCGGGAGGAGAGCCTGGACACCCTGATGGCCACCATCCTGCGGGATCGCCCTTTCTTCGAGCGCAGTGGCGGCGGGGTCACCCTCTCCGGCGGCGAGCCCTTCATGCAGCCCGAATTTGCCGCCAGCCTGCTGGCCCGCTGCCAGGCCGAGGGGCTGCATACCGCGGTGGAAAGTTGCCTGCACGTCCCCTGGCACCAGATTGAACCTAGCCTCCCCCACCTCGACCTGCTGCTGGCGGATCTCAAGCATGTGGATGAGGAGCGCTTCTTCGACTGGACCCGTGGCAAGGTCGCCCTGCCCCTGGCCAACCTCAGGCGTCTGGCCGAGCGCGGCGTGGCCATGCAGATCCGGGTGCCGCTCATCCCCGGCTTCAATGCCGACCGCGCATCCATCGAGGCCATCACCCAAGCCGCCGCCACTCTTGGCACCGTACAGGAGATCCACTTTCTCCCCTACCACACCCTGGGCGCAGGCAAGTACGCCCTGCTCGACCAACCCTATCAGGCCCCACCGCAACCACTCGATGACCCGGCACTGCTCGCCTTTGCCCATGAGTGTGCCCGTGCGCAGGGGCTGACCCCGCTCACCCGGGGCTAGCAACACCCCATGGCATCAGCCACTCACTGTCCAATGACCAGAGGATAAGACCATGACCCAGCTCGACCTCACCACCCTGCCCCCGCGGATCCGTGCCCACAAGGAGAGCCTGATCCACATCGTCCAGCCGCCGGTCTGCACCGAGCGGGCCCGCCACTACACGCAAGCCTATCAGGCCCATCTGGCCCGGCCGCTGCCGGTGCGCCGCGCCCTGGCGCTGGCCCACCACCTCAAGGAGCGCACCATCTGGATCAAGCACGACGAGCTCATCGTCGGCAACCAGGCGAGCCAGGTGCGGGCGGCGCCGCTCTTTCCCGAATACACGGTGGGCTGGATCGAGAAGGAGATCGATGAGCTGGCGGACCGCCCCGGCGCCGGCTTTGCGGTGAGCGAGGCAGACAAGCTAGCCATCCACGCCCTCACCCCCTTCTGGCGCGGCCAGACGGTGCAGGATCGCTGCTACGGCCTCTTTACCGACGAGCAGAAGGGGCTGCTGGAGAGCGGCATCATCAAGGCCGAGGGCAACATGACCTCGGGGGATGCGCACCTCGCGGTCAACTATGAGCAGCTGCTTGCCCTCGGTCTCGACGGCCTCAAGGCCAAGGTGGCCGAGCGGCGCGGCCGGCTCGATCTGGCGGACTGGGCCGATCTGCAGCGCGAGCAGTTCCTGCAGGCCGTCGCCATCACCTTCGATGCTGTCAGCCAGCACATCGAGCGTTACGCCGCGCTGGCCCGCGACATGGCCGCGCAAGAGCCGCGTCCCGAGCGCCGCTGCGAGCTTGAGACCATCGCCCTCAACTGCGCCCACATCGCCCACCGGCCTCCCGAGACCTTCTGGCAGGCGCTGCAGCTCTGCTACTTCATCCAGCTCATCCTGCAGATCGAGTCCAACGGCCACTCGGTGTCGTTTGGCCGGATGGACCAGTACCTCTACCCCTGGTATCGCCGCGAGGTGGAATTGTCGGAATCCCTGCCGCGCACATGCGCCATCGAGCTGCTGCAAGGGTGCTGGCTCAAGTTGCTGGAGGTAAACAAGATCCGCTCCGGCACCCACTCCAAGGCCTCCGCCGGCAGCCCGCTCTATCAAAACGTCACCATCGGCGGCCAGAACTGGCGGGATGGCAAGGCCCATGACGCGGTCAACGGCCTCTCCTACGCGATTCTGGAGTCCTGCGGCCAGCTGCGCTCCACCCAGCCCAACCTCTCGGTGCGCTACCACGCACGAATGAGCGAGGATTTCCTCGACGCCTGCATCCAGGTGATCCGCTGCGGCTTCGGCATGCCCGCCTTCAACAACGACGAGGTGGTGATCCCCGAGTTCATCAAGCTCGGCGTAAGCGAGGAGGATGCCCACCACTACGCCGCCATCGGCTGCATCGAAACCGCAGTGCCCGGCAAGTGGGGCTATCGCTGCACCGGCATGAGCTTCATCAACTTCGCCCGCATCCTGCTGGCGGCACTCGATGGCGGCCGCGACGCCACCACCGGCAAGGTCTTCTTGCCCCAGCCCCAGTCACTGCGGCAAGGCTCGTTCGGTCACTTCGACGAGGTGATGGCCCGCTGGGACGAGCAGGTGCGCTACTTCACCCGCAAATCCATCGAGATCGACTGCGTGGTCGACAGCGTGCTGGAGGCCCAGGCCCACGACATCCTCTGCAGCGCGCTGGTGGATGACTGCATCGAGCGCGGCAAGACCATCAAACAGGGGGGCGCCGTCTATGACTGGGTCTCCGGCCTGCAGGTGGGGATCGCCAATCTGGGCAACAGCCTGGCGGCGCTGAAGAAACTGGTGTTCGAGCAGGGGGTGGTGGATCAGCGCGAGTTGGCCGAGGCGCTCGAGCAGGATTTTGCCGGGGTCAAAGGGGAGCAGCTGCGCATGCGCCTCACCAATGCCGCCCCCAAATATGGCAACGATCTGGACGAGGTAGACATGCTGCTGGTGCAGGCCTACCAGAGCTACATCGACGAGCTCAAGGAGTTGCACAACACCCGCTTCGGTCGTGGCCCCATCGGCGGCACCTACTATGCGGGCACCTCCTCCATCTCGGCCAACGTGCCGTTTGGGGCGGCCACCATGGCCACCCCGGATGGCCGCCACGCCCGCACCCCGCTGGCGGAAGGGGCCAGCCCAGCGTCGGGGTCGGATCGCCTAGGCCCCACGGCGGTGTTCAACTCGCTCGGCAAGCTGCCCACGGCGGCCATTCTCGGCGGCGTGCTGCTCAACCAGAAGCTGAGCCCGACCAGCCTTGAAAACGAGCGGGACAAGGCCAAGCTGATGAGCCTGCTGCGCACCTTCTTCGAGGTACACAAGGGGTGGCACGTGCAGTACAACATCGTCTCGCGCGAAACCCTGCTGGCCGCCAAGGCCCATCCCGACCAGTATCGGGATCTGGTGGTGCGGGTGGCGGGCTATTCGGCCTTCTTCACCGCCTTATCCCCCGATGCGCAAGATGATATCATCGCCCGCACCGAGCACAGTCTCTGACGGGCCCCACCAGGGGCAGCTGTGCCCCTTTATGACCAGCAAGCCACCCGCGCGGTGGCTTGCCGCTATCCACTGCCAGCCAGCGAGGCCCCATGAACCCACGCCACCAACTGATCCTCACCCTGGTCCATCAGGCCCGCAAGATGAGCGTGAGCGAGCTCTCCCAACGTACCGGGGTCTCGGAGGTGACGGTGCGCAACGACCTGACCGCCCTCGAAAAACAGGGACTGCTCAAGCGCGTGCACGGCTCGGCCATGGCGCTGGAGAGCGACGACCCCGACGCCCGGATGAACATCAACTACCTGCTCAAGGAGCGCCTCGCCGAGCGAGCCGCCCAGCTGGTGGAGGATGGCGAGACGGTCTTTATCGAGGGGGGCAGCGCCAACGCCCTGCTGGCCCGCCATCTGGCCCTGCACAAGCGGGTCACCATCATCACCATCAGCAGCTACATCGCCCACCTGCTGCGCGACACCCAGGCCCAGGTAGTGCTGCTCGGCGGCCTGTTCCAGCATCAGAGCGAGAGCGTGGTGGGGCCGCTGACCCGACTGTGCATCGAGCAGGTACACTTCTCAAAGGCCTTCATCGGGGTAGACGGTTTTCATCCCGAGATGGGCTTCACCGGCCGCGACATGATGCGGGCCGACGTGGTCAACAGCGTGCTGGCCAAGGGGGTGACCAATGTGGTCATCACCGACAGCAGCAAGTTCGGTGCCATCCACCCGAGCCCGCTCGGCACGCCAGGCCAGATCGGCGTGCTGGTCACCGACGATGCCCTGCCCGCCCCCATGCGGGCCACCCTGGCCGCACGCGGCATCACAGTGCACTGCGTCGCCGCCTGAATCGCACCTTGCCCCCCGTTGCCGGGTTGCTCCCCCGCCTGGCGGCTTGACGGCGCCCACCGAGGCTGGGGTATGCTCGTCCTCTTTTGGCCTCTCCTGCCAGAGGCCACAGACCGAAGGACGCCGCATGCACACCAAGGACAAATTTCTGGCCGCTCTGGTCATCCTCTGCTGGGGGCTCAACTTCGTCGCCATCAAGTGGGGGCTGGAGGGGATTCCCCCGCTGCTGCTGGGGGCGCTGCGCTTCGTCGGGGTGGTCTTTCCCGCCATCTTGCTGGTTCCCAGACCCGCCATGCCGTGGCGCTGGCTGCTGGCCTATGGCGGAGCCATCAGTCTGGGGCAGTTCTCCTTTCTGTTTTGCGCCATGAAGTTCGGCATGCCGGCGGGCATGGCCTCGCTGGTGCTGCAATCCCAGGTGGTGTTCACCCTGCTGTTCGCCATGATCTGGCTGGGTGAGCGCTGGCAACCCCACCACTGGGTGGCCCTGCCGCTGGCGGGAGCCGGCCTCTATCTCATCGCCACCCATGGCGAAGGCAACCTGACCCTGCTCGGCTTCGTGCTGACCCTCTGCGCGGCCGCCTGCTGGGGGCTTGGCAACGTCATCAATCGCCAGATCGGGCTGCGCTACCAGACCACGCTGCCCAGCCTTATCGCCTGGGGCGGACTGGTGCCCATCCTTCCCTTCCTCGCGCTCTCTTGGTTGTTCGAGGGGCCCGAGCTGATGGCCAGCAGCCTGCTCAACATCAGCTGGCAGGGGTTCCTGTGCGTGCTCTATCTCTCCTTTGTCGCCACCTGGCTCGGCTACGGCCTGTGGGGACGGCTGCTGATGCGCTACCCGGTGGCGCAGGTGGCCCCTCTCTCCCTGCTGGTGCCCTGCGTCGGCATGGTGGCAGCGGCACTGCTGCTGGATGAGCACCCCACCCCCTTGCAGTGGCTGGGCTCGGCCCTGGTACTGCTGGGATTCGTGGTGCATCTGCTGGGTGGCCGGCTGCGCTGGTTCAAGCCACAGGCCACCTGATCCTTATTTGCCCGTCGCCATTGACCAGGGCGGGGAAACTTTCCATGATGAGCCAGCCCCCATCGGGGCTGGAGCCACCAGCGAGTGGCCTGCAGGACGCAGCCATCAGGAGAGCAAGGACATGCCATCGACCTTCACTGCAAACCCCCGCATCATCCCGCGCCTTCTGCGCACCAGTGCCATTGCCCTGATCCTCTGTCTGAGCCACTACGGCTGGAGCGCCACCCTGCCAGCCGGTCTGACCTGGGAGAGCAACAACGCGGATCCCGCTTTCGCGGATCCGGCCGCCAAGCGGGGCGGCACCTTTCGCGGCTTCATGACCAGTTTTCCGCTGACCCTGCGGGTGTACGGCCCGGACTCCAACGGCGGCTTCGCCGGCTATATGCGAGAAACCAACCTGCCGCTCATGAGCACCCATCCCGTCACCGGCAATCCCATGCCGATGCTGGCCAACGAATGGGCCTTCGGGCCTGACCACAAGACCCTCTATCTGCGCATCAATCCCAAGGCTCGCTGGTCGGACGGTCAACCGGTCACCGCCGATGACTGGCTGTTCACCCTCAAGCTGCTGCGCAGCAAGGAGATCAATGACCCCTGGTACAACAACTACTACAGCACCCAGATAAGCGAGGTGACCAAGTTTGATGATCACACCCTGGCCATCTCCAGCGGCACGGCCAAGAGTCGCCAGGATCTGCTGGAATCCCTGCCCTTCAGCCCGGCCCCCAGCCACGCCATCAAGATCACCGCAGACTGGGTCAAGGTGTACAACTGGAAGCTGCTGCCGGTGACCGGCCCCTATCAGCTTGGCGAGGTGAAGAAGGGCAAGTCGGTCACCTTCGAGCGGGTCAAGGATTGGTGGGGCAATGACGAGCGCTACTTCCAGCACCGTTTCAACCCGGATCGGATCGAGCTCAAAGTACTCAGGGATCAGAACATCGCCTGGCAGCACTTCCTGCGCGGCGAGCTCGATACCTTCCCGCTGGTGATGCCCAACTGGTGGCACGACAAGAGCAAAACGCCGGAGTTCGCCAAGGGCTATATCGAACGCCTCTGGTTCTACAATCAGACCCCTCAACCCCCAACGGGGCTCTATCTCAACACCGCCGATCCGCTGCTGCGCAATCTCGATGTGCGGCTTGGCATCCAGCACGCCCTCAACCTCGACAAGATGCTCACCACCCTGCTGCGGGGGGATTACCAGCGCCTCAACAGCTATGGCTCCGGCCAGGGGGAGTTCACCAACACGGATCTCAAGGCCCGCCCGTTTGATCCCGAGCTGGCGCGCCACTACTTCGCCAAGGCCGGTTTCACCAAACCCGGCCCCGACGGTACCCTGCAAAACAGCCAGGGCCAGCCGCTGACCCTGGCCATCACCTACACCACGGCGGAGCATGCCCAGCGCCTCACCCTGCTGCGTGAAGAGGCCAAGAAGGCGGGGCTCAACCTCGAGCTCAACCTGATGGACGCCTCGGCCGGCTTCAAATCGATGCTGGAGAAAAAACACCAGAGCGCCTGGATGGCCTGGTCAGGCAGCCGCTATCCCGCCTACTGGGAGTTCTTCCACAAGATCAACGCCAACAAGCCGCAGACCAACAACATCATGAACATCGATGACGACGTCATCACGGCCCTGGTGGAGCAGTACGACAAGGAGTTCGACTTCGCCAAAAAAGCGGCGCTGTCGCGCCAGATCCAGCAGCGGCTCTATGAGCTGGCCAGCTTCGTACCCGCCTACCAGGTGCCCTACACCCGGGAGGGGGCCTGGCGCTGGATAAAACTGCCCAAGCTGCCGGCGACGCCCAAGAGCGAGGTGCTCTACTGGCCGCTGGACGGCAGCAACAGCGGCTACAGCTACGGCGGCCTGTTCTGGATTGATGATGAGGCCAAGACGCAGACCCAGGCCGCCATCAAGGCGGATCAGGCCTTCCCGGCCGTCACCCGGGTTGATACTACCTATCAGCAGAAATAGGGGCCTGCGCAGCCTGCCTCTTTGCCAAGGTTGGCCTAGGCCACCAACAAAAAGACCCCGCACAGTGGCGGGGTCTTTTTTGCAACCGGGGTTGCCAGCTGGAAGCAGCGGCGATTAACCGCGCTTGGCCTGCTTTTGGGCGATGGCGTCGGCCACGTCGGCCGGCTCCAGCACGATACCTTCCTGATCCGGGGTCGGGAACACGGCAACGCACAGTTCATCCTGCTCCATGCCGTCGATCCAGCGCTCCAGCCACACCTTGAGGGTGATGGACTGTGGCTTGCAGTCGGCCCACTCCCCTTCGGCCCACGCCTTGGCGTATTCCGGGTGCGGCCATACCGGGATGCAGTCTTCATCGTCGGTGGTCAACATCATGACGCCGTGCTCGTCGGTCAGAACGAACAGCTCTTCGTGCTCGACCAGCTTGCTGATGAAGTGATCAAAGCGGTAGTCCGCGTTCAGTTGCAGCGCTGCATTGCGCTCGGTGTCGCTCAGTTCATAGCTCATCGGTCAAGTCTCTTGTGCAATAAAGGGCGCCATGTTCACATCTTGCCGGCGCCTTGTCCAGTATGAGAGATCGGTCACCGATTTTTCGCGATCTCATCCCAGCTCGGGGGTCACCAGGGTGATCTCCGCCATCTCGCTCAAACGCTGGCGCAGCCAGTAGGCGGACTCCACCTCGACGAAGCAGAGCTGCTCCCGTCCGGCCAGGGCTGCGGCCAGGATCTGCTCGAAACGGGCCTGTTGTTGCGCTTGCCAGGCGGCGGCCAGCTTGCCGCCATGGGCCTCATCAACCACCTCGCGGCGCAACTCGAACAGGTTGTCGGTGATCGGGCTGTTGATCTTGGCCGGGCTGTGCCAGTACATCAGCAAATTGTCCATCATCTCGCTGTCGTAATTGGCCAATGCATCCAGCTCGGGTGTCGCCCCCTCTTCACCGGTGGCAAAATCACACCAGGCCGCCGTCAGCGGTGCCAGGGTCTGGGCGGCTGCCCCCTTGCCATGCTGACGCAGGGCGGCGACATCCGCTCCCTTGCAGGCCGGCAGCCAGACATCGCCCTGATGCTGTTCGAGCAGGGGCAACAACAGGGAAGCGGGATAGACGGGGAAACGCGTCCCCAGTGTGTGCAGCAGTGATACCAGTGTGATCTTGACCATGGAATACGCCTTGAACCGAAGGCCGATACGCAGTGTTCGGCCAGAAAGACAAAGGAGGCTCCTATCCTACCATGTTTGGCATGGCAGGGGCGGACTCAACTACACCTCCAGCAAGCACTGGCAGGACGACCAAAAAAGCAGCGTTTGAGCACGTATGGAAAGGAGAAAGCCCAATAGTTTGAACCAGCGCCCACTAAAGTGGATCCGGGAATGCTAGTTTGCATACATCTTTAGCGTAAGGAGTGCATTCATGATCGGGATCGACCAGGTTTCTAACGAGTTTGTAAACGATTTGAAAATACTGGCATGTTTTGATCCGGCCAACATGAGCCTGGGGATCAAGTTGCGCAGCGACATGTCCGACGAACTCTGCCAGGCAGCGTCACGTCTGCATCAACAGGGGCTCATCAGCGCGGAAGATGGTGGCTATCTGACGCCATTCGGCATGACCATGGTAGAGCACCTGCAGCACCTGCTGGTCGCACTCAAACCGCTTTGATCGCTTTGGGAGCCCACAGCGAAAAGTTGAGCAGCTCCCAGCGTTTCCCCTGACGCAGCAGACAGGCAAACAACAAAGGACCTTCGGGTCCTTTTACTTTGCCATCGACCATCCACTCCCCCACCCGTTTTGGCAATGGTTGAGCCTTGATCTCGTCGGGCAGGGAGCCACCGCCCACACGCACCTCGACAAACTGCTGGCATACGGCTTTTGCTTCGACCTCGAAGATATCTTGCCCCTGTACATCAGCAGAGGTAATCAGCGTGGCGGCAAACAGAAGAGATGGCAGCATCGTGGAGGCAACGAGAGAGTAGGAAGTAGCACCGTTCACTCTCTGTAGATGGGAGTGAAACGTCCATAAACAAAAAGCCGTGGAACCAGAGGCACCACGGCTTTCTTAAATTCTGTAAGAATTACAGAGCAGTTACGTTCTCAGCCTGCGGGCCTTTCTGACCTTGGGTCACAGAGAACTGTACGCGCTGACCTTCAGCCAGGGTACGGAAACCGTTACCGCTGATAGCGCTGAAGTGAACGAAAACGTCCGGGCCGTTTTCTTGCTGGATGAAGCCAAAACCTTTGGTTTCGTTGAAAAACTTAACGGTACCGGTGATCATGTTAGACATATCTTTAAACCTGTATTCAAAATAATTACTTATGCTTTTCAGCGGATAAAGCTCAAAAAACGGGATTAACTTATGAACAACAGGAAAAGATGTAAAACATCATATTCATTGACATAACTATCGCCCTTTCAAGCTGGTTTAGATTATACGTGGCTTTGGGGATTACGCAAACAATTTGTGCCCTGCCACGGCAGGGCACACCTGTCACAATGCGGGGGCTTCCAGCGCCTTTACCAGAGCCTTGAGGAAGCGTGCCGCTTCACCGCCGGTGCAGGCTCTGTGGTCAAACGTCATCGACAACGGCAGTGCTCTGACCGGGCGTGCCTCCCCATGAATGAACACGACTTTCTCGAACAATTTGCCCGCCCCTATGATGGCCACCTGAGGCGGCGTCACGATCGGGCTGGCATAACGCCCCGCGATGGCGCCGAAGTTGGTGAGAGTGATAGTCGCCCCCTGCAACATCTCGCGCGGCACGGCGCGCGCCTTCACGTCGGCAATCATGCGATCCAGCCCTTGGCGCAGATCGGCCCCTTCCCGCTCGGCCACGTTTTCCATGACCGGCACGTAGAGCCCATGCTTGGAATCCACCGCAATGGCCACGTTGACCTCTCTGAACAGCCGCCTTGACAAGGTGTCGCCGTCAAACCAGGCGTTCATGGAGGGTTCCGCCCGACAAGCCACGCCGATGGCCTTGATGAGGCGCACTGTGACGTCCTCATCAGGGCGCCAGTGACGCAAGTCCACCTCATCGGTGATGCTGACCGGCACTACCGTTTTATGGGACAGCTCCATCGCCTTGGCCATGGCCCGGCGCGAGCCCTTGAGGAACTCGTTGCCACTGCTCTGCTGGGCCTCGAATGCCTGCTGCACGTCCTGCTCGGTCACCATGCCGGCACTGCCGCTCCCCTTGAGCCGCTCGATATCCAGCCCCAGTTTCTGGGCCAGCAGGCGCACGGCCGGCATGGCCTGCACCAGAGCACCGCCGGGAGCAATGACTCCCACCACGAAGTGATCCTCGATGTGCTGCTGATGGGCATTGACCTTGCCGACGACGGTGCCGTCATCCTCGCCGCCTTCAAACTCCACCAGCGGTGCGCCGATGTGCAGAATGTCCCCCTCCTGCCCGCACAGCCTGGCAATGACCCCCGCCACTGGCGAAGGTACATCCACCAGCGCCTTGGCCGTCTCTACTGACAACAACACCTGGTCGACGCTCACGGTATCGCCGGCGCTGACCTTCCATTCGACGATCTCGGCTTCGGCCAAGCCTTCACCCAGATCCGGTAATTTGAAAAATTTCATAGCCACTGGTTCTCCATCAGCTGATGAGCCGCATCGGCAATGTCCTGCTCGGTGATGAGGTAGTACTCTTCGTTGCGGTAATAGGGGACGGCGGCATCCACGCCGGTGAGCCGCTTGGGCGGTGCCTTGAGGGAGGTCAGCGCCTCCTCGGTGACCCGCGCCACGATCTCGGCGCCGACCCCGAAGCTGCCGCACGCTTCGTGCACTACCAACAGGCGACCGGTCTTGCGAACCGACGCCAGAATGCTCTCCATGTCCAGCGGCTTGATGGTGGCGAGATCCAGCACTTCGCATTGAATGTCCTGCTCCGCCAACAGGTTCGCTGCCCGCATTACCTCCTGGATGCAGGCTCCCCAAGCAACGACCGTGATGTCGCGGCCAGGACGCAGGGTAAAGCAGACATCCAGCGGCAGACCGATGCCGTCATCCACTACGTCGGATTTCATCGAGCGATAGATGCGATCTGGCTCGAAGAACATCACGGGATCCGGGTCGCGAATGGCCGACAACAGCAGACCATAGGCCCGTTTCGGGCTGGAGGGGATCACCACCCGCAGCCCGGGAATGTGGGCGAACAGGGCTTCCACGCTCTCGCTGTGGTGTTCGGGGGAGTGAATGCCGGCGCCGTAGGGGGAGCGGTAAACAATCGGACAGGTGATGCGGCCCCGGGTGCGATTGCGCATCCGCGCTGCCTGGCAGATGATCTGCTCCATGCCCGGGAAGATGAAGCCCTGGAACTGGAACTCGGCCACGGGCTTGAGCCCCTGAGTAGCCATCCCGACCGCCACTCCGGCGATCAGCCCCTCAGCCAGCGGAGTATCGATCACCCGCTTGAAGCCGAACTTGTCGCGCAGGCCCACGGTGGCGCGAAACACCCCGCCGTTGACCCCCACATCCTCGCCAAGCACCACCACGTCCGGGTCCCGCTCCATCTCGTGATGCAACGCCAGATTGACGGCCTCGAGCAACGTCATATCACTCATGCTTCCTCCCCGCTGTGCTGCTGCATGCCCTTGGCGATGATGCGCTGGCGCTGCGTGCGGTAATCCTTCGGCAACTCGGCAAACTGGTAGTCGAGCAGGGTTTCCGGGGCCTGCGCCGCCGTATTTTCATACACGGCCACGGCGCGCTCGACCTCGCGAGCCGCCTCGGCCAGCAATGCCTGCTCCTGCTGCTCGTCCCACCAGCCCTGTTCAAACATGAACTGGCGCAGCCGCTTGACCGGCTCCTTGGCCCAGGCGGCTTCCACCTCGGCAGCTTCCCGATAACGGGTCGCATCGTCGGCCGTGGTGTGATCCCCCAGCCGATAGCTGACCGCCTCGATCAGGGTCGGTCCCTTGCCGCTGCGGGCGCGCTCGACGGCGCTGCGGGTGGCCTCATAGACGGCGACCACGTCGTTGCCGTCCACCTGAATGCTGCGCACGCCGGCCCCTATGCCCTTCTGGGCCAGGGTGGGAGCGCTCGACTGCAGCTTGCGCGGCACCGAGATGGCCCACTGGTTGTTGTTGATGATCATCACCATGGGCAGGTGCCAGACGCCGGCACAGTTGAGCCCCTCCAGGAAGTCGCCCTTGGAGGTGCCGCCATCGCCGATGGTCACCACGGCGACCCTGGCTTGATTGCGCAGTTTGAAGGCCGCGGCGATGCCGGCGGCATGAGTGATCTGGGTGGCGATGGGCACGCAGATGGGCAGGTCCTCGGAGAGTTCGCCATCCGCCTTGTAAAAGACGCTGCCACGCTCGTCCCCGCCCCAGTACTGCAGGTTTTTCTCCATGGGCACGCCCCGTACATAGAGGGTGGGCATGTCCCGGTAGTAGGGCACATAGACATCCTGCGGCTGCATGGCGAGCCCAACCCCAATCCCGACCGCCTCGGCGCCCAGGTGGGAGGGAAACGTACCAAGCTTGCCGGTTCGCTGCAGCGCGATCGCTTTCTTGTCATAGCTGCGCACCATCACCATGTTGCGGTAGAAGGTGTGCAGTATCGCCTTGTCCAGCCAGGTCGGTAGTGTGGCGACCGGGCGCCCTTCCTCATCGAGGTAACGAAGGAAAGGGATGTCGACATGGGTCATAACTGGCTCCTTGCCGTTGTCAACGTCACCACCATGAGGTGACCCTTTGAATGTAAATAGATTGTTAACCAAAGGGCAATGAGATTTAGCCAGGTAAGACCAGTAGAAACTTCTTTAATTTCAGAAAGAAGCTGGATTTTTCGGCTGAGAGAAAACGAAACAGGGAGCCGCATCGGGCTCCCTGTCAGGATGGGGCGGGATCGCTCAAGGCTCCCGAAAAGGGCTGCACGCCCGCCAATGCCGGTGGCAGCCTGCCATTGCCATCAAAAGTGGCGCCGGATTACTCCCACAGCCGGGTCGGTACCACCAGCAACACGGTACGCTGGCCGATGGCCACGTTGGCGTTGGGGAACACCACTGCCTCCCGCGGTTTCTCTACCGTGTAGCGCAGCTCGCCATCCTCGGCCAGCACGAAACCCTGGGGAAATTCGGTGAAATTGTCCACATCGCTGGCAAACAGGAAACGAAACTGCTCCGAGCGCTTGTTGATCACCCGGTCGATGGCAAAGATGGTGAAGTCATCCGCCCGCCAGGGTTCCAGCACCACCTCGTCCCGGGTCACCAGATCCTGCAGCGCCTGCCGGGTTTCGATGAAACGGGTCATGTCGTTCTCGCCAAACGGGCGCACCTTGCCCAGCTCCACCGTGAAGGCGTGAGCACCGTGGCGGTGGGAGCTGTAATAGCTGAAGGTGGTGGTGGGGCCGCTGGAGAGCAGAATGGTGCGCACGCCGCAGGTGCCGAGAAACTGCACCTGCTCCTTGCAATGGGGCCGCTCGTGGGGGAAGGGATAGACGGCAAATTTCTCGTGACGCGAGCCGCGAATGGCAGTGTGCAGGTCGTAGTGGTAGCGCGGTCTGGCCGGATCGGCGAAGAAGCGGCTCACATACTGCTCGAGGCGCATGGCGCGGATCCGCTCCTGGTTGCACAGCCCCTCCCCCTTGCTGTGGGCACCGGAGAAGAGCCGGTTCATGTTCTCCTCCACTTCGCGCACGCCCAGGTTCATGGCCGCCGGGTTGCCGAACAGGAACAGCACCCGGTGACGGGCCCTGAGCTCGCCACTGAGCAGGCGGCTCAGCAGCTGGTTGCAGATCTCGATGGGGGCCGTCTCGTTGCCGTGGATGCCGCAGGAGAGCACGATATCCTTGCGCCCGCCCGGCAGGTCGCCGGCGCCGCTGGCAGGCTCCAGGCAGAGCACCCCCGTATCCCACACACTCGCGCGAGCACCATCCGGCAGATCAAACGAGAACGGCTCAAGCTGCCACTCGTGGCGGCGAGTCAGGGCCAAAAAGTCATGCTGGGGAATCATCCATCTCACCCTTTTGTCAGGAACGCTTGGCCGGATTATACGCAAGGCCCTCGGGCTTAAAATCAATTTTTAAACAAATTCAAACAGTAATGTTACAAGTGTGGGAGGGAGGAACATCACGAGGGAACAAAAGGGGTCGGCTACAGGCCGTGAGAGAGGGAAACGGGTACAACGAAGAGAACGGGCCCAGGCAAACGGGGCTGTCTGTCACGCCATGGCGGCGCTGGCTGGCAACAGTGAGTCAGCAGTAAAACGAGGCATCCTTGCCCGGCAGATCAACCACGCCAGAACGGCTTGGTGGTCTCTTGATAGCGATCGGCTTCGTTCAGACCGATGTCCTTGAGCAGGTACTCGGGCAGCTCGGAGAGCTGGCGACGGCTGCGGCTGCGTTCCAGCCAGGTCAGTACGGTCATTTTGACGCGAGCAGCCAGATTCAGTTGGCTGGAATGCTGGTAACCGGCTTCGGTATAAGTCATGTTGGCCATGATGTGGCTCCTCTTTACGATGTCTGCGCGGGGTGCGAATTTGTTGCGCAAAGCTTAGTCAGGGGGGGTAGCCGACTCAATTGACGAATTTTGATAGCAGACATTATTAAAACTAATGGTTGATGTCGTCATGAGCATGAATCTAACGCATTGATTAATAACAACTTAATTGTCTTTTCGTCTGTACAGAATACCCTGCAGCATATTCTCCTGCATGGATCCCTTCTAACTATGCAGTTTCCTCTACTGGCTATGCATTCACTGTGGGCACAAGCAAGGCGGGCAACCTGGCCTTTACATTCAGTTGTTAACCAAGCGATCTTTTATTGATCCTTTATTAACAGCTAGATACAAAGATTTTACCCTCAAATGACTCCGATCTTTTGTCCCTCTCCAACCCCCCTGGAACGCAGGCACTTGGCACCCATGCCGCAGGCTGATATGGTTATTTATACAGTACTTTCACTGCCCTGCGATCAGCCCATTCACCAGGGCTGACAGGGGCAAACACAGGACATGCCGATGGAGACATTTACCCCCACAGCCGCCTTGCGCCAGCAGATGGAGCGGCTTGAACAGGCGCTGGACAGCCTGGCCGCGCAGCTGGAACAGCTTGAGTTGCTGGAGGCCCACGTCTATCCCCTGCCCGCCGTACCGCAAGGACAGGAGCATGAGCCCATCGAGCAGATCGAGGTAGGCTATCTGGGCGAAGAGTCCGCACTGGCCGCGACCCTCAGCGCCTATCGGGATCACAGTGCCCGCCCCGGCTGCTCCACCAAGGCCACCCACCGCCTGCCGGGCTGGCTGCGCTTTCCTGCCGCCTGTGCCCCCCTGCTGCGGCCGCTGATCGATGAGGTCAACGGGTGCAAGCTCGCCTTCAAGGCGCTGGTGCAGCAGGCTGGCGGGCGGGATGAGAAGTTCGAGCTGGTACACAGGGCGCTGCCCGGGGTCATTACCCTGCAGGTCTATCGCAAGCTGACTTGGCTTGAGGGAGAGCTGCACTCGCTCGGCTTCACCTGGGCTGACAAGCAGAGCATCAGCCGGCTCAGCCGGGAACAGGTGCTGGAGATGCTGGAGCGCAGCCGCCGCTATATTCCGGCGCTGTCGAACAATGAGGAGTGGAGCAAGATGGTGGATCAGGAGGTGTACGACATCCGCCGCCTGCCAGCGGACGCTGAGCTCAGGATCCGCCGGCCGGTCAAGACCCACCCGATGATCAACCTGCTCTGGCAGGACCGGGAGCCTCGCAAGCAGCAGCTCAAGGCGAGCCTGCCCCTGCTGCTCTGCTCGGACACCCAGCCCGCCGTCACCCACCTTGGCCACTACCCGCCCAAGCTGCGCCAGGCCCGGCGGGATCGCAAGATTGGCGGCGAGCCCATCATAGAACGGCTGCATCTCTACCTCTATCAGGGATAACCGGCCCGAGCGGCTGTGTGGCCCCGCCCAGGCGTCACGTGCGCCAAACGACAAGCCAAACAACACGTACCAAACAACAAGGGGAGCATCATTGGATGCTCCCCTTGTCTGTTGCCCGAGTCAGCTGATCGCCATCAGCTCATCAGCAAGGCCCGCAGGCTCTCTACATCCAGCCCGCGCACTTCCGACTGGCCGCTCAGCAGGCCGTCGGCCAGCGCCCGCTTCTCATCGTGCAGGGCGACGATCTTCTCCTCCACCGTCTGCTCGCACACTAGGCGATAGACGGTCACCGGCTGGGTCTGTCCCATGCGGTGGGCCCGATCGCTCGCCTGATCTTCCACCGCCGGGTTCCACCAGGGATCCAGGTGCAAGACGGTATCGGCCTGGGTCAGGTTGAGGCCCGTGCCCCCCGCCTTGAGGCTGATCAGAAACAGCGGCACCGCCTCGTGGCGAAAGCGCAGGATGGACTCCTGCCGTGACTTGGCCGAACAGCCGCCGTCCAGGTAGCAGTAGTCCCACTGCTGCAGCTCGATGCGGGCCCGCAACAGGCTCAGCAGATCGACGAACTGGCTGAACACCAGCACCCGATGACCATTGCCGATGGCCTCCTCCAGCAGCGCCATCGCCTCGTCCAGCTTGCTGCTGGCCTGGGACCACTCCGGCATCACCAGCTGGGGCGAGCAGCAGAGCCGGCGCAGCCGGGTCAGCCCGCTCAGCACGTGCATCAGGGCGCGGCCGTCGGCACTTTGTACCTGCTGCACCACTTCGCGCCGGGTTGCCTCGTAGAGCTGACGCTCTTCGGGGGAGAGGCTGATGTGATGAATGATCTCGGTCTTGTCCGGCAGCTCGGTCAGCACCTGCTGCTTGAGGCGGCGCAGAATGAAGGGGCTGATCACTGCTCGCAGCAGCGCCATGTGCTGGGGATCCTTCACCGCCTTGCCGAAGCGGCGCTTGAACTCGCCGAGGCTGCCGAGCAGACCGGGGTTGATGAAGGTGAACAGGCTCCACAGCTCTCCCAGGTGGTTCTCGATGGGCGTACCGGAGAGGGCGAGCCGAAAATCGCCGTCCAGCTGGAACAGCAGCTTGGCCCGCTGGGTACCGGCATTTTTGATCTGCTGCGCCTCATCCAGCACCATGGAAGACCAGCGGCGGGCCTTGAGCGCCTCCGCCAGACTGCCGAGCATGCCGTAGTTGAGCAGGATGATCTGGCCCGCCTTGGCTTCACGGATCATCCCTTCCCGCTCGGAGGGGTTGTCAAACACCACCACCTCCAGCTCAGGAGCGAAGCGCGCGACCTCCTCCTGCCAGTTGGTGACCACTGACTTGGGTACCACCACCAGCGCCGGGCCCAGATGCTGGCGCATGCGCAGCACGATGAGCGCCTGCAGCGTCTTGCCAAGGCCCATGTCGTCGGCCAGACAGGCGCCAAAGCCGTGGTGGGCCAGGGTCGCCAGCCAGCGAACCCCCTCCTTCTGATAATCCCGCAGCGGCCCCATCAGCTCGGCCGGGCACTCCACCTCCTGTTGCCACTCCTGTTGCAGGGAGTGCCAGGCGGCATCCCCCTCGGTGGTGATGACGGAGAGCAGGCGGGTCAGCGGGTAGGCCAGCTTGTGATTGATGCGCTGCTCTTCGTCGAGCATGGCGCCCAGCATGGTGAGCCGCTCTACCAGCTTGTCGCTCAACATCAGGCTGGTCTTCTCGTCCAGCTGAACGGTGCGCTGACCCGGGGTCAGCTGGCGCAGGATGAGGCGCAGGTCGAGGATCTGGTGCTCATCAAGCGAGAGCGCCCCCTCCACCTGGAACCAATCCTGGCGCCGCTCGATCCGCAGGCTCAGGGCGGCTTCATCGAGGCTCTTCAAACGCGCGCTGTCCTGATGCCAGTGAATGACCACGCCGGCATCCACCAGCTCCGGCAGGGCGTTGACCAGCGCCAGTGCCTGCTCTCCTTCAAGTCGCCACTCGCTGCCGGGCAACTCGATGGGCAACTGGTTGCGCAGCCGCTGGGCCTCGTCCTTCTCGGCCGCCAGATCCCGCTGCCAGTAGTGATAATCCTTGATCCCCTGGCGCACGATGGCCTCGCCCTTGCCAAGGGGCTGCGGCGGCAAGTCGTCGAACCGGGTCACCAGCCGGACCGCCAGCTGGCCATCCTGCCAGTCGAGCTGAACCGAGGCCACGCCGGGCCAGGGAGCCAGCTCGGCATTGCCGTGCAGGCCCGCCACCTGGCTGTGCCAGGGCAGCCCCGCAATGCCGTCCAGAGTATGCTGCAGTTCCGCCAGTCCCTCGGCCGGCAGCAGCGGAATGGCCTCCAGCGCGGGCAGCCGGTCGAGCAGCGGCTGCGGGGTGAGGATGAGCTGCCACAGATCCTGCGCCAGCGGCAGTATGTGGGCCCCTCGCGCCGCGGCAGCCGGGCTCAGCACGGCGCTCATGCCCTGCTCGGTGGCCACTATCTGCAGCAAGGGTGCCGTGATGGCCAGCTGCAGCTTCTGCCCTCTGGCATTGAACAGGCGGGAATGGTTGGCAAGAGGGGCCCACACCTCGCGCGGCAATCGCCCAAGCGTGCGCGGCAGCGTGCGGACCAGCACCCAGTCCTCCTCGTCGAGCAGATTGGCGTACTGGGTGGAGAGCAGGGTGGGATCGACCCGGCGCCCGGCAGTCCACTCCCCCTTGGTGCTCTGTTTCTGGATCTTGCACTCGAGTTCGGGCCCTTCCGCATGCAGCAGCCAAACCAGCCGCTCCTGCGGCTTGCGCACGCCGCTGGCGCGCCCCAACCCTTGCAACCAGTTAAGCCAGCTGGCGGAGGCGGGCGTCTTGTCCTCGGTGTCCTGCTCGTCGGCCTCTTGCTCACCGCTGGCGGCACGCAGTTGCTGCAGCGGCGGCTGCTGCGCCCCCTGCCCCAGCAACAGCCGCAGCAGATCCTGGCAGAAGGCCATCAACCTGTGGCGGGGCGCGGCATCCAGCACGTGGGAGAGATCCCATTTGTGCAGGATGGCCACCTGGGGGCTCTGCTCCCCATGCCGGGCAAGGGCGCAGAGATCGAGCCAGAGGTAGCCCCAGTGCAGCTCTTCCGGCGGCAATTGCAGGGTATCGAACAGCCCGACCGCCTGGCCGTGGCGATCACCCGCCCACTGCCCCAGCAGATCCGCCAGCAGCGGAAACTGGTTGGCCAGGCTGCGCTGCCACTTCTTGCGCTGCTCGCTGGCGAGCACGGGATCGGCCTGCTGCAACCAGCCAAGCCAGAGCAAGGCACTGAAGGTCAGTGGCCACTTACCCTGCCCATCCTCTTGCCCCTCCTGCGCCTGCCAAGCCCCAAGCGCTGCCAGCAGGCGTTCGGCCAGGGGCTGCTCTCCTCCCTGCTCCGCCAGTTGTTGCAGGGCGGGCCAGTGAGTGTTTGCTTTCCCGCTCAGCTCGCCACAGAGCCACTGCCACTCGGCAGCAAAGCCATCGCTCAGCTTGGCCAGCTCGGCGGCACACTCTCCGGCCGCCTGGGCCAGCGGCCACTGCTCATGGGGCTCGGCATCCAATAGCGTTTGCAGGGCGAAGTGCTGCAGCATCAGCCGCTGCCACTGGGGGCTCGAGCCTGCCAGCAACCGATGGGCATCGGGCAGATCGAGCAGGCTCAGCAGATCGGCCGCCAGATAGTAAGCAGGGGCTTGTCCGGCCTCCCCCAGACAGAGCTCACGCACCAGCGCCTGTGCCATCTCCTGGCCGGTGACCGACGGCACCCGCGCCCAGTTGGGCATGGGACAATCGCCGCGGCGTACCGCCAGGATCAACGCCAGGGTTCCCTCTGCCGTCAGACTCCACTGTTGCTCCCCACGCAGCCGCACCAACCCCAGCAGTTGCAACTGACTCAACTTGTCGAGCAGGGCCTGCCCAAGCGGCAGCTGTTCTTGCAAATAGCGGGTACTGGCAGTGCGCTGCAACTGCAGCTCACCGAGCAGGGCATAACAATCTGAAGAGAGAGTGGACGCAGACATCGAGACTCACGGGCAGGTGCAAAAGCGGAATTTTAACGGGAAAGCGACGGCGGCTCGACCCTTAACGACGAAATAACGCAAAAAAGCTGCGGCATCCCGGTCAGGGGCGGGCCAGAGGCAAGGTGGGGCTAGGGGGTTCAGCGGATGGAGATGACAGAAAAGGCACATAAAAAAAGGCGCCTGGGCGCCTCTTGATGCACATATTGCCAGCGCGTCAGCCTTCCAGCTGCGCCAGACGCTCGGCCAGCACCTGCAGCTGCGCCTTGAGGCTCTCTACCTCCTCCTCCAGCGCCGTCAGTCGATCCGCCGCGGGCGAGGCATAACTGCTGGCGGGGGCCGCCTCGGCCAGCGCCTGCAGATCCACTTCGCCACTGAACAGGTGGGCGTAACGGGACTCCCGCTTGCCCGGCTCGCGCGGCAGCTTGACCACGTAGGGCCCCTGCTCGGCCAGCTTGGCCAATACTGCATCGACCTGGGTCACGTCGTCGAAGCTGCACAGGCGGTTGGTGCGCGAGCGCAGCTCTCCCGGCGTCTGCGGGCCACGCAGCAAGAGTTCGCAGATAATGCCGAGCTCCTGGGCCGTGAACTTAAGCTCGCCGAACTCGGTGTTGCAGAAGCGGTGCTGATAACGGGGAACCCGGGCATTGAAGCCGGCGGTATTGACCACCAGCCGCTTGCGGATCAGCTCATCCACCACGGCCCGGATGTCGAGCTCGGACAGCTCCAGCACCGGCTCGCGGTTGCTCTTCTGGTTACAGGCATTGACCAGCGCATTGAGAGAGAGGGGGTATTGATCCGGGGTGCAGATCTCTTTTTCGATCAGACAGCCGATCACGCGGGCCTCCAACGGGCCAAGCACTAACTCCATTTCATACTCCCTACTGAACAAGACGTTGAGGCCACTATCTTAGCCATGGCGCCTCTGCCGTCCAGCAGCGGCCGCCATTTTTGCGAGGCGATGGGGCAGTTGATGAAACATCGCGCAGCCTGCCGGCCCCACATGGCCTCGACAGCCGCTATCAGGCCGAGGGTTTGCGCTCCAGCGCCGTGGCCACGGAGGTGGCGGCCGAGCCGGTCAGCAAGGGATCACCCGGATAGAGCGCCAGCGCCTCGCGGCGCAGTGCCCGGGCCTCCTCTTTTCGTCCCAGCGCATCCAGCGCGATCACCATGTTGGCGTAGATGTTGGCTCGCGGCGTGTGGTGCACAAATGCCTGACCCCACTCTAAATACGCCTCCAGCTCTGCGTGATTGTTGGCCTGCAAGCCCACCATCAACCGCACCGAGTTGACGTCAAACTCGACCCGGGTCAACCAAGCCATGGGATTCACGACGTCGAGCAGCAGGGTCGGTTCCTTGTAGCCGCCGCGCTCGTACTTGGTGACCACCCAGGCGGTATGAATGGCGGTCAGCATGAAGGGCACCACCAGCAGGGGAATAATGATGGCCACGAAGCGCAACAACAACCAGGGGCGATAGACATACTCGCGCCAGCTGGCACGGCCCGAAGCCTGCAGCCCCTCCTCCACTTCTGCATCCAGCACATACACCAGCAGCAGCAGGGCCCACCACAGGGCGATGGCGTGATAAAGCGGATACTCGGTCTGGGTGTGCAGCAGGATGGGGGTCACCAGGGCCAGTAACGCCGCTCCCTTGACCCAACCGGCCTTGAGCACGCGCCACAACAGAGCGCCGCCCATCAGCACCATGCCGATCATGGGGGCCAGCCCCCCTTCCACCGCCCAGTAGAGGAACTCGTTGTGGGGGTGATCGAGGTTGTAAATAACCATGCCGATATTTGGATCTACTTGCCGGGCCTCTGTGTAGACGTGGAAGAATGTGGATTCAAATCCACCATACCCAACCCCCAGTAACCAATGTTGAAGGAGTAAATGCAAAGTAAAGGGCCAGATATCTGACCGGGCCCCACCGGAGAGATATTCATTCATCCCCCGCTCGACACCTGACACCCAATACTGGGAAGCAAGCCCGGCAGCGACACTCAGTAGAACCAAGCCGAATATTCGCACCAACAGACCTTGTCGATGTAGCTGTGGCGCGAGCAGGATCAACGCCAGTAGCCCCCCCAACTGCCCCACCCGAGATTGCAGCGCCACCAGCAGCAGGCTGGCCGCCAGGATCACCCCATAGCGCAGCCCCTTGAGCCAGGGGTTTGCATTACCGCGCAGTTCCAGCCAGCCGGCCAGCACAAGCCCGGTCGCCATGAAGGTCGCCATCACATTGGGTTGTTGAAAGATGCCGTAGGGGCGGTTGGCGCGGGTGTCATACCCCAGCCAGTTACCCGGGATCAGCAGGTAGTACTGCACCAGGCCGAGCAGCGCCTCTATGGCCACCGCGCCCAGCAGCAGATAGAGCAGCTGGTCACGAGACGCCCGCACCAACTGCCACTGATAGAGACAGAACAGAAACAGCAGACCGGCAAACAGCCCCAGCAACCGGGGAATGGCGTAATCTTTGAGGTCAAAGCCGGGATAGGCCATGGGCAGCAGCAGCAGCAACGCCCCCAGCCAGAGGCAACCCTGCAAAGAGGAGAACACCAGCCGCTGCTGTAGCGTCACCTGCCACAGCCCCAGACCGATGACCAGGCTGGCGAAGATCCACCCCCAGGCATTGAACGGCAGATAGAGCCCGGCCCCACCGGGATTGTGCATGAAAAAGTGCATACCCAACAACCAATAAACAACAAAGAGTACACCAAACACGCCATTTATGTTTTTAATCATCATGCATTCCTAGCATAATTTCTGCAGATTACCATATATCTTGGGTAGATAATAAAAGGCTATGTCCCAATTACGTGTTGCATAGGGCGCCCCAGCGCCTCATGCAAGCAACGTGAGATATTCACTTCCCGCCCATAGCGTTCCAACATCCTTCGCCAGCCTAGATAATTCCTCAGATAGTGGGTCGCGACCCCATGGAACCGCTCCATCCACTCCTTCAATCGCCTGTGGTACCCGTTCACATGTTGGATGTGATATGCACCCACCACCCGCTCTCCCGCTCGATTGCGCACCACTTGGTGTGTTATCCCCAGTCCCTCGCTGAAACTCGCATACACCCCGGCACCATCGCTGCACAGGACGGCATCCGGGGCGATAAGCGGCTCAAGCACCACCTTCACCGCCTTGGCATTCAACTGTTCCAACTGGAAGTCAGCCAGGTGGCCTGCCCGGTCTTGCACCACCATCACCGGGATGTAATCCGGCCCTGTGCCTCGGGTACGGCCTTTGCCGCCACGCTGGCGGGCCGGGCGGGGCAACCCGCGCTGTCCTTTGAACGACTCTAAAAAGAAGGTCTCATCGACCTCGACGATACCCTCTTCCCGTACCGCCTGGTGGCTGGCCATGGCCTTCAGGAAGCGGTGACGCCACAAAAAGGCGGTGTTTTTACCGACCCCACAGCGGAGCGCCGCCTGCCGGACGGTCAGACCGTCGATGAGGGCCTGTGCATAATCTTCCCAGCACTGTGGCTTGCCAAGTCGGGCGAGAGGCGTGTTGGTGAGCACGGAACTGGTGCGCAAGCACTGCTTGCAGCGATAACGGCGCAGCCCTCGAGACCAGCCCCAGGGAGCCAGTTGTGTGGCCTCGGCCTGACAGTGAGGGCAGCATTGGCATGCGGGAAGTTGAGTGGCCAACGAGGTGATGGGGTGAGGGGTGGTGAGTTCATGTTGCGCGAGACGACGCTGACGCAAAGTGAGCAATGGGAAGAGGGACAGTAGATGTTGAAAGGCTTGGGTATCCATGATGGCGGCCCTCAAGGTGATGACCTACTTCAAGGTTAGCCTTTCAACACATAACTGGGACAGAGCCTAATAAAAGGGCGAGCAGTTTGCAACTGCTCTCTCTGTTTTATAAAGAAAGATCTAAGCCCTATGGCGACTTTCGATTACTGCAACTCTGTCAAACCGTAAAGACCACTCTTGCGGCTCAACATTTGGCCTCCGTCCCGTGTCAAAGGAACCCAGCCAATGCTTCCTTTCGCGGTTGTTGGTTTGAGCAGCATCAAATCAAAAGGTATCGTGACATAAATACCTTTGGTAAAGCTACCTTCACCATACTCATCCGCAGAGACATCTGTAAATGTTGCATACCCCCCCAGGATAACGCCTGAATCAAACCGTTTGGAGAAGTCGAATGTAGCACCTTTGTCACCAGCCAAATACTGACCAACGGCGATTTTGGCGGTGACATTACTCATGAATGGTAACTGCCAATACGCAGTAATATGCCCGGTCATTACATCATAATCAGCCATTTTCAGGGTATTGTTCCAGTCACGCTGTTTTACCCAGTTTGCATCAACGCCAATGGCCCAAGTCTTACCGTATGGACGATAGAGCACCTCACTCCCTACGCCGGCATACATCATCTCCAAATATCCACCATAAGCTTGCCCGTACCAATCTTGAGTAAGTGGTTGCATATGGGTTAACTGTAAGTTGTTGAGTAATACATTTGAAGAATCTACATACTCACGAATCCACGTACGAACTCGTGGTAAGGCTGCGCCATCTGAAGGAGGAGCTTTATAATTGAACTCATCGTAGTTATTCACCAGATTGACAAACAGCGTACCTTGCAAGCTGTTGTTTTTATTTATACGCCAATCGGCATTTGTGTTAATGCCTAACTGATACATATAGAAAGACTCTGCACCACCAAATGATTGCGTCAGATCTGGATCAAAAGAATATGAAATAGCTTTGCGCTCAGCTGCATAGATGGGTTTCCCCTGAATTTTTCTTGGTGTCTGTATTGTTGATTTTTCATGCTGTTCCTCTCCCAATACCTGTACCACATTTGCACGACGAACAGATGGAAGATCGATACTGGTCTCTTGTAACTGGAAGTTCGCCTTACGTTCAACAACATTCAGCTCATCGACCGTCCCCGGCAAATAATTAGCTGCTAACAAAGAGGTTCTCTTTATCGCCTCGCTCTTATTGCGATACTTGCTCTGCTTACCGATGACAGTCACAGAATTGGTGGTTGTGTAAAACTCTGTATCCTGCCAACCAGCATTCTCTTTCAAATCGGTAGTTAGCGCCTTCCACTTCACATCAGTCATGGTGGCAGGAACTTGGTCAGGCTGATAAATGGGTCTCGGCTGGTCAATATGAGCAGGTTTCATATCATTAAAGTTAGTCCGAAAAGTCACCCCCCACATCAAGGTGTTTCCTCTCTGCCAGCTTAGATGGCTGTCCAGATTTTCGAAAACGCGGTACACAGCCCCGACATTCCAAGGTGAATCTTGATAAATATGGCCAGCGAACTCCTTGCTATAATCATTGCCATCATATTCCAGCTTCAACCTGAGTGGCAGCCATGGCGTTTGATATTCAACACCGCCAAAGAGTGCTGCCGGCCCATGAAACAAGCTATCCAACTCAAATTTACCACCATTACCAGAGAAGCTATTATTTCTTTGACACCAGCTATCTTTATACTCACAAAATGGGTTTTTAATATTACCACTTTCGGCCATATTTCCCCAGCCGATACCGATAGTAAAATCAAATGGTCCATACCGTTTGCTAGCTGTCACAAATTCACTATCAAAGAGCCCCGTACCCATTAGATCTCTAAAGCCTACAGACACTTGTGGCAGATAGTTAGATTCTTGCCAAAGACGGAACTTGAAATCCATCCCTTTGTCTTTATAGGTTTGATCACCACTAAAATCTTCGTGGGGGCTGTACTTTTTTGTTCTTACATCGGTATATCTCAGTGTTGCTTCAAACCAGTCAAATGGCTGCGCAGAGATAGACCATCGACGATATTGGTCATTATCAACATAGTTAGCACTGAATTCACCTGTTTTGGCCATTCGTGCAGTAGGCATTTGAAGCAGACCCGCACCACCAAAGTCACCTTGCGATGGGCCATAAGGATCAAAAACTGATTCAGCAGCGCACACAGCTCCAGAAACAACCCCAGAAACAAAAAGCGCAATATAATTAATTTTAGGCGACATTATTCAGGCACTCGATTAGCAAGCAAGCTAGCAATACGAATATTGATATCTCTATACTGCTCAGGCAAAATGTCAGGATTAAAACCGACAAACAGTGTAGCACCAGCCATTGGTTCTCGATGTAGCTGATTCCAGTTAGCCACAGGAACACGACTGATAGTACTATCAGGCTGGATCAGAAATGCTTCACTTGGCTCAGCCCCAGCTAACAAGCTGTAACCCTGCCAATAGCCAGCCAAACTAGCACCAGACTGTAAAGGCTGTTTACTACGACCATTAATCAATCCTACGAAGTAGATAAAATCAGGTCTTGGAGCAACAAAAAGCGTGTAGTTCCCTTTCAACAGCGGATTACCTTCAGGGTCAACTCTAGTCTTGGCTGGGTCTAAAAGTACTGGTAAACGACCACTGATAGGAATTCTATCCAGCTCTTGTAGTAACTGCTGAGTTGACTGGATCAATGCGCCTTTGTCGCCCTCTCGCATCCAAAATACCTGGAGAGCTTTAAGATCCTTTAGCAATTGTTCTTTAGTCACCTGAAATGCCGCTATGGTCTTTTCATTCGCTATTTGTGCAGTACGCCAATAGATATTATTGGGCAATTTAACATTAAATAACAGGTCTGCAAGTCTGGCTCCATCATGGAGCTCAATCTTTGCTGTAGCATGACGTTCAAAAATCACGTCTACATCAGCTTTAGCCAAAGCAAAAAATGGTATGAGACCGATAATAAGGTATCTTTTCATAATGCAAACGGCTTTAATATTGTCATTTCAATCACCGGTAAGTTCGGCCCCAATTGCTGCTGGCTTTTTAATATTCTGCCAGTACCATGTTCAAACCAATAATAATTATGCCAAGAGTTCTGACCCTGTCCGACACTGACCAATTCATCAATCAGCACGACATCATGTGATTTATCAAGAATTAACAATTTTTCCGGTACAGCAGATATAAACTTAGCCTGTATGTTATACCCACTCACATAATCCTTTTCCCATTCGGCAGTATACTGCCAAGACATAGCATCTAGGTTCAAAGATTTATCAGGTGCATTTACCATTTTTTGCAATGGATCAGGCCAAGATGATGCCACTAAATAGAGATCATTTTCCAAACCCAATGTCTTGTGCAGTCGACCTGATTTGGTAACAAAAAGCTTATTATCAGAGCTCACCCAGCTCAATGAACCATCAGGATCTGCAAACGCAAGCACTACCAATGCCTGTGGATTATCACCCACTCGCAGATAGGCGCTGGCATAAGGTAATTCACGTACTTTTTCAGACGTAACCTCCACATCATCCACTCCCAAAAGGGCATAGCGGAGAGTTGCATAGGTATCCGAACTGGTGGCAGAACAGCCACACAAGAGTAATAACCCCAAAGACATAAACAAACGAAGAGAAAACATAGCTGGGTTACTCAGTGGAATGGGAAAATAATTGCAAAGCGACAAAAATAAGGCTGCCAATGTGGCAGCCTTATTACAATATCAAACAACTTATTTAGTAGCAGTTGTTGTGTTAGTGCTGGTACTGGTGGAGTCGTCATTGGCATTAGCCACAACAACTGCCGCCAGTGCGGCAACACCAACGCCAACAGCAACTGCGGCAGTGGTACCAATAGCAGCGCCAGTGGCAGCGGCGCCACCAGCAGCACCACCGGTGCTAGCAGCACCTGCAACTTCTTCAGCTGCTATTGCATTTGAAGAGAGAACCAACATAGCAGCCAGAGTCAAAGCTGATTTTTTCATTACAAATTTCCTTATTTACACATGACTTAAAGCACTAACAGGATATCTTGAAACAGAGCAATTGGCCAGTGTGAGTCGCTCAGATGAGCCCTCTCATCAGTGACGAGGTGAACAACCGATTACATGGCGTACCAGTACAATCATAACGCCTAACATGCCGCCAAGCAGCGTCCCCAATGCGGCGATCAACGCACGTTTGGGTTTCGCTTTTTCCTCGGCAACTACGGCAGGATCAAGGGTTTTAAAAACGTACTCTTGATTTACTTCAGTCAACATCAAGGTTTTGGTCTGATCCTCGATCAGCTGGTAGAACACCTTTTGCATATCTGCGACAGGGGTTTTCTCAAGCTGTGCTTTTAGATAGGCAATGTTACGTGTCGCATCAGTTTGATCCCGCACCTTCATTGCCTCATTGAGATCAGCTACCAACCAGTCAACCCACTGCTTCGCAGACTCGGGGGAGTAGTACTCCACCGCCACCGTAACCAATCCTGATTTTGCATCCAGACTGATACTTGCAAGTGCGCGAAATGCCTTAACCAGCTCCCAATCTGTTGGTTCCACGGACTTGCCAGGAGGCATTTCACGCACCCACTTTTTGCCGGCGACATCGTAGGTATCTTCATCAATCACCAATTCACCAGTCGCCTTGTCTGCTTTAGTAACAGCCATCAACGGCACTTCCAACTGATGTTGGCGGATAAAATGACTTAAGAATTGACGGGATTTCCCAATTTCGACCGCAATAGCCATCTTGTCTGGACCACCGCCACCACTGAGATTTACACCAGCCAAGCTAGCAAGACCGCCAAATTGGGCAGCCATGGCGGCAAGTCCACCTCCTTGCTGCTCCGTAGATGGGGCAAGCAAAGCCTCTGAACGATAAATATTTGGCAGTGAGAGTGCAAAGATGACAGCTATTACCGCACCAACCAAGGTACTGGCGACTATCCACCACTTACCACGCCAAAGCGCCGCGAATAATTCACGCAAATCGATTTCATCTTCCTTCCCTCCGTTTATTGCCAAGGTTAAAGGAGGATATTCTTTTACTTGTGCCATAACAAACCAGATCTCAGAAGAGTCAGGCGGCCTTCACCACCTGACTGAATGGGTGACCAAATAAACGATGCAATTACTTGATTGCACTCCACGCGACACCCAGTTGATAGAGGACCTGTGTTGCAGAGGTCATTATACTCAGGTTATCCAGATAATCAGAATCAACTGGTACCACGATGGTATCACCCGGCTCCAAGCTCTTGCGACCACCAAACCAGCTATCACCTGGCAGCATCACGCTACCATTGGCCTTGATCACGTAAATACGGTCGGTATCAGCCTGCTTCTTGGTTCCCCCGGCACGACTCAGGTAATCATTGACACTCAGGTTCCCATCGTAAACATGGGAAGAGGGGAATTGCACCATCCCCTGAATAGAGACCACATTTTGTAACGCAGGCACATAAAGCTTGTCGCCATCTTGCAGCATCACATCAGCCTGCTTGTCTCCAGACAAAATCGCTGGCATATCGATAGTCATACGACCGACAGCCTTGCTGTTTTCCAGCTGATTAACCACCGTCATCGCCTCTGCAGGCGAGCTGTTGTAGTTAGCAATACTGGATTGACGACGCAGTGTCATGGTCGCAATCTCTTGCTTGAGTTCATCACGCAACAAAGCGATGCGTTCTGCTTCCTGTTTACGCAGCGCTTCACGAGCAAAGACAGCACCATTCGGATTGGCATAGGGAGTAATACCACCGACACGCTGGATCAAATCCTGCAAACGTTCTCCACGACGCACCGTATAGGTTCCAGGATACTTCACCTCGCCAAACACCTGTACGGTAGCCTCTTCACGCCATTGGGGATGAGGCAACACGTTCAAACTGTCTTTTGATTGCACCAAAGGCGAACCGGTGACCCGATTTGCGGTTGCCAAATCCAGACGCTGATTTTCAATTGCAATATCATTCCCTCGCTCACTCACGCGAGATAACTCAATCACATTCGCCTGTTCGTTAAACCCGCCCGCGGCCATGATCAAATCATGGGTTCGACTATAAGGCGTCAAGGGATAGACCCCCGGATATTTAACCTCACCACGAACTTCAGCAATCTGTACCGGTTTACCTTGTGCTGCTTGAGCTTTCAAACGCTCAATAACCGGAGCAAGCAAAGCTTGACGAGAGGCACCAACTAACGCCTCAGTCTTAGTCGTATTAGACACACTAGCCAAAGTCATCTTATCTTCTTTAGCCAATTGAGCACGACTAACATCAGCACCTGTACTGTCGTCTACCTCATTGGCTTGCTGCTCAATGCGCTGGTTAGCCTGATTGTCGATACTTGTCGAAGAGCTCTGAGAGCTCGCCACCTGCTTCAGTCGGTCGGTTGCATCATTGCTAAAAATAAGCACCTGATCACGCGGCCTCAAACGAATGTCATCCTCCCCGCCCGGAATTTGCAATGCACGGCCCAGATTGAATTGCAATACCTCGATATTACGTTGGGCATCCACTTCACGCACAACCAAGGCATAATTCAAGTCAGTGACCGATGTCAGATCGCGGTCGGCACTTTGTAACACACGACTGATCCGTATTCCAGGCTGAAAACTGAAGACGCCTTCACGAACTACGGCACCTTTCACCACGATCGCCTGGCTATATTCGGTACTGCTCGGCTTGACCGTAACTTTGTCACCATCACGCACGACAAACTGACGATCATGCTGATTTGACAAGTTCAGGTTAAATACCCGCATCCCGGTTTCACCGTAACGGGTCACCGAAACCTCTTTGAGTGCAGAAGCCTTCATGCCGCCCGCCAACCCAAGCACATTAACCAGGGCTGCAGGGCCGCCCAATTCATAAATAGCGGGGCGTTTAACCAAACCATCGATACTAACCTCACTGCCTTTGGCAGGAATAAACACCGTATCACCAGAGCGCAGACGGATATCCTGGCTGGTGTCGCCCCAGATCAACATTTTGTAGAGGTCAACATCGATCACTTTTTGCCCTGCACGCTTGACCTGGATCTTGCGCAACGACCCTACCGTATCGATACCGCCAGCGGCTTGCAAAGCCTGGGTCACGGTAGCCATGCCATTGACGTTGTAAGCACCGGGTCGATAGGCATCACCCATCACAAAAACCTGCATAGTGCGCAGAGCGCCAAAACTGATAAACGCCTCTACACCAATTTTTTGCTCTTTGATCCGGTTTTCCAGTTCACTGCGTAGTTGCTGGAAAGTCTGACCACTGGCTGCAATAGGGCCAAGGGAAGGGAAATCGATAAATCCCTCACGGCCAATCGCTAGGGTAAAACTTGCATTCTCCTTGCCATAGAGCTGAACTCGGATCTCGTCACCCGGCCCCATCACATAGTCATCAGCAACAGGCATATCCACTACGGGCGCATCGGTGAGCGGTTCCCCCGCAAAGACGCTATAACCAAAAGGCTGCAACGCCCCCTCTTGCGCCACGCCTGCAACCAAAGGCCGCTGGGACTCTTGGCTGTAATCCACTTCACGTGGAGCAGCTACAGGAGCAGTTTTGACCGGAGTGACACTGCTTTGGCTGGTACTCCCTCCCAATTGGGACGGGTCGATACCATACTGGGCAGCCAGCACCTGCTGCTGGGCAGGAGATAATTGTTTAAATTTGGCCATCATCTCGGGCGTAATTTGTGGCGCAGCCATAAGCGGCAAGCCCATCAAAGCCAGTGAGATAAGCAATCCCTTTTGTTTCATTTTTAGTTATTCCACCCAAGACCCATAAAAATCAATACCATAATAACCATGAGCAAAAACAACGGCATGGTAGCATAAAACACTAACAAAATCATATCCAAGTGAGTAGAATTAAAACGCCTATGCTCAACCAAAAAAATCACGCCCCATCGGATCGACGAAAGGCATGCCGGACCAGCACAATTACGACGCCCAGCATGCCACCCAGCAGGGTAGCCAATACAACAATTAGCGGGCGCTTGGGTTTGTCACAAGTAAACGGTTCTTCCGGTGAATCGATTATATTAAAAGACTGAAAATCAGCCTTTTTAAGTTTCAACGCTTTTAGACTACTTAATTGCAGGCGAATTTTTCCTAATTCAGGATTAAGCAGTTCAGGATCTTTAATCTCATTCAATATTTTAAATTTTTCAGCTAAGCCTTTCGTTCCTAACTGAATATTGAAAACCTCTTGGCTATCAATCCGCTCAAGAGGCTGATCTACACCAGCAGCCTTACTGATACGCAAACTATATCCAACCCGCTGAAGTTCTTCCTGCCTTTTTAGTAATGTATCAGCTTTGACACTGTCATATTGTGCAGCCAGCGTTTTTATTCTGTTTTGCCATATGGATTGCAACTCTGCATTTTTGCGTTTGAGTTGCTGCTGTTGAACAAATTCTATATACTTTTCTAGTCTCTGCAGAGCAAGCTCAGGCGTTTCAGCAGAGACATTTAAAGTTATATCTTGGCTTGTTTTATCCAGATCCTTAGCAGATATGGTATCAGCTAACTTACTCATTAACACAAGTTCACTGCGCTTATCGGATACTCCTGATTTCTCCATCTCGGCTGCGTAGACACCTTCTTGCGTCAAAAACGCCCGCTTATTATTCATGCTGTTAAAAGCTGAGATAAAACTTTTGTAAATAGCGGATTGCTCAAGCGAGGAAAATACAGCTGTCGATGGAGGGACCCCGTTGCTGGACATGATTGCTTGTATTTTGTCCACAGCTAATTGTAGTTCCGCTACTTGAGAAACTGACGGCTCAGAAATAACAGCCTGACTGGTCCATACCTGACGCGCAGTCATGGCGTAAACAATACCCGCGACAGCAAACGCACCGGTCACCAACAATATAAGTACTTTTTGATGCCACAACACAAGTAGCAGCTCTCGCAGATCGATCTCGTCTGATGCAGATATATGTACCAACTGATTTGGAATAACTGGCGTTTTATTGCTCATATCTCTCTCTTGTTATCAATATTAAAAATATTACGATTGGAGCACTCTTAAAGTACCGCAACAAAACAGGGGGCCAGGCGATCTTTATCCGATAGCAATAAGGGTCGCTGTTCAGATAATGGCCACTGAATAGCCAAATCAGGACTATCCCATCGAATTACTGCTTCATCATCGGGATGATAATAATCTGTACATTTATAAAAGACATCTGCAGTCTCGCTTAACACATAAAAGCCATGGGCAAAACCGGGAGGGATCCACATAAGTTCACCTCGCACTGCATCCAGTATATGGCCCACCCAATGACCATAGGTCGATGATGCAGGGCGAATATCTACCGCCACATCAAAAATTCGGCCAGTGATCACATGAATTAATTTACCTTGAGGATGTGAGCATTGGTAATGCAATCCTCGCAAGGTACCCCCAACTGAACGGCTCAGATTATCCTGAACAAAAGAATAATGCCCACAATAATGTTCAAACTCTTTCTGGCGAAAAGACTCACGAAAATCACCACGATGATCAGAAAATATTTCTGGCATCAATATCATTACGTCTGCTAATTGTGTAGCCTTAAATATCATTAACACATCACCAACATTTAAAACGCCTTGGGCGTTGATTATTCACATCAATGAGGTGGATTCAACCCCTCACTGATATTTTCCTGACTGACCAATCGCCCCCTTCATGCACCACCACTCATCACATGTATATTGTTCAGGGCAAACGGCAACAATCCTGACTCCAGGAGGCCCTGACAAGTGATTTACTTGCCCAGGATCTCGGTCAACATCCGCGCCACACCGACGGTCCAGTCCGGTAGCACCAGATCGCAGGTGCGCTGGAATTTACTGGTATCAAGGCGGGAGTTATGGGGGCGTTTGGCCGGGGTCGGGAAAGCGCTGGTCGGCACCGCATTGAGCTGCGTGACTGCCAATTCAACCCCAGCCTCTCTGGCTTTGGCAAACACCAGCTGGGCGTAGTCAAACCAGGTGGTCGTACCGGAAGCAATCAGATGGTACAGCCCGGCAACGTCGGGTTTGCTCTGCGCCACGCGGATCGCATGGGCGGTGCAATCGGCCAGCAATTCGGCACCAGTCGGGGCGCCGAACTGGTCATTGATGACTGACATCTCGCTACGCTCTTTGCCAAAACGCAGCATGGTCTTGGCAAAGTTGGCGCCGCAGGCGGCATAGACCCAGCTGGTACGGAAGATCAGGTGACGGGAACAAAGCGCGGCGCCTTGCTCACCCGCCAGCTTGGTTTCGCCGTAGACGTTGAGCGGTGCGGTCGCATCGATTTCAACCCAGGGGCGCTCACCGCTGCCATCGAACACATAGTCGGTGGAGTAATGCACCAACCAGGCACCCAATCCTTCCGCTTCTCTGGCAATCGCCACCACACTGGTGGCGTTGAGCAGCTCGGCAAACTCACGCTCGCTTTCGGCCTTGTCGACTGCGGTGTGGGCTGCGGCGTTGACAATCACGTCCGGCTTGACCAGACGTACCGTTTCGGCCACCCCTGCCGGGTTGCTGAAATCGCCGCAATAGTCAGTCGAGTCAAAATCAACGGCTGTGATGCGCCCGAGCGGCGCCAGTGCACGCTGCAGCTCCCAACCGACCTGACCGTTTTTGCCAAACAGCAGAATATGCATCAGGCACGCTCCCCATCGTTCTGTTCAATGGGAGAATAATACTGCTCAATCCAGGACTGGTAGGCGCCGCTCTTGACGTTGTTGACCCACTGCTGGTTATCCAGATACCACTGCACAGTTTTGCGAATGCCAGATTCGAAAGTTTCTTGCGGTTGCCAATCCAACTCGGCGCTCATCTTGCTGGCATCAATGGCATAGCGGCGATCGTGGCCGGGACGATCCGCCACATAGGTTATTTGCTCGCGGTAAGAACCCGCTTTGGGCACCATCTCGTCAAGCAGATCACACACGGTATGCACCACGTCCAGATTCTGCTTCTCGTTGTGACCGCCGATGTTGTAGGTCTCTCCGACCATGCCCATGGTCACTACCTTGTAGAGTGCGCGCGCGTGATCTTCTACATAAAGCCAGTCACGAATTTGGTCACCCTTGCCATAGACCGGCAGCATTTTGCCATCCAGCGCATTGAGGATCACCAGCGGGATCAGCTTCTCGGGGAAGCGGTAAGGACCGTAGTTGTTAGAGCAGTTGGTGACGATGGTCGGCAAGCCGTAGGTACGGCGCCAGGCACGCACCAGATGGTCACTGGAGGCTTTGGAGGCCGAATAGGAGCTGCTCAGATCCCCATACACCTCATCGGTGGAGATATGGTGGAAGCTGTGCGCCTCGTCCAGACCATTCCAGTAAGCGCGAGCCGCTTCCAGCAACATATAGGTGCCAACGATATTGGTCTCGATAAAGTCAGCAGTACCAGTGATGGAGCGGTCAACATGGCTCTCGGCAGCCAGGTGCATCACGGCATCCGGCTGGTGCAGGGCAAACACCCGATCCAGCTCGGCGCGGTTGCAGATATCCACTTGCTCAAACGCATAACGCTCACTCCCGGAAACATTGGCCAATGATTCTAGGTTGCCGGCATAGGTGAGTTTATCGAGATTGATCACGGAATCCTGGGTATCACGGATGATATGGCGCACCATGGCTGAACCGATAAAGCCTGCGCCACCGGTAACGAGAAGTTTCAACATATATGGGCGAGAATCTCTATGAGGTCAACTGACAAAACATGGTTGGAAGTGCCCCCTGACAGGCCATTTTCCGTGATGAGAGCAGAGGATACTCTCGACCAATACTGGCCATTGATGATGGACATGTCGTCCTTCTGGCCATCATCTGGCCATCATCTGGCCATCATCTGGCCATCATCTGGCCATCATCTGGCCATCATCTGGCCATCATTCACAGGAGGTCACGGGGCATGCCATAAGACAAGTCGCTTAATGCATTGGCTGATGACTCTCTGAATTAAGAAAATCAATGTCCTCAACCACACTCAGGCACGGTTCATACGGCAAAGTGTTTTTTGCCTGCCACACCAGATCACAGATCCCGTCAGTGGGATTAAAACCGGTCGGCATACTTAACAGCAGGCTACGGATCTGTTCATGATCAAAGCGGAAACACGCGCTATCAAGCTCGGCCAAAAACACCCGTAGTTGTGGCCAAGGCAACATTAACTCAGAGGCTTTCATAATTCGGGGGTGGGCCGTACCCTCAACCTGCTCGCCAATTAGCAGCTCTTCAAACAGCTTCTCGCCAGGTCGCAAACCGGTGATCTTCACTTCAATATCGCCAGAGGGGTGCTTGTCACTCTTGAGCTTCAGGCCACTCAAGCGGATCATCCGGTGCGCCAAATCAATGATCTTGACCGGCTCACCCATATCCAACACAAACACATCTCCACCCTGCCCCATAGCACCCGCTTGGATAACCAACTGCGACGCCTCAGGAATGGTCATGAAATAACGAATGATATCGGGGTGGGTCAAAGTCAAAGGGCCTCCATCGCGGATCTGCTTGCGAAACAGTGGTACAACAGAACCAGACGAGCCCAGAACATTACCAAAACGCACCATACAAAAGCGGGTTTGTCGCTGTGCGGCAGCCAACGATTGCAGCACCAGTTCGGCCAATCGCTTGGTGGTGCCCATGGTGTTAGTGGGGCGCACTGCCTTATCAGTCGAAATCAACACAAAGGTTTCAACCTTGGCCTTGATAGCCGCCTGTGCACAATAAAGGGTTCCAAACACATTATTGCGCACCCCCTCAACCACGTTGTATTCAACCAGTGGGACATGCTTATAGGCAGCTGCATGATAAACCGTCTGGATCTGGAAGGTGCTCATCACCGCTTGCAAACGATGTTGCCGCTGCACCGACCCCAACAATGGCATTATCTCAACCTGCAACCCTTCTTGTTGGCTGATTTCTTGCAGCTCTTTATCAATGGCATACAAGCCATATTCAGACAGCTCAAACAACACCAGTTGCGCGGGCTTGCAACGGATGATCTGGCGACACAATTCAGATCCGATAGAACCGCCGGCCCCAGTCACCATCACCCGCTTGCCAGATATGTTGGCATTGATCAGCTCAGGAATTGGGGCAACCGCATCACGCCCCAACAGGTCTTCGATACTGACCTCTTTAAGCTCATCGATATGAGCATTCCCCTCAACCAGATCCGCCATACCAGGGATAGAGAGCACTTCACATGGGCACTGTTCCAGTCGGTTAATTACCGCTTGCCTGACACTACGTGAAGCACTTGGCATGGCCAACAAGATCTTTTTAATATCGAAGCGCTCGATCAACGTCTCGATAGTGTCGGTGCTGTAAACATTGACGCCCTGGATCACGGCTTTCACCAAAGCGGGATCATCGTCGACAAATGCCACAGGTAAGTATTCCTGCCCTTGATTCAACGCCAACTGCAACTGCCGCCCAGAAGATCCTGCACCGTAGATCAGCACAGCAACCCGTTGTTGGCCACTGCGTTGAACCAGTGCCCGAAAAAAAAGCCGCACACCACCTATCAGCAACACCGAAAAAGCAAAATAGATCACCGATACCGTTCTAGGAAGTGGAACATCCATAAAAAACGCCAGCATGACCAACGACATTGTGGACAGTAAAACGCCGAGTGATACCGTCCACAACACCTTGAAACCGACGTAGCGTAAAACCGCGCGATACAGCCCCAACCGCATAAAAATCACAATGGTGATCGGCAGCAACAACGCCAGCATTTGCCAGTGCAACACACTCTGCAATGGAATATTGGCATCAAGACGCACCCAATAACTGCCCCAGAAAGCCAACGTTAACAACGTTAAGTCAACAAGGACACTAATAATACGTTTATATAGCCGTGGCATACCAATAAAAGTCGTCAACATAAATTCACCGTGCTATGTAAATGGCGATGCCATGATCTGGCAGCATCGCCAATAAAAATATCAGCGACTTGCTAATGCCAACACTTCTGCCAACTCTTGGCAACTACGCAACATTTCATCAGTGCTCAAGGTTGGGTGCACCAGCATCATCAAACTGGTTTCGCCCAATAACTTGGCATGTGGCAAACGTTGTTGTGGCCGCCATGGCGTATTGTCGAAGGCTTTTTCCAAGTAAACTTCGGAACAACTGCCTTGATAGCAAGGCACGCCACGAGCTGTGATTTCATCAATGATCCGATCACGACTCCAACCTTCTGCCAAATAGTCCTCATTGACGAAGAAATAGTGCTTGTATTCGGCGTGAATGAAACCGGCAGGCACGTCAACCAACCGCAGCAATGGATAATTGGCTGCGACGGCATCTAACTGAGCGGCGTTGGCAATACGTTTGGATGTCCACTCCTCCATTCTTTTGAGTTGAATACGGCCAATAACTGCCTGCATTTCCATCATGCGCCAATTAGTGCCAAAACTGTCGTGCACCCAGCGAAAACCGGGTGCATGTTGCTTGTGATAAACCGAATCATAACTTTTGCCGTGATCTTTATACGACCACATGGCATGCCACAGCGCTTTATCACTTGTAGTCACCATGCCCCCTTCACCACCGGTGGTCATAATTTTATCCTGACAGAAGCTCCAAGCCCCAACATGACCAATCGAGCCGACACTGCGCCCTTTATATTTAGCACCGTGTGCTTGAGCACAATCTTCAATCACATAAAAGCCATGCTCTGCAGCCAGTTGCATTATCGGATCCATATCCGCAGGCATCCCCGCCAGATGTACGACAATTACAGCCTTAGTATTTGGGGTAAGCACCTTTGCAATTGACTCAGCGGTAATGTTTTGACTGTTAAGATCAACATCAGCAAACACAGGATTGGCACCGGCAGTAACAATTGCGGAAGCCGAGGCTAAAAAAGTGCGCGGGGTAACGATAACATCATCCCCAGCCACGACGCCCAATGCCTTAAGGGCAACATCTAAAGCCAAGGTGCCATTTGCAAGCGCAATCGCATAATCAGTATCCACCCACGCAGCAAATTCTTTTTCAAACTCACGGCATTCATTGCCAGTCCAATAATTCACCTTATTGGATAAAACAACCTGACTAACAGCATCGGCTTCTTCTTGGGTAAAAGAGGGCCAAGGAGAAAACTTTGTATTTAACATATAAAATCCTGCAGCTCATAAAAATTATTGACCCAAAATTTGGGCAAATGATCACTATCAACGGAATTAATTATCTGAGGGTGAATATTCTGACCTGAATCCTTTATTCCGATCGTTATCCAACCCAATTTATTAGGACCAACAAAGTCCTTTGTTAAATTATCTCCCACATACACAAAACCACTCGCATCTAAATATTTTTTTTGTAAATATTCAAATCGTCCTAATTGCGGTTTAGTCTCCTGCCATTCCTCAGAAACTAAAATCTCATAATGATCAAGTCCTAACGAGCTTATTTTTAACCTTTGTGACACTGAGCGACCATCTGTAATGATTGCAATTGCCTTGGAAAATGGCTCAACCTTCAATAAAAAATCTACAACCCCCTCACGTAAAGTAATATCTGGAGCATGTAATCTATAAATCCAGATAAAACTATCTTTCAGTGCCAATGGTAAACCGAGGAAGTAACAAATTTCTGAAAGCACATCCTTATTCCCCTTAACTGCATCATCTATTACTGAATAAATATCTTTATCGTATAGAGATTTTATAACCTTACATATAGCCTGATAACCAGAAGTCTGATATTCAAGTTCAGAGAATAATGTGTCGTCAAGGTCAAAAACCCAAACTAAGTTATTCGGTAGCATTACGAATCAAAACCTTTGCATCATATCTGAGCATCATTAATCCAGATTCCCACCCATCAAAGAATGCCAGACTCAAGCCCAATAAATACTCGTTTATGAGCCACTGAGGATAATGTGCCCCTGACTCATATGCTAATGGATAACCACCACCAAAACGAGGATTAATCTCTAGACCTTTAATTTCCTGAGACTTTTCATTTACAAAGAATTGAAATGTAATACAACCTCTAGCACCGGGGAGATACATCAGTTTAGGTAAAAGATAATCATAAACAAAATTTTTCTTGGTAATACCTTTGCTTACCTCTCCCCCCCTAATTTCAAGTCTTTTTCTAGGAATAAGACAAATTAAATTACCGTTATCAGTATAATAGCCATCTACCGTATACTCACTGAATGTTTTCGGTATTAATTCCATAAACATATTTTTATCGTCAGTAAGAACATTCTCAGTTAACTCACTGGGACTACTAACAGCAAATGCACCGACGCTACAACTTCCGTCATATGGTTTACAAAAACAAGGGTATTTTAACTTGCTTTTGTTATATATTTCAGGTTGATCTATATCATGCTCAGCAAAAAACTTCGCTGTCATCCTCTTATCACGGCAATACGAAACAAATTCAATCGATGAAATAACAATTTGAATTCCCTTCGCTAAAAATGACTCTCTAGCATTTGATAACAACAAAAGTTCAGTATCAATTGTTGGTACAACCAAACCTACATCATTTTCAGAACAAATATTTTCCAAGGTACTTAAGTAATCATCACATGATACTCGTGGAACTTTAAAAAAACCATCCGCAACCTGACAAGCAGATGAAAGTTCAGGAGCCATATCAGTACAATAGACATTGCCATGAGGAAAAATGGTTTTTAAATCTCTCTGAAACTCCTGAACCAGCTCAACTCGCCTACCCGCAGAAAGTATTAAAACATTACTTTTCATTATTTTTCCCTTCGAATTCAGGCATCGTGACATGATCATTTGCAGATATACCATCTTTGATTAAAACTTTTTTTACCGTCAAGAGCAGAATTTTAAAGTCCAACCAAAATGAACGGTTATCAACATACCACACATCCAGTTTGAACTTATCTTCCCAACTAATTGCATTACGGCCATTGATCTGAGCCCAACCGGTGACACCGGGGCGTACCCCATGGCGGCGCGCTTGTTCTTTGCTGTAAAGTGGCAGATATTGCATCAACAGGGGTCTTGGCCCAACCAAAGACATGTCACCTTTTAATACATTCCACAGCTCAGGCAACTCATCCAAACTGCTGCTGCGCAATTTATTGCCAAACGGTGTCATTCGCTCAGCATCCGGCAAAATGTTACCATGTACATCCGTTGCATCTTTCATGGTACGAAACTTAACCATCTCAAACGGTCTACCATTTAAGCCAGGCCGAGTTTGCCGAAACAACACAGGCGAGCCAAGATTCTTGCGGATTTTCCATGCAACCAAGGCGATGATGGGAGAAAACAATAATAGTGCACCAAAGGAGGCAACTATATCAAATAAACGCTTCATTTTACCTCCTCAAATACCGCAACGAATTTTTTAACGCCACGCGCTAACGACAGGTGTTTATGATAAAACTCATGGGCATTACTTGCCATTTGCTGACGTTCATCAGCATTAAGTGCAACCAATTGCTCAACGGCGTTGGCTAATGACTGAGCTGAATTGGCTTTACAGCATACCCCAGCCTGGGCATTTTCTATCAACTTGGCAGCATCGCCATCAACCCCCATCACAATTGGCTTGCCAACAGCTAAATAAGCTTGAGTGCGCGAAGGAATGGTAATGGAAAAAAGCTCATCATCAGTTAAATGCACTAACAATGCATCCGCTGCTTTTAATAAAGTACCCACCTCTTGCATGGTAACTCTTGGTAAAAAAAAGATATTATTCAGTTGCAACTCCGCAACTTGTTGCTGTGCTGCAGCTTTTGCAACTCCATCACCAATCAACACAATATTAGCACTAACATTACGCTGACTAAGTAAATGCGCGGCTTCGACGATGGCAGGTAACCCTTGTGCAAAACCCAAATTCCCCGCAAATACAATATTTAATTTATCATTGGCAGGGAGTGATAACGGTGTTGCACGGGAATGTATCAATGCACTTTCATCACACCAATTATAAATTATTTCAATTTTTGAATCAGGAATACCTTTGGCTACCAATCTTTTTTTAAAACCTGGTGATAGCACCACAATTTTCGCAGCCCGACGATAAACAAAGTGACAAACTTTATCGACAATTGCCAGTGCCTTCGGATTTGTAAGCATCCCTGTTGCCGCTAGCGTATCCGGCCACAAATCCTGAATATCAGTAATAAAGGGCGCTCGTCTAAACATGCCAATAAAAAGAGCCGCAAGCGAGGTAGTGAGTGGGGGATGGTAGCTATAAATAACATCAGGCTTGCTTACCTTAATCAAACCACATAGTAGGGAACTTGCAGCAAAAGAAATATAATTAAAAATTCGTTTAAATGCAGAACCATCATGGCTTGGGTATAGCGGTACACGATGAACTACAACGCCATCGATTAGCTCTTTTTGATAGGCGTTTATCTTATAGCCATCATAGACTTTGCCACCAGGATAATTAGGGAAACCTGTGATAACCTCTACTTGGTGCCCATTATCAACCAACGTTTTAGCAAAAAGCAAGCCCTTGAAAGTTGGTTCAGGATCAAACCACTGCGTAACAATTAGAATTTTCAAAGCAACACCAACCATTATCATAAGTGCAAGAAAAAATCGCTTTTTCTTGCACTGTTTTTATTAATACTGCTTCCATACCACGCGCATGACATAATCGCGGTAACTGTGCACAATACGCACAATCTTGTCGGACACATTCGGCATGCTGTAGTCTGCAACAGGTCGCAATAAACGCTCATTCCCGGCCGGTTGCGAATCCAATACTTGCAGTGCTTGAAATACCCGCTCGACGTCTAGCCCTACCATCATGACCGAAGCCTCTTCAAACGCTTCTGGCCGCTCATGGGCTTCCCGAATATTCAGTGCCGGGAAATTCATGATGGATGACTCTTCGCTGATAGTACCGCTGTCTGATAAAACCGCCGTAGCGGATTTCTGCAGTTTGTTATAGTCGTGAAAACCTAATGGTTTTAATAACTGCACCAAGGGGTTAAACTCAAGCCCTTGCTCCTCGATACGCTTACGGGTTCGCGGATGGGTGGAAACAATCACTGGATAGCCATATTTTTCAGCCAAACCATTCAAGATCTGGCCCAACTTTCTCAGATTTTTCGGTGAATCGACGTTCTCTTCACGATGGGCGCTGATCACAAAAAATTTGCCTGCTTCGAGTTGCAAGCGGCTTAATATATCTGAACCGTCAATCTGCGGCATGTAGTGGTTGAGCACTTCAAACATCGGGCTGCCGGTTTTAATGACGCGGTCAGCAGGTATACCCTCAGCCAATAAATAGTCACGAGCAATACTGCTGTAGGTCAAATTAATATCGGCGGTGTGATCCACTATGCGGCGGTTAATCTCCTCCGGCACGCGCATATCAAAGCAACGGTTACCAGCTTCCATATGGAAGGTGGGAATTTTACGACGCTTGGCTGGGATGACAGCCATACAACTGTTGGTATCACCGAGAACAAGCATGGCATCGGGATTAACCTCAGCCAATACCTTATCCACACCAATGATCACATTCCCTATAGTTTCAGCTCCGGTTCTGCCAGCTGCACTCAAAAAATAATCAGGCTTGCGTACACCCAAGTCATCAAAAAAAACTTGATTTAATTCAAAATCATAATTTTGACCAGTATGAACCAAAATATGTTCGCAATGTTCATCTAACGCGGCTAGCACTCGCGATAGACGGATAATTTCTGGGCGCGTGCCCACGACGGTCATTACTTTCATTTTATTTTTCATCATAGTCAACAGGCTCATGCTAATGGGCAGGCAATAGTGTCAGGCTTGCTACGGTCAAAAACCTCATTTGCCCACAGCATTACGATTAACTCTTCTTCACCGATATTAGTGATATCGTGCGTCCAACCTGGTACGGTTTCGATTATTTTATACTCACCAGCATCAACGGAAATTGAATATTCCTCACCAGTAATGATCTGCTTAAAGCGATATTTTGCAATCCCTTTAATTACTAAAAACTTTTCATTTTTGGTGTGATGATAATGGCCACCACGAGTCACTCCAGGATGAGCGGTGAAAAAAGAAAATTGCCCTGCAGATGGCGTTTTTAACATCTCAACAAAGCTGCCGCGTGGATCGGTATAACCCGGCACAGTATAGGAAAACTCACTGGGTGAATAATAACTTAAATAGGTAGAATAAAGGGCTCGCATTAGCCCGGTCCCTACCTCCTCAGTAGTCAAGTTAATTCGGCTTTGTTTAAATTTCTGCAAAGTTTCAGCCACGGCCCCAACTGTGGTGTGATAAACAGGCTCAACTTCTTTATAACCACCTTGTCGATTATCATCCCTTAGCAAAGTGATAAAGTTGGCACACACATCATCGATATAGACCAACGCCAAAGGCGCATTGGCATCATGAATTGTGATGGGCAAATTATGCACAGTATTGTGACAAAAAGTAGCAACTGCGGAGTTATAGTTTGGGCGACACCATTTACCAAACACATTGACCAAGCGATACACATACGCTGGGCTACCCGTTTGACGCATATAATCAAGGGCGACTTGCTCTGCGGCCGCCTTGCTTTTACCATAGGCATTGTCGCGATCAGCCTGAATGGATGACGTTAATACCAGCGGAATGTGGCGGCCAGTCTCAATTAACAAGGAAACCAGGCTTTGGGTTAAATCGGTATTTCCTTGAGTAAATTCAATTTCATCTTTAGGTCGATTAACACCAGCCAAATGAAATACAAATTCAGTTTTGGCAACCATATCAGCTAGATCAGCATAAGAATGGTCTTGGTCAAAACATATCACATCAGTAAAACCTTGTTCGGCTAAATATATCCGCAGGTTTTTGCCAATAAATCCGTTGGCGCCGGTGACAAGAACTTTCATTTATACCCCTTCTGGCACGAGCAGGCTACCAGCCTCAATATCCCTAATAAAATCGAGCTTATGCAGCAATTTGACCATACCAGCAACATCTAAACGCTCGGTATTGTGGGAGTTGTAATCTTCAACAACCGACAAATCCTTTTCGCCCTCTTCATTATACTTGGAGTAGTTCAAATCACGATTGTCCGATGGAATACGGTAATAGCCGCCCTGGTCTTCAGCTACAAACATCTCTTCACGGCTACACAAGGCCTCATAAAGTTTTTCGCCATGGCGGGTACCAATCACATTGACATGATGATCAGGCTTTTTTGTTATTCGCAGCAACGCTTTGACCAGCACGTCGATAGTGGCTGCCGGTGCTTTTTGCACAAAAATATCACCGTTCGTGCCATGTTCAAAGGCGTGCAACACCAGATCGACCGCGTCATTGAGCGTCATCATAAAGCGAGTCATATTGGGGTCGGTGACAGTCAGCGGGTCACCGCTGATGATTTGGCGTAAGAACAAGGGAATAACAGAACCACGGGAAGCCATCACGTTGCCATAACGAGTAGCGCTGATCACAGTCTTGGCCGGATCAACGTTACGTGATTTAGCTACAATCACCTTTTCCATCATTGCCTTGGAGATCCCCATAGCATTGATAGGATATACTGCCTTGTCGGTGCTTAGACAAACAATCCGTTTCACTTCATTTTGAATCGCCGCTTCCAATACATTCTCAGTACCCAATACGTTGGTCTTCACTGCCTCCAGAGGATGAAACTCACAAGATGGTACTTGCTTAAGTGCTGCAGCATGGTAAATGTAATCCACATCACGGGTCGCATTTAAAATGCTTTGATAATCACGCACATCACCAATATAAAACTTCAACTTGGAGTTATTGTATTTTTTGCGCATATCATCTTGTTTTTTCTCATCACGAGAAAAAATACGAATTTCTTTGATATCGGTATTTAAAAAACGTTCTAGTACTGCATTACCAAAAGAACCAGTACCACCAGTAATTAATAACTTCTTATTGTCAAACACACTTGCCATATTTAAACCTCATTGAAATTTTTATTCAACCCGCATGACGCAGTAACTTCTTCGCTATGGAATTAATTTTACCTGATATTTTACTAGGTAAAAACGTCACGAAAACGAACAAAAATGATGGCACTATAAAAAATGGTAATCTCGAATTTAAGTATGCTCTTATGAAATCGAAGTAGATACTTAGTCCATAAGAACGAGCCCTCAGGCCATAAGAAATCAATCTTTTCTTATATTCTTTCAAAAACAATTTATTAATCATTGGCTCTGTAGAAAGTGATAGCTTCGTAACAACAGCCAGAAGAAATTTCTGATAGTTTAAATTAGATGATATTTTATTTCTATCTGATAAAATATCGCTATTTTTAGCTGAAGAGTTCTTACCGAAATAATTTTCGCCATCGCCACCTAAGTGAAGCACCCCACTAGGAATGGCGCCATATGACCTAGTCTTATATATAAGACTTACAGCTAAATACACTTGAGTATATATGCAGTTAGACAAAAACTCCCTATCTAAACTTAGTTGCAATACTGTTTTACGGTGAAATATAAGGCCAGAAAATAGAATTGAATTATATATTATCTCAGGGAATTCAGACAACGCCACATGTTCTTTGTATGAATAATCAAATGTGCGGTTAACAACATCTATTGAGTGATCTGTGTACGGTGTAAAGTATATTTTCAGTTTTTTCTCATATATAGCTGCAATCAAATTATTTATTTCGCAACCAGCCACATAATCATCATCACTTAATAAAAATATGTACTCCGCATCATTAATGGTAAATGCATCCAATAAGTTTCGATCATACCCCATATTTTCATTGTTTTTATGAAAAATAACATCTACACTAATTTGGTCTTTATAAGCATTATAAATTTCTTTGATATCATCAATTTTAGGCGACATATCATCTTTAATGATGATATTAAAATCATTTTGTTCTACACCAACAAAATTATCTAGAATACGGCGAATTTGATCTGGTCTATTATAAGAAAGTATAACTACAGAAAGCAACATAATGTTCACACCTGAATATATATTTGTATAAAGGATTTATCTATACCTTTTGGCACTTGAATACTAACTTCTACATAAGTTAATTCTATATTTCTTAATAAAAAACCATGGAATTAATGCAGCAACCCACAATCCTAGCGAACTCAAATACACATCAAAAAAAACAGACATAAAGATGGGGTATAATGAAAGTGTATATAAATAAAGAGAGAATGATGAACCTTTTAATGCATATAAGTATATTTTTTTATGTAAAGCCCCGTAAAGCATCCCAAAAAAAATGATGCCATAAATACCCAAATCACAGTACATGAAATAAAATAGCGTATAGACATTTGTCACAAAAGGTTCAGGCGTATAAATTGCTGGGGGAGGTGCATTGTAATCAATACCGATAAAATCTAGGATACCTGGCGACAATAGCATAATTGTATTATTTTGAGGCACATGCTCTGTCATATAAGAAAAACCATACAAAGGGATGGAAAAATACTTCAGAATAGAATCTATTATTGAAACAAATATATTTCCATCTCCACCTTTATCAAAGGCTAAGATAAAAATAGAGAACGTCAAAATAAATAAAAAAACAAACAAACACAAATTTCTTTTTACATTAACTCCATTTAAAATGTATATTAGAAATCCTAAGAGGTAAATAAGTAAATAATTTCTTCCTGTTGTTATTATTGAAATAAAAACAACAATAACAAACCAAACAGCGAACATATATTTACCACTATAATTAAAAAACATTGCCGTAGCAAAAAAAACATATAAACTAAGCAACCTTATGAAATAATAAATATCATTTTTTGTCTCGTACGCCTTAAATATCAATTGTCTATAGGTTGCGAAATTAATAGCATTTTCAGCTGACACTCGTAAATAAAAAATGGCCAAGACCACCACCAGACTAACAAGCACAATCAAGTTCATTTTATTCGAAATAATAGCTTTATATTTTTCTGTCTTTACATTAGGTATTGATTTTTCTAAAAAATAAAATCCAAATGAAAATGCAATTACATATACAATAACAACAACATATGTTGTTAACGAGAGAGCCCCATATGTTTCATAAAAAAACAGATGAAGGAACATATTAAATGAAAACAATGTAACCAGCACATAAAATGGATTTAAAAGGCGCATTATCAGCCCCAAAATTAAATTATTAACAACTAATAAATATGATGTGGCAGCTAAACATGCTCCCTACAACAGCATACACGCCCCTTCCTTCAGCAGTTTACTTAGCTGGAGATACCAACCTCACATAAACTTGCACCATACAATATATAGCTAATTGCCTTATAAAAATATATGAATATTTCCATTTTCTATTAACGATAGAGCTAAATAGCAATCTAGAAAGAGAGTCAAGTGTATCTCTAACCCTATTGGGATTATATCTCCTAGCAAGAAATTTTCGCCCAAAAAGTTTATATACCACATCATCTTGCTCAGCCACATGATCAAATCCAGGAGTAAAACCACAGACTCCTATTTTATACTTATTGATGACCGAATCTAAGCAAAATTTATAATCAACGCCATCAACGAAATAGGATATATCATACCAGCCAATACTTCTAAGTGCATCTAGATTGATTAAACTACCACTATTTATTACCAAGTTAGTTTCACGAAATGAATATAAAACAACATCATCATCAATAATATTTTCTTCTTTGGAATTAAAGTTAATAACACTAAACTTCCCTAGCTCTTTTTTGTTCTTCTCATAGAAATTAACAATAAAGTTAAGTGTATCCGCTGAAAAAACTGTATCCTGGTCAAAAAAAAGCAAATGTGAATAACCGTCATAATATGCTTGAGCACATATCGCAGACATACCGATACCTAAACCAATATTCTGCCCTAACGTTAAATAGTGGAAGCCATCTTGATTTTGATGATTATCTCTTAGTGTTGATCTTTGAGGTGTGTTATCTAATACATATAAATCGAATCCCAACCTAAGAGCGATCTCGATACGCTTGGATAAGTTAACTGTCGGATTATAAACAATTATACCTATTGCAATTTTTTTATCTTTCAATTTTTCTTTCATTTAATAAAATACCTTGCGAGCCAAAAGAAACATCAAAATCATATCTAAACCAGCTCTACATACCCAAGTCCATGCAGCACCGGTTATACCAAAATGGTATACACCTATAATTAGAATCGGAATATATATAACAAACTCACACAAATGAACTATCGATGTAGCTTTGACATTACCACTTGCTTGCACGGTAGCATGGGGGATTTGTGCAATACTATTAAAAAGAATACCAATAACTAAAATTGATGCTACATGCCAAGATTTATCCGCGAAATCTTTATCAATCCATATCTCGATCCCCATTTTAGAAAAAATGGCAATCACCATACAAAAACAAAACATTACAACAAAAACCAATCTAACACATTGTTTAAATAAAATCTTTGCTTTGTTTTTATCATTGCTTAGCAACGAAGATATTTGTGGAAACAGCGCACTTGTTAATGCTGCAGGTATAATTAACAACCTAATAATAACTTCAAAGGGGACTGTGTAATACGCCAGTACGCTTGCTCCTACTACAGCTGAAAGTATGAATCTATCAGCAGTAACCATAAGTGGACTCAGTATATTCGAAAGCGTCATCCATGACCCAAAAGCTGCAAACTCGCTGATGATAGACTTATAAGACGTTAGTTTTATATACTTGACCTCGAGCACTTTTGATACATATAGTATATGTAATAACAATACGATGAAGCGTACAAATACCAAACTAACAACTATTATCGGAAGGTCAGCACCAAATAAATATACAGATATTGCAGGTAATGCGAAGTTTCCTACACCAAGTAATATCCTTAAGTAATTTACATATGAGAATTGCAAGTATGCTTCAAGTATCCCCTTAAACCCAGACGTCAATGTAGTCAGTGGAATACCTAACGAGGCTATCAACAAAGATATCGCAACCTGGCCCTGAAAATCTTGGTTTACGTTTAACCAATAAAAACCTAAAGGATAAGCCAATAAGGCAAGGATAGAACCACCAATAACACCTAGATAACAAATTAAAATAATACCGACACTCGCTACATTGGATAGATATGCTTTGCTCTCACTATACCTTAGCTTAGAAATAAGCTGGGTTAATGCACGACCCAAACCAAAATCAAAAAGACTGAAGTATCCAATCAGCACCCACACGAGGGTTAATATACCAAAAAGTTCAACTCCAATCTCTTTTAACAGATAAGGAATGGTTATACCTCCGACTAATAAAGGAGCACCACTTCCTATTAAATTCCAAATAGTATTTTTTCTTATTGACATTTACAATAAAACACCATAAAGATATACCTACATCACGCCTATTTGACGCGCCATTAATTTCAGATTTACTTCTGGAGTATAAAATCTATCACCTTACCATTTTTATCTTTATTAGAAAGTATTGGTTCTAAGTCTATAGGCCATGAAATAGCCAAATTTTTATCATCCCAAAGAATAGAGCTTTCTGATTCAGGGTGATAATAGTCAGTGCATTTATACACAAACTCCGCATTATCACTTGTGACATAAAATCCATGGGCAAACCCTTCAGGGATCCACAATTGCCGCTTATTCTCAGCTGATAGATGAACCCCAACCCACTGGCCGAAGGTCGGTGAGCGTTTGCGGATATCGACCGCCACATCAAACACTTCACCCGCCACACAGCGCACCAGCTTGCCCTGGGCATGGGGAGGCAATTGATAATGTAAGCCACGCAATACCCCTTTCGACGATTTGGAGTGATTATCCTGCACAAAATTAACCGGATATCCTACCGCCTCTTCAAACAACTTGTGATTGAAACTCTCAAAGAAAAAGCCACGCTCATCACCAAATACTTTTGGCTCAAAAATAAGTACGTCAGGAATCGTTGTCTTGATTACATTCATCTGTCTATCCACATTTGATTCAAATTTTATGGGGGAGCATTTTCCCTCCCCCCTATATCACATCAGGCTTTGGCAACCATTCTTAACAAATATTGTCCATAGGCATTCTTTGCCAATGGCACGGCGAGATCTCGAACCTGCTCGGTAGTAATAAATTTCTGGCGATAGGCAATCTCTTCTGGGCAGGCCACCTTCAACCCCTGACGGGTCTCGATGGTCTGAATAAAGTTGCTCGCTTCAATCAAGCTTTCATGGGTACCGGTATCCAGCCAGGCATAACCACGGCCCATCATGGCCACCGACAGATTGCCTTGTTCCAGGTAGATACGGTTCACATCAGTAATTTCCAGCTCACCACGGGGCGACGGCTTCAGGCTCTTGGCAATATCCACCACGCTGTTGTCGTAGAAATAGAGGCCGGTCACCGCATAGTTGCTCTTGGGCTCCAGTGGCTTCTCCTCCAGAGAGATAGCGGTACCCTCTTTATTAAATTCAACCACCCCATAACGCTCGGGGTCATGCACATGGTAGGCAAAGACGGTAGCACCACTCTCTTTGGCCGTGGCTGCTTCCAGCTGCTTCTGCAGGTCATGGCCGTAGAAGATGTTGTCGCCGAGCACCAGCGCACAGGGGTCTGACCCGATAAACTCTTCACCCAGAATAAAGGCTTGTGCCAACCCGTCCGGACTTGGCTGCACCTTGTACTGCAAATTCAGACCCCACTGGCTGCCATCACCCAGCAATTGCTCAAAGCGGGGAGTATCTTGCGGCGTGCTGATGATCAAAATATCGCGAATTCCCGCCAGCATCAGGGTGCTGAGCGGGTAGTAGATCATCGGCTTGTCATAGATGGGCAGCAGCTGCTTGCTCACTGCCATGGTCACAGGATAGAGACGGGTGCCAGAGCCACCGGCCAGAATAATGCCTTTACGTTTGGTCATGATGCTTGTTTCTTATTTTTAAATTGCAAAAGAAAAGGGTGGCTTGCGGCCACACCTTTCTGTTTTATCCCTGCCAGCCAGAGAGGCGTTCAACACATCTCTGGCCAGTGATTTATTTGCCCAGGATCTCGGTCAACATCCGCTCCACACCGACGGTCCAGTCCGGCAGCACCAGCTCGAAGGTACGCTGGAATTTGCTGGTATCAAGGCGGGAGTTATGGGGGCGTTTGGCCGGGGTCGGGAAGGCACTGGTCGGCACCGCATTGAGCTGCGTGACTGCCAGTTCAACCCCGGTCTCTCTGGCTTTGGCAAACACCAGTTGGGCGTAATCAAACCAGGTGGTGGTACCGGAAGCAATCAGATGGTACAGCCCGGCGACCTCGGGTTTGCACCGCGCCACGCGGATCGCATGGGCGGTGCAATCGGCAAGCAACTCGGCACCGGTCGGAGCGCCGAACTGGTCATTGATGACCGACATCTCGCTACGCTCTTTGCCAAAGCGCAGCATGGTCTTGGCAAAGTTGACACCCCGAGCGGCGTAAACCCAGCTGGTACGGAAGATCAGGTGACGGGAACAAAGCGCGGCCCCTTGTTCACCTGCCAACTTGGTTTCGCCGTAGACGTTAAGCGGTGACGTTGCATCGGTTTCTACCCAGGGGCGCTCACCGCAGCCATCGAACACATAGTCGGTGGAGTAATGCACCAACCAGGCACCCAATGCTTCCGCTTCTTTGGCGATAGCAGCCACGCTGGTTGCGTTAAGCAACTCGGCAAATTCACGCTCGCTCTCCGCCTTGTCGACTGCGGTATGGGCCGCAGCGTTGACAATCACGTCCGGCTTGACCAGACGTACCGTTTCGGCCACCCCTGCCGGGTTGCTGAAATCACCGCAATAGTCGGTGGAGTCAAAATCAACGGCAGTGATACGCCCCAGCGGCGCCAGTGCACGCTGCAGCTCCCAGCCGACCTGGCCATTTTTGCCAAACAGCAGAATATGCATCAAGCACGCTCCCCATTGTTCTGTTCAATGGAAGAATAATGCTGCTCAATCCAGGATTGGTAGGCACCGCTCTTGACGTTGTTGACCCACTGCTGGTGATCCAGATACCACTGTACGGTTTTGCGAATGCCTGACTCGAAAGTCTCCTCAGGCTGCCAATCAAGCTCGGCGCTCATCTTGCTGGCATCGATGGCATAGCGGCGATCGTGACCGGGGCGATCCGCCACATAGGTGATTTGATCGCGGTAGCGTCTCCCCTCACCCCGCCCCTCTCCCCCAAGTGGCGAGGGAGACAGAGGAACCATCTCGTCGAGCAGGTCACAAATGGTATACACCACCTCCAGGTTCTGCTTCTCGTTGTGGCCACCGATATTATAGGTCTCTCCGACCAAGCCCGTGGTCACCACCTTGTAGAGCGCGCGCGCGTGATCTTCCACATAGAGCCAGTCACGGATCTGGTCACCCTTGCCATAGACAGGCAGCGGCTTGCCATCCAGCGCGTTGAGAATGACCAGCGGGATCAGCTTCTCGGGGAAGTGGTAAGGACCGTAGTTGTTAGAGCAGTTGGTGACGATGGTCGGCAGCCCGTAGGTACGCCGCCAGGCGCGGACCAGATGGTCGCTAGAAGCTTTGGAGGCAGAATAGGGGCTGCTGGGGGCGTAAGGAGTGGTTTCAGTAAAGAGCGGCAATGCCTCACCGGCAGCCACTTCATCCGGATGGGGCAGGTCGCCATACACCTCATCAGTGGAAATATGGTGGAAACGGAAGGCCGCCTTGCGAACCTCGTCAAGGCCGTTCCAGTAGGCGCGTGCCGCTTCCAGCAACATATAGGTGCCGACAATATTGGTCTCGATAAAGTCAGCCGGGCCGGTGATGGAGCGATCAACATGGCTCTCGGCGGCCAGATGCATCACGGCATCCGGCTGGTGCAGGGCAAACACCCGATCCAGCTCTGCACGGTTGCAGATATCCACCGGCTCAAACGCATAACGCTCGCTTGTCGATACATCGGCCAAGGATTCTAGGTTGCCGGCATAGGTGAGTTTATCGAGATTGATAACGGAATCTTGGGTATCACGGATAATATGGCGCACCACGGCAGAGCCGATAAAGCCTGCGCCACCGGTAACAAGAATTTTCATTGATATGCGTTCTCTTGCGAAGAGTTGATATGGATGCGGTTGCGGGCTGAGCCAGAAATACAAGACCGCGTATAGGGTCTTTTAACATCACCAGAATGTGTATTGATGAGTGCTATTCAATCAAGTTAGCGACAAATGCTGTGGCTACCGCCCCTGGGTTACAGCCCCCAGTTTGCTGCTTTTAACCTGATTGTGCTTGCTGTTGGTCATCATGCCCTCCAGCATTGTTATATGTTGACAGCGCCGATTCGTAATCACGGTTGACTACATCAAAGATGCCACATTTGTGCAACACCTCTAAAACCGCACTGCTTTATCCCGATTGAACGTCGGATTCTATCCCTTTTTTTATAGAAATGAATAGTTAAAAATGGGCGATGCTGGCGATTTCGATAAAGATTCGATAGAGAACAAGTGGGTTCTTATGAGCACCAATCGAGTAATGTGATAATAAGCGCGTGTATTACGCTCACAAATCATTGCTAGATAAGGAAAAAAAAACGAAACCCTGCTGTTATAAGTACTAACCACATAAAAAACAGGGCGAACCTGATGGTTCGCCCTGTGACGGTAAGATAACGCAAGGAGAGATCTGTGGCTACTGTCAGCTTTTTCCTTTGCCACCCTCGGTATCGGTGGCTTGCCAGCCGCCGCCGACGGCTTTGTAGAGCGCGACCTGGTTGCTGAGCTGCGCCAGACGGGTACTGATCAGCCCCTGCTTGGCACCGAACAGCGAACGCTGGGCATCGAGTCGGGTGAGATAGCTGTCCACCCCCTTCTCGTAGCGCACCTCCGCCAGCTTGAAGTAGGTCTGGTTTGCCTCCACCAATGCCTGCTGCGCCTGCAGTTGCTGCTGATAGTCAGCCTGGGCACCGAGCGTATCCGCCACTTCCTTGAACGCGGTCTGGATGCTCTTCTCGTAGCTCGCCACCGCCTGCTTGGTGCTTACCTCGGCCACGTCCAGATCCGCGATACGCTTGCCGCCGTCAAAAATCGGCAGGTTGATCTGCGGCATGAAGGTCCAGGTGCCGGTGCCGCCGTCAAACAGTCCGCTCAGCTGGTTGCTGGCGGTGCCCGCCGTCGCGGTCAGCGAGATGCTCGGGAAGAAGGCCGCACGGGCGGCGCCGATATTGGCATTGGCCGCCTTCAGGCTGTGCTCGGCCGCCAGGATGTCCGGGCGCTGTTGCAGCAGGCTGGATGGGGCACCCACCGGGATGGCCGCCAGCTGCACCTCAGCCAGGGTCGCCGGCTGGGTCATCAGCGCGGGAACGCCAGTCCCGAGCAGCAGCGCCAGGCCGTTGCGATCCTGCTTCACCTGCCGTTGATACTGGGCCAGGCTCACTTTGGCACTCTCCAGCGCGGTACGGCCCTGGGCCAGCTCCATTTCGGAGGCGGCCCCCAGCCGGTACTTGTGCTCGGTCAGACCATAGCTCTCCTGCTCGGTGGCCAGGGTCGCCTCGCTCAGCGCAAGCAACTCCTGATCCGCCAGCAGGGTGAGATAGGCGTTGGCCACCGAGGCGATCAGCGCAATCTGGGTGCTGCGCTGGGTCTCCACCTGCGCCAGATAATTTTCCAGCGCCTGATCTTTGAGGCTCTGGATCCGGCCGAACAGATCCAGCTCGTAGGAGGTGATGCCGATGTTGGCACCGTACTGGCTGCTGATGGTGCCCTGCCCCGTGCTGCTGAGATCGTCCGATCCCTGCTGGCGGGTACCCGAGCCATTGGCCGCCAGGGTCGGCAGCTGGGCCGCCCGCTGGATCCGGTATCTGGCCTCGTAGGCCTCCACGTTGAGGGCCGCGATGCGCAGATCCCGGTTGTTCTCAAGAGCCGTGGCGATCAGCTGCTGCAGGGCAGGATCGAGGAACTGCTGGCGCCAGGGGGAGACCGCCGCCTCCCCTGCCGGGTTGCTCTGCCAGGCGGCGCCTTGCGGCAGCGTTGGGCGCTGGTAATCGGGGGCCATGGAACAGCCCCCCAGCAGCAGGGTCACGCTCAGGGCGATCAGGGTCTTAGTCATGTTTGATCTCCTCGGCATGGGCCAGACGCGCCTGCTTGGTGCTGTGCTTGGTGAAATAGCGCATCACCAGCACGAAGAACAGCGGCACGAAGAAGATGGCCAGCACAGTGGCACTGATCATCCCCCCCATCACGCCGGTACCGATGGCGTTGCGGCTGCTGGCGCCGGCACCGGTACTGATCACCAGCGGCAATACGCCGAGGATGAAGGCGAGCGAGGTCATCAGGATCGGACGCAGACGCAGGCGCGCCGCCTCCACCACGGCTTCGCTCAGCCCCATGCCCCTGTCATAGAGCTCCTTGGCGAACTCGACGATGAGGATCGCGTTCTTGGCCGACAGGCCTATGGTGGTCAGCAGACCCACCTGGAAGTAGACATCGTTCTCCAGCCCGCGCAGGGTAGCGGCCACAATGGCCCCCAGCACCCCGAGCGGCACCACCAGCATCACCGAGAACGGAATGCTCCAGCTCTCGTAGAGGGCGGCCAGACAGAGGAACACCACCAGCAGGGAGATGGCGTACAGGGCCGGTGCCTGAGAGCCTGCCTGCCGCTCCTGATAGGAGAGACCGGTCCACTCGATGCCGATACCTTCCGGCAGCTGCTTCACCATCTGCTCGATGGCGGCCATGGCGTCACCGGTACTCTTGCCCGGCGCCGCTTCCCCGACGATCTCCATCGCCGGCACGCCGTTGTAGCGCTCCAGCCGGGGCGAGCCGAAGCTCCAGTCGGTGCTGGCAAAGGCGGAGAAGGGCACCATCTGACCGGCGCTGTTGCGCACGTACCAGAGCTTGAGATCTTCCGGGTTCATCCGAAAGGGGGCATCCGCCTGCAGATAGACCTTCTTGACCCGGCCTCTGTCGACGAAGTCGTTCACATAGGCAGAGCCCCAGGCACTGGAGAGCGTGCTGTTGATGTCGCTGATGGAGAGCCCCTGCGCCAACGCCTTCTCGTAGTCGATCTTGATGTCGAGCTGGGGGGTGTCTTCCATCCCGTTCGGGCGCACCCGCACCAGGTTGGGATCCTGCGCCGCCATGCCGAGCAGCTGGTTGCGCGCCGCCATCAGCTTGTCGTGGCCCACGCCGGCCCGATCCTGCAGGAAGAAGTCAAAACCGGTCGCCGTCCCGAGCTCCGGGATCGGAGGCAGGTTGAAGGCGAACACCTGGGCTTCCTTGATGCTGAACAGGTAGCCCATGGCACGGCCAATGATGGCATTGGCGCTGCGATCCGGCGTGTTGCGCTCCTTCCAGTCTTTCAGCTTGATGAACGCCATGCCGCTGTTCTGACCGCTACCGGCGAAGCTGAAGCCCGCCACCGTCAGCACGGAGTCGACGTTATCCTTCTCGTTTTTCATGAAGTAGTCGCGCATGTCGGCCAGCACCACCTCGGTGCGCTGCTTGGTCGCCCCAACCGGCAGTTGCACCATGGACATGATGACCCCCTGATCCTCTTCCGGCAGGAAGGAGGTGGGCATGCGCATGAACAGGATGGCCAGTACCGCCAGCATGGCGGCGTAGATGATGCCGTAGCGCACCCCCTGCTTGACCACCTTGCGCACGCCGCTCTGGTAGCGGTTGGCGCTGGCGTCGAAGGCCCGGTTGAACCAGCCGAAGAAACCGCGCTTGGCACCGAACTCGCCATGCTTGATGGGCTTGAGCAGGGTGGCGCACAGGGCCGGGGTCAGGATCAGCGCCACCAGCACCGACAGCACCATGGCCGAGACGATGGTGAGCGAGAACTGGCGATAGATGGCACCGGTCGAACCGCCGAAGAAGGCCATAGGCACGAACACTGCCGAGAGCACCAGGGCGATCCCCACCAGGGCACCGGTGATCTGGGTCATGGACTTGCGGGTCGCCTCGAGCGGAGAGAGATCCTCCTCGCTCATCAGGCGCTCCACGTTCTCCACCACCACGATGGCGTCATCCACCAACAGGCCGATAGCCAGCACCAGACCGAACATGGTCAGGGTGTTGATGGAGAAGCCGAACGCCGACATGACGCCGAAGGTCCCCAGCAGCACCACGGGCACTGCGATGGTCGGGATCAGGGTGGCGCGGAAGTTCTGCAGGAACAGATACATCACGCAGAACACCAAGAAGATCGCCTCCACCAGGGTCTGTACCACCTCCTCGATGGAGATCTTCACGAACGGCGTAGTGTCGTACGGGTAGACGATCTCCATGTTGGCCGGGAAGTAGGTGGAGAGCTCATTCAGCTTGCCACGCACCTTCTCGGCGGTATCCAGCGCGTTGGCACCGGTCGCCAGCTTGATGGCTACCGCCGCGGTGGACTGACCGTTGTAGAGCGCCTCGGCATCGTAGCTTTCGCCGGCCAGTTCGACCCGGGCCACGTCTTTGAGCCGCACCTTGGAGCCGTCCTGGTTCACCCGCAGCAGGATGTCGTTGAACTCCTCCACGGTGGAGAGCCGGGTCTGCCCCATGATGGTGGCGGTGAACTGCTGATCGGTCACCGCCGGGGTGCCCCCCAGTTTGCCGAAGGCCACCTGGGTATTCTGCGCCTTGATGGCGGCCTGCACGTCACCCGGGGTCATCTGCACCCGGTTGAGCTTGTTGGGATCGAGCCAGACCCGCATGGAGTACTGGCTGCCGAACAGGGTGATGTCCCCTACCCCGTCCAGACGGCTGAGCGGCTCCTTGATGTTGGCCACCACGTAGTCGGCCAGGTCATCGTTGGTCATGGCGCCATCTTTGGAGATGAAGGCGGCCACCATCAGGAAGCTGCTGGAGGTCTTCTGGACCCGGATCCCCTGCTGCTGCACCTCTTGCGGCAACAGCGACATGGCTTGCTGCAGCTTGTTCTGCACCTGCACCTGGGCGATGTCGGGGTCGGTCCCCGGCTGGAAGGTGAGGGTGACCGATACCCGGCCGGAGGAGTCCGACTGGGAGGACATGTAGAGCAGGTGATCCAGCCCGGTCATGTTCTGCTCGATGATCTGGGTCACCGAGTCTTCCACCGTCTTGGCGGAGGCCCCCGGGTAGCTGGCGGAAATGCCCACCGCCGGCGGCGCAATGCTAGGGTACTGGGCGACCGGCAGCTTGATGATGGCCAGGCTCCCCGCCAGCATGATCACCAGGGCGATCACCCAGGCGAAAATGGGTCTGTCTATGAAAAATCGTGCCATGAGGCGACTACTCCATCCTACTTGTTGGCCGGGGCATTGGCCGGCGCCTGGGCAGACTGCGCAGCGGCACTCTGTTCAGCAGGTGCCACGACGACCCCGGGTTTTACCTTTTGCAGGCCGGCGACGATCACCCGTTCGCCCGCCTTGAGACCGGATTCCACCACCCAGTCACTGCCGACGATGCGGCCCAGCTGCACTTCACGCAGCTCCACCTTGTTGTCCGCCGTCACCACCATTACGGTGGCGCCGCCTTTCGGGGTACGGGTCACCGCGGTCTGCGGCACCAACAGCCCTTCGGCGCGCTCGCCCTCCTGCAGGGTGGCACGCATGAACATGCCCGGCAGCAGCAGCTGATGAGGGTTGGGGACGATCACCCGCAGGGTCACCATGCCGGTGGTCTCATCCACGGTCACGTCGGAGAACTGCAGCGAGCCCTCTTCGCCGTAGGTGGAGCCATCTTCCAGCTGGAAGCTCACCCGGGCGCCTTTCTGCTCGTCTTGGGTCAGCTTGCCGGCCGCCACCTGGCGCTTGAGGCGCAGCAGATCGGCGGTGGACTGGCGCACGTCCACATACATGGGATCGAGCTGCTGGATGGAGGTGAGGCTGTCGGCCTGCTGGGCCGTCACCAGGGCACCCTCGGTCACCGCGGACTTGCCGATGCGGCCGCTGATGGGGGCCGTGATGCGGGTGTAGGCCAGGTTGATGTTGGCGGTCTGCAGCGCCGCCTTGGCGGCACCGATTTCGGCCAGCTGCTGCTTCCAGGCCGCGTCGGCGTCGTCATACTCCTGGCTGCTGATGGCTTTCACCTTCACCAGCTCGGCATAGCGCTTGGCCTTGAGGCGGGCACTCTGCTCGTTGGCCTGCGCCTTGGCCAGGTTGGCCTTGGCACTGGCCACCGCAGCCTGATAAACGGCGGGGTCGATCTGGTACAGCAGCTGGCCGGCCTTGACGTCGCTGCCCTCGGTAAAGAGACGCTTGAGAATGATGCCGCTCACCTGGGGGCGCACCTCGGCGACCCGCAGCGGGGCGCTGCGACCGGTCAGCTCGGTGGTGAGCTGCAGTGGCGCCGTGTGCAGGGTGACGACATCCACCGCGGCCGGCGGCATCGCACCGGGCCCCTGCTGGGCACTGCCCTGTTCGCCGCAAGCGGTCAGCAGACCGCTCGCCAGCAGCGCAAGGCCGACTGAACGTGCGAGAATATGTTTATGCATGGAGAACCTGAGCCTCTGTCTATCAATGAATAACCACAGGGTTTATAGGACCCGGTTGGTAAAATCGGAAAGATGAGGCAATATACATACATTCATAAATGTATGTAAGTGACTTTTTTTACTTTTACAAGGTGCGCGCAGAGATGGCCAGAAGAACCAAAGAAGAGGCGCAGCAGACCCGCTGCCACATCATGAGTACGGCCCTGGATCTGTTCTGCTCACACGGCCTGGCCAAGACCAGCCTGACCGACATCGCCAGGGCCGCCGAGCTGACCCGGGGCGCCATTTACTGGCATTTCAAGAACAAGGAAGAGCTGTTCGTCTCCCTCTGGGAGGAGCTATGCCAACCCCTCTCCCATCAGCTCGATGCCTGCGTCTCCGAGCTGGAGCCCGACCCCCTCGGCAAGCTGCGCACCTTCCTCAAAGGGGTGATCATCAAGATAAGCACCGAGCCCGCCCATCAGCAGATGTTCACCATCATGTTCAACCTGGAGTCGCTGGAGGGGGAAGCCATCTCCTTGCGCGAACACATGCGCAGCCAGTCCAGCAACTTCTTCCGGGATCTGGAAACCACCCTGGGCAATGCGGTGCGCCTCGGCCAGCTGCCGCAGGGGCTGGATCTGCAGCGGGCCGCCACCCTGCTGCACTGCACCCTGGATGGCTACATCATCAACTGGCTGCACTTCCCGGAGCGTATCGATCTGCGCCAGGAGGCCGACTTCCTGCTGGACAGCCTGTTCGCCCTGATCGCCCTGCCAACCGGCCCGGCCGCCCGTCGTCCCTGAGCCAGCAAGGCAGAACACTGGCGGCCCTTATCCGGCGCAGACAACCCCTCACTTCCTTCCATCTCCTGCCATCACTTTGGCGCCCCGGCGCCAAATTGGCTCAAGTTTGCTATAGTCACGCCCCCGAAATTGAGTTGCGCCCCCCGAACCAAGGTGCCCGCCATGTCCCGTTCATCCTCCTCTTGCCCTCCCGCCTCCATTGCTACGCCCTCAGCCGACCCATGGTCAGCGGCACGCCAATCGTTTCTGGCGCTGCTGCCAGCGGGCGCCCACCTGCTGGAGGCAGGCTGCGGCGAAGGCGACGATCTCTGCTTCTTTCGCCAGCAGGAGCTGGTGGTGACGGCCTTCGATGCCAGCCTGGCACAGGCCAGGGTAGCCTCGCGGCGCAGCGGCCAGCCGGTGCGGGTCTGCCGCATCGAGCAGTTGCATAGCGTGGTGCCCTATGACGGCATCTGGGCGCGCGGGGCCTTGCCGGCGATCGCGCCAGACGAGCTCAGCGACGCACTGGCCCATCTGGCCGGCCTGCTCAAGCCCGCCGGAGTGCTCTACTGCACCTTTCCCCACCCCAGTGGCCAGATCGTTGCCGCCGGCAACACACCTGGTGCTACCGCAGCCGAGGTGCACCTCTGCCAGACCCGGCTCGATCAGGACGGTCTGCGCCAGCTCATCGCCCCGCTGCCGCTGCAACTGCAGCAGTGCTGGGAGAGCGAGCAGGCAGATGGCCGCTGGCTGCATGCCCTGCTGATCCGCGCCTGAAAGGGCGCGCCAAATTAATCACCAACCTTTCTTCGCGCTCACCTCGTCAGTGGCTATCACCACCACGATCACATTTAACAATATTTAACTCGACATTAACGCATGCACGACAGACATGATGCGGATTTTGTGTTAAAAAGCGGCATTAAAATCAAAATTAAATAACAAATCAGACACTAACACCTGGATTTACTTATGAAACTTGTCCTCAAACTGGTTGCCGGCATCCTCGCCGGTCTCTTGCTCGGTCTCTACGCCCCGGAATGGGTCGCACGCGTGCTGTTTACGGCCAAGACAGTCATAGGTCAGCTGATCACCTTCACCATTCCGCTCATCATCCTGTTCTTCATCATGAGCGGCATCGCCAGCCTGCCAAAGAACTCCGGCAAGCTGCTGGGCAAGACGGTTGCCCTCTCCTACTGCTCCACCATACTGGCGGGTCTGTTCGCCTTTACCGTGGCCAGCAACCTGATCCCGCGCCTGACCACCGCCGCCGAGCCCACCGCCGAGAGCGCCATCAAGCTCGCCTCCTACATCAACCTGGAGATCCCGCCGCTGTTCGGGGTGATGTCGGCGCTGGCCGCCGCCTTCGTGTTCGGCATCGGCATCAGCGCCACCCAGGCCACCGATCTGCGCCGGGTCGCCGATCAGGGTCGTGACATCATCGACCGCCTGCTGGCCAAGGTGATCATCCCGCTGCTACCGTTCTACATCGCCGGCGTCTTCGTCGAGATGACGGTGGAAGGCACCGTATTCGCCACCCTGAAGACCTTCGGCGTGGTGCTGGTGATGGCCATCGTCATGCACTGGCTCTGGCTCTCCGTGCTGTTCGTCGGCACCGGTCTGGCCCTGGGCCGCTCTCCGGCCCAGCTCATCAAGAACATGCTGCCGGCCTACTTCACCGCGCTGGGTACCATGTCCAGCGCCGCCACCATCCCGGTCGCCCTGCAGGCCAGCAAGAACAACGGCGTGAGCGACGGCATCGCCAACTTCACCGTGCCGCTGTGCGCCACCATTCACCTGTGTGGCTCCACCATCACGCTAGTGACCTGCGCCACCGCAGTGATGTTCCTCTCCGAGCATCTGGCCATTCCGGGTATCGACACCATGCTGCCCTTCATCATGATGCTGGGCGTCATCATGATCGCCGCGCCGGGTGCCCCGGGTGGTGGCGTCATGTCCGCGCTGGGTCTGCTCACCTCCATGCTGGGGTTCGGTGAGGCCTCCATCGCCCTGATGATCGCCCTCTACCTGGCCCAGGACAGCTTCGGCACCGCCTGCAACGTCACCGGCGACGGCGTCATCGCCCTGTGGGCCGACCGTTTCGCCCAGAGCGACGAGCCAGCGCTCAGCGCCGAGCAAGACGCCGCCTGATAAAGCAAGCAGATAAAAAACGGGAGCCATCGGCTCCCGTTTTTTTATTAGGCGTTTTCTTCCGGCGGCAGCGGCTCGGTAAACACCAGCCGGTTACCGAAGGGATCCCGGACCTGCAGCTCGCGGTAGCCCCAAGGCATGGTCTCAATGGTGGGGTTCGCATAGGCATAACCCTTAGTCCGCCACTCGGCCAGCAACGCATCGAGCTTGTCGGTCGAGAGCCGCAGAGCCGCTCCCGGGCAGGCATCCCCGTGATGCTCGGAGAGGTGGATGACCCAGTCCCCTCGAGAGACCTGCAAGTAGAGCGGCATATCCGGGCCAAACCTGTGCTCCCAGTCGATGATAAATCCCAGGTAGTCGAGGTAAAAGTCACGCAACTTGCCTTCATCGAAGCTGCGCAGGATGGGTATGATCATGATGTCTCTCCTCTGCCGTTTGGGTAGTCGGGGTAAAGCCCCAAAGTCTGGCCTGCGCAAAACTGCGCAGGTCAGACACCATCATGGCGTCCCTCTTCGGCCATTTTGCCGGCTCATGGGTTACTGCCACGGCGGCGGATCACCCCTTCCTGCGCCGTGCTCGCCACCAGCACACCGTCGCGGGTGAAGAACTGGCCGCGCACCAGGCCGCGACCGGCACTGGCGCTCGGGCTGTCCACCACGTAGAGCAGCCAGTCGTCCAGCCGGAAGTCCCGGTGGAACCACATGGAGTGATCGATGGTGGCCACCTGCATGTCCGGCTCCCAGTACGATACGCCGTGGGGCTGCAGGGCGGTGAACAGGAAGTGGAAGTCGGAGGCATAGGCCAGCAGGTACTTGTGTACCCGCTGATCGTCCGGCATCTGGCCATTGGCCTTGAACCAGACGTGGCGCAGCGGCTCGTGCACGTCAGGGCGGATCGGGTCGACCAGGGTCACCGGGCGAATTTCGATGGGCTTCTCGCACATGATCTTGTCGCGCAGGGCGGGCGGGATCTGCTGCTCGTAGGGGCGCACCAGCTCCAGTTCGCTCTTGAGCTGCTCGGGCGGCGTGATCCCCCCCGGCATGGCGATCTGGTGTTCAAAGCCGTCCGCCTCGACCTGGAAGGAGGCATTGAGATAGAAGATGGGCTTGCCGCCCTGAATGGCCTTGACCCGGCGGGTGGAGACGGTCTGGCCGTCGCGGATGTTCTCCACGTCGTAGACGATGGGACGGTTGGCATCGCCGGGGCGCAGGAAGTAGGAGTGGAAGCTGTGCACCTGGCGATCGCTTGCCACCGTCTGCTTGGCGGCTGACAAGGCCTGCCCCATTACCTGTCCGCCAAACACGGCCCGCAGACCGAGATCCTGGCTCTGGCCCCGAAACAGGCCCTCCTCGATTTTTTCGAGCGCCAGCAACGCCAGCAGCTCATCAAGTACCTTGCTCATTATTATCTCCTGTGTCAGTGCGGGAAGGCTAACAAGCCCGCCCGTGCCGAGCAACCACCCCCGCCCCTGCCAGTCGCCTGCCCGGCCCCATTAATTCAGCCTTACGTGAATTTGAACAATAACGAACTCAAAAGGCGCCAACAAAAAGGCCCGCCGAAGAGGCGGGCCTGTTGCAGTGCGACCTTGCGGCCACGCAGCGCTTACTTGCTGCCGGTACCCGAGTTGCGGGTGGAGGAGGTCGGCTTGCGACGGGCCGTGGTGGCACGGGCGCGCGGCTCCTTGCCCTGCATCTCCTTGTGGCGCTTGACGGCGCGACGGATCTGGGCGGCCTGCTTGTGACGACTGGTTTTGCCATCCTGCTGCAGATCGACCTTGGACTCGGTCTCGTTGGGCAGGTTGACCAGGCCACGCAGGTAGTTCACCTCGGGCAGTTTCAGCTCCTGCCAGCCACCGCGCGGAATGCCGCGATCCAGCTGCACGTCGCCGTAGCGGATGCGCATCAGGCGGCTCACCTGCACTTCCTGAGATTCCCACAGGCGGCGCACTTCACGGTTGCGACCCTCGGTCAGGGTGACGTTGAACCACTGGTTCAGACCCTCGCCGCCAGCCGGCTTGATCTTGTTGAACTTGGCCATGCCGTCTTCCAGCTGCACACCCTTGCGCAGGCGCTGCAGCATGGCTTCGGTGATCTCGCCAAAGACCCGCACCGCGTATTCCCGCTCCACTTCGTGGCTCGGGTGCATCAGCCGGTTGGCCAGCTCACCGTCGGTGGTGAACAGCAACAGACCTGAGGTGTTGACGTCGAGGCGGCCGACCGCGATCCAGCGGGCCCCTTCCATCTTGGGCAGACGATCAAACACGGTGGGACGACCTTCCGGATCGTGACGGGTACACATCTCCCCTTCCGGCTTGTGGTAAGCCAGCACGCGGCAGATCACTTCCTCTGCGGCACGGGTCTTGATCTGGTGACCATCCACCCGGATCACGGCGTTCACTTCGACGCGATCCCCCAGTGTGGCGACCTTGCCATCCACACTGACCCGACCTGCGGTGATCAGGGCCTCCATCTCACGACGGGAGCCGTGACCCGCGCGGGCCAACACTTTTTGCAGTTTTTCACTCATCGGGGTTACCTGATTGTTGATCGCTGCCCGCAGCTGCCAATGTCAGCGTGGACAACGAGGGTTGCAGTTCGGGATCAAGCTCAGGGAGCTGCTCCAGACTCTGCAGATTAAAATAATCCAGAAATTCTCGGGTGGTGGCGAGCAGCTCCGGGCGGCCCACCACCTCCTTGTGACCGATGCTGCGCACCCAGCCACGTTCTTTCAGGGTATTCACTATCTGGCTCGAGACCGCCACCCCGCGGATGGCTTCGATCTCGGCCCGGGTGATGGGCTGACGATAGGCGATCAGCGTCAGCGTCTCCATCACGGCGCGCGAATAACGAGGAGCCCGCTCGCTCCAGAGCCTGGAGAGCTCCTCGGCGTACTCCTGGCGGGCCTGAAAGCGCCAGCCGGAGGCGACCTCCTTGAGCTCCACTCCCCGTTCGCTGTAATCCTGTCTGAGCTCCGCCAGCAACAGCTGGACGTAGCGGCTGGTGACCGGGTAGTCCGCCAGTACGCTGCTCTTGAGCTCGTTGACGTTGAGCGGGCGTCCGGCGACGAACAGCGCCGCCTCGATCAGCGTCTTGAGTCGTTCAGCCGGCAGCGCCATGGTCCGCTCCTCGCAACATCGGCCTCTTCAACCGTTCAGTGGGCAGCGCCACGCTCGCTCTCCTCATGCTGGCCGGCCAGGGCAAAGTGGATCGGCCCCAGCGGTTCCGCCTGCAGGATCCAGATCAACTGCTCCTTGCACAGCTCCAGCAATGCCAGAAACGTCACCAACACCCCCATGCGCCCCTCTTCGGCGCGCAGCACCCGATCCAGGCGCAGGGTCTGGCCCAGCGAGAGCATGGCAAGGATCTCCGCCATGCGCACCCGGGTCGGGATCTGCTCACGGCGGATCTGGTGATGTTCAAAATGAGTCGCGCGTTTTACCACACTTTGCATGTAAAGGGCGAGCTCAACCAGCGAAACATCGGGCGTCAATGGTTTGAGATCGCCAAAATCCGGCGGCAGGGCGGTGGCGATGAAGATCTCCCGCTCCAGCCGCGGCAGCTCGTTGACCCGCTCCGCCCCCACCTTGTAGCGCTCGTACTCCTGCAGCCGGCGAATGAGGGTAACGCGGGGGTCTTCCCCCTCCTCTTCATCTTCCAGCTCAGGCGCCTTGGGCAGTAGCAGACGGGATTTTATCTCCGCCAGCCAGGCCGCCATCAGCAGGTATTCGGCCGCCAGCTCCAGATTGAGGCCCTGCATCAGCTCCACGTACTCCATGTACTGGGCGGTGATCTGCAGGATCGGCAGGTTGAGGATGTCGAGCTGCTGGCGCCGGATGAGATAGAGCAGAAGATCGAGCGGCCCCTCGAAGGTATCGAGAAACACCTCCAGTGCATCGGGCGGGATAAACAAATCCTGGGGCAGCTCGTGATAGGGCTGCCCCAGCACCCGGGCGATGGGAGACGGGACGGCCTGGGGGGGAATGGCCTCCCCCGCCGGGTTCGCCACCCTCTCGCCCGCCATGGGCGTGGTCGTCACCGGCACAGGATCGGCAGTATCACTCAAACGGAGTCGGGTCCCCGGCACCACGCCGGCGCAGTACAGGCTCGTCGTCGGAGAAGTCCACCACGGTAGTGGGCTGCTCGCCCAGATAACCGCCGTTGACCACCAGATCCAGCTGCTTGCCCAGCTTGTCGAAGATCTCCTCCGGGTCGAACTCCGCCATGTCAGATTCCGGCAGGATCAGGGTGGTGGAGAGCAGCGGCTCGCCGAGCGCTTCCAGCAGCGCCTGGGCAATCTTGTTGTCCGGCACCCGGATGCCGATGCTCTTCTTCTTCTCGTTCATCAGGCGGCGCGGCACCTCCTTGGTGGCCTTGAAGATGAAGGTGTAGGGGCCGGGGGTGTTGTTCTTGATCAGGCGAAACGCCGTGTTGTCCACCTTGGCATAGGTGGAGATCTCGGAGAGATCGCGGCACACCAGGGTGAAGTCGTGGTTGGGATCGATGCGGCGGATGCGGCAGATGCGCTCCAGCGCGCCCTTGTCGCCCATCTGGCAACCCAGCGCATAGCCCGAGTCGGTGGGATAGACGATGACGCCGCCGTTCTGAATGATCTGTACCGCCTGGCTGATCAGGCGGGCCTGGGGGTTTTCCGGATGTACGTAAAAGTGCTGACTCATGACTCGTTCTCGCAATGGGGGCGGCAATGCCTGCCCGCTTGATGGCCGTGAAGCCGGGCTCCACGACACTACCTTAATCTGTTTGACGCCCGCCGGCGCCTCTCAACGGCTGGCCAGCAGGGCGGCGTGCTGCTCGGCGCTCAGGCCGAAGTGGCCGGGATGGGCCAGCCAGAGCGGCGTGCCCTCCTTGGGCAACCAGAGGTGGCGCCCCAGCTCGGTCCAGTTGGAGGGGAAGTGAAAATCCGATCCCACCGAGATGTAGAGGTCGTGCTCCTTGGCCCACTGGCCGAGATTCGCCCGCTCCTGCGGGCTCTGCTGGGGCAGCGAGACCTCCATGGCATCGCCACCGGCCGCCTTGAAGGCCACCAACAGCCGCTTGATCCACTTGGCGGTGAGGTCGTAACGACTCGGGTGGGCCAGCACCGCCAGGCCGCCAGCGGTGTGAATGGCGCTGATCGCTTCGCCCATCTCGGGCCACTCGGCCGGAGCATAGCCCTTGTTGCCCCGGCTCAGGTACTTTTTGAAGACCTTCTGCATGGTATCGGCTACCCCGCGCGCCATCAGCACCCGGGCAAAGTGGGCCCGAGTGACGGCGGCGTCGCCGGCCAGCTGCTTGGCCTCTTCATAGGTGCCGGAGAGCTGGCACTTCTCCAGACGACGCCCTATTTCCTGGGCGCGCGCCTCCCGACGGGCCAGCTGGCCGGCCAGAAACGCCACCAGCTGCGGATTTTTTTCATCCACCCCCAGCGCCACGATATGAATTTCGTGATGCTCCCAGCCGGTGGAGATCTCGACCCCGCTCACCAGCCGCAGCGGCAGTTGCTCGGCGTCGATGGTGCGGCGCACCTCATCAAGCCCGGCAAGGGTATCGTGGTCAGTGACTGCTAACACTTCGACCCCTTGTGCGGCGGCGCGGCGCACCAGTTCGGCTGGGCTCAGCACGCCATCCGAGGCCGTGGTATGGCAGTGTAGATCGAATCTCATCAGATTATTCCGCTCTCGTGATCAGGTCACCATGGGTACACATTCGGTGAAAGAAGGCTAAAAAGCGACTTGACTTGGCCGCGGCTTTATCGTTTTCTGTAGGCACTTCATTGCAAACATCTTTTTACAGGACTTTATCATGCAAACGACTTCCATCCTGACCATCTGGTGGTGGCACACTCCCTGACATGCGGGCGTGTGGTCGTTGCTGTACCTGTAAATCTGACAGCAAATAAAGAACCCAAAGAAAAAGCCCGCTGACCCCAGCGGGCTTTTTTATTATCCGGCAAATGGACCTGTGATGAAACCGAGAATTCAGACAAGCAACCTGACCTGGCGATGGCGCCCCTGAACCAGCCACCCCAGACCCATTAAATTTTCAAGGAATTCAACGTCATGAACATCGGTAAACAGCATCACACGCAAGGGAACGCACTATGACAGCCAGCCATCGCCTTCCTCTGGGTGAATTCGATACCCTCACCCTCAACGCCCCCTACGTGGCCGATCCGCTGGCACTCTACAGCGAGCTTTGCCAGGGTCGCCCCAACAACCTGCTGCTCGAATCGGTCGAGATCGACTCCAAGGCCGGCAAACAGAGCCTGCTGCTGGTGGACGCCTGCCTGCGCATCGAGTGCCGTGGCCGCACCGTGCGGGTGCGCAGCCTGAACGACAACGGCGCCCAGCTGCAGAGCCTGCTGGCCGAGCGTCTGCCCGCCGCCGTTGCCCAGAGCATGGTGGCCGGAGAGTTGCAGCTCGACTTCCCGGCATCCGATCGGGAGCAGGATGAAGACAGCCGTCTCAAGGGGATCAGCGTGCTGGACGTGCTGCGCACCCTGCAGCGGGAGCTCGATTGCCAACTCGGTAAAGAAGCCCTGTTTATGGCCGGCAGCTTCGCCTACGACCTCATCGCCTCCTTCGAGGATCTGCCAGAGGTACCGGAGGGGAGCAACGACTGCCCCGACTACTGCTTCTACGTGGCCGAGACCCTGATCACCATCGACCACATCGCACGTTCCACTGCGCTGCTTGCCTGCATCTTTGGCGGCGACAGCGACGAGAGCCGGGTGGAAGACAGATACCACCGCCTGAGCGAGCGCCTCGCCCAGTTCAAGCACGCCTGCCAGCAAGCCCCCGCGCAGGCCCCGGCCACCCCGGCCCTCGCCGGCGGCATGAGCGTGGACAAGAGCGACAAGCAGTTCTGCGCCGAGGTGGAGAAGCTCAAGGGCTTCATTCGCCGCGGTGACATCTTCCAGGTGGTGCCGTCCCGCTGCTTCTCCCTGCCCTGCCCCAGCCCCGTCGCCGCCTATCGCCGCCTCAAACAGACCAACCCCAGCCCCTACATGTTCTACGTGCAGGATGAGGGCTTCACCCTGTTTGGCGCCTCGCCGGAGAGCGCGGTGAAATTCTGCGCCACCAGCCGCGACGTGGAGATGTACCCCATTGCCGGTACCCGCCGCCGCGGCTTCAACCCCGATGGCAGCATCAACCGGGATCTCGACGGCCGCATCGAGCTGGAACTGCGTCAGGACGAGAAAGAGGTGGCCGAGCACCTGATGCTGGTGGATCTGGGCCGCAACGACATCGCCCGCATCTCCGAGCCCGGCACCCGCTACGTCAAGGAGCTGCTGAAAGTGGATCGCTACAGCCACGTGATGCATCTGGTCTCCAAGGTGGTCGGCACTCTTCGCTCGGATCTCGATGCCCTGCACGCCTATCAGGCCTGCATGAACATGGGCACCCTCACCGGCGCCCCCAAGATCCGCGCCAGCGAGCTCATTCGCATGGTGGAAGGCAAGCGCCGCGGCAGCTACGGCGGCGCGGTCGGCTACATCAACGGCGCCGGCGAGATGGATACCTGCATCGTGATCCGCTCCGCCTTTGTCAAAGAGGGCGTGGCCCATGTGCAGGCCGGTGCCGGCGTGGTCTATGACTCCAAGCCCCAGGCCGAGGCGGACGAGACCCGCGCCAAGGCGGCGGCCGTGCTGGCCGCCATCGCAGCCAGCCATGGCACCTCCCTGCAAGCCCTGAGCGCCCAGCAGGAGCAACATAAGGACGTGAGCCATGACTAACATCTTCCTGCTCGATAACTTCGACTCTTTCACGTACAACCTCGTCGACCAGTTCCGCTCCCTCGGTTATCCGGTGCGGATCTACCGCAACAGCCTGCCGGCCAGCCGCATCATGAGCGAGATCGCCGCCTGCGAAGGGGACGCCGTGCTGGTGCTCTCGCCGGGGCCGGGCGCCCCCCATGAAGCGGGTTGCCTCATCGACCTCATCAAGCTGGCCCGCGGTCAAGTACCCATCCTCGGCATTTGTCTCGGCCATCAGGCCCTGTGCGAAGCCTACGGCGGCACCGTCGGCGCGGCGGGCGAGATCGTCCACGGCAAGCGTTCGCTGATTGAGCACAACGGCCACGGCGCCTTCGCCGGTCTACCAAGCCCGCTGCCGGTGGCCCGCTACCACTCGCTGGTCGCCACCTATGTGCCGGAAGAGCTGACGGTGATTGCCCACTATCAAGGCATGCCCATGGCCATCGAGCAGCAGGATGAACGGGTGCTGGGTTTCCAGTTCCACCCGGAATCCATCATGACCTCGGAAGGGGCCCGTCTGCTGACCCAGGCGCTCGCCCATATCACCCGTCCAGAAAGCAGCGTGCGGTAAGGTAAGGAGACCAACATGCATCATCATCTCAACACCCTCTATCAGGGTCAGTCTCTGAGCCGTGAAAGTACCCGCGACGCCTTCGGCCAGGTGGTACGTGGCGAAGTGGATCCCATCGTGCTCGCCAGTCTCTTGACCGCCCTCAAGATCAAGGGGGAGACCCCGGAGGAGATCGCCGGCGCCGCCGAGGCCCTCTTGGCAGAAGCGCGTGACTTCCCGCGTCCGGACTATGAGTTCTGCGACATCGTCGGCACCGGTGGCGATGGCCTCAACACCATCAACGTCTCCACCACCTCGGCGCTGGTCGCCGCCGCCTGCGGCCTGAAAGTGGCCAAGCACGGCAACCGCTCGGTCTCGAGCAAGTCGGGTTCGAGCGATCTGCTGGACAAGATGGGCATCAAGCTCGACATGAGCCCGGCGCAGGCGCGCCGCTGCCTGGACGAGCTCGGCATCTGCTTTTTGTTCGCCCCCCAGTATCACGCCGGGGTGCGCCACGCCATGCCGGTGCGTCAGGCCCTCAAGACCCGCACCCTGTTCAACGTGCTGGGGCCGCTTATCAACCCCGCTCGCCCCACCTATCAGCTGATGGGAGTCTATGCCCCCGAGCTGGTGCGCCCCATCGCCGAAACCCTGCTGGCTCTGGGGCTGAAAACCGGTATGGTGGTGCACGGCGCCGGGCTGGATGAGATTGCCATCCACGGCCCGACCCAGGTGGCCCAGATCCGTGACGGAGAGATCCGCGAGTTTCTGTTAACCCCGGCTGACTTTGGCCTGGAGACCTACCCGGTCAGCGCCATTCAGGGCGGTGAGCCTGAAGAGAACCGCGCCATCACCGCCGCCATTCTGGAAGGGCGTGGCACCCCGGCCCACAACGCCGCCATTGCCGCTAACGTGGCACCGCTGCTGCTGATGGCAGGCAAGGCGAAAGATCTCAAGAGCGCGGCGGCCGAGGTGCTGGCGGTGCTGGCAAGCGGCAAGACGGCGGAGCTCGCCGCTCGGCTGGCCACCTTGAGTCATCAGGAGGCATGATGTCAGCCACGACTCTGCACAGCAGTCATTCAGTACGCCCGCAGGGCAATAGCCAGCTTCGCAAGGATAACGAGATGTCAGACCTTATTGCCCCCCATGCTTTTCTGAACATGGCCTCCATCAGCCAGACCATCCTCGGCAAGATCGTGGCGGCCAAGCAGGAGTGGGTTGCCGCCCGCAAGCTGGCCCAGCCGCTGGAGAGCTTCCAGAGCACGCTCACCCCCAGCGATCGGGATTTCGTCGGGGCGCTCAAGGCGGGCTCCACCCGCTTTATTCTGGAGTGCAAGAAGGCCTCCCCCTCCAAGGGCTTGATCCGCGACGACTTCAGCCCGGAGGCCATCGCCGACATCTATGGCAAATACGCCACCGCCATCTCGGTGCTGACCGACGAGAAGTTCTTTCAGGGGGATTTCGCCTTCCTGCCGCGGGTTCGCAGCCGTGTTCAGCAGCCGGTGCTCTGCAAGGATTTCATGATTGACCCCTATCAGGTCTATCTGGCCCGCCACTATCAGGCGGACGCCATCCTGCTGATGCTCTCGGTGCTCACCGACGAGGGCTATCGCGCCCTGTTCGCGGTCGCCAAGGAGCTGGGCCTTGGCGTGCTCACCGAGGTGAGCAACGAGGAGGAGCTGACCCGCGCCATCGCGCTGGGGGCGCCGGTGATTGGCATCAACAACCGGGATCTGCGCGACTTGAGCGTCGACCTCGCCCGCACCAAGCAGCTGGCCAAAGACATTCCAAGCGATCGGGTAGTGATCAGCGAGTCCGGCATCAACCACCGCGCCCAGGTGGCGGATCTGCGCCACCATGCCAAGGGCTTTCTGGTGGGCTCGTCCCTGATGGCCGAGCCGGATCTGGAGGCTGCGGTGCGCAAGCTCACTCTGGGCCAGAACAAGGTGTGCGGCCTCACCCGCGCCGAGGATGCCGCCGCTGCCCATCAGGCGGGCGCGGTATTCGGGGGTCTTATCTTTGTAGCCAAAAGCCCGCGTTATGTGGACATCCCTGCCGCCCGCGCCGTGATGGCGGGCGCGCCGCTCGCCTATGTCGGGGTATTTCGCAATGCCCAGCCCGCCACCATCGCCAAGACGGTGGAAGCGCTTGGCCTCGCCGCGGTGCAACTGCACGGGGATGAAGATGCCGCCTATATCGAGGGCCTGCGAGTACTGCTGCCGGCTGGCTGCCAGATCTGGAAGGCCGTCGGCGTCTCTCTTGGCAAGGAAAGTGGCGAGCCGCTGCCCGCCCTCGACTACCCGGCCGATCGCCTGCTGCTGGATACTGTCGTGAAAACTGCGGTCGGCAGCCAGAGCGGCGGCACCGGTCAGGCGTTCGACTGGGCCCTGCTGGCCCATCTCGATAAAGCCAAGCTGATGCTGGCGGGCGGCCTTAACCCCGACAACGCCCTGCAAGCCGCGCAAGTGGGCTGCCTCGGCCTTGATTTCAACTCCGGGGTGGAGAGTGCCCCGGGCCAGAAGGATGCGCACAAGCTGGCGGCCGCGTTTGCCGCCCTGCGCCAACTGTAAGCGCGCCCTGTGAGGCCACTACTGAATCACTGTTTCGTAATTGATGTTCCGTTTTCGACTCAAGGTATAAGGAAGAAACCATGACCCTGCTCAACCCGTTTTTTGGTGAATTTGGCGGCATGTACGTGCCCCAGATCCTCATCCCCGCCCTGCTCCAGCTGGAGAAGGCCTTTGTCGATGCCAAGGATGATCCGGCCTTTATCGCCGAATTTCAGACCCTGCTGACCGAGTATGCCGGTCGCCCGACCCCGCTCACCCTGACTCGCAATCTGACCAAGGGCACCAAGACCCGCCTCTATCTGAAGCGTGAGGACCTGCTGCACGGCGGCGCCCACAAGACCAACCAGGTACTGGGTCAGGCGCTGCTGGCCAAGCGGATGGGCAAGAGCGAGATCATCGCCGAGACCGGTGCCGGTCAGCATGGTGTGGCCACCGCGCTGGCCTGCGCTCTGCTCGGCCTCAAGTGCCGGGTCTATATGGGTGCCAAGGATTGCGAGCGCCAGAAGCCCAACGTCTTTCGCATGAAGCTGATGGGCGCCACCGTGATCCCGGTGCACTCCGGTTCCAGCACCCTCAAAGATGCCTGCAACGAGGCGCTGCGCGACTGGGCTGCCAACTACGAGTCGGCCCACTACCTGCTCGGTACCGCCGCCGGCCCGCACCCCTTCCCCACTATCGTGCGGGAGTTCCAGAAGATGATCGGCGAAGAGGCCAAGGCCCAGTGCTTCGAAAAGGAAGAGCGGCTGCCCGATGCGGTGATCGCCTGCGTCGGCGGCGGGTCGAACGCCATCGGCATGTTTGCCGACTTTATCGATGAGCCGTCGGTGCGCCTCATCGGTGTCGAGCCGGGTGGTCATGGCATCGAGAGCGGCGAGCACGGTGCGCCGCTCGGTCACGGCAGCAAGGGGGTCTTCTTTGGCATGCACTCCTACCTGATGCAGGACACCCAGGGTCAAATTCAGGAGTCCTACTCCGTCTCGGCGGGGCTGGACTTCCCCTCCGTCGGCCCGCAGCACGCCCACCTGGCCGCCATCGGCCGCGCCGAGTACCCCTCGGTGACCGACAAGGAGGCGCTGGACGCCTTCCAGGAGCTGGCCAAATCCGAAGGCATCATCCCGGCGCTGGAGTCCTCCCACGCGCTGGCCCATGCCCTCAAGATGGCCCGCAGTGAACCGGAAAAAGAGCAGGTGCTCATCGTCAACCTCTCCGGCCGTGGCGACAAAGATATCTTCACTGTTGCCGACATTTTCGAGAAAGAAGGAACCTTGTCATGAACCGTTACGCACAACTCTTCTCCCGTCTGGACAAGGCCAATCAGGGCGCCTTTGTGCCGTTCGTGATGCTGGGTGACCCCACCCCCGAATTGTCGCTGGCCATCGTCGATGCGCTGGTCGCAGGGGGCGCCGATGCCCTCGAGCTCGGCATTCCCTTCTCCGATCCGGTGGCGGACGGCCCCACCATTCAGGGCGCCGCCCTGCGGGCATTTGCCAGCCACACCACCCCGGACGACTGCTTCGAGCTGCTAGGCCGTATCCGCGCCAAGTACCCGCAGCTGCCCATTGGCCTGCTGGTCTACGCCAACCTGGTCTATGTGCGCAAAATTGACGGCTTCTACGAGAAGTGCCAGCAGGCGGGCGTAGACTCGGTGCTGGTCGCCGACGTGCCGGTGCAGATGTGCGCCCCCTACAAGGCGGCTGCCGACAAGTGCGGTATCGACAGCATCTTTATCGCTCCGCCCAATGGCGACGCCGAGACCCTGCAACAGGTGGCGGAGCTGGGTAATGGTTACACCTATCTGGTGAGCCGCGCTGGCGTCACCGGTGCCGAGACCAAGGCCGGCATGCCGGTGGAGGGCCTCATCAATACCCTGCGCGAGTTCAATGCTCCCCCTGCCCTGCTCGGCTTTGGCATCAGCGAGCCGACTCAGGTACGTGAAGCGATTGCCGCTGGCGCCGCCGGTGCCATCTCCGGCTCCGCCGTGGTGAAGATCATCGAGACCCACCACCAGAATCCGGAGCATATGCTGAACCGTCTGAAAGAGTTTGTGGAAGGGATGAAGGCGGCGACCAATCGATAAGGGGCGGCATGGGTCACATGCCATTGACCATGTCTGCAAAAAGGGAGCCTGATAGGCTCCCTTTCTATTTTTTGCTTGTTGCCGCTCCCAGCGTCTTTGTCCCCTCTCCCCTTGGGAGAGGGTGAGGGGAATTCCCCCCCCCCCCATTAACCCAACAGCTCACTTAATCAACAACCTTCACTAATTGGTTGAACCAGCTCAGATTTCTATCAACTCCCTCTTTCCATGTCTCAATCCGGCCCCTTAAAATAACCAAACGACAATCTATCTCTCGGGAACATGTCATGGAAGCGATTGTTGCTATCTCGTGGCTGAAAAGCAGCTAACTGGGGGAGGACGGTAGCTTTACATGCACTTGCCATGGACGGTTCCTTATTTGACAGTGGTAAGGTATAGGGCAAAAAAAGGAGGCCAAGCGAATACGTTCAAATATCATAGGCAGACTGGTAATATTTTTATTTAATTTGATTTTTTAGTGGTAACTATCAGGGCTGTGCGGAGCTATATGGAAGATTCTGCTATCGAATTAGTACCAATTTCTATCTAATCACTGTGAGGCCAAAACTCGAGTTTGGAGACGACTATGAAATTTATTTTCCAACTTTTAATACTACTAATGTTCGCTCATCCTGCATTCTCTGGGAACCTTGAACGCCCAGAAATTAAGCATGCCGAGATGATTGCAAAGAAAATAGGTACAGCAATATTTTCAGGCGACTATGAGTTTGTTATCTCTAATATGCACCCCACGCCAGTTCAACTTATGGGCGGGCGGAATAAGGCAATAGAAATGACCAGAGCAGCATTTGCTGGCATCAAAGAGCAAGGGATGGAATTATCAGAATATTTGGTAAAACCAGCAACTAAAGCAGTTTATAGCGGTAAGTTTATATATGTGGTCTTCCCAACTATTCTTACCTTGAAATCGGAAAAGGTTAGGACTGTAGGTGATGGATATATACTGGCGTATTCGGATGACCAAGGAAAAAATTGGAGCTTTGCAGATGGAGCAGGCTTGAAGAATCCTGAAGTAGCCGCTATGGTATTTCCTGAGTTGCCTGCTGAATTGTCACTTCCGATAATTCCACCACCCTCAGTTGAAATGCTTCCCTAAAAGCTATTCCCTTGATTTATGACCTAACAATTATATCAAGACTGTTTGTCCCCTGGCGCGGCCAAACAGTCCGTAGGTTCTAATAGCTCAGCGTATCTGGACGTTCACGGATTGGATATGATGGCTCGGCTTCACTGCGCAAGATGCGAGTGCTTCGCCCTCGACAAGGTTTCGCCCGCCCTTCTGGCGTGGGCGAGTGACTTTCCTTTGCGTGGCCAAAGAAAAGTCACCAAAAGAAAGGCCACCCCCGCTTATTCGCCCGACTGACGTCGGGCTCCTTCAGCTCACCCTCTTGTCCAATGGCACGCGCCGATGGGCCGTCCATGGCCCAGCGCCGCTCGCTCGGCATCCTGCCTCGCGGCCTGGACAAGAGGCCTCGCCTCAGCAAACAAGAGGGGGATCAACACCGTGCCAGCCACAGCCCCGTCTAACAACAGATATGCTCCCTCTCCCCTTGGGAGAGGGCTGGGGTGAGGGGAGCGTGCATTTCCAGCCAAGCAAGATGCTCAATCAGCCCACGCCTTAATGACTAATGTATTGATCCAAAACAGATTCCCACCAAAACATGCTTCTCAACGCGCCCCCTCCCCCTTAAGATACCCGAATGACAATCAACCTCTCGGAAGAACGCCATGAAAGCGATTGTTGCTAGCTCACGGATGAAAAGCAGCGAACTGGGGGCTGAAACTCAGGGGCGGTAGCCATGCCGACGCTTGCCATCACCGACGAAGAAGCCAAGCGAATACGTTCAAGTGTCAGAGGCAAAGCGGAGTTATATGGAAGGCACTGCTATCGGATTAGTGCCGCCTTCTATCTAATCACTGTTATGCCCATGCACTTCTCAGACTTTTCAGATAATGAAGAGCCGGCATTTGATGTCTTCCATGCCTGCCATGAAATAGTTTTTACAGGCAGTGATGGAAATACTGAATATCTAGAATGAATCAACCCAGAAGCACAGTTAGTTTATTTGCTGTGGTATTTTGATGGTGAAGTCCACAACGGCGGCTTTGACCAGCTATTTTTTAATTCACTTGGCGACCATTGTTTAGAGATTTTAGCGGGGCTCAAAAGTCAATGCCATCCATTCTTATGGATTACTTGAAAAGGAAATACGCTGTTTTTCAGAGTCTAAACCCTCGTTAGGCCGAGATAAAAAATGGAAGCAACTTGCACGTTATGAAGGTGATGAAAACTATGAAGCAGATTTAGAAAGTTTAGATACCGAACTCTACATATATGAAGACAATCTTACTGAGCTCTTACATAAATTCGTTAGGGAAAATAAGGTAGTGTCTTTAAATGTATAACAAGCGCATGCTTCGGACAAATTTCCGCTTCGCTTCTATTTTCCGCAAATGCGGACATTATGTTTGAGGTGCTATGAAATCTCTAACTGTTGATGAAATACTTGATAAAGGGATTGGCGATGAAACCAACCTTTCGGAACAAGAGTGGCCCATTTTCGCGGTGGCGTACTTAGAATCAATAGCGGATATGGAGGGCTGGGATCATTTTTTTACATACAGTATGGAATTGTATCCTCTAGTCTTAAGGGCTCTAAAGCTTGCAGGTGATTTCAACTCGCTGAAAATTATTGATAATTATCGAAAGCACTTTGAAAGCTTTGGCGTCGACTTCGAAGCGAATGAAATAGATACGTTTTTGTGTTTTACATCGGATGAATATTTTAGTGAATGTACTGACTAGCGCGAAGAGTTTTCGCAAGCAGCTGAACAACGCTGGGAACTAATTATCCAATACTACCTCAACGTTGGGGTGGCATTAAAAACATAACAAGCAAAGTCAGCCGACGCGTACCGCGTAGCTGCTTTGATCGTTATACATTATGGAGAGACTGTTGAAATATACCTGCCCTTGCTGTGGCTATAAAACTTTGGATGAGCCTGCTATAGGTACGTTCGATATTTGTGAGCTTTGTGGCTGGGAAGATGACTTGGTACAAAACTCAGACCCTGATTATGAAGGTGGAGCTAATGTTAGCAGCTTACGTGAAGCTCAACATGCTTTTATAAATAAAGCTATAGATTCCCAAGGATTTATTAAAGATTCTGCTTGAAAAATATTAGAACCACCATAAAAATAATCACGCTCAAAATCTGCAAAAAAAATCCTACCGTTAACAGTAACGGGGAAGTAAAGAATGTATAAACAGAAACTAATGATTCATCTATTCATAAAGAATGGTTTATGTGTTTTTTTTATCCAGGATATAAGAGGCCTAACAAATGGTTCAAATTGCTCGCAGGGACAGGCTAAAGCCTGTACCTTAACAAAACGTTATGCAGTATAAATAGAGGACAAGCGAAGTTAACGTGAGACAGCCAGTGGAGATACCTTTCACGAAGGAGGCCACGATTCAAATGCTGAAGTGGGGAGCGATGCCCGAGTCTTATCCTTACTCTTATAAGGCAATCGCGGAGTGGTGTGATCGGTTTTGGTGCCAGTACCTTGAGGTCGATGCGGAGCCTGAAATTGAGAAACTACTTCCGAGCCTCACCGAGGCCGAAACACAGTGGGACTTGTACTTGACCAATATCTATTCAATTTACGAATTAAGATCCGGTAATTTTTAGCAAGTACAAACATCCTTTTTTCATCACAATCCATGCCGCCTATAAATGCAATAAATCCATCTTCATGAGTATATTTCAATCAGGCATATTCAGATATTCCGGTACGGGCCCGGTATCTGATGGTGCAATCATGCTCTCAATCTGAGGCTCATCAAAAATGAACCCCCTTTTTTTATCCGAAAGACATCCTGTTTCCCATAAGGCGGCCATTCTTGCTGATGAAGGGACTTCGGTCTGGCTCTACATGACAGACTCCGGGTCTGATTACCCTGCAGCGGACTGTTGGCTGCTCAATACGGTACCATCCCCTGAACATCTAAATGAGTACTGCGGCAACAACGCACCGCCGGCAATCCTCAAGTTTGTTGTTCCTGGTAGTGAAGGTGATGCCCCCCTCGAAAGCGATATTGAGCTGCGTTGGGCGCCTGACGGTCATTCCGTCGCCCTGTTGGTCAAGGGTACTCCACTGGGGTTTATTGCACAGGGAAACAAACATGGCTACAGCAAGAATCTGGTGACTGCCAGTCCATTTGGCATGCCATTTGAACAAGAGCTTTATGAGCGGCTGTTCCCATGATCACTCCTGTCTTGTCTGCCTGTCATTCAAGACGTTCATAGCCTTCACTGGTCTGAATTGAAAATCCCCATCTTGCCAAGATGGTCGGGTAATATTGCAGCCAAATCCCAAACACAGAATGTGCCGCAGAACAAATTTCTGTTATCCATGTCGACCGCTAGATATGTTGCCGCCGCTGGATATAAAACGCCATAACATAGAATCTGAGAGGGCAAAATGGATAATCTTGAAAAAATCAAAAACCTTATTCCGCTATGGTATGCACAAAGGAAGTGGGCTGAAGAGCTGCTTGTGCGTGTTTTTCATCTGGCCTCCGCAGAGGAAATATTGGAGCCAAAGCATAGGGGAAGAATGACCATACCAGGGACTCATTGGGTCTATCGTACTCATGGTGTTGGTGTCGATATATACCGAACTGCTTCTGTCGGTGGAATAGACTTTGATTTCAACAAGCCAGATCCCGACGAATGGCGCTTAAAAATATTCTTTGAAAAACAGTACAATGAAGGCAACCTCTCTTTCACCGCGTACCGCGAGCTGTATGAGGACGAAGAACTGCTTGACCGCGTTATAAAAATGGCGCTTGACAGGTGATCTACAACACCTGTCGTTTATCAAACCAATATCTGGTTTTAGTGGGTCTTGTCACGACACGGCGGCGTAGATTTCCCTGGCAAGGTGTCATTCGATCTGGAGGATAATGATGGACATTCGACATAGAGAGCCAGTCAAAGAGTATGTTATCAAGGCAGGCATGACGTCTGTTTCGAACAATTCCAAATGGAATAGTCTTTTTGCGTTGCTGCATCAGAGCAACAGGTTCTTCCAATACCGGCGAACGGATCTGGATGGTTCCACATTTCCAGAAGATGGTAAGAGCTATACACCAGAACTGGCCCAATATTGGGGCAACTTCTGGGCCATGGAGTTCCTGGACGTCCTGGCATACCAGGCTCACTCCAGAGGGGCATTGCTGGCACCGGACATTGAAGATTTCACGGATGAAGCGATTCATATTGCGAGCCAGGCCGGTGTCAAATTTACCATGCTGGAGCGTGGTATCCGGGTCTGGGGCCATGTGAGAAAAGAGAGCCATCCCGTTTTCGTCTGCATGCACAACAAGCCTCTACAGGCACAGCGGCAGGACCACTGCGCGAACTAACGTACTGTGTTGCCCCTTATTTTTCTGCATTGCGCAAACGACTTTGATGTTGCAGGTAAAGCAATATGCCCGATGAAATACAGCTGGCATTTACGCCAGACAATGTAAAACAGGTGTTGACATGGGGCGCCCATCCAGAAAGTACACCTCACCATCATGAGTCCATTGCTCACTGGTGTGAGGCTTTCTGGAACACATTCGCTGATATAGATGCCCCCGCAGATATTGATGCCGTGATGCCCATACTCGCGGAGGTAGAAACGAACTGGGATATCCACGTTGCGTTGAATAAAGAGTCTGCCTCCATGCCTGCTGAATGGTTTGTCGCATGGTTATCTCAACTACCGGAGTGACAAGGCAACTCCCCGTCAGGCCGGAATCGCAAAATAACACGCACGTGACAGAGTAGAGTGCCGGAAGAAAATGACCCATCGTTGAATAATACCAACTGGAATGGCTGATTAACGTAGCGAAAGGCTAGCGACAAGCGCCTGATCCTCCATATTTCGCATCCAATAAGTGAATCGCCCCATGATAAGAACTCTTATCCAGCTTCTGTTAAAACCGTTTCTGGCGGCCACCTTCCTCTATCTTTGCAGCCTGCCGGAGGATCTCTATTTCGACCCGCCGCTCTGGAGCTATGTCGTCATGTTTCTTGTCACTCTGGCTGGCACTGCCTATGGCAGGACCACGGTTTGGCGCTCCTCCTGACCGACCTCATCACAGATTCTCAAGGCTGCGCCGACGCTGCCTTGAGCCCGGCGGGGCCATTGTCTACAATGGCGCACTTTGCATCCACAACAGGTAATGACCATGAGCGACAACAAACCGGCCCTGCCCGACCGCCTGGCGGCCAACCCGCGCAGCCCGCACCATGTGGCGGAGTGCTTCCAGCACGAGATCGGCATTCGCGTGAACGGCAAGGAGCGCACCAATGTCGAGGAGTACTGCATCAGCGAAGGTTGGGTGAAGATCCCCTCCCCCAAGGCCAAGGATCGCTATGGCAACCCCATGCTGATCACCGTCAAGGGCACCGTCGAGGCCTTCTACGCCTAAGCCGCCCTGACCGCGCGCCCCGCGCTGGGCCCGCCGCCATGCTGTTCAGAACACCGGCCTTGTGCCGGTGTTCTGCTTTGGGCCTTTCATCTTGACGCCTGTGGCGGGCAAGGAGTGTCGCAGCAGGCGCCGATCTCTCTTGCATCAAGGCGGCGTCTCGGCAATCCTTGCCGCCCCTTGAACTGGCAAGATCTCATCCATGAACAAGCTGTTTGTCCTGCTGGCGCTGTTGACCCTGAGCACAGCGGCCCACGCCGATATCCTTATCAATCCCCAGATCGTGGTGAACGGCCAAAGCAATGACGGCGGGCGTATCCACGTCTGTACCCTGACCCCCTTCAACAGCGTCTATGCCGATGCGGGGCGCAGCGAGTGGCTGGCGCGCCAGAAGGTGAGCCGCCGCTGTCAGCAGGGCCAAGGCAACAACAGCCTGTTTTGCGAGGCGGCCAAGGCGAGCTGCCTGACAACCCGCTTGGACGAAGGGGACGACGCCAGCACCCTGCTGGTATTCGACGGCGCCCATCAGAGCGGCGACTCCCTGCGCATCGACCGGGATATTGCGGATCTCGGTCGCTACGGCTTTGCCAACCGCATCTCCTCCTTCACCGTACCGGCTGGCTGGGTGGTGCGCTTCTTCGAGGAGACCGACTTTCGCGGTGGCTACTATACCCGCAAGGGCGGCGAGCAGGAGGCGACCGACTTCAACAACCGCATCCGCTCGGTGCGGATCCTGAGCCGCTAGCGCCTGGCCCCATCACCTCTTCGCCATAAAAAAACCTCTGCCTGGGCAGAGGTTTTTGCTTTTCGAGGCTTACTGCCAGTTGGGGTCGGCCTCAACCTGCTTCATCAGGGCGGCCTGCATCCCCTTGTCCGGCTGGCCGAGCCAGGTGTAGCGGGCGAACTTGGACGGGGTTTCGCGGGCGGCGTCGCTATCTGGCAGATCGATCAGCACGCCCCACACCCGCTTGGCCTTGGCATCCACCAGCAGCTGCATGTAGTGGCTGGCGCAGTCGTGAGGTTTGCAGACCGAGCCGCTCTGATACGGGGTGCCGGCCACGGCTTCGAGCGGGGAGCTGGTGCCGTTGCCGCTGCGCACCCACTTGGGCAGGTTCTTGATGCCCTGAGTCGCCTTGGCCCAGGGGGCCTTGAAGTCCGCCGACAGCAGCAGATCCGAGGTATAGGTGGCGGCGGCAAACGCCGGTACGGCGCCGACCAGCAGCAGGGAGAGCGCCAATGCGCGCGAGAGACGGGTCATGGTGTGATTCCTTGTTATATGAATGCCTGAACGGGCACGGACTGGCCGTGCGCCATCACGCTACCGCCTGTGCCCGCCCCTGTCGAGCCCACGCCGTGCCGAGGCGTCAATGGCTGGCGCCAGATGGACGACACCCCGCCGCGCCAGTGGTGAGACGGGGTGTACATGGGGGCAAGGGTCGCTTAGCCGAGGGAGGCGAACAGCCCCGCCAGGGTGGCGCTCATCAGGTTGGCCAGGGTTGCCGCCAGCACCGCCTTGAAGCCGAGGCTCGCCACGTCGTGGCGGCGCTCCGGCGCCATGGTGCCGATGGAACCAAGCTGCACCGCAATGGAGCCCAGGTTGGCAAAACCACAGAGGGCGAAGGTGATGATGATCTGGGTATGGGCGCTGAGATCCTGCTTGATGTTGGCAAAGTCCAGGTAGGCGACGAACTCGTTCATGATCACCTTCTGGCCGATCAAGGATCCTGCCGCCATCATCTCGCTGGCCGGCACGCCAATGAGCCAGGCCACCGGGGCAAACAGATAGCCCAGCAGCTGCTGCAGGGAGAGATTGGCCCAGCCGAACCACTCGCCCACCGTGGTGAGACCGGCGTTGATCATGGTGATGACGCTGACAAAGGCCAGCAGGATAGTGCCGATGGCCACCGCGATCTTCATGCCGCTCATGGCGCCGCCCGCCAGGGCGTCGATGGCGTTGCTGTAGTCGCTCTTGTCGAGGGTGATCTCGGCCTGCTCGCGCACCTGCTGCTGCTCCGGCACCAAGAGTTTCGCCATCAAGAGGCCACCCGGCGCCGCCATGAAGGAGGCGGCGATCAGGTATTTCAGATCCACACCCAGACCGGCGTAACCGCCCAGCACCGAGCCAGCCACCGAGGCCATGCCGCAGGTCATCACCGCAAACAGCTCGGAGCGGGTCATGCCGGCCAGGAAGGGGCGAATAAGCAACGGCGATTCCCCTTGCGAGAGGAAGATGTTGCCGGTGGCCACCAGGGATTCGGCGCGGCTGGTGCCGAGCAGGCGGTGAATGCCGCCCCCCAGCACCCGGATCACCCACTGCATGATGCCGAAGTGATAGAGCACGGCGATCAGCGCGCTGATGAAGATCACCAGCGGCAGTACCCGCACGGCGAAGATGAAGCCGTTGCTGGCCAGATCGCCAAACACGAAGCGGATGCCGCTGTCGGCAAAGCCGAGCAGGGCGGAGACGCCGTTGCTCATGGCGCCGAGCATGATTTGACCGGGGGGGAAGTAGAGCACCAGGGCGGCAAAGCCGGTTTGCAGGGCGAGGGCCCCGAGCACGGTCCGCCAGCGGATGGCACGGCGGTTTTCACTGGCCAGCCAGGCGATAAACATCAGGGCCAGCATACCGACCAGACTCAATAACAGCGTCATCTTGCACCTATGAAGAGAGAAGTTTCATACGGCAAGTCTGCAGACAGGCATCGCAGGGAGCGGGCGGGAGAGGTGCCGACCCCGCGACACGCAGACCACAAACCTACAGGTTAGTGGCGGGTCCCATCCTGGGGTCATTCACGTTCCGGGTGACGGCGAGTATCGGGTGACGCCAACCAGGACGCAGGGGGAACTGCGGCCGGGTGGCAGGTCGGGCGGCGATGGTACAGTGATCGCCGTCACAGAAAAAGCGGTAAAACGATTGGCCCAGCCAACTTTTTCACGGCAACGGTGAGCCTTACCCAAAATGCGGCAGGATTGCGCCGCAACTGAGCAAACCCACAGGGAAAGCACTCCTTACAACCTCCAGATGCGGCAGGCGCCGCCCCCTTCCCCGGATAACCGAAGCGGTTCACGTTTTTTCACGCCACGACGCGGTACACTGGCCAATCACCAAGCTTATGTTTTTATTGAAAAAGCCCCATGGTCCTGGAATGGCCTGGTGCCATCAACCTTCGGTGGAACGCCATCATGATGAAAAGAACCGCGATTGCCCTGACGCTGGCCGGCCTGCTGACACTGCCTGCCGTGCTCCCTTCCGCAGCCTGGGCTGCCCCGGTACGCTCCCTGCAAAAGGAGCAGAATTACGACCAGTACATCAGCAAGCGCCAGGTGGTGGATCAGCTGCTGGCGGACGCCTGGCAGATCTTCAAATCCCCCGCCCGCATTTCCACCGCCGGCTTCACCGCCAAGATGCCGAGCAACATGGAGCAGGTGACCGAGCTGCTGCTGCAGGCCTACCAGCTCGAGCCCTATCGCACCGACCTGCTCATCTCGGCGGCCAACGCCCAGATCTACAACGGCAACGTGGACAAGGCCATCGGCCTGTTCGAGCAGGCCCTCAGCACCGCGCCCGATGACATCGACCTGCTGAGCTACCTCGCCACCTGGCAGACCTTCAAGCACAACGAGGCCGCCGCCAAGGGGTATCAGAGCAAGCTGGCCAGCCTGAACCCGGGCCGGGCCGCCGATCTGCAGCGCATCTTCGATACGGTCGAGCGCGTCATCGCCACCCCGCTCAAGGAGCAGGGGGAGCGCTCACCCAAGCCGGGCAACCGGGCCATCGTCACCCTGGGTTATGCCCTCAATCCCGACGGCTCCATGCACGACATCCTGCTGGGCCGGCTGGAAACCACCCGAGCGCTGGCCAAGGCCAACCCGGCGGCCCTCATCATCCTGACCGGCGGCGTGCCCCAGAACCGTCAGACCGAGGGCAAGCTGATGGCCGACTGGCTGGTTAAAAAGGGGATCGATCGCTCCCGCATCATCGAGGAGAACTACGCCACCAGCACGGTGGAGAACGCCCTCTACAGCGGCTATGCCCTCGCCCGCCACCAGATCGAGTACGCCACCCTGGTGAGCTCCGCCAGCCATGTGCGCCGGGGCCAAACATTGCTTGAGATCGCCTGCTGGCAGAGTGGGCCGGCCGGGATCCGGATAGACAGCGTCAGCTATCCCGACAAGTCGCTCTCCGAGCTTGCCAAGGTGAGCGACAGCGAGCTGCTCGGCATCTACCGCGACGCCCTGCGCACCTATGGGCTCTGGAGCTACCGCTCTGCTCCCCTGCTGGAGCGCTGATCCCGGGTGGGCCGCTCTCGCCCGGCTCGTTGCCTCTGCGATCTTTTTGCATCACAAGGCGTTATTAATAGCGCTGTCCCAATTATTTGTTGAAAGGATAACCTTGAAGTAGGTCATCACCTTGAGGGTCTCCATCATGGATACCCAAGCCTTTCAACAGCTACTGTCCTTCTTCCCATTGCTCACTTCGCGTCAGCGTCGTCTCGCGCAACAAAGGCTCGCGGGGAGCCAGCTCCCCGTTCTGGTGACAACGGGCAAAGCTGTGGACCTGCATATCGAGAGCAGCAAAATGGGCGAGTAGGGATGTCTGGGGCCACCAATCCCCAGGGCAGGGCAGACCATCCCGAGGACCCAGGACTTGGTCGGGAAGTTCAGGGTCTCACGCCGTCCAAAGCGGGAATCGTGCCCCCAGCTTTGTAGCGGCCCCTCCAGCCATAGTAGCAGGTAGGGTTGATTCATGAGTTACTCCACATGACTTTGCAGCTTAGCGATCAGGTGATCCACACATCCTCCCCACTCCTAATCTCTCAGCTTGCCAAACAGGCTGCCGGTGAGAGCCTCTTTCTTGGTGAGGTAGTCTTCGAGTGTCAACAGCAGTCGGATTCTGACCCATCGGTGGATCACTTTCCCACTGCTGCTAACACTATGGGAGTGGGCTGAGAAGCTAGGTCCATATTGCTACTACGGAAGTTTGGCCAAGATTCTGTTGTCGTTCGGTGCAAGAACTCAAGAAGATCGGCTATCAGCTCCCGAAGAATGGAATCTAGCCGAAGGTACATAGACAGTACCTGCATCCAAATCAAAAACAGGTAATAAAATCGTGAGACCAATACCTGATTTTATTCGGCCGACGATAGACGCCTTGCTGAAAGCAGCTGCCGCACAGTCACCCTCATACTTGCTAGGAAGCTCAAGTGACCAGAGGCTGTCAGTCAGTGGGAAAGAGGGATTTGGAAACGGATCGGGCATACTACTCCCTTGGAGCGACGGAGCTTAGCTACCCGGCTAAATGAGGCTGGGATCGCCGCTCATGTTGTGGAGCAGATATTAGGTCATGCCTTACCCGGAGGCATGGCTCACTATGTTCATACAGTTCGGTTACCGGAACAAAAAATGGCGCTGGAGTTATGGGGATGAATTTTTAAACCATCAGAAAAAACGGCTGACAATATTGTGCATCTACAAGTTGGATAGGGTTTATTAAGTCTCTAGTTTTAGACTTTGCCTATGGAGGTTACACTGAGCGTAACCTCCATTTTTATTCATATCATACCCTCATGGAGTGTTTAAACCAGATGGCCAATTTATAGCGAATAGATCATCATCATATTGCGCTATATCTTCACTGGTGTTGATTTAATTATTTTCTGTAATGGGTTGTCAGTGCTTTTATTATTTCCACTTTTTCCAAATGAACGAAGATGTTTTTCATTAGGCTTGCGCACTATCGCATAAGCCAATATGTCCTGAATGAATAAGTCGTTTAAAGATTTAGCCAGCATGTCACGACCGCTTTTATTTTTAATTGGGAAGTTGTCTATTTCACCGCTATATTTAAAAACATCACCGTTGATTACATTGCTTCTCCACATGTTACCGATCTCTTCTACGATATCAAAGCTCTTCCCCCAGTCTGGTTTTAAAAATAAAAATAGATGAAGATAATACTTCCTTATTGAGCAATAATCGACTTTCCAAATATACCCATCTATATACTTCATAACTGGTTTTTTTGCTCCTCGCCTAAATATTGCATCTCTGCCATCAAATAGCTTTGTTAGCTTGTAATAGTATAAGGAGTTAGGGCTTTTATAGATTTCATAAATTTCTTTTTCATATTTTGAATCATATCCATCATCGAAAATGCAGTTAAATCCTAAACAGCACCTTATCACATGCGTAGAATCGCCATCGACCTTTCTATTTATGAAGTCAGTGATAGAGTTTATATTCTTTCTTACATTGTAAAGTCTTTTAGAAACCTCTTCTTTATAATGTGGAGAGTTATAGGTTGCATTGAATTTATTGATGAAAGCGGTCATCAGATCGATTGAGAAATACTCTTCAAAATCATCTCTATATGTGATGTCAATGCCATTCTCATTTACTATCTTTATGAATATAGATACTGCGGGATGCACATCAAAGTGTTCAAGATAATCCTGGTTATTGAGAATGTTATTTACGTTTGACCTCAACAAAATTCTTATTTTATTTTTTATTTCTACTTTCTGCTGAGCACTATACACAAGTGCTTTATTTAGATTAACCTCATCCTGAACGGTTAATTCTAATCGATTGTTGTTTTTAAATTGCCTCCCAATTTTAAATTGTTCATGGTAGCTATATTCCCTAACAGATGAAATAAATAACAATATATTATAAATATGTTCGAAGTTACTGTAATCTTCAGTTGCTATAATTTTTTGATAGTAAGTTACTTCGCTAGACTTATTATTTTCAATAAAATGACCGATAGGTGTGTCGTTCTCAATCTGCAATCCATTCTTACTAAGCCCTTCATGTCTAATTGCCAGATGTGGATTCTTTCTAGTTCGCTGTGCAGCGAGGAGCCATTCTTTATCACAGTCGTATATTGAATATGGCCTTTCTGTTGTTTTTATTTTACTATTTTTATCTTTATTATTGTCGGTTTTACTTCCTCGCAAAACACGTTTGATTTTAGTTGGTTGCTCCACTTTATTATCATCAGCGAACATATCATCATTTATTTTAATGTCTTCTTTTTTATGCTGTGTTGGGGGGGCGCGAAGCTCACTTTTGGCTTTTACACCAATATGATGATGTGGTCTGTATTTTTTATTTCTTGCCATATTTAACCTTCTTTATGGTGTGTTAATTCCAGCATAACCTTCAATTCTATAGATTTATGTAGCCACATCAACAAGGTTGCACTAAGGATGTGATGCAAGCATCACTTAACTTATATCATGGTTGCACTTAGTATATTTTGAGCTGCCCTTATCCAGGTGGAGGCTCTTCAGTTCTCTTTGCTGCGGATAGATGAATAGCATCTATCGGTATAGCCCTAACCTAGGGGCCTGCAATTTTGCATTACCTACAATCCATGTATCAGCTGCCTGGATTGGTCACTTTATGTAGCGTTATAGCAAGCAGTTTGGATAGGAATTACAGTTCACACTCTTCTAACTTCTAACTTCTAACTTCTGGATTTGACCCCATAGATCCAGACACTTTTTCCCGCTTAGGGTTGTGATACCCGACTGCGCAGAAATTCCCGTGGTGAACGGTATCCCAAGGCGCTGTGCGGGTGGTGCTCGTTATAATGCTCAAACGCAATAGCCAAATTGCCTACCGCTGTTCGGCTATCCGGTTTTGGCATCATCTCGATATAGTCTCGCTTCATCGTCTTCACGAAGCTCTCCGCTATACCGTTACTCTGTGGGCTTCTCACTGCTGTCGTTCTGGGCTCCAACCCGATTTCTCGTGCAAACGCGCGGGTCTCATGGGCGCGATACGCCGAGCCATTATCAGTCAGCCACTCCACCGGTGATGCCGGCAACGAATCCCCAAAGCGACGTTCGACAGACCTCAGCATGACATCTTGCACAGTGTCACTATCGTAACCCCCAGTACTGGCCGCCCAGTCCAACGCCTCCCTATCGCAGCAGTCCATGGCGAACGTGACTCGTAGTTTTTCACCGTTATCGCAGCGAAACTCGAAGCCATCTGAGCACCACCGTCGATTGCTCTCCTTGACGGCAACACACCCCTTATGTGCCTGCTGGGCCAATGGTGCAGCTGGTTTTCTTTCCAGCAGCAAGCCATGCTCGCGCATGACGCGATATACCCGCTTAGCGTTTACCACAGGTTGTTCTGTTGCCTCAGACTGACGCCGTAACAGCGCCCAGACCCGGCGATAGCCATAGGAGGGAAGCTCTGCCATCGCCTCCATGATACGGCCAAGTAAGGCTGCATCATCACGCTGGCGATGATGACGACCATCTTGCCAACCCGGTTTTCGATGAACACGAACGGATAGCTGCGCACGCGATACATTAAGAGCCTGGCTCACAGCACTTAATCGTCGTCCCCCGGCAACAAGGGCGCATGCGCAATCCATTTTTTTGCTCGACCATACTCCACGGCTTCTTTGAGGATCTCGTTCTCCATGGTCTTCTTCCCGAGCAGACGCTGAAGCTCTCGGATCTGCTTGATGGCAGCAGCCAACTCGGAAGCAGGAACAACATCCTCACCGGCGGTGATCGCCGTGAGAGACCCTTCTTGGAATTGCTTACGCCATTTGAAAAGCTGGTTTGCGTTGACGTCGTGCAAGCGAGCAACATGAGAGACGGTCATCCCGGGCTCAAAGGTCTGCTGCACGATGGCGATCTTTTCTTGTGGAGTCCGGCGTCGACGGCGCTCGGCCCCTGTTAACACTTCGACCATCTTCTCGTTGTGACTAGTACTGAACATAGCTCCAAGACTACCTCTTAAGTTAAGAGGGGCGAAGTGTCTGGATCTTCAAGGGGCCAATCTATGTTGCCTCAGACTGACGCCGTAACAGCGCCCAGACCCGGCGATAGCCATAGGAGGGAAGCTCTGCCATCGCCTCCATGATACGGCCAAGTAAGGCTGCATCATCACGCTGGCGATGATGACGACCATCTTGCCAACCCGGTTTTCGATGAACACGAACGGATAGCTGCGCACGCGATACATTAAGAGCCTGGCTCACAGCACTTAATCGTCGTCCCCCGGCAACAAGGGCGCATGCGCAATCCATTTTTTTGCTCGACCATACTCCACGGCTTCTTTGAGGATCTCGTTCTCCATGGTCTTCTTCCCGAGCAGACGCTGAAGCTCTCGGATCTGCTTGATGGCAGCAGCCAACTCGGAAGCAGGAACAACATCCTCACCGGCGGTGATCGCCGTGAGAGACCCTTCTTGGAATTGCTTACGCCATTTGAAAAGCTGGTTTGCGTTGACGTCGTGCAAGCGAGCAACATGAGAGACGGTCATCCCGGGCTCAAAGGTCTGCTGCACGATGGCGATCTTTTCTTGTGGAGTCCGGCGTCGACGGCGCTCGGCCCCTGTTAACACTTCGACCATCTTCTCGTTGTGACTAGTACTGAACATAGCTCCAAGACTACCTCTTAAGTTAAGAGGGGCGAAGTGTCTGGATCTTCAAGGGGCCAATCTAACTTCTAACTTCTAACTTCTAACTTCTAACTTCTAACTTCTAACTTCTAACTTCTAACTTCTAACTTCTAAAGAGAATGATGCGATACCCTGTTTTTTTTAACTGGCGCGCTCTTCTGATGAACAACTACCTCATCATCAGGAGTACATCATGAACAACCCCATCAAAGTCCTGCGCATCAAAGATCTCACCAACAAGATTGGCATGGTCAGGTCTACTATCTATGACTGGCTTAATCCCAAGCCTCCTCGTTATGACGAGACCTTCCCTAAACCTTTCAAGATAGGGCAGTCCTCTATTGGCTGGTTTGAGCACGATGTTGATAGCTGGCTTATTGGTAGAAGCCAGTCTTGAGTGCATTTTTTCATCCCTAGTGAGCTCCATAACTTCCAGCGTTATCAATCATGCCTTGATAGGCTAATTGGTTAGGGAAATAACCATTCCTTCTTATATATGTTTTTGGGTGTTTTCGTAGGTGGGATAGGCGCATCACGTTTAGGTTTATTTATTATTTAACATCACTACCATTCAATACTATTCCTACGCTATGTACAGTCACCCATATACAACCAATAACCATTACCACTATCGCATACCATTACACAACTCCCATATGGTGGTCATGCTACCACCAGCATAGGTAGCCAATACCACTCCACCAATCGCCGCTATATACACGAGTGTCTATCACACAGTGTAGGGTTACTCCTGCCTAAGCGAGGCCATCATGTTTAACTCAGTCAGACTATTAGATATCCTATCCATACCAGACCTGCTCCAAAATACAACGCCTCCTATTGTCATGGCTGTTGATTCAGCCCCAGGTAAGTCACGCATTACTTGCATTGACCGTAAGCTATCAACCCAACTCTTTAATACGTTGAATACTGTGTGTGATTATTTTTATTGTCATGAGGAGATATCGTCAGCGCATCCAACGGTAGCGCTATTCCTAACGCATATGCGAGAGGTGTTTGGGTTGCACCTCATCCATGAGCGATATCTCGATAGTGATGAAGGCAATGAATTAGCCAAGGATATCAATAACGCGCTGTATGCGTTTCTAAGAGAATGCAAGAGTAAGGCACACCGAAAGCGTCTCAAGAACCTTAAACGCGTTGAGAACCGCAATCAGCTCAGTATAGCGACGTATGTTAATAGCCTATTCGACCAGCATGCCAAGCTATTAATCATCCGATTGGATATCGGCTATCACGAAGACTACTACGACCAGTTAACGTTAGACCTCGTGACGAATGACCGGAATAGTTACCTTCGTCGAATACAGAATAAATATCCTGCATTGGTGGGGTATATCTGGAAACTTGAGTACGGTGTTGATAGATATTTTCATACCCACATTACGTTCATTTTTAATGGGGCAGTACACCAACGAGATATCTCGCTGGGTAGAACACTGGGGGAGCTGTGGGAGGTCATGACCGACAATGACGGGAGCTATTACAACTGCCAAGTCAGGCGGGAGGAATATCAACGATGGGGCACTGATGGCATTGGGATGGTCCACTACAGCGATACAACCAAGTGTCAAAACCTGATTAATGCGCTGAGTTATCTGACCAAGCTGGATACGCAAATACTGGCGATATTACCAGCCGGTCGTCGGACCTTCGGGCGTATGGAGAGACCATCGCCCCAACCTCGCCTTGGCAGGCCAAGGCGCTCCAGCTATGCACTTACATACTGAATTACCCTTGCTTGCACAGATATAGGGGGGGGAGCAGCATCGCTCGTTTACAGACGCGGTAATATACCGATTCCAACCGTTGCTGGCGGGAAACTTTAGTCTCTGACAATACAGTTGTCAGGTAGGAGACGCGATGGCGTATGTGAGCACGATAAGAAAGCCACATTCCCTTGATCTGCCAATAAGAAGAAAGCTCCGAGTGTAGCGGGCACTTTAGGCTGGTGAGGCCATTACAGGCTGTTCGATTTAGATTAAACCCACAGTTTTTCAACCGTTTGCCAGTGCAAATCTAATCCCACATAACATGTCGTGGCCTGACGAGTGTCCATAATCCGCAATGTTCTTAATGGCGCACATAACATCTTCTTTTCGGGCTGTCACCAGTTGCAGCAAACGCTCACCATAATGACCTGCTGTCCCCATTTTAAGCATCACAGAACTGATCTCCGTTGTGCGTGTTAGAAGGGGTAACAAAGCAGCGATAAGCTCATCCCTCCCTTGAAATGCAGTCCACTCCAGAGCAAATAGAATCCCAAGCAGAAAGTCATCGCCAGAGGGTGTCAGGCCATGCCCATAACCCAGCAAAGGGGTGAGAACAGGACCCAGCTCCACCTTGGTGCCACCCAACCAATTTTGCAGGGCTGTTAATGGAGGAAACAGATAGTCATGGTCTGCTCCATGCCATTGAGCCCAAAAACCACCTGCAGGAGGGGCTAATGACAAGAAGTGATCCAACGAAGGTAACAGGCATGGCATGCTCCCCTGACCCGAGGTTAGGCGGGTCGACTGCCACTGACAATCGACAAGCCGGATCTTACAGTGAGGCCCCACCAGTGTATTCTCGTGCCAAAGCCAGCGACTCCCGGGCTGCATGTCATCAGGTAACAATCCAGTCGCCAGCTCCATCCCTGCCGGGGGCAAAGCCACGCCATTTATCACCAAAGTCAACCATTCACCTTGGTCCGAGATAAAATTGCAGCTTCGCTGAAAACGAGAGTGAACGGTCAACACATCCTGCTTTGGCATCGCCAGGAGTCGCTGACAACCACGAATGACAGAGAGAGAACGCTGTGACAAAAGAGGCTCCTTGAACATGGATTGGCGAGGGGGATCACAGTTCTATGATCTGCTTCACTAACTGCTGAACAGACAGTCATGTGATACCGGTATGGTGCAATGCCAGCAATGACCGGACTCTTAGCCATTGTGCCACCAGCGTTAATTACCATCCTTCAAATCTTTTGTCGGTTGGGCTCAATTTCTTTCTGCGCACCCCCTCAACCCCCTCCATAGACTGGCCATGAATCATCCACCTCGTAGGAGAACACCATGAACAAGCGTATCAGTGCACAGCCCTTCGATTTCACCTTCGACCCGGCCACCACAGCCCTCATCGTGATCGACATGCAGCGTGATTTCGTCGAACCAAATGGATTTGGTCATGCCCTCGGTAACGATGTTTCCCTCGTGCGCCGGGCTATCGAGCCCTGCCGCAAAGTACTGGATGCGGCTCGAGCCAAAGGCATGTTGGTCATCCACACACGTGAAGGTCATCGTCCAGATCTGACCGACTGTCTGCCTGCCAAGCTGGTCCGTGGCGGCAAGCGTTTCATCGGGGAGCCAGGCGCCATGGGTCGCATCCTGGTGCAAGGTGAAGCGGGCCACGACATTATCCCCGAGCTCTACCCCATCGCTGGCGAACCGGTGATCGACAAGCCGGGCAAGGGGGCGTTTTACTCCACCGACCTGCACCTGATCTTGCAAGCCTGCGGCATTCGCTCCCTCATCATCTGCGGCGTCACCACCGAGGTCTGTGTGCAGACCACCGCCCGTGAAGCCAACGACCGTGGCTATGAGTTGGTGATCCCGGCAGATTGCTGCGCGTCCTACTTCCCCGAATTCCACAGGATCACCCTCGAGATGATCCAGGCCCAGGGCGCCATCGTCGGCTGGGTTAGCGACGCAGAACAACTGGTCGCAGCCCTAAAAGACTGACCCCCGGGGCCTATCGCCCCACCTTCTATTGACTGACAGAAGGCCCGTGACCGGGTCAGGGCCTTCTGCACCCGTTTACTACGGAAACGCTGACATGTTGCACTACAAAATCTATTCAAATCTCTACAAGGACTCTGTCTCGCTGATGCAGGTCTCCTCCCGTCTGAGTGGACTGGAGGGCGTGCGTCAGGCCTCCGTCGCCATGGCAACCGATGCCAACCTCGATCGGATGCGCGATGCAGGAATGGCGATCACTGTTGCGGCCAAACCCAGCGATCTGCTGATCGCCCTGCTGGCCGATGAGGCCGTTGGCGAACAGGCGCTGGCACTGGCCGACGAACTGCTGCGCCCTGCACCGGTTGACGACACCCCTGGAGCTGTCGGCCAGCGGCCTGCCACCGCTCTGGCCATGGGCAAGGAGCGTGACAACGACGCCAACCTCGCCCTCATCTCGGTACCCGGTCGTTACGCTGCCGCCGAAGCACTCAAGGCACTGCACCTTGGCATGAACGTCATGCTGTTTTCCGACAACGTGCCCGAAGCACAAGAGCTCGCCATCAAGGCGTTCGCCGCGCAGCGCGACTTGCTAGTGATGGGTCCCGACTGCGGCACCGCCATCGTTAATGGCATGCCGCTGGGGTTTGCCAATGTGGTACGCCGCGGCACCATTGGCCTGGTAGCGGCATCCGGTACAGGCCTGCAAGAAGTGAGCTGCCGTATTCATCATCTGGGCGAAGGTGTCTCCCAAGCACTCGGCACCGGCGGGCGCGATCTGCATGAGGAGATCGGTGGCCTGAGCATGCAGCAAGCGCTCCGGATGCTGGCCGCCGATCCCGGCACCCGCCTTATCGTCCTGATCTCCAAGCCGCCCTCAGAAGCCGTGAGCCAACAGGTGCTGACCCAGGCCCGTGAGTGCGGCAAGCCGGTTGTGGTGCATTTCCTTGGCGCCGACTGTGCCGCATTGGCAGCACAAGGCGTCCTCCCCGCTACCAGCCTGCAACATGCAGCTGATATGGCCGTTGCCATTCTGCGCAATGAACCTCTGCCCTCCTCCACCAACCTTGATGACGCGGCACTGGATCAGGTGCAAAGCACACTCGGCGCCATGGCACCAGGGCAGCGGGATATTCGCGGCATCTTTGCCGGCGGCACCTTCTGCTACGAAGCACAGCTTGCCCTCATTGCTGCCGGTCTCGAGTGCGAATCCAACGCACCAGTTAAAGGCGCAAGCACGCTGCAAGACCCCGCCCGTGGTTATGGCCACAGCTTGGTGGACATGGGTGATGACGAATTCACTCAAGGCCGTCCTCACCCCATGATCGACCCAACCCTGCGCAACGCACGTCTGTTGCAAGAGGCCGCCGATCCCACTACCGCCATCTTGCTCTTTGATGTGGTACTGGGCTATGGCGCGAACCTCGATCCCACTGGCGAACTACTTGCCACGCTGGTGCATGCGCGCCAAAAGGCTGGGCAGGCAGGCCGCCAGCTCATCACCATCGCCCACGTCTGCGGCACCGAACTCGATCCCCAACCGCGCCAGCAGCAGATCGATCGCCTGCACGATGCGGGGGTGCTGATCGCCCAAAGCAACATGCAAGCCGCCCAGCTTGCCGCCCGACTGGCCCTGCAACTGAAGTGAGAACCAAGATGAGCATTCAATCCGCCAACTCCCTGTTTCAACAACCACTCCGGGTTTTGGGGCTGGGCCTGCAGAGCTTTTCTGACAACCTGACCAACGCCGGTGGTCAGATATTGCATCTGGCCTGGCAGCCGGTCGCAGAAGGGGATGATGCCGCCAACTGGACGCTGGCCACCCTACTGGAAGATCCGCGTATTCAGGCTGCCAACGAGCAGGCTATGCAACGCTACCTAGAAGCCCAACCCACCCTGGTCGGTGTGAGTGTCGCCAGCCGCGAAATATCAGCCCTGAATGGCAAACGCCGCATCCTGCACGCTGGCCCTCCCATCGATTGGAGCGAGATGTGCGGCCCGATGCAGGGCGCCATCGCAGGTGCCATTGTGTTCGAAGGCTGGGCCAAGGATGTCGACAGCGCCATGGCTATGGCCGCTCGGGGCGATATCGCACTCGAGCCCTGCCAGCACTATCAGGCTGTCGGCCCCATGTCCGGCATCATCAGTCCTTCTATGCCCGTCTGGGTGGTAGAAAATCGTGCCCACGGCAACCGTGCGTTTTGCAACTTCAACGAAGGGCTCGGCAAGGTCCTGCGTTTTGGCTCCAACAGTGATGAGGTGCTGAAACGCCTGCGCTGGGTGGGGGACGTACTGGCCCCGACCCTGGCCGCAGCACTCGAGCAATACGGCAAAATTGAACTCAAGCCTCTTATTGCCCAAGCCTTGCATATGGGTGACGAGTGCCATAACCGTAATGCGGCAGCCAGCGGCCTGCTGTTTAAGCGGCTTGCTCCAACCCTCGCCAGACTTGAGCGTGGACCCGAGGTGCTGGAGTTCATCGCAGCCAACGATCACTTCTTCCTCAACCTCTCGATGGCCGCCTGCAAGGTGATGCTCGATGCGGCGCACGGGGTGCCTCACAGCACCATGGTGACCGTGATGGCCCGTAACGGCGTCAACTTCGGCATCCGCCTCTCCGGCACTGGCGATCGCTGGTTCCAGGCTCCGGCCAACCCAGTAAATGGCCTATTCTTCCCTGGCTACGGCGTCGATGATGCGGCCGCCGACCTTGGCGATTCCGCCATTACCGAAACGGCAGGGATTGGCGGGTTCGCCATGGCCGCTTCACCTGCCATCGTCAAGTTTGTTGGCGGCACCCCAGCTGATGCCATCGGTCACAGCATGGCGATGCAGCAAATCACGCTGACCCAGCATCCAGCCTTTACCCTGCCTGCACTCAACTTTGCCGGTTCAGCAACCTGTATCGATGCCCGCAAGGTCGTAGATCGCATCATCCTGCCTGTCATCAACACCGGCATCGCTCACAAGCAAGCTGGCGTTGGCCAGATTGGCGCGGGGATCACTACTGCCCCGCTCTCCTGCTTTGTCAGCGCTCTCTCGGCCATCGCTGGCAGTCTGGAGGAATAAGCATGCAGAAGAAGAAACTTGCGGTTGTTGCTGTTGGCGGCAATGCCCTGATCCGAAGCAATGACGAAGTGTCACTCGATCAGCAATACGATGCGGTAGTCGAAACAGCGCGCCATGTAGCGGACCTGATTGCTGCGGGCTGGCAGGTGGTGTTGACCCACGGCAATGGGCCACAGGTGGGCTTTATTTTGCGCCGAAGCGAGCTGGCCAGTGCGCAAGTGCCGACCGTGCCGCTCGAGTACGCCGTTGGCGATACCCAGGGCGCTATTGGCTTTATGTTCCAAAACGCCCTCGGTAACGAGTTGCGGCGCAGTGGGCTGGCACACACCAAGGTCATCGCACTGGTCACCCAGACCCTGATTGATCGCTGCGACCCGGCCTTTACTCATCCCGACAAACCCATTGGTGCACACATGAGTCAGCCGATCGCCGAGCAGCTAGCCGCAGAGCAGGGGTGGCAGATTGCCGAAGATGCCGGGCGCGGCTGGCGACGAGTGGTCGCCTCACCAGCACCACTTGGCATCGTTGAGACACCCACCATACGAGCCCTACTCGAGCAGGATGCGCTTGTCATTGCCTGTGGCGGTGGCGGCATTCCTGTGGTGAGGGAAAAAGACGGTTCCCTGCAGGCCGCCCAAGCGGTCATCGACAAGGACCGCGCCTCTGCCCTGCTCGCTATCGAGCTGCAAGCCGACATGCTGTTAATCCCGACCGGTGTCGAACAGGTTGCCATCCATTTCGGAACACCAGAACAACGTTGGCTCGAGACCCTGAACCTTGCAGAGGCAACTCAACTGCTAGCCGACGGCCACTTCGGTGCCGGTAGCATGGGCCCCAAAGTAGAAGCCATGTTGAGCTACCTCAAAGGATGTCCTGATGGGGTGGGTCTTATCACTAATCCGCCTTCCATGGGCAAGGCAGTGCTTGGCCAGGCTGGCACCCGTTTTCTTGGTCACTGACGACAAAAGAGGCTACGGCCCCACCACAAGATACACAGCACCACACTATTTAAGGAGTACTCATGTCTGACAACAAGGTTCTGCTCGCAGTCAACGGCACGCTGATGCGCGGCCTGGAACTGAATCCCAACATGCTGGCCGTCGACGCCGAGTTTGTCGCCGAGTCATCCACCACCGCGGATTACCGCTGCTGGAGCATCGGCGATCGCCACCCCGGCATGCTCCGCTTCCCTGGTGAAGGTGCCGAGATTGCACTGGAGCTTTGGGCTGTGCCGCCCGCAGGACTTGGCAACATCCTGCAAAAAGAGCCGGCTGGTCTCTCGATTGGCAAAGTCACCCTCAAGGACGGTCAGGAAGTGCTGGGCGTGCTGGCCGAGCCTTGGCTAGTTGAGGGCGAACGGGAGATCACTGAAACAGGCGGCTGGCGCAATTACACAGGTCACCACCACATCAACTAAGCAAGGGAGAGCATCATGCGCAAAACCGAAACAAGCCCGGGAACTGCATCCGGCCTGCATATCACCATGATCCTGCTGGGTATCGCCATGACCCCAGTCCTGCTCTCATCATCCAGCTTGGGTAACCAGTTGCTGGAGGGGCAGCTGATCAGCGTCGTTGCATTGGGGGGTGCTATCCTGGCCATCCTCTCTGCCATCACCATCAGCGTAGGAGAAAAGGCCCGACTACCAACCTATGGCATAGTCAAATTCTCTTTTGGCAATAAGGGCGCCATTGCCATCAACATTTTGATGGCAATCAGTCTGTTTGGCTGGATCTCGGTCACAGCCAACATGTTTGGTCACACGGTACAGGATCTGCTCGCACAGCAAGGCGTATCTGTCCCGGCGCCCCTGTTGGTGACAATTGGATGTGTGATATTCACCATATCGACTGCTTTCGGTTTTGCCGTGCTTGGCAAAGTGGCCCAGCTGGCCGTGCCAGTGATTGCTCTGATGCTCTGTTATATCCTGAGCGTAGTTCTCGATACCCCGCCCGCGCCTGTCACCGAAACCTTGAACGGAATGGAGACTGGCGTCGCGGTGTCCAGTGTGGTCGGTACCATTATCGTCCTCGTGGCAACCTTGCCCGATTTTGGCAGCTTCGTGCATAACCGAAAGCATGCCCTTATCACCGCAGCGCTCACCTTTATGGTCGCTTACCCACTTCTGTTCTGGGCCGGGGCCACCCCGAGCAACATCACGGGGCAAGGCTCCCTATTGGGAGCAATGGCACCGCTCGGCGCAGCGCTACCCGCGGCTCTGCTGCTGGTCTTTGCCTGCGTGACCGGTAATGCCGGCAATATGTTTCAGGGTACACTGGTGGTCTCGACCCTGCTTGAACGCATCCCCAAGTGGCAGATCACCATCGCACTGGGTGTGCTGGCGACCCTAGTTGGCAGCATGGACATTATGAGCTGGTTTATCCCCTTCCTGCTCTTCTTGGGTATCGCAACGCCGCCGGTGGCCGGCATCTACATCGCCGACTTCCTGCGCTATCGCAGCCAAGGGTATGACGAGCGCCTGCTGGCCCAAGAGCCGGCGATCAAATGGATCACCTTTGTAGTCTGGATCCTCGGCTCGCTAGTCGGCTTTTTGACCGCCAACAGCGTCATCACACTGACCATGATCCCGTCGCTGGACTCCATACTGGTCGCCAGTCTGGGTTACCTGGCCCTGAGCCGCCGTCCGGCCCTCATGGTCAGCAAGCGGACAAGCTGAGTTCCGCATATAGTCAAAAGGCCGCATCTGCGGCCTTTTTTATGAACAGATCGGCACTAGCCAAGTGGCCCAAGCAAGCCTTGCAGCAAGGCCGGATCGCGTAATTGCTGTAACCACCAGCTAAAACAGGGGCGCGTGTGCTGACGCTGCCAGGCCAGGAACAGAGGCGTGGATTGCTTCGGAGATTCCACCGTCATCACCTGCAGGCGACCATCATCAATCAACGGCTGGCCAAAATGACGCGGCACAAAACCAATACCGACCCCCTCAGTCTGAAGCGAGAGTTTGCTGTGAAAATCGGGTACCTGTAGCGCTTTCTGGCCGCGCAGCAACCAAGCTTCTTTGGGCTTGAGCTGCACAGAGGTATCTCGAATGCAAATCGCCGGGTAACGGCGCAGGGCGCGTTCAGTAATAGGCTGGGGTAACTTGGCTACCGGATGGTTCGGGCTTACGGCAAAGACCCATTCCACCATTCCCATCGGTTCTGCACCTATTTCGCTGTTGGCAATCACCTGATTGGGTGCACCGACAGCAATATCGGCACGTTTCCCCAACAGGGCATCCCACACCCCATCGTGAACATCAATGGCCAGCTGAATTTCAGTTTGGGGGAAAAGCTGCTCGCATTCATGTAGCAAATGGGTAAGCGGCGCCAACGAGAGGATGTTGTTAAAAGAGAGGCGTATCGAGGGTTCAACCCCCATGGCAATCAGGCGAGTTGAGTCCTCCAGACTGTTAAGCTCTCCTAAGATCAACTCACCACGCTTGATGAAGTGGTAGCCAGCCTCAGTAAGCACCAACTGCTTTCCCTGACGTTCGAACAGACTGACACCGAGAGAGTCTTCAAGTTTGTGCAGGGTGTAACTGAGCGCGCTCGGTACCTTGTGCAGTTCTTAGGAGGCGGCGGCAAAGCTGCCACAGCGGGCAATGACAATAACAACTTTGATCGCGTCGGCAGTGATTACCATGAAGTACAGCTCCTTTTTGGGGATGCATTGTAACATCTCCCTCACTTCGCAACGGGACAATGAATACTGGGGGGGATTCAAAATACTTGATTAACCGTGTTGCCACTTGCCTTCTTGAGCGGTACCAACGCAATTAATCATTGGCTTCATCACGGCTATAGTTCCAACTGCCGCATTAATAGACCTGATTAGTCTGCTATCAGTGCGATTGAAAAGTAACTCAGATAGATATCATCAGGAGACACCAAGCAAAGATCGCCGTAAGTCCGCTTGGGAGCACCATTGCGGCCTCCCAAGTTATCGGTCCTGGTATCCCATCGGTCTGTCATCGATGCGCACTGTGAGTCATTAAGGCGCCAGTCGCGCCACCAGCTTATCAACCACCTCCAGCACCAGCGCTCTGTCAGCTGTATCGAGTTTGGCCAACTGTTGGCTGAGCACAATGCCTTGTTCGGTAGGGCGGTTGCTGGTCTCACGCAGGAAGTCTGCGAGCTCACAGCCAAACAGCTGAGCCAGCTCAGCGAGCCGCACGACGGTCGGCACCACGAGACCTCGCTCCATCCGGGAGACGGCTTCCATACCTATCTTTAAGTGCTCTGCCACTTGCTCCTGAGTCAGTCCTGCCAGCTGGCGTTGGCGTCCAATCGCTTTGCCCACGCTCTTGGCCAGCTCTTCAGAGTTGATGCTTGTCATAAGTCCTCCAGTCAACCCTGATAGTTGACTATGGACTTTCATTGACATTAAGGACCCTTTGCGATGAGGATCACCCTATTAGATCTAATTCACTGGAATAGTCACCCCAACATCGAAAGGAGTTCAACACGACCTAACCTCAATCTATCCCCTTGGTGGCATTTGGCTATCAGCCCTCACCACCATTAACCCATTACGTTTACACCCATTAGCCCGACAGGCTCGCCTCGTCGGTCAGGCATCCGTTTGCCATTTTTATTAAGGAGAGATCATGAATCGCACACTGTTTTATCCCTTACTGCTGGCTTGTGGCCTATCACTGAGCGCTTGCGATACAGCATCCGCTAATAGCCCAGAATTCAGTCTGGAAGTGGAATACACCGCTATCGGGCGACCTCAGATAGTCGTCACCTCGCTCAACGATCAAGTCACTATTCAGAAGGTGCTGATTAATGGCGGCAAGAGTAAATGCCGGGTGATGCTGCGCAATGACATCGGTGGTCAGCTTGGGGGGACCCATTTCCCGTTCAAGCTCAATTACACCGAAAGCTGGCGGCTGGTCATGACCGAGCCGTGCCGATTGAGAGAGGTCACCCTTTTCACCAATCTGGGCAATGCCTCTTACACCATTGAATAAGTCGTCTGGAGAGTGACATGACAGAAAACATCAAACTGGCCCTGTGGTGCACATGGTTATCGCTGTTTGCCTTACCGGCCTGGGCTGCGCCCCAGTTCACTGTGCCAACGGTCACTAAACGGGTACCGGCCAACGTTGATGGTACCCTCAATTTCGCCAGCATGCAGTTTTGGATAGAGACCTCGAAAGGGGAACGAATCATGCTGATGCCGCTGGATGAAGATGAGCCAAGGCTCATACCCAGGGTCAGCCAGCCGGTTTCACTGAACGGTTTTATGCTGACCTATTCAGATGGCAGTCGTTACTTCGAGCCCTCCTTTGCACCTGCGTCAGTTGCATCAAGTACCACGTCATTTACCATCGTGAAAAATGACGAGGACAGTATCGTCATCCGGTATGGGGATGACGTGCTGCTGCGCACCGATGAATATGACGCCATCAAGCTCACGCACCGATTGCCGCTGGCCAACGGGCAGGCGGTCTTGTTTGAGCTACACAGTGGCGGAGTGGCATGCCCGGTGCTCTATCAGTTGGCTGTCGCCCAGACGGGTGTGTTGACCATGCTTTCACAGCCCTTTGGTACCTGTAGTGATGAAGGCAAGCTGACCCCCGCCCCCAACGGTTTCACCCTCGACCTGCCCGGCAATCCTCGTCAGCGCTGGGTATGGGATACCAACAGCTTGACGCTGCGCAAGCAGTCCTGACCACCAGCCTCCACACATTCACCACCATCAGGGCACCCGAAGGTGCCCTCTGTTTTATGCCGCATTTTATTTAAGGAACTGTTCATGTCATTACCACAACCGGGGGACCACCTCGTTTCACTCCGCACAGGTTACCAGCACCACGGTCTCTATCTAGGGGGCCATCAGGTCATCCACTACCAGGGGGTCAGTGCCGGTATACATTCCGGTCAGATAGCTATCACCACGCTTGCCGAGTTTAGCCAAGGGCGGGGCTATCGCATCCAGCACCATAGCGCACGAGCCTTCAACCGGGAGGAGAGTATCGACCGTGCTTACTCCCGCCTAGGAGAGGCACACTACAGCACACTCTTTAACAACTGCGAGCACTTTGTGCTTTGGTGCATCGAGGGCTTTCACTACAGCAAGCAGATAAACCAACTCATTGCCACGGGGTGTATCGCACATCAGGCACTTCGCACTGTGGCTCGGCAGCCTACCCTTACGGCCCTGCCTGGCATGGCCACCAACACGGTACTGACCCCGTCAGCAACTACCGCTGTGACCGCTGCAGTAGGTACGTTGCTGGGAAGCTCAGCCACCTCGCTGGCGGCCCCCTTGGCAGCCACCTACGGCCTCTACCGCGTCTGGCGCTGGCTCAGGGATTAACGGTTCTCACATTCGATACGAAAGGACACACCATGATGACCATGCCATTTCACCTGGCAGGGATGGCCCTGCCGATTTCTCCCGAACTGTCTGACTTGCTGCGCAGCGTCGTGCGGGAACAACGGCTCGACCTCACCCACCTCTCGACACTGACTTTTAACTTTCGCAGCCCCGGCTACAGTGCCGAAACAGGTGGCATCCATCCGTTAGAGCTGCGACTGATCCGGGGGTTGCACGGCTGGGTCTTCGATTACATCACTGACTTCAGTTATCAGAGGCTGGGCCAGGATGCCGAGCTCTGCAAGGAACTCGACTTCAACTTCTCTTGCGACAAGCACTATCTGCAGGGCTGGGGACCACTGCCCGGCGTGGAAGCACGGGAACTGTTTACCCTGTGGCAGCGCAATTTCATTAGCTACGCCCAGTTGGGGTATTTCACCGTCACGGTCAGCGGAGATTAGGAGGTGTGTAATGACTAACAAACTGCCGCTCTCCTACTACTCATGCCAGTGGCTAGGGCTGGTCGCCGCCAAAGCCAAGCTGCAACCAACTCGCCAAGGCGAGCGCTGGTTGCTGCACCTCACCCCTGGTAGTCCAAATGCCCGCACCGTCACACTGCATCTGTGCTGGTCTGGCGTGCAGTGGCAACTGTTATCCCTCACCAATGCCGAGGACTGGCACACCATGAGCCAGCCTATAGATGAAATCTGTGTGGACCCTCAGCGTCGCTGTTTCTGGCGCTGTCAGGCAGGTCCAGTCCCGCTCTCTGACCAGCCCCGTGTATTGGGGAGCTTTTTGAGCAACCTGCAGCGCACCTGCATTCATCACGGTTATCGCGTGGAGAGTGACCCCTTACCCCAAGAGGAGGCGCACGATGCCCAAACAACCGATAGCCGTTGAGCTGGAAGATGGCGAGACGCAGGTGGTGCGTGACAGTGGCCTAACCGTACAAGGCACCTGCGTGCAGTGGAAACCAGCGGGCTGGCCTTGGCCACCTGGGTCGCTGACTACGACGCCATCGGTACCGCCTACCAACTGGCGGAACGGCTGAGCGTTGCGCTCGCAGCCCCCTCACCGTGCAGGTCCCCGGCATCGCTGATACCGATGAAGCAGGAACCCACCGCTAGGGAAGGCGTCACCACCCAGGCCAACTGAACTACCTTCAAAGTGAACCAACAACCTCTTTGCATTTAGCCCCGGGATGCCTCGCGCTGCCGGGGTTTTTCTTTTTCTGGAGACCACCATGCGTTACCACAAACTCAAAGCTGGGGAATGCCCCGGCACTTATGTCGTCACCGAGCCGGTGACCGAGCAAGACCTGCTGCGTATCGCCAACCAGATTGCTCGCAAGCGACTGGCCAAAGGCACCGCCATCACCAACACCACCGAGGCCGCCAAGCGGCTGCAAACCCTGCTGCAGGACCGGGAGCACGAAGTGTTTGGCGCACTGTTCCTTGACTCCCAGTATCGCATACTGGCTTTTGAGGAGCTGTTTCGTGGCACCTTGGACAGTACCAGCATCTACCCACGGGAAGTGGTCAAGCGTGCCCTGCGACTCAATTGCGGGGCCATCATCGCAGTCCACAATCACCCCAGCGGTGACCCGGAGCCCAGTCACTCAGACCGGGTCTTCACCCAAGCCCTCAAAGAGGCCTTGGCGCTGGTCGATGTACGATTGCTTGACCATCTGGTGGTCGGTGCCGAGGGAGTCGTCTCGCTGGTCGAGCGAGGTCTGCTATGAACCTTACTTCAGCGAAATCACACCTCACCGCCCTCGATATCCTCATCGAGTTGCGCTGTTGGTTGACAGACAACGTCGAGATGCAAGCAGAACCCACCATCGTGGCTCATCAGCCCAATTGCTACCGGCTCACCCAGGCTGACTGTATCGAGGCCATTGATGCACAGCTCCATCAGCTGCGCCAAGAAGAGACAAACACCATGCGATTACCCAATCCCTATTCTCTGGAGGAAACCCTAGGCAAACTGCGTCATAGCCTGGCAGCCGCCAGCAACGAGGAGGCGTTGACATTGCTGGAGAAGGCCGTCACCAAGGCCTGTGACGACGAGGTTTATGCCAAGCAGTTTGAAGAGACCTTGCCGCGGGGATCCACCATCGAGATCCGTGACTGCCTCAGTTACTTTGGCGACTACTTCGAGCGATCCCGAGACACACCGCCCTATTTCCCGCACCACGATGCCGTCAATGGCATTGATTGTGCATTCTACGCCATCCTGTTCGATGTGGCTCACCCAAGCGCAGTACTGGTGCACGAATAACGCCAGCATCCCCAAACCTGGATCATCAGCGCCACAATCCGGATATCCCGATATCACCTAAAGGGCCACCTCACTGCAGGTGGCCTTTTGCATTTCAAGGAGCTATTACCATGTCTGCCTTCATGATCGACCGCCAGGATTACCTGGCCTTTGCCGTACAGTTGCACCGCTTTTGCAATGCTCCCATGCCACCGCACTACACCCTTGAGTTGCTGCGATCCTTCTGGTGGCTGCCGCCAGCAGGCACGACCAGTACCTGGACGTGGCGGGTTGACCGGTTAGTGCGACTGATGATGCTCGCCAATCGGCGGGCGGTCTGGCATCGCTATCAGCTAGGACGTCAGCAGGAACGCAAGGAACCGCGCCAGCACCGTTCAAACAAGCTGAGTCCGCTTAAACCTGCCCATCATTACCACCAGGAATCGCTCACCGATAGCGAGCTGGTGGCGCTGTACAAATTCACCTGCTGCACCCTGTACCAATCGAGCGAATGGAGTGGGAGCACCGAGCAGGCTCCCCGGCTTGTAAAAGTAATACAGCAGTTGCAGCAGGCGCTGGCGCAAGACGTGCTGACCCGGCTGTCACTGTGGGAGCAAGCACCCTGGGGAGAGATGTAATGGTTCTCTCCATCACCCTGACGGTGACAAGCTCACTATCGAACTCAAGCGCCCACCTGGCTCAGCGCATCGCCGATGACATGGCACACCTGCATCATCGTCTGGGAGATGCGGTGAGCGATGAACTGGGCATCAATATCAGTTATCTGGTCGAACAGTTTGCGCTGCTTGCAGCGGCCTACCGTTCACCAGCTGAAATGGAGAAACAACAATGATTGAGTTCAACGACAGCTTTAGCCAAGCCGCCGTAGCGGAGGCCATGTGTGCCCATTCAGGACTCGCCAAGCTCATCAGTCAGCAGTTGATGCTGCCGGGCTTTGCCTATGCCCACGATGTGGAGGGGCGGCGTATTGCAGGCCCGCTGGTGGCGCCCAACCCGGTGTTGCACAAGACCACGCTCTTTGTCAGCCCACGGGATATGCGTGAGCACCTGCCACGAGAGATTAACTTCGCACGCTTTCGCTGCTCCTGTAATGCAGCGGGTCAGCCGGTCGGTGAGTGGCAACGGGTAATTGTCGGGGCCTACGTCAACCACGGTAGTAATGACAAGCCGGATTGGAGTAGTCACACCTGAGCCACGGCCACCAGCACAAACAAGACCCCATACAACCCCTCACTCCGAGGGGCTGTTTGCATTTTAAGGAAACCCCACCATGCATGACTTACGTGATTACAACACCCTGTCCGCTCGGCAGATCACTGCTGCCATCGGTCAGCTCAACCACAACACCGCCCCGAAGATAATGACCCACTTGGCATTGCGGGCCACACAACCACACTCGCTAGGTAATGGCCGTAGCAGAGCCAAAGCCCTCAAGCTACTGCACCGGGTCAAGAAGGCCCGCAAGGCGGGCTGTATCCCGTTTGAACTCACCGTGACGGGTTGCCGCATCGACCGAGGGAGCCATCAGGCAGACCGCTACTACTACGACCGAACACTACTGGCCCAGGGCTGGCAGCAATACGACACCGAGGAAGATGCATGGTATTTCGGCATCTGGATTCACACAGAGAAGCTCGAAACCTTTACCTACGCCGAAGGGGATACCTGCCATGTGATAGCACCGAACGTCGAGGCGTTTCGCTCTGAACTGGCGCGGCTCTACCAGTACTACCAGCAAGCCCCTGCGTTTATCAGTATCGACCCGGACGTAGGCGTTGTGACCCACCACTTTGAAGCCAAACCGGAGGTGTGAGATGGCAAAGAACATCACTATCAAGGTGCCCGGCAAACATCCGCAAACCGGGGAACACACTACCTTCGAGCTCAAGGGGCAACGCATGGATATCGACATCGGCGGCCAGGCCGTGCCCTTCCTGATTCACGGGAGGGGCATAGGGACGTCGCTCACCCACATCCCGAGCGGCCACCGCATCGCCCTGCTCGGTGGCTGGCTCACAGCGCGTTACGAAATACCTGAAAATAAGCCCAGCAGAACGGCCTGCGCCCAGACTGATTGGTGGCCCAGTACGGCTCACTGCTCTTGCTGGACCGGCTCAATGGCTAGCGGTTATTAATGAGACGACTGACATCGCTCGTTGACACCCCTCCGTCTCGTTTATCCCCAAACAGCATAAAGGGCCAGCCCTCATAGGCTGGCCCTTTGCATCATTGGGGTCACCGAACACAACCTGCCTTATCAACAGGCTCGAGGTGCATCGCGATGCCCCCGAGCATAACAGGCTGCATCTGCTCAACCTATGGCCATGCCCCATCCCACATGTCCTGCCACACACATTCACATTCCTGAGATCCAAGCTTTCACACTGCCTTCCAGCATCAGCTGGGGTCTGCCGCATGAGATCTCACCACGCTTTGGCGATCGTCTGATACAGAGCCGCTACCGATTCGATTTTTTATCCGAGCGAACCAGTCTGATCGGCAAATAGACTAAAGGAAATATAGATAGGCTCGACAATGCCTTTGCAGTCATTATCAAACAACTGGAGACCAAGTTACTGGCCGGTGAACTGGACGCCCAACGTCAGCAATGCATCACAATCAAGCATGATGGGGTCCCCTGTGAAGTTGATACCTTCTGCAGCCATAGTTACCTCTATATCGTAATTGGCTCTATTGAGTAATATTATTTCAATTGTTCTCATCCATTCATGGCATTAATACACATATTTGAGCTCATCCAAGTAATTGGTATCCATTTTGAGAAACAATCCAAGCAAGTGTGCACTGGCGCCATAAAAGCCAAACTGGTCGGCAGCGCGACAGGCGCTTTCGAACTTGTCGAACCACCCCAGCAGGTGGCCGTGCAGCAGCGCTTCCTGCTCGTCGAGCCAGCGTTCCCGCTCGGCCGCGCTCTTGGCTTCCGCCGCGCGGATGATGAGATTGCCCATCAGATCCAGCTCGATGGCCAGATGATCCGCAGGCTCTTTGTATTTATCGCTGACATTGATACCAAGGCGATCGAGGCGGGCTTGCATCTCGGTCATCGGGGCCTGCATCAGCAACTTGGCCTCGCCGCGGTAGAGCGATTCGTAGGGCAGGGCGCCCTGTTTGGGATCCACCAGAAACAGGCCGGCGAAGTCGGCGGCCAGTTCCAGCTGGCGATCCGGGCGCACCAGCAGGCGCGCGATGGCGTCGTTGAGTTCGGCCACGGCTTCGCGCATTGGATCCTGGGTGGAGAGGCTTTTCAGGAAGCTTCGTACATCATAGGTGTCATATTCGGCGATCTGCTCATCACTGAGCTCGGCGGCGAACAGGGTGGAGAACCACCAGTAGAGTTCGGCCCGGCGTTCGCTGGTAGCCATAAATTCCTGCATTTTTCCTCCGTGGATGGCAATCAGGAGCCATAGAGGCTCCCGATTCTAACGACGTTAAAAATAAAGAAAACTCAAGGGGGCGCTTTCGTCCCTTTGGGGTCAGAGTGCCGGGAACATGGGGTCGATGCCCTTGGCAGATTCCGGCGCGCCGAAGGCAGTGACGGCGGGAGCCTGTCCGCGGAACTTCTCGATCTCCACCAGCGCGGTATGGGCCGTGGTGGCCTGCGCCAGGCTGGAGGAGCCGATGTCGGCAGTCAGCACGTTGGGATCGCCGTAGGTACAGAGCGTACCTACTTTGCCGCCTTCTTGCGGACCATACCAGGCACCTTCCTGAATGCGTACCACGCCGGGGGCGTAATCATCGCTTACCACCAGACCAGCCAATACCTGACCGCGGCCGTTGAATACCCGCACCAGATCGCCGTCCTTGAGGCCACGGGATTTGGCATCCTGTGGATTCATATAGACTGGCTCGCGACCCTGTACCGTGTAGGTGGCGCGGTAGTTGTCGGAGGAGCAGAGCTGGCTGTGCAGCCGCTTGTCCGGGTGGCAGGATTGCAGGTGCAGCGGATACTGTTTGCTGCCCGGCCCGCCGTGAGAGCGCTCGTAGGGCTCGATCCAGACCGGGTGACCCGGACAATCCCCATAGCCGTAGTCAGCGATGGTCTTGGAGTAGATCTCGATAAGGCCGGACGGGGTGCCGAGCGGTTCTAGATCCGGCTCCTGACGGAACGACTCGTGGCGTACCCAGGGTTGGCCCGCCGGGAAGGTGACGAAGCCTTCCCCGTGCCAGAACTGGCTGAAACGGGGCAGACGAATGCCGATGCCGCGGCCCTGCAGGCGGGCGTCGTCATAGATGCTCTGGATCCACTCCAGCTTGCTCTTGCCACCGGTGAACTCGGCCTCGCGACCGAAGCGACGGCAGAGATCGGCAAAGATGTCGTAGTCATCGCGCGCCTCGAACAGCGGCTCCACTACCTTGTACATGGCCAGAATGCCCGCGTTGGAGTGGGAGCCCCACTGCTCGATGTCATCGCGCTCATAGGTGGTGGTGGCGGGCAGCACGATGTCGGCGAAGCGGCAGCTGGCAGTCCACTGGTGATCGATGCTGACCACGGTTTCCAGCTTGCGCCAGGCGGCGACCATCTTGTTGCGATCCTGCTGGTGGTGGAACGGGTTGTTGCCGCAGAACACCGCCATCTTCATGTGGGGGTAGGTGATGGTCTGGCCGTTGAAGGCGATCTGCTTGCCCGGATTGAGGATGCAGTCGATGAAACGGGCCACCGGAATGAATTTGGAGTAGCCCTTCCAGTCGCCGTCATGGCGCGGCTTGACCCCGGGAATGACCGAGCTGAAACCGGACATGATGGGGCCGCTGGAGGTGATGGTACCTGCCCCGTTGTAGTGCCAGCCAAAGCCGTAACCACCGCCTGGCAGACCGATCTGGCCAATCATCGAGGCCAGAACCACCAGCATCCAGGCGTACTGCTCGCCGTGGTGCATGCGCTGCACGCACCAGCCGCCGATAAGCTGGGTACGGCCGCTGCTCATGGTGCGGGCCAGCTCGCGAATGGTCTCGGCAGGGACGCCACAGATGGCGGCGGCCCACTCGGCATCCTTCACCTGACCATCGCTGGTGCCCAGCAGGTAGGGCAAGAACTTGTCAAAGCCGGTGGTGTAGTCTTTCAGGAACTTCTCGTCGTGACGCTTCTCGCTGTAGAGGGTGTGGGCGATGCCCAGCATCAGCGGCACATCGGTCTGCGGATTCAGGGTCACCTGATCGCAATTGAGGTACTTCTGGGTCTTTGATTTGACCGGATCGATGCTGATGACCCGGATCTCGCCTTTGGCCACCTTCTCTTTCAGCTGCGCCCAGTAGTCGTAGACGCTGTGATCCGGCACCAGCCAGCCCACCTGCAGGTTTTTGACGGGGTCGGAGCCCCAGATGACGATGGTCTTGCTGTGCTCCAGCACCAGCGGCCAGGAGGTCTGCTGCTCGTACACCTCCATGGCGCCCGCCACGTGGGGCAGGATCACCTGAGCGGCGCCGGTGGAGTAGTCACCGGCCTTGGCCAGATAGGTGCCATGCAGGTTCATAGCGCGTCCCAGCATGGCGCCAGCGGAGTGCAGTTTGCCCACCGACTGCCAGCCGGAGTGACCGGCGTAGAGGGCGCTCGGGCCATAGATTTTCTGCACCCGCTCCAGCTCGTGATAGAAAAAATCGAGCGCCTGTGACCAGGTGACCCGCACAAAGCGGTTCTGGCCGCGTTCGCTGGTGTCGGACTGGTGGCCCTTACGCAACCAGTCCAGTCGCACCATGGGGTAGCGGATGCGGGAGGGGTTGTAGACCACTTCACTCAAGGCCTTGAGCATCTCGGTGGGGTGCTTGTCATGCTCGAATGGCAGGGTCTCGACCCAGCGGCCATCGACCACCCGGGCGCGGAAGGCACCCCAGTGGGAACCGGACTGCACCAGCTTGTCGCCGGACTCGGCGGCCATCACGGCGCGACCGAGCAGGGAGGGGCCGATCAGGGCAGAGGCGCCGCTGGCCAGCAAGCCGCCCAGAAAACCACGACGGGAAATATTGATCATCTTGTTATTCCTCTTTCGAATCCGGACTTAGTGGCTGCCCTGACCACCGGTATCGGCGGCATGGTTTTGCAGGTATTTGAGCAGGGTGCGCTCCTCTTCCTTGCTCAGGCGATAGTAGGCAGACATCGCCTTGAGTCCCGAGATCCAGCCGTTGGCAGTGAAGTGAGCGGGATCCGGTGCGCCGTGGCAGGAGTTGCAGGTGGATTTGTACATCTCGCCGGCGTAATCCCAGATCGGTTTGAGCGAGGATTCAAAGCCCTTGCCATCGACCCAAGCCTGCACCTGAACCTGTTCCCACTTGATATGGGTGGCGCTGTCGGTCTCCTGCTTGAGCACTTTCTCGCTCGCTTTCAGTTCGTCACGGATGGTGGCGACGAAGACCCGCTTGCCCATGTATTCGCTCAGCACCCGGCCCTTGCCGTCGCTCTCGCGCCACCCTTCGATGGTCACCTTGAGGCGATCGCCGCTGCGGTCTACGACGTCGATGCGGGAGGCTGGCAGCAGTTTGCCGACCGGGTCGGTGCTCTGTTCGCTGGCATAGAGATCTTTTTCACCCAAGTTGTAGAGGGTCTCGGCGGCTGGCGCCTCTTGCGCGTCGTTGACCAAGGTGGCGTAAGTGGCCCGGAAGCCGCCCGCCATGTTGGGCAGTTCGTGGGCGATCCCCTTGTGGCACTCGATGCAGTTCATGTTCTTCGCCGCCGCATCTTTCATCGCCAGCGCTGCTGCCGGGGACTGCTTGGCGTGATCCATGTTGTCGTAGCTGTGGCAGGACTTGCAGGTCTTGGAGTTCTGGCTGCTCATCCGAGCCCACACCTTCTCGGCCAGATGCAGGCGCCGGTCCTCGAACTTCTCCTGGGTGTCGATGCTGTAGCCTATGTACTCCTGATAGAGGTCGTTGGCTGCCTCCATCTTGCGGGCCACCTTGCCGACAAAGTCCTTCGGCTGGTGACAGTCGGTACAGACCGCCTGTACCCCGGAGGCATTCTTGAAGTGGATGGACTCCTTGTACTCCGGATAGACGGTGTCTTTCATGGAGTGGCAGGAGATACAGAATTCGAGGCTGCTGGTTTTCTCAAAACCATAGTGCAGGCCGACGGTACCCGCGAGGGTGACGCCGACGCCCACCAGAAGTAGCGCCAGTACCGACCAGCGACGGCTGGGGGTGCGCAGGAAGTGCCACAGTTTTTTCATCATGCTCTCTCACATCACTTTTTTGATGGGAGCCATGATAGGGAGGTGTTGTGAACAGGGTTACCGCCACAAATTAATGAAATAGGGGTATTTATGACAAAATGTGAATAGAATAATCCTCCCTTGTCGACCTTCGTGAACCCTGCCCATGAGCTACCACATTCTGGTTGTTGAAGATGATGCGGTGACCCGCGAGAAGCTGACCGGCTATTTCGAGCGGGAGGGTTATCGGGTGACTGCGGTCGAAAACGGCCAGGAGATGCGCGCCGTGCTGGCGGAACAGACGGTCGATCTGGTGATGCTGGATATCAATCTGCCGGGGGAAGATGGTCTGCTGCTAACCCGTGAACTGCGGGCGCGCAGCACGGTGGGGATCATTCTGGTCACCGGCCGCAGTGATGCGGTGGACCGGATTGTCGGCCTCGAGATGGGGGCCGACGACTATGTCACCAAGCCGTTCGAGCTCAGGGAACTGCTGGTGCGGGTCAAGAATCTGCTGTGGCGGATCTCGCTGTCGGCCGCCGCGCCGAGCGAGCCTGCGGTCGTTGACGATGCGGTGCGCTTCGGCCCCTGGCGTTTTGACATTCCCCGCCGCCAGCTCAGCAAGGATGGGGTGCCGGTGCGTCTGACCAAGGCTGAATATGAAGTGCTGGTGGCCTTTGTCGCCCATGCCGGGCGGGTGCTCAGTCGGGAGCGGATCCTGACTCTCATCAGCCATCGTGGCGATGGCCCGAGCGATCGTACCATAGACGTGTTGATCCGGCGGCTGCGCGGCAAGATGGAAGTAGATCCGCGAGATCCCCAGCTGTTTGTCACCATCCACGGTGAAGGCTATCTGTTTGCCGGCGAGATAGCCTCCTGACCCCGTTGCGGTGGCCTTGGCCTGTTTGGCCGGGTATCAGACCGGCGGGCGAGTTTCAAATTGCGGGCAGTCGTCGCCAATCTGGTGCCAGGGGGCCTTGGAGCCGACAAAGATGTGAAACGCGGGCCGCTGGCTCGGCACATCGTCCAGCACCCCGAGGCGCAGGTTGATCTTGCCGCTGCTGCTCTTCTGGCTGAACAGGCTGGAGCCGCAGTGACGACAGAAGGCCAGGGTGGTCTCTGCCGATTTCCGGTAGCGGCCGATGGCCTCTTCCCCCTTCACTATGGTGACCTTGTTGCCATCCAGTCCGCCGACCGAGGCGTAATCACCCCCTGAAAACTTGCGGCATTCGCTGCAGTGGCAGTTCCCCATATAGTCGAACTGATCCGGCAGGGTCAGGGCGACGGCGCCGCACAGGCAGCTGGCATGTAACTCTTTCATCTCTTCTCCTTGAGTGTGCTAATCGGATTTTGGACGGCTATTCGACCCGATAAACGGGACGAAAAGCGCCATCCGAGAGGGAATCGGCGGGATCAGCCAGTGGTGCAGACAGCGTCAGAATGGGTGGCCCCATCACCCGCGGGCACTGCTCGGCACTGGCATCAGGGTGTTGCAGCAGGCAGGCCGCCTGAGCCACTGCAAGGCGCCCCTGCAGCCGCATCTGATCGCTGTTGGCGGCCAGGATTTTGCCCCGGCGCAAGCCCCGCTGTACGCCGTGGCTGAAGTAAGTGCTCAGCACCTGGGGCCTGTCGAGATGGCGCTGTGCCAGCTCGTTGACCGCCACTTCGGCGGCGATGGCGCCCCCCACCAGATAGTCGAGGTCGGAATAGCGGGCCAGCATCTTCTGCACCAGGGTACGCTGGATTTCCCGGCTGTTGTCGCCGCGCTCGGTGGTGACCAGCTTGATGGCGCTCCCCTTGATGGCATCGGCAAAGCCCGGCTCGACGAAGTTGTTGCCGCCGCTCGCTTGCGGGCCGGGGAAGAGGGCGACCGAGACCGGTTTGCTGCCTGCGGGGTGGCGCTGCGCCAGCCAGTGGCCAATCTGCCACCCCATCTGGTACCAGGAGACCCCCACCTTCGCCTGCACCAGACCGCTGGGTAGATCGTTGACCAACCCAAAGACCGGCAGCGGCGTGACCTTGATTGCCTCGCGCAAGCCCTGATAGCTCACCGCGCCGAGCAAGATGGCGTCGCTCCCTTCCTGCACGCAGCGCTGCAACTGCTGGCGCTGCTCGACGAGGGCGCCATAGCCCCCCGCTTCATGGATCTGCAACTTGACTCCCAGCCGCTTCGCCTCGTCCACCATGCCCTGATTGACCGAGAGCCAGTAGGCGTCGCGCAGATGGGGGTAGAGGGCACAGAGGGTCAGTGGTTTGGTTGCGGCGGCGGGTTCCGGCCACTGCTGGCGTACCGGTTGGCCGCTGAATTCACCGCTGGGCCAGAGATCCACCGCAAAGGCGAGAGTGGCTCGGGGAAGCATTAGCAACCAGATCAGCAACAACGGGGAGAGATAGACGCTTCGCATGGTCAGAGGTTTTGTTAAAGTGTTGGGCCATATTATCCGGTCAAAGCCGACCACAACCAAGGGACTTCCCGTGAGAATCTTTTCCGGCCTGGGTGGCAAGTTGCTGCTGGCCTTCTCCCTGATGGCATTACTCACACTGAGTGCCTCCCTGCTGGGTTGGGTGGGGCTTAGCCATCTGCGCCAGCTGGAGCAAGGGGTGCAGCAGACTCTGGCCGACCAGGAGCTGGCGCGCACGCTCTCTCGTCTCAGCAGCGAGGTCCAGAGCGCATCGCGGCTGCTGGCCACCGCGACCAGCGAGCAGGAGCGGGAGCATCAGGGGCGCTTGCTCACCCTGCAGGGACAACAGCTACAACAGGTACTGGCACAACTTGGCCGTGGGCAGGGTTCAACAAGCCTCGATCAGCTCAGTCAGAGCATCATCGGCAATCTGGGTCAGCAGGGCTGGCTGGTGGGAGAGCGCCTGACCCTGATGACGCAGGGGGAGGCGCAGCGGGCCCGTCTGGTGGCGGCGGCCGGACAGATTGCCGAGCTGGCACGCAGCCAGATGGAGAACGCCGAAACCGTGATGGTGGCGGGATTGGGTTCCCTCTACCAACAGCAAGGCGTGCAGGCGGCCCGGACGCTGGACCGCCTGCTGGAGCAGGATCTCGACTGGCAGGAGCAGATGACCGAGCTGCGTCATCGCACCCTGATGCAGCAACAGCGCATCGAAGAGATGTGGCGCAGCGATCGACAAGAACAATTGCAAACGCTATTGCAAGAGGGGCTGCGGGAGTTGGCCATCTTGCAACTGCGGGCCGGAGCGGTGACCGATCCGGCTCGCCGGCAGGCGGTGGAACAGGCGCTGACCGTGCTGGCGCAGAGCGACAAGCTGGTGCAACTGCGCAGTGACTGGCTCGGCAAGGGGGAGGCGCTGCAGGTGCTGGCCAATGCCAATGAAGCCCTGATGAGCAGCCTCAACCAGCAGGTCGGTGAGCTGGTCAGCCGTGCCCGCGATTCGCTGGGGCAGAGCCAGCAGGCGTTAAGTCAGCGCCTCAGGCTGCTGGAGCAGGCGCTGATGGGCATTGGCCTGTTTACGCTGGTACTGCTGATGCTGTTGATGTGGCGCATGGTCTATGGCCGGATCGTCTGGCCGCTGCAACGGGCGGTGGCGGGGATGAGCCGGTTGGCGCGCGGAGATCTGGCTCCCCTTGAGCCGATCGCCAGCACCGGGCGTGATGAGCTGGCGGAGCTGGGACGGGCCCTGCAGGTGTTTCGTGACAATGCGGTGGAGCTGGGCCGCTATCAGCGAGAGCTAGAGTCGTGGGTCGAGGAGCGCACAGGCCAGCTCAGCCACGCCAACGAGCGGCTCAATGAGGAGGTGGAGAAGCAGCGGCAGGCCCGCGCCGAGGCCGAGCAGGCCAACCGGGCCAAGTCGGTGTTTCTCGCCACCATGAGCCACGAGATCCGCACCCCCATGAACGGCATTCTGGGCGGTCTGACGCTGCTGGAAGATACCCACCTCAGCGAGACCCAGCAGCGCTATCTGGCCGCCATCGAGCATAGCGGCGAATCCCTGCTGGAGATCCTCAACGACATTCTCGACTACTCCAAGATCGAGGCAGGCCATGTGGAGGCACGCCGTGAACCCTTCCCCCTGTTCCAGCTGGTGAATGAGCTCAGCGCGTTGTTTCGGCCAAAGGCAGCGGCCAAGGGGGTCACCCTGGCGCTGGAATATGCACCCGAGCTGGCGCCTGTGGTCGAGGGGGATCTGGGCAAGCTGCGGCAGGTGCTCGGTAACTTACTCGGCAATGCAGTCAAGTTTACCGCCCGTGGCCAGATTACCCTGATGGTAGCGCCGCTTGTCTGCCAAGGCCCTTGCGCCGAGCCCTGCATCCGCTTCGTGGTGCGCGATACCGGCCCCGGCATTCCGGCCGATGAACAGGAGGTGGTGTTCGAGGCGTTTCACCAGCGCAAGCGCGATATGGGCCATCAGGGCGGCACCGGGCTGGGACTGGCGATCAGCCGCAAGCTGGTGGCCGCCATGGGGGGCGAGCTTATCCTAGCTAGCGAACCGGGCAAGGGGAGTGAATTCAGCTTCAGCCTACCCTTGCAACGCTCGAGCGCCCAGCTGCCTGCCGAGGCGCAACCGCTGCACCTTGGTCAGTCCCGCGACATCCTGCTGGTGGAGGATAACGAGATCAACCGGTTGGTGGCGCACGGCATGCTGACCCGCCTCGGCCATCGCGTCACCCTGGCGGAGGATGGTCGCAGCGCGCTGGCGCTGGTGACCGAGCGCCCCTTCGAGCTGGCGCTGCTCGATATCAACCTGCCCGATATGGACGGGATGACCCTGCGCGAGGATCTGGCTGCCATCAGTGAAGAGATGCATGAGCGCCCGTTGCCTGCAATCGCCATCTCGGCCCAGATGTATCCGGAGGATATCCGCCGCTGCCTTGCAGCCGGGTTTGTCGATTTTGTCGGCAAGCCGGTGCGGCTGGCCGCATTGGCAACAGCCATTGTTCGTCAGTTTCAGGATAAGAGTTTACCACAGGCCAAAATGGCGCCGGTCGAGACCAATCCTATGAGGCACTGGAACATCAATCCAGTGTTGGATACCGACTTGCCTCTGCTCGGTATGGTGAAAATAAGGGAACTCATCGAGTTATTTGAAACACAAGGTACGATTATTATTGCTGAAATTATAGCAAGCGAGCCTAAAGAACGGGCATCACTGATACACAAACTTAAAGGAAGCGCCTTAAGCCTTGGTCTTGATATGTTTGCGAAACATTGCTCAGACTTAGAATCAGCTATTGGAAATCCTGTCGAACTGGAAACAACATTTAAAGTAGCCGTCAGAAACTTAGAATGTTGGCTCGAAGCAAATCATGAAGCCCCATAAATTAGGCTATGTCCCAATTACGTGTTGCATGGGGCGCCCCAGCGCCTCATGCAAGCAACGTGAGATATTCACTTCCCGCCCATAGCGCTCCAACATCCTGCGCCAACCCAGATAATTCCTCAGATAGTGGGTCGCTACCCCATGGAACCGCTCCATCCACTCCTTCAATCGCCTGTGGTACCCGTTCACATGTTGGATGTGATATGCACCCACCACCCGCTCTCCTGCACGATTGCGCACCACTTGGTGTGTTATCCCCAGTCCCTCGCTGAAACTCGCATACACCCCCGGCACCATCGCTGCACAGGACGGCATACGGGGCGATAAGCGGCTGAAGCACCGCCTTCACTTGCCCTGGCATTCAGCCGTTCCAACTGGAAGTCAGCCAGGTGGCCTGCTCGGTCTTGCACCACCATGACTGGGATGTAATCCGGCCCTGTCCCCCGGGTACGGCCTTTGTCTCCACGATGGCGGGCCGGGCGGGGTAATCCGGCTGTCCTTTGAACGACTCAAAAGTGTCTAGAGAGGCCGGGGCGATTCACAACGCCAGCAGTGCATTACTACACAACACTAAGGTTTCACTTCAGGATTGGCGGGCTTTTTCATGCAGGCGGGCGTCTTCAGGCGGCGACCAGCGACTCCAGATCGTGCCGGCTCAGGCGCTTGCTGTCCACCTTCACATAGACGGAGCGCTCCGCAGCGGCCAGCAGCACGTCGCTCACCCCTTCGCAGGCACGGATCTTCTGCTCCAGCGCCGCGTCTGCCGCCACCCCTTCCGGCAACACGATGCGCAGGCTGCTCACATAGGGGGGCTCGGCCATGGTGAGGCTGACCCCGAGCCAGACGAGGGCCAGCGCGGCGCAGCCGCCAAACACCAGGGCGCCGCCGCCCAGGCTGTAGAGCAGGCCGCCGAGGCTGCCGCCGATGGCCACCCCGATGAACTGGCTGGTGGAGTAGATCCCCATGGCGGTGCCCTTGTAGCCGGGGGGCGACTCCTTGCTAATAAGAGAGGGCAGCAGTGCCTCCATCACGTTGAAACCGATGAAGAAGATCTGCAGCCCGGCGAGCAGGCCCCACAGCTGCAGGCCGCTTTGCCAGAGCACCAGCTCGGCGATGAGCATCACCAGCACGCAGATCTGGAACACCCGCTTCATCTTTCTGCGCTTCTCGGCATAGATGATGAACGGCACCACGCTGACGAAGGCGATCAGCATGGTGACCAGATAAGCCTGCCACTGGCTGTCGCGGGGCAAGCCGGCGCGCTCCAGCAGCGGCGGCAACGCCACGAAGCTCGACATCAGCAGGGTGTGCACGCAGAGGATGCCGAAGTTGAGCTTGAGCAGGCGCGGGTTGGTCAGCACGGTGCGCATCCCCCCCTTCACCATGCCGGACTCGCGATTGAGTAGATGGCCGCTCGGGGTCGGCACCAGCCAGAGGGTGACGGCGATACCCCCCAGCGCCAGCAGGGCGATCAGCCAGAACAGGCCGGAGAGCCCCAGTGCATGGGTGATAAGGGGGCCGGTCACCATGGCGATGGCGAAGGTGATGCCAAAGCTCACCCCGATAAAAGCCATCGCCTTGGTGCGGTTCTGCTCGCGGGTGAGATCCGACAAGAGCGCCATCACGGCAGCCGAGATGGCGCCGCTACCCTGCAGGGCGCGGCCAAGGATCACGCCCCAGATGGAGTGGGTCAGCGCCGCAATCACGCTGCCGAGGGCAAACATCAGCAGGCCGCCGACGATGAGGGGCTTGCGGCCCACCTTGTCGGAGAGCAGGCCGAACGGGATCTGGAACAGCGCCTGGGTCATGCCGTAGATGCCGATGGCCAGGCCGATGAGCGCCTCGGAAGCCCCCGCCAGCGACATGCCGTAGGTGGTCAGCACCGGCAGCACCATAAACATGCCGAGCATGCGCAACGAGAAGACGGAGCCGAGCGCCCAGGTGGCACGGCGCTCGCCCCTCGTCATGGTGAAATCATTCATGATGGCCTCGATAGGTCAGGGAAAAGGAAGACTCAAGGGGTGGCCGACACGTGCCATGCCACACCCGACACAAGGGAAAAGTGCCCGACGGGGCGGCCCCATAATAACAGAGCCGGGAAGGTTCCCGGCTCTGGATTCTACTGATTTTCCCGCGTCGCATCACAACACGGAGCATGACAGGTATGCACCTTAGGGCAGCATGCTCACCAGCACCGCACGCTCGGCCTCCGGCTGGAAGTCCACCGACATCATCACGCTGAGGCAGGTGATGGTAACGATGGAGAACATGAACAGCTTGCGCGCCCAGAGGGAGTCATCCACCGCCGCCTTGTAGCCAGACAGCGCCATCCCCAGCCACCAGACGCTGACCGCGGTGGCCACCACCAGATACTTGTAACCGGCGTAACCGCCGAGGAACAGCATCAGGGTCGGCACCATGAAGGCCAGGATGTAGAGGGTGATGTGGAGCTTGGCCACCGGGATCCCCTTCACCACCGGCAACACCGGGATGTTGGCCGCCTGGTAATCCTTGAAGCGGAAGATGGCGATCGCATAGGAGTGCGGCATCTGCCACAGGCTGAAGATCGCCAGCAGGATCAAGGCGCCAGAGTCGAACTGACCGCTCACCGCGCAGTAGCCGATGACCGGCGGCGCCGCGCCGGAGAGGCTGCCGACCAGGGTGCCGTAGACCGAGTGACGCTTCATGTAGAGGCTGTAGACCCCCACATAGACAATGAAGCCCAGCACCGCCAGCAGGGCGGCCAACGGATTGGCCGCAAAGTAGAGCAGTGCAATGCCCGCAATGCCGAGCGCGGTGGCGTACCAGAGCGATACGCCGGGGGCGATCAGACCCTTCACCAGAGCACGGTTCTTGGTGCGCTCCATGATGCAGTCGATGTCCCGGTCGATGTAGTTGTTGAACACGCAACCGGAGGCGACCACCAGTGATACACCAGCCATGGTCAGAATGAACAGGGGCACATCCAGGCTCCCCTTGGAGGCCAGCAGGAACCCTCCGATAACCGAGATGAGGTTACCGAAGATGATGCCCGGCTTGGTCACTTGCAGGTATTGCTTCATCATCATTGCCAACCTGCTCAGTGAACCATCATGTTGATGTTGAGGTTGTACATGATCCACAGGGAACCCACGACCACGATGGCGATGATGAGCACGGTAAAGATCAGTGCCACCAGGTTCCAGCGCTCCTCGGACGAGGTGTTCATGTGCAGGAAGTAGACCAGATGCACGAAGATCTGCACCACTGCCATGCCGACCACGGTGGCCAGCACGGTGGTGTGGGAGGCAGAACCGTCCATCACCATCCAGAACGGCACGGCGGTCAGGATCAGGGACAGCACGAAGCCGATCAGGTAGCTCTTGGCGCTGCCGTGGCTGGCGCCGTGATTGTCAACGGAATGACTCATTACATGACCCCCATCAGATAGACCACGGTGAAGACGCAGATCCACACCACGTCGAGGAAGTGCCAGAACAGGCTCAGGCACATCAGACGAGTACGGTTGCGATCGGTCAGCCCCTTCTTGGCGACCAGCACCATCATCACGATGATCCAGACAAGACCGCTGGTCACGTGGATACCGTGGGTGCCCACCAGGGTGAAGAAGGCAGAGAGGAAGCCACTGCGATCCGGACCGTAGCCCTCGACAATCAGGTGATGGAATTCATAGATCTCCATCGCGATGAAGCCGGCGCCGAACAGGAAGGTGATGAACAGCCAGGTGTTGACCGCCGCGACCTTGTTCTTGTTCATGGCCAGCATGCCGAAGCCGAAGGTGATGGAGCTCAGCAGCAGCAGCATGGTTTCGGCAAACACGAACGGCAGTTCGAAGATGTCCTTGCCGCTCGGGCCGCCGGCAGTGCCGTTGACCAGGACCGCATAGGTCGCGAACAGGGTCGCGAACAGGATGCAGTCACTCATCAGGTAGATCCAGAAGCCGAATACCTTGTTGGCACCGGCATCGTGGTGCCCATCCTCATGGGCACCCTGGGTGTGATGTAGAACGTCAGTCGCCATGGAATTAAGCCACCTTGTTGATATTTTCAAAATGCTGACGCTCGATCCGCTCGATCTCGTCAACCTGCACGTAGTAGTCCACGTCATCGTTGAAGCTGTGGATGATCCAGGTGGCGATCATGCCGACGAAGCCGGCGATGGCCATCCACCAGATGTGCCAGATCATGGCAAAGCCGAACAGGGTGCTGAAGGCGGCGATGATGACGCCGGCACCGGAGTTTTTCGGCATGTGGATCGGGTCATAGTGCTTGGGCTGCTGATAAGCGGAACCGTCCTGCTTGGCTTCCCAGAACGCATCCAGTCCCTTGATCTTCGGCTCGATGGCGAAGTTGTAGAAAGGAGGCGGTGAGGAAGTGGACCACTCCAGGGTACGACCGCCCCAGGGATCGCCGGTCAGGTCGCGGTTCTTCTCGCGGTCGCGGATGCTGACCACGATCTGGATCACCTGGCACAGTACGCCCAGCGCGATAAGGGCGGCGCCGCAGGCAGCCACCACCAGCCAGCCGTGGAACTCGGGATCGATGTTCTGGCTGACGCGACGGGTCATGCCCATGAAGCCCAGTACGTAGAGCGGCATGAAGGCGACGAAGAAGCCGGTGATCCAGCACCAGAAGGCACGCTTGCCCCAGACGTCATCCAGCTTGAAGCCGAACGCTTTCGGGAACCAGTAGGTGATACCGGCGAAGCAACCGAACACCACGCCGCCGATGATGACGTTGTGGAAGTGGGCGATCAGGAACAGGCTGTTGTGCAGCACGAAGTTGGCGGCCGGCACGGAGAGCAGTACCCCGGTCATGCCACCCACGGTGAAGGTGATGATGAAACCGACGGTCCACAGCATGGGCGAGGTGAACTCGATGCGACCGCGGTACATGGTGAACAGCCAGTTGAAGATCTTCACCCCGGTCGGGATGGAGATGATCATGGTGGTGATGCCGAAGAAGGCATTCACGTTGGCGCCCGACCCCATGGTAAAGAAGTGGTGCAGCCAGACGATGAAGGAGAGCACGGTAATGGCGATGGTCGCCCACACCAGCGAGGTGTAACCGAACAGCTTCTTCTTGCAGAAGGTCGCCACCACTTCGGAGAAGATCCCGAAGACCGGCAGTACCAGGATGTACACCTCGGGGTGACCCCAGGCCCAGATCAGGTTGATGTACATCATCATGTTGCCACCCATGTCATTGGTAAAGAAATGGGTACCCAGGTAACGGTCTGCGGTGAGCAGGGCGATGGTGACGGTCAGGATCGGGAAGGAGGCGATGATCAGCACGTTGGCGCACAGGGCGGTCCAGGTGAACACCGGCAGGCGCATCATGGTCATGCCAGGGGCGCGCATCTTGATGATGGTGGCGAAGAAGTTCACGCCGGTCAGCAGGGTCCCCAGACCCGAAATCTGCAGACTCCAGATCCAGTAATCGACCCCGACCCCCGGACTGAACTCCAGCCCCGACAAGGGCGGATAGGCCAGCCAGCCGGTCTGGGCGAATTCACCGACCCCGAGGGAGACGTTGATCAGCACCACGGCCGCGGCGGTGAACCAGAAGCTCAGGTTGTTCAGGAAGGGGAAGGCGACGTCACGGGCACCGATCTGCAGCGGCACCACGATGTTCATCAGACCGATCACCAGCGGCATGGCCACGAAGAAGATCATGATGACGCCGTGGGCGGTGAAGATCTGGTCGTAGTGGTGCGGTGGCAGTATGCCCTCGCCACCGGCCGAGGCCATGACCTGCTGGGTACGCATCATGACTGCATCGGCGAAGCCGCGCAGCAGCATGACCATGCCGAGGATGAGATACATGATACCGAGGCGTTTGTGGTCCACCGAGGTGAGCCACTCTTTCCACAGATATTGCCACTTGCCGAAATAGGTGATGAGCCCGGCGACGGCCAGGCCCCCCAGAATGATACCGGCTATCGTGACCATGATGATGGGTTCATGGTACGGAATAGCGTCGAGTGTTAATTTTCCAAACATCAGTTAGTACCCGCTTTCACAGTCTTGTCGGCCGGCATGTGGCCGGCGTGGTCCATCTGCTCGCCCTGGGCCTCATGGTGCATGGCGTCGCCGTGCTCCATGCCTGCGTGGTTCATGGAGGCATCATGCTCCATCCCCTCGTGGCTCATGGACTCGTCATGGGACATCGCGGCCTGCTTTTCGCCGTGTTGCATGGCGGCGTGCTCGCCGTGCTTCATGTCACCCATGAACTTGTTGATGATGTTGACGAACAGCTTGGGATCGGCGCTGGCGAAATACTCCACCGGGTGGTTTTCGCTCTTCTTGGCCAGGGCATTGAACTCATCCATGGTGTTGAGCGCCTTGGAGGAGGCCTTCACCTTGGCAACCCAGGCGTCGAAACCGGCTTGATCCTGCGTCGCGATGGCGTTGAACTTCATGCCTGAGAAACCGGCGCCGCTGTAGCCGCCCGAGATGCCCTTGTACTGGCCTGCCTCGTTGGCGATCAGGTGCAACTTGGTCTGCATGCCCGCCATGGCGTAGATCTGGCCGCCCAGCTGGGGAATGAAGAAGGAGTTCATCACGGTGTCGGACGTCACCCGGAAATTGACCGGGGTGTTGACCGGGAATGCCAGCTCGTTGACCGAGGCGATGCCCAGTTCCGGATAGACAAACAACCATTTCCAGTCAAGGGAGATGACATCGACCTGGATCGGTTTCACCTCAGATTCCAACGGTTTGTAGGGATCCAGAGAATGGGAGGTTTTCCAGGTGATCACCGCCAGGATGGCGATAATGATGACGGGTACGGTCCAGACGACCGCTTCAATCTTGTTGGAGTGGGCCCAGTCCGGTGCATAGGTGGCTTTGGTGTTGGACGCTCGGTATTTGTAAGCGAACGCCACCGCCATCACAATCACCGGCACCACCACAATCAGCATCAAGCCGAGTGCGGTCAGTATCAGTGACTTCTGCTCCAGACCAACTTGTCCCTTGGGGCTCATCAGAGCCATGTCGCAGCCGCTCAGCAAGCCGGCAGTCGCGAGCAACAGCAAAGCGCCCAAGCCCCTCTTTACATCAAAAGGTCTCATGCAATGTCCTCATCTTCGCAGGGCTAAAGTTGTAAGAAAAACGCAGCATTCTATTTCACCCGGGGGGGATGTGAACAACATGAAAAATTAATCTTTCACTTGTGTGTGGATTGCGATTTCTGTGTGTTGCATGTTAATGCCTTGACGTCATGAAAATTATCAAAACCACCTCGACCCCCTTTCATCGCCAGCTGGTGCCATTTCACCCTGTATCTGTTTATTAAACAGACATCCCGCGATTTAACCCTTTACTTAACAAGGACAAATGACACCCCTTTGTGGCTAGCCGGCGAAATTCCGGGCTGAAATCCGTGCACAATTGGCCGCTCAGGACAGAACAATTGAGGGACTCGAAATTAACCATAATTAATCAAATTAAATTTCAATTAATTCCATGAGGTTGGTGCGGCTTTACCCGCAAACATGCACACCACATACGTCTCATGCGACCTGGCCGATCACAGGGTCCATCATTTTGTTTAATAAGTTATTATCAAACCCATGGACTCCATCCGGATATGGCGGTAGGTTGCGCCCCTTCGTTACTCGCCAGTCACGAATTCAACCTTATCCCATTTCTCACTTGACTCTTCATACACAGGGATTGCCATGAGCATCACACGCAGAGACTTTCTCAACGGCGTCGCCATCACCATTGCGGCCGGGGTTGCCCCCATCAAGCTGCTGCAAGCGGCCGAAGGCGGCACGGCACTGGCTGAAAAAACGCTGGTCTACCCGCCCGCCCTCACCGGGCTGCGCGGCAACCACCCGGGCTCCTTCGAACCGGCCCACAGCATCGCCCGCGACGGCAAACAGTATGACTTCGCCAACATTCCCCTCGAGGGCGAATACGACCTGGTGATCGTCGGCGCCGGCATCAGCGGTCTGGCGGCTGCCTGCTTCTATCAGCAACTGCTCGGCGCGGACAAAAAGATCCTGCTGCTCGACAACCACGACGACTTCGGTGGCCACGCCAAGCGCAACGAGTTCACCACCCCCGACGGCCTGCGGCTGGGTTACGGCGGCAGCGAATCCCTGCAATCGCCGCGCTCCGTCTACAGCCCGGTGGCACTGGGGCTGCTCAAGGCGCTCGAGGTCAACATCGACGAGCTGGCCAAAGGCTTCCAGCAGACCTTCTACCCGGATCTGGGCCTGAGCCGCGGCGTCTACTTCGACGAGAAGCACTTTGGTGTCAACAAGGTGGTGAGCGGTGACCCAGGCCACAACGTGGCCGACGATATCCCGCGCGATCGCCTGAATGGCCGTCCGCTGGCGGAGTTTATCGGCGACTTCCCGCTCGATGAGAGCGACAAGGCCGCCCTGCTGGCGCTGCACGAGGAGAAGACCGACTACCTGAGCGGCATGACCCAGGCGGAAAAAGACCTCTGGATGACCCGCAACAGCTACACCACCTTCCTGCGCGACAAGGTGGGCCTGAGCGAGCGGGCCATCACCTACTTCCAGCAACGCACCAACGACTTCCAGGCGGTCGGCATCGACGCCACCGCCTGCGCCGATGCACGCCTGTGCGCCCTGCCCGGTTTTGGCGGCATGAACCTGACCCCGCTCGATGCCGAGGAGCAGGCGGAGCTGGACGATCCCTACATCTTCCACTTCCCGGACGGCAACGCCGGCCTGACCCGTTTGATGGTGCGCAAGCTCATCCCGCAGGTAGCCCCCGGCCACACCATGCAGGACGTGGTGCTGGCCAAGTTTGACTACAGCAAGCTCGACCTGCCCGAGCACAAGGTGCAGCTGCGCCTCGGCAGCACGGCGCTGCAGGCCAAAAACGTGCCGCTCAAAGACGGCAAACAGGGAGTGGACGTCACTTACATCAAGGAGGGGAAACTGCACCGGGTGCGGGCCAGGCAGTCCATCATGGCCGGCTACAACATGATGATCCCCTACATGGTGCCCGAGATGGCAGAGCCCCAGAAGGAGGCGCTGCGCCAGAACGTCAAGGCGCCGCTGGTCTACACCAAGGTGGTGATCAAGAACTGGCAATCCTTCGTCAAGCTGGGGGTGCACGAGGTCTACTCCCCGGCCGCCCCCTACAGCCGGGTCAAGCTCGACTACCCGGTCAACCTCGGCGGCTACGAGCATCCCAAGAACCCGGATCAGCCCATGTGCCTGCACATGGTCTACGTGCCGACCCTGCCGGGCAGCGGCCTGTCGGCCCGCGAGCAGTCCCGCAAGGGGCGCGCCATGATCCTCGGCATGCCGTTCGAGCAGCACGAGCAGATGATCCGCGAACAGTTGCAGGGGATGCTGGGCGGCGCCGGTTTCAACCATGAGCAGGATATCCTCGCCATCACGGTCAACCGCTGGTCCCACGGCTACTCCTACATCACCAACACCCTGTTCGATGACGAGGAGCAGTGCGACAAGTGGATCGAGCTGGGTCGCCAGCCGGTCGGCAACATCACCATCGCCAACTCCGACTCGGACTGGAGCCCCTACGCCCACTCCGCCATCGATCAGGCCTGGCGCGCCGTCAACGAGCTGGTTGCCATGCACAAGGGAGGCGCCAAATGAACCGCCCCCTGACCCTGACAGCCAGCGCCGTGCTGCTGGCCCTGCCCGCCTTCACCCTGCAGGCCGCGCCTGCCATGTCGGCCGGCGAATACGTGGCCAAGCTGGGGGACTGCGCCGCCTGCCACACCAGCGAGGCAAGCAAGCCGCTCGCTGGCGGCAAGGGCTTCCCCACCCCCATCGGCACCGTCTACGCCACCAACATCACCCCCGACAAGACCCACGGCATCGGCAACTACAGCCTGCCCGAGTTCATCAAGGTGATGCGCGAAGGGATCACCCGCAGCGGCTATCCCCTCTACCCGGCCATGCCCTACACCGCCTACGCCAAGATGAGCGATGAGGATCTCACCGCCCTCTACCACTACCTGATGCAGGATGTGCAGCCGCAGGCTGTTGCCAACAAGGAGAGCGACATCCCCTGGCCGCTCAACATGCGCTGGCCGCTCAACGGCTGGAACTGGGTCTATCACGATGACAGTCGCTTTACCCCGGTGGCCGGCAAGAGCGAGGAGTGGAATCGCGGCGCCTATCTGGTTCAGGGGGCGGGCCACTGCGGCAGCTGCCACACCCCGCGCGGGCTCGGCATGCAGGAAAAAGCCCTGACCGAGGCAGATCCCCTCTATCTGAGCGGCGCTACCCTGGATGGCTGGTATGCCCCCAACATTCGCGGCACCCGCTATGACAAGCAGGCGCTGATCGATCTGCTGAAAACCGGCCGCAGCCAGCATCAGGCCGTCAGCGGCCCCATGGCGGAAGTGATCACGCACAGCAGCCAGTATTTCAGCGACATGGATCTGGCCAGCATCGCCACCTACCTGACCGAACTCGGCGACGACGCGGCGGCCAGCAAAGGCAACCGGGCCTACGCCAGTGCCGGCGGCAAGGCGGACTACGCCATGTACTGCTCCACATGCCACGGGGTCAACGGCCAGGGCAATGACCACGTCATCCCCTCGCTGGTGGGCAACCAGACCGTGCTGGCCGAGGACCCGAGCAGCCTGCTCAACGTGCTGCTGCACGGCGCCGAGACCCCGGTCACCCAGGGCAACATCGGCTACCACATGCCGGGTTACGGCTGGACCCTCAACGATCAGCAGATCGCCGAGCTGGTCAACACCCTGCGCGCCTCCTGGGGCAATGAAGGGGTGGCCATCAAGCCGGAGACGGTCAAGGCCCAACGCGCCCTCCACCAATAACTTGCGCCGACCATAACGAAACGGGCCTCCAGTGGAGGCCCGTTTGCTATGTGAGTGACGACTCACCCCTTGCGCGGTTTGGAGCCGGAGAGCGGCGCCGCCCCCAACCGGTAGTCACCATAGGGGAAGATATTGCGAAAGCGCTGGGCCACCGGCTCGGGGATGGAGCGGGAGAAGACCAGCTTGACCCCATCACCATCGCGCTGACCCAGGATGCGCCCGCGCACCGTCTCGTGGCGCAGGATCTGCCTGGCCTGCTCGATGAACGCCGGCGACACCTTGCCCCGCTTGACCTGCACCTTGCCTGGCGCAAGCCGGATCTCGAACAGGGCGCCACGCCCCAGCTTCATCAACCACCAGATGAGGGCGATCGCCACCAGCAACGACAACCAAGCCATCCTGCTTCTCCTTCTTCACACAGTTGCGGACAGTATAAGCCGCAACTGACCCCCGATTGTTTGGCGCGGATCACAGCCGCGCCTCAAGCCCGGCCGCAGGCTACCCTGCTCGCCAAGCGCCCCTAGCGGCTGCGGCCCCAGGCTACCAGCGTCTCCCGATAGAGCGCCAGCAGCGCCTGATCCCGCACCGCCACCCCGACCTGCTGGGCACGATAATCGGCCCAGCCGTCGTGGGGATGGGACTTGCCGTCAAATTTCTGCAGGGTGTGACCGATGGCGGGCCCCTCGTTGATGACCCGCACCGGCCCCTCGCGCAGGGTGAACAGGGTCGGATCGATCACGTAGGCGATGGCGGACGGGTCGTGCACGTGGCAGCCGTCGAGCCCGATCCGCTCCGAATAGAAGCGCAGGTAGAAGCGGCTGACATCCCACAGAAAGCGCCCCGGCTCGCCCGCGTCGTCGCGCAGCGCGTCGAGATAGGCGCTGCTGAAGAAGCTCTGCTGGGTCACGTCCAGCCCGATGATCACCACCGGCCAGTCGGCGGTGAATACCCGGTCGGCGGCATCCGGATCGTCGTGGATGTTGGCCTCGGCATAAGGGGTCACGTTGCCACGATGACCGTTGACGCCGAAGGCGCCCCCCATCACCACCACCTGCTTCACCAGGCCGGTGATCTCGGGTGCCTCTTGCAGCGCAAGCGCCAGGTTGGTGAGCGGGCCTATGGTGACCAGGGTGATCTCGCCGGGAGCGGCCTTCACCGCCTCGACGATATACTGCCAGGCCGGCCGGGGATCCGGCGCCAGGGTCACCTCCCCCGCCGTCACGTCCCCAAACCCGCTCGGCCCGTGCACCACGGTGGTCGGGCCCACCGGCTCGCGCCGCAGCGGGGCGGCCGCCCCCTGTGCCACATCTGCCTTCATGCCATATTGCTGCTTGAGCCAGAGGGCGTTGCGGGTACCGTTCTCGATGGTGGCATTGCCAAATACGGTGGTGATGGCGAGCAGCTCGATGGCGGGGTGGGCTTCGGCAAACAGAATTGCCATGGCGTCATCGATACCGGGATCGGTATCCAGAATGATCTTGTGAGTCATGGGGCCTCCTTGGGCAACAGAGCAGCCAGTGTAGCGAGCCGCCGCCGCTTTAACAGCGCCGGGATCACAGCCTGAGGCTTTGCCCTTGCCCGCCTTGCCCAACTGGCGGTATTTCATACAGGGATGACCACGCGGCAGGGGACAAGGAGAGGCGAAGCGGGTGGCATCGGCGAAATAGTGGGCAAGCGGATGGCAGGTGAGTGCCGCAGCCTTGTGGAGCGGTGGGCGGGGTGGTATCACTGGGCCACATGATTCACCCCGCTCACCACCTGCCGAGGCGCCATTGATCACCCTGATAAAAGAGTCCGACCAGCTGAAGATGCCCTGGAAGAACAAGCAGGGCACCACAGCCCAGATCCTCATCTCTCCTGCCGGCACCAGCCTCGACAGGCTCGATTTTGCCTACCGGCTGAGCTCAGCGCCCATCAAGGGGGCCGGCCCCTTCTCGAAATTTCCCGGCTATCAGCGCATCCTGCTGCCCATCAGCGGGGCCGGCTTCGTGCTCAACGGCCACCCCTACGCCACCTTCGAGGCGGCCCACTTCAGCGGGGATGACGACACCCACTGCGAACTGCTGAAAAAAGAGGTGACGGATCTGGGGCTCATCTATGATCCGGCCCGCCTCAGCGCCAACGTGCGGGTGCTCAACCTGCCCTTCCCGCTCACCCTCACCCTGGAAGCGGACAAGACCTATCTCTGTTACCTGTTGAGCGGCCAGCTCACGGCGGCGGGCCACCCCATGGCGGTCAACGAGACTCTGCTGATCAGCGGCGAGCAGAGCATCCACTTCGACTGCCAGAAGAAGAGCGCCATCGCCTTCTTTACCCTGCAGCCCAAATAGGCGGCAGGAGCAGGCCTGACACCGGTCAGCGTTTGGGCGCCCGTCCGCCGCTGTCGAGACAGGCCTGCATGGAGTCGTAGGGGGTGTAGTGCTTGGTGCGGCTGTAATAGGTGCCGCCCTGGGGATGGCAGATACCGTTTCTGCTCTTCTTGACCGGCGGCTCCGCTGCCAGCGCGATGGCGCATGCCAGCAGCAGGCAACTGCTGATCACCCATTTCATGGCTTTCATGACGACCTTGCTTCCTCTCGAGCGGGCCCAGCAGGCCCGAAAGGCGCCTATTTTACCCTCTCACTCCTCCGCTCACCCGGCGCCGGATCATAAAACGGCGCGCGATAGCGCCCGCACTGACATCCAACCGACGCCGCAAGCGGGCACAAAAAAGCCGGGCATTGCCCGGCTTCTGGGTCGACAAGCTGTGTTTAGCCGACCTTGAAGGTGCCCTTCATCATGGCGAAGTGGCCGGGGAAGGAGCAGAAGAAGGTGAGATCTTTGCCGGCCAGGCCGTCGGTCTTGAAAGTGACGCTGGTGCTTTCGCCGCCGCCCACCAGTTTGGTGTGGGCCAGCACGCGCGGGTCATCCTTGGGCAGGTAGTTGTTGTCGGCACCGGCGCTCATGCCTGCGGTGGCCACGGCCTGATAGTCGGCGGTGTTGGCCAGCGCCCAGTTGTGGCCCATGGCGGTCACCGGCATCTTGCCGGTATGGTTCAGGGTCACGGTGACCTCTTTGCAGGTGGCCGGGACGCTCATCTCCTTGAGGTTGTACTGCATGGCATCATTGCCTTCGATGACCAACGCGCACTCATCGGCCAGAGCCGGGGCCGCCAGGGTGCTCAGAAACAGCAGGGTAATCGCCTTTTTCATCATCCTCTCCTTTGATTGGCAATAGATGGCAACACAATTGCCTGCGGGCTCGCACCATGGCTGGCAAACATGCTGTCAAAATCGACCTTATTCTACTCAACTGTCGTCATTCGGCTATGTCTTTAGCGCAAAGCTGCGGGTCAGGTCACCAGATTGCCCCCCTTTTTTGTCTGGACGAACCGGCCGCGCCACCCACTAACCACTCTTTGTTTAATTATCCCCCGCACTTTTGTCCAGCCGCGGCTCGCCCACCGCCGTCCCCTTGGCTAAGCTGGCGACCCCGGCACGCTTGTCTCCCGTGCCATCCGTTTCAGCCAAAGAGATCCGTCATGTCGCTTCTTGCTCGCCCGGCCCACCGTGGCCTGTTGTTGACCCTGCTGCTGATGCTGACCGCCTGTCAGCCGGCCCCGACCCAGACCCGCATTCAGGGCAAGACCATGGGTACCTTTTACGCGGTGACCCTGAGCGACCCCTTCCCAGGCGGCGAGCCGGCGCTGCAGCAAGAGGTCGATGCCCTGCTGGTACGCATGAATCACGAGATCTCCACCTACGACCCCAACTCCCTCATCTCCCGCTTCAATCAGGGCAGCGGCCAGCCCCCCATGGCCATTCCCGCCACCATGGCCAACATCGTGCAGCAGGGCATCGACGCCGGCCATCTCACCGCAGGCAAGCTCGACGTCACCGTGGGCCCGCTGGTCAACCTGTGGGGATTCGGGCCGGACAAGCGGCCCGTCAAACGGCCCAGCGCCGAGCAGATTGCCAGCGCCCGCCACAAGGTAGGCATCGACCGGCTGACATTGGTGCCCGAGGGGGATCACTTCCTGCTCGGCAAGCGCATCCCCGATCTCTACCTCGATCTCTCCACCCTGGGCGAAGGAGCGGCCTCTGACGAGATTGCCGACCTGCTCGAGCAAAAAGGGGTGCACAACTACCTCATCGAGGTGGCCGGCGCCGTACGCAGCAAGGGCAACAACGCCAAGGGCAAGCCCTGGCGGGTGGCCATCGTCGAGCCGTCCGACCAGCCCGGCGCCTTCTCGGATGTGGTGATCCCCAACGGCATGGCCCTCAGCACCGCCGGCAGCTATCGCAACTACTACGAGCTCGACGGCAAGCGCTACTCCCACATCATCGACCCCGCCACCGGCCAGCCCATCACCCACAAGCTGGTCTCCGCCAGCGTCATCACCCCGACCGCGCTCGAGGCCGACGCCCTCGACACCGCCCTCATGGTGATGGGGCCGGAGCAGGCGATGGCCTTTGCCAAGGCGCACGGTCTTGCGGTCTATCTCATCGTCAAGACCGAGCAGGGCTTCGCCGCCAGCCATACCCCCCAGTTCGCCCCCTACCTGATGGCCAAACAGCCATAAATCCGCTGCCATCACCCAGCCCCCATAAAAAAGAGGCCCCGCACTGCGGGGCCTCCTTGTCTTCACGTCGGCGCGAGTCGATGGGAGTGCGCCAAGGCGCCGGGGCCACCGGCGGCTTGGCATCAGGACTGTGACCATCGACCGGATGCTTGCATGCTACTCCCCACAGCCGGCCGAGTCGGCAGACGGGCGCGCCACCCGGTTGCCCGCCCCGTAGAGAAGAAACACCAGCACGCAAATCGCGGTCATCACGGCGAACAGGGCCGGGCCGCCCCACACCTGCAACAGCCAGCCCCCCACTAGGGGCGAGAGCGCCCAGCCAAGCCCGGCCAGCGCGCTGGCCCCGAAGTAGCTCCCCTTGAGGTGGGCCGGCGCCATCTCGTCGATCAGCACGTTGAAGAGCGGGAACAGCACCGCCTCCCCCACGCTCAGCAAGAACACCGCCACCAGCCAGGGCCACAGCAGAGCTGGGCTCGACAGGGCAAACAACACCTGGGCGGACGCCATCAGCAGGATGGAGAACTGCAGCCGCAGGCTCACCCGCCAGCGCCGGGTCAGGTGCAGCAGCGGAAACTGCAGGGTGATGATGGTCAGCGCATTGGTGGCCACCAGCAGGGCCACCAGGGTTTCTACCTCGGGGGCGCCGGCGCGGGTCAGGTACTGGATCAGCGGCGACTCCACCTGGGCGTAGACCAGCATCATCAGCAAGTTGGCGAGGATGAACAGCATGAAGGCCCGATCCCGCCCCACCACCCTGAGCATGGCCCCCAGGGTGAGGCCCGCATCCGGCCGGCCAGCGCACTCGCGGCGAAAACCGAGCAGGAAGGCGATGCCGAGCAGGCCATAGCTGACGGCCGTCACCACGAAGGTCTCCTGGCGCGCACCCAGCCCCACCATGACGCCGATGAGGGGCCCCACCCCCGCCCCCACGTTGAGCAGGAAGTAGCGCAGGTGCTGAGCCAGCTCCCGCTGCGCCTTCTCGGGCAGCAGATCCCCCATCAGCGCCTTGCCCGGTGTGTCGATGAAGGCGTAGGAGAGACCCGAGCCAAACACCCCGAGGGCGATGAGCCAGAGGGAGTGGCCAAACCCGAGCAGCAGGTAGGCGCCGCACGACAGGGCGCAGCCGAGCAGCAGTATGGTGCGCCGGCCGAGCCGGTCGGAGAGCCAGCCGACGTAGAAGCCGATGAGGCAGGAGAGCACGGCCGCGCCGCCCAGCAGCATCCCGATGCCGGACGCCGACAAGTCATACTCCCGGTAGAGCAGGATCGAGAGAAAGGGCCAGACCATGAAGAAACTGGTGCGCACCATGAAGGTGCCCAGGATCACGATCCAGACCAGCGGAGGAAAGGGGGGCAGGCGCATGGGAACTCCTTGTCGCGCAATGTCAGCTGATCCGCAGGGGAAAGCGTTCAGTGGTATCAAAAGACACCTGAGCGCACAATCCCCACCCTGAAAAAAACCGCTAGGAGGGGCGAGCTTAGCGGCCATCGGTGGGCGGCTTCGCCGTCCAGGCGAGGCAGGCGTTCGCCGTCTGCTCTTTCCCAGTTCACCCCCTATTTGGTCCGGCAGAAGCCATGAATGGCGGGGCTTGGCGGAAAAACCGCGGCAGTGCCCCATGTTCAATTGCCTGTCTGCGCGCTTTGGTGGCACACTTCTGTTATCCGCCCGTAGCGCCCTGACCAGACAGATGCAGACACCGGAATCCGAGCCAGAGAAAAAAGCCCCACCCAAACCGAAGCGCATCCTGCTGGTCAACGAACAGCGCTCCTTTCAGGTGATGATGAAGGCGATGCTGATCAACATCGGCATCAGCCGCATCACCTATGCCAACTCGGCCGAAGAGGCGAGACGGCGCTGCCAGAAAGAGACCTTTGACATCTACCTGCTCGATTACGAACTGGGGGTCGGCGAGAACGGCCGCCAGCTGCTGGAGAGCCTGCGGGATCAGAAGCTCATTCCACCCCAGAGCGTGGTGATCATGGTGAGCGGCGACAGCTCCCGCGCCATGGTGCTGAGCGCGCTGGAGGCCGAACCCGACGAATACCTGATGAAGCCCTTCTCCCAGGAGCAGTTTTCGTTTCGCCTCAAACGCGCCCTCGCCCGCCGTCAGGCGCTGGAGAGCGTGTTCAGCGCCCTTGCCAAAGAGGATCTGCCCACCCTGCTCGCCGCCTGCGCCGAGCGGGCCGACGCGGTGCCGCGCTTTGCCAACTTCTGCCGCTGTCTGCAGGCCGACACCCAGCTCAAGCTGGGCCAGGCCAAGGAGGCCCGCAGCCTGATGCGCCAGCTGCTGGCCGGCCAAGAGAACAGCTGGGCCCGGCTCACCCTCGGCAAGGCGTGCCACACCCTGGGGCTGAACGAAGAGGCGGTGAGCCACCTGCAGGCCACCCTCAAGAACACCCCGCTGATGGTGGAGGCCCATCTCTGGCTGGCAGAGTCCCAGCTGGCGCTCGGCAATGACGAACAGGCCCAGCAGGAGCTGAAGCGGGCGGTCGACATCTCGCCCCAGTCGGTGCAGCTCTCCCGCCGGCTGGCGGAGGTCTGCCTGCTGCGCCACGACTACGCCCAGGCCAAGGACGTGTTGCTGTCGCTCATCGACCTGTCGCGCAACTCCATCCATCGCACCCCCCACTACCTGGGGGCTTATATCCAGTCGCTGACCCTCTACGCCCTCAACAGCAACGACATCTACCACATCGCCAACCTGCAAAAGCAGGTCAACTCGGCCCTGTCGCGCATCCGCGATTCGCTGATGATGTCGGAGTTCAACTATCCGGTGTTCGAGCAGATCTGCCAGGCCCGGGTGCAGATCGCCCTGGGGGAGCTGCTCAAGGGCAAGAAGATGCTCTACCGCGCCAACCAGAACTGGCTCGATCAGCCAGCCACCATGCCCCCCAGCCTGCTGGGCGAGACCATCCTCGCCCTCTATCAGCTCGGCGAGTTCGAATATGCCGAGAGCCTGCAGGCGCTGCTGGCCGAAGACGAGGATCGGCTGCTCACCACCTGCATTCAGGCCACCCGCGATGACAAGACGGTGCTTGAGCGTCGCCAGCGCTACCAGCAGCTCAACGAACTGGGCATCAAGGCCTATCAGAGCGGCGAGCTGGAGCAGGCGCTCGGCCACTTTCGCGAGGCGCTGCGCCGGGCCCCGGCCAATACCGGCGCCGCCCTCAACAAGATCCAGGTGCTGCTGCAGCTGATGCAGAAAAACCGCAAGAGCCCGGAGTTTGGCGCCGAGTGCAAGGAGACCCTGGAGGTGCTGGACGGCATCCCCCTCAATCCGGCCCAGCAGGATCGTTTTCGCAAGCTGCGTCAGGAGTTTACCCAGCTCAGCTGACCAGGGCCCGCTCGCCTATGCTGATACTGACTCGGCAAAGGGAGGAGAGTGGCGATGGCCATGTGTCGATATCTGGTGGCGGACGGTCGCCACTGCAGCGAAGAGGCGGGAGACCATGATCTGTGCCGCTGGCACGATCCCCACGCCAATCATCAGGATCCCCACACCGCCCGCGAGCTGGAGCACTACATCCAGCAGGGCGGGCTGTGTCACGGCCTGCAACTGGCCCGCGCCAATCTGGCGGGCCTCAACCTGGTGAAAAAAGGGGCCCCGCAGGGGTTCCTGCTGGAGCAGTGCAACCTCTACCGCGCCAACCTGCAGGGGGCCCATCTCTACGGCATTCGCATCAAGGGCGGCAGCCTGATGAAGGCGGATCTCAGCGAAGCGAACCTGCACTGCGCCACCCTCGACGACGTCAACCTGCTCGGCATTCGCTGGCACAACACCCGCCTCGACAACCTGGATACCGGCAAACGGCTGATGCAGGAGCGGCGCGGCCGCAAGGATCGCGACCCGGTGCAGGCCCGCATCTGGCTCAAAGAGGCCGAAGAGACCTATCGCGATCTGCGCAAAGCCTCGGAGGCGCAAGGTATCTTCACCATGTCCGGCCGCTACATCCAGCAGGAGCTCACCATGCGCCGGCTGCAGTTGCCGTTCTGGTCGACCCAGCGCTTCACCTCCTGGATCGTCGATCTGTTCTGCGGTTACGGCGAGGCCCCCATGCGGGTGGTGCTCTTCTCCCTGCTGCTCATCTTCATCTGCAGCATCTTCTACTTCTTCTTTGGCCTGAGCTTCAACGGCAACCACCTCATCTATCGGCCCGGCGCCCCTGTTGAGCAGAACGCCATCTTCCTGCTGGAGTGCCTCTACTACAGCGTGGTGACCTTCACCACCCTGGGTTATGGCGACTTCACCCCCATCGGCCTCTCAAGGCTCTTCGCCGCCTTCGAGGCCTTCACCGGCAGCTTCACGCTGGCGCTGTTTGTGGTGGTGTTTGTCAAGAAGATGACCCGCTGACGCCTCTCCCTGCCAAGCGGGCCGGCCACTGGTACAGGCCCGCGCCCCGAACTTGCATCCACCGCCGATTCCTAGTCCAATAGCCACTTATAAAAATGACATGAGCATCCCGGACATGAAGATCATCTCTTTCAATATCAATGGCCTGCGCGCCCGCCTGCACCAGCTGCAAGCCATCATCGACAAGCATCAGCCGGATGTGATCGGCCTGCAGGAGATCAAGGTACACGACGAGGCCTTCCCGCTGGCCGACGTGGAGGCCATGGGCTATCACGTGGCGTTTCACGGCCAGAAGGCCCACTACGGGGTGGCCATCATGAGCAAGCAGAAGCCGGTCAAGGTGGAGAAAGGCTTCCCCACCGACGATGAAGAGGCCCAGCGCCGGATGATCATGGCCACCTTCGAGCGCGAAGACGGCTCCCTCATCAAGGTGATGAACGGCTACTTCCCGCAGGGTGAAAGCCAGGATCACGAGACCAAGTTCCCGGCCAAGCAGAAGTTCTACGAGGATCTGCAGCACTATCTGGAGACCCACCACACGCCGAATGACCAGCTGGTGCTGATCGGGGATATGAATATCTCTCCCACCGATCTCGACATCGGCATCGGCGAGGCCAACCGCAAGCGCTGGCTGCGGGATGGCAAGTGCTCCTTCCTGCCCATCGAGCGCGAATGGATGGAGCGCCTGAAAGGGTTCGGCCTGACCGACACCTTCCGCGCTGCCAACCCTACCGAGTGCGAGCGTTTCTCCTGGTTTGACTACCGCTCCCGGGGCTTTGACGAGAACCGGGGCCTGCGCATCGACCTCATCATGGCCTCCGACGCCCTCAAGGACACCGTGACCGAGACCGGCATCGACTACGAGCTGCGCGGCATCGACAAGCCTTCGGATCACGCCCCCATCTGGGCCAGCTTCGCCTGATAACGACAAAAGAGGGGGCATTTGAAGCCCCCTCTGTGACCAAGCCCCCACTTCCCCCGCTTTTTCCTTCTTATAATTCCCTCCGGGTCCCCTGCTCCCCAGCAAGGTCACAATGCAGGGTCTGCCAGACTGACACAAATTGTCGCGGCCCCCTCCGCCACTGCGCGATCGACACTGACAACTTTCAGTGTCGAGCAGCCTGGGTTCAATATTCGTGCTCTATCATTAGAAAACTGTCAGTAATCCAATGAGTTAAATTTGTAACCATGCAGTTAACCATGTTCATGAAGAAAAAGGCTGGGCGCGGCAATCGCGCACCATCCCACAGGAGTGTGATGATGAAGGTGCAATACGTCAGGGAAGAGATGTTCAAGCGCGGCTGTATCGCCCTGGCACTGGCCAGCGCACTGACCGCCTGTGGTGATGAACCGGCCACCGGAGCCCAGGCGCTGCCGCCGGTGCCCGTGGTGGTGGCCGAGGTCAAGCTGACCGACGTGCCGATGACCACCGAGATGGTGGGCGAGACCGCCGGTTTTCGCGAAATTGACGTGCGTTCCCGGGTGAGCGGCATCCTGCTCAAACGCACCTACATCGAGGGGCAGCCGGTCACCGCCGGTCAGGCGCTGTTCCTGATCGATCCCGAGCCCTACAAGGTGGCGCTGGAGCAGGCCAAGGGCACCCTGGCCCAGGAGCAGGCCCGCCTCAACAAGGCCCGCGCCGACCGGGATCGCATCATCCCGCTGTTCAAGCGCCAGGTAGTGAGCCGCAAGGACTATGACGACACCATCGCCAACTACGAGGCCGCCATCGCCAGCCATCAGGCCGCCCAGGCCAAGGTGAAAGAGGCCGAACTCAACCTCAGCTACACCCAGGTCACCGCCCCCATCAACGGCATGGCGAGCAAGAGCTCCCAGTCCGAGGGCAGCCTCATCTCCACCAGCGGCGAAAATGGCCTGCTCACCACCATCACCCAGTTCGATCCCCTCTACGTCAACTTCTCCTACTCGGAGCAGGATCGCCTCAACTTCGAGAACTCGGTGAAAAAGGGATTGATTGAAGCCAAGGATGCCACCAACTGGCGCACCCACATCCGGCTGGCGGACGGCTCCGTCTATCCCGAGGCGGGCAAGCTCAACTTCTCCGACAGCCGGGTCGACCCGCAGACCGGCACCATCCGGGCCCGCGCCATCTTCGACAACAAGGACGGCGTGCTGCTGCCAGGCCAGTTCGTGCGCATGACCATCGATCTGGGCACCCGCAAAAATGCCATCCTGGTGCCGCCGCGCGCCATCGTCCAGTCCCAGGCCGACCGCATGGTGATGGTGGTGGACAAAGAGAACAAGGTGGTGCCCCGCCCGGTCAAGCTGGGTTCCGTGGTCGACAGCGGCGTGCTGATCGACAGCGGCCTCGAGCCCGGTGAGCGCTACATCGTCGAGGGGCTGATGAAGGCCCGTCCCGGCGCCGTGGTCAAGCCCGTCACGGCCTCCGAGATGAAGGCGATCACCACCAAGATGGTCGGCCAGGCCGCGGCCAAGTAAGGAGTTCGTATGTTTTCCAAGTTCTTCATCGAACGCCCCATCTTCGCCAGCGTGATTTCGATCATCATAGTGCTGGGCGGGTTGGCGGCGATGCGATCGCTCCCCATCGAGCAGTACCCGCAGATCACCCCGCCGGTGGTGTCGGTCACCGCCTTCTATCCGGGCGCCACCCCCGAGGTGATCTCCCAGACGGTGGCCGCGCCGCTCGAGCAGCAAATCAACGGCGTGGAGCGGATGCTCTACATGCAGTCGGGGTCGGCTTCCAACGGCCAGATGAACCTCAACGTCTACTTCGAGATCGGCACCGATCCGGATCAGGCCACCATCAACGTCAACAACCGGGTCTCGGCCGCCATGGCCCAGCTGCCGGAAGAGGTGAAGAAGCAGGGGGTGACGGTCAAGAAGAAATCGACCTCGATCCTGCAGGTGGTCACCCTGCAATCGCCTGACGGCACCTTCGATACCACCTACCTGTCGAACTACGCCTTGCTCAACATCATCGACGAGCTCAAGCGGATTCCCGGGGTCGGTGACACCACCCTGTTCGGCGGCACCGACTACGCCATGCGCATCTGGCTGCGGCCGGATCGACTGGCCCAGCTCGAACTCACCCCGAGCGACGTGATCGGCGCCATCCGCGAGCAGAACACCCAGTTCGCGGCCGGCAAGATCGGCGCCCAACCCACCACGGCCCCCATCGACTTCACCTACACGGTGCAGACCAAGGGACGGCTGGAGGATGTGCGCGAGTTCCAGAACATCATCATCCGCTCCATGCCGGACGGCTCGAAGATCAGGGTCAAGGACGTAGCCAGGGTCGAGCTCGGCGGCAAGGACTACGACCTGCTGGCCAAGGCCAACGGCAAGCCGGCCATCGGTATCGCCACCTATCTGCAACCGGGCGCCAACGCCGTGGCGGTGGCCGATCAGGTGCACGCCACCATGCTGCGCCTCAAGGAGCGCTTCCCGCAGGACATCGAATACCAGATCCCCTACGACACCACCGAGTTCGTGAAGATCTCCATCGAGGAGGTGGTACACACCCTGTTCGAGGCGATCGTGCTGGTGTTCGTGGTGGTCTATCTGTTCCTGCAGAATTTCCGCGCCACCCTGATCCCCTGTATCGCGGTGCCGGTGTCGCTGATCGGGACCTTCGCCGGCATGCTGGTGCTGGGCTTCTCCATCAACCTGCTGACCCTGTTCGGCATGGTGCTCGCCATCGGTATCGTGGTGGATGACGCCATCGTGGTGCTGGAGAACGTCGAGCGGATCATGCAGGAGAAGAAGTGCTCGCCCAAAGAGGCGGCCATCCTCGCCATGCAGGAAGTCTCCGGCCCGGTGGTCGCCATCGTGCTGGTGCTGTGCGCCGTGTTCCTGCCGGTCGCCTTCATGGGCGGCATGACAGGGGTCATGTACAAGCAGTTCGCCATCACGGTGGCGGTGTCGGTGGCCATCTCCGGTCTGGTGGCGCTGACCCTGTCGCCGGCCCTCTGTGCCGTGTTGCTCAAAGAGGGCCACCACAAGCCGGCCCGCTTCTTCGTCTGGTTCAACAACGCCTTCGACGGCCTCACCCGCCGTTACGTGCGCGGTGTCGCCTTTCTCAACCGCCGGGTCGGGGTGGCGTTCACCATCATCGCCTTCATCCTGGTCTCCATCTACGGCCTGCTGATGAAGGTGCCGGGCGAGCTGGTGCCGAACGAAGATCAGGGCTACCTGCTCTCCGCCGTCATGCTGCCGGATGCGGCCTCCCTCACCCGCACCCAGGCGGTGGCGAACGACTTCGACCAGATGGCGATGGCCAACCCCAACGTGAAGGACGTCATCACCTTTTCGGGCTTTGACATCCTCTCCAACGCCATCATCAGCAACAGCGGCATCAGCTTCATCACCCTCAAGGACTGGAGCGAGCGGCAAGGTGCCGGGCAGGATTCCTTCTCCCTGGCCAAGACCTTCCAGGGCATGAGCCTGATGGGGCTGGCGGACGGCTTCGTTGCCTCCTTCAACCCGCCCCCCATCACCGGCATGTCCACCACCGGCGGGCTGGAGGCCTACCTGCAAAACCGCAGCACCGGCAATGCCCAGTCTTTCTCGGCCGAGGTGCAGCGCTTCCTCGAGGCGGCCAAGCAGCGCCCCGAGTTCGCCAGCGTGACCAGCACCTACCGCGCCAACGTGCCCCAGGTCTATCTCGATCTGGATCGCGAGAAGGCCAAAGCGCTGGGGCTGCCCATCAACGCTGTGTTCGACACCATGCAGGCCACCTTCGGCCAGGTCTATGTCAACGACTTCAACCAGTTCGGCCGTACCTATCGGGTGCAGTTGCAGTCAGAGGCGGACTACCGCGCCAAGAAGAGCGACATCCGCAACGTCTATGTGCGCTCCGACAAGGGGGAGATGATCCCGCTCAGCAGCCTGGTGACAGTGCGTGATGCCACCGGCCCCGAACTGGTGGAGCGCTTCAACATCTTCCAGGCGGCCAAGATCATGGCGCAGCCGGCGCCGGGCTACAGCTCCGGCCAGGCTATCGCCGCGCTGGAAGCCGTGGCCGACGAGTCCCTCGGCAACGACGCCAAGCTGGAGTGGACCGGCTCCGCCTATCAGGAAAAGGCGGCCGCCGGCAGTGCGGGCACCGCGTTCGGCTTCGGCATCGTGATGATCTTCCTCATCCTGGCGGCCCAGTACGAACGCTGGAGCCTGCCGTTTGCGGTGATCACCGCCGTCCCGTTCGCCCTGTTCGGCGCCCTGCTGGCCACCTGGCTGGTGGGTCTGACCAACAACGTCTACTTCCAGATAGGGTTGGTGACCCTGGTGGGCCTCGCGGCCAAGAACGCCATCCTGATCGTGGAGTTCGCGGTGATGAAGCACGAAGAGGGCATGAGCCTCATCGAGTCGGCACTGGAGGCGGCGCGGCTGCGTTTTCGCCCCATCGTCATGACCTCCCTCGCCTTCATCCTCGGCTGTGTGCCGCTGGTCACCTCCAGCGGTGCCGGGGCGGCGAGCCGCCATGCCCTCGGCTGGCCGGTCATCGGCGGCATGCTGGCGGCGACCTTCATCGCCATCTTCTTCATCCCGCTGTTCTTCCGCCTCATCATGCGGCGCTCGGAGCGCGCCGGCGGCAAGACGGCGCAACCCAAGTCGTAAGTCGAGTGTCACAGCCCCCGCCATGCGGGGGCTTTTTTTATCCGCCAGGCGGGCCAACACCTCGCAGCCGGGCCCGAGCCGCGAGCGGGATCACGAGGCCAGCATCCCGTTGCCCACATACCTTGACCTTGCTCTCAAGGTAAGGTTTACAGTGCCCCCAGTCATTGTCAGGATTTTCCCCATGCTCGTAGCGAGATTGCCCATCGAACACATTGCCCGGCTGTTGCTGGGGCTGATGCTCGTCTGCAATCTCACCCTCTGCATCGGCTGGCACGGGGTGGATGCCCTCAACGCCGCCATGACTCACGGCAATCAGGCCATGAGCGACAGCGCCATGCAGGGGCTCTCCTGCCACGGGGCTAGCCCGGATGCGGGAGCGCAAGATGCCGCCAGCCAGGAGTGCCAGATGCACGGCGGGCTCACCTCGACCGGCACTCCCGGCCTGCCGCTGCTGGCCGCCCTGCTGACCCTGCTCGCTCTGCCGCTGTTGCTGCTGCCCCTCGGGACGGCGAGCAGCGTGCTGGACAACTGGTTGCGGGATCCCTTCCTGCGATCCCGCGGCACCCACCCTCCCTCCTGGCCGCGCCGACACCTGATGTTGTCGGTGCTGCGCCACTAGAAAGATCTTCTCTCGCGGCAGCGGCAAGCCTCGGCTTGTCCGTTTTCTGCCGCCTTGCCTGACCCTGCGCCCTGGCCAAACCGGCCCGCGCGCAGGGAGCCGTGCGCGCTGACACAGCTGCGCCCCGTTTGCCGCCTCGTGATGATGCCCTGCCCGCGCACACCACCACACCAGCGGCCTGACAGAAGAGAAGAGATACCATGTCATCCACCCCCGTTACCCGGTCTGCCTGCGCGCAGCCGTGCCCGCCCTCCCTTCGCCTCCCGCGCGCCGGAGGCTTGTCATGAACAAGACGTTGTTGATGTCCGCCCTGCTGCTGGCCCTCGGTGCAGGTGGCGGCTACTGGGCCGCCAAACAGACCACCGCTGGCACCGCTGCCAAGGAGAAGACGCCGCTCTATTGGGTCAACCCCATGGATCCGCGCGACAAGCGCGATGCCCCCGCCAAGGACAACATGGGGATGGACTTTATCCCCGTCTATGAGGAAAAACAGGGCGGCTCACCCGGCACAGTCACCATCAGCCCCGAGATCCAGCAGAACCTGGGGGTACGGCTCGCCAAGGTGGAGAAGCTCCCCATCCACCAGCAGATAGAGACGGTGGGCTACGTCGGCTATGACGAGGACAGGCTGGAGGCGGTCAACGCCCGCATGGCAGGCTGGATCCGCACCCTCGCCATCAAGAGCGAGGGGCAGCAAGTGAGCAAGGGGAGCCTGATTTACGAGCTCTATGCCCCGGATCTGGTCAACGCCCAGCACGAGTATCTGCTGGCGCTCAACACCGCCAACCCCCTGCTGCTGCGCGCCGCCGAGGGCAAGCTCAAGTCCCTGCAGGTGCCGGCGGATCAGATAGCGGCCCTCAAGCGCAGCCGACAGGTGCAGGAGACTGTGCGTATCTATGCCCCGAGCAGCGGTTATGTTTCCGAGCTGAAGGTGCGCGAGGGCCAGTATGTGGAGCCCGCCGCAGCGCTGTTTAACATCAGCACCCTCCAGCAGGTGTGGGTGAGCGCCGAGGTGTTCGAGCGCCAGGCGGCCCAGCTGAAGGTGGGCGATCCGGTCACCATGACCCTGGATTACGCCCCCGGCCGCCACTGGCAGGGCCGGGTCGATTACCTCTACCCGACTCTGGATGCCGCCACCCGCACCCTCAAGGTGCGGCTGCGCTTTGCCAACCCGGACGAGTTCCTGAAACCCAATATGTTCGCCAAGGTGAGCATTCGCACCGGGCAGGGCGAACCCCGGCTGGTGGTACCGAGCGAAGCGGTGATCCGCACCGGCAGCCAGGACAGGCTGGTGTTGGCGCTGGGGGATGGCAGCTTCAAGTCGGTCGCCGTCACCCTGGGCCCACAGTTTGGCGACAAGGTTGCCATCCGGGAGGGCGTTGAAGCGGGGGACAGCATCGTCAGCTCGGCCCAGTTTCTGCTCGACTCCGAATCGGCCATCGATTCAGACTTTCAGCGCATGACGGCGGTGCGCCCCGCCCAGGTGTGGACCCAGGGCGAGGTTGAAAGCATCGATCTGGCCAACCGCACCCTGATGGTCTCCCACCAGCCCATCCCCGAGTGGCAGTGGCCCGCCATGGAGATGGAGTTCACCGTGGCGGACGGGGTCGACATCAGCAAGCTGGCCGAGGGGCAGACCCTGCACCTGCAGGTAATGCAGGAGGGGGATGAGTACCGCATCACCAGCATCCATCAGGAGCAAGCGCCGGCAAATGGCGATGCCACCAAGCCCGCAACGGATGAGATGGGCAAGATGGAAGGCATGGACCATAGCCAGCATCAGATGGCGATGCCCGAGATGGAGAAGAAGTCATGATCCCCTCGATTATTCGCTGGTCCATCGGCAACCGCTTTCTGGTGCTGCTGCTCACTGTCATGCTCACCGCCTGGGGGCTCTGGTCGGTCAAACAGACCCCGGTGGACGCCCTGCCGGATCTCTCCGACGTGCAGGTGATCATCAAGACGGCCTATCCGGGCCAGGCACCCCAGGTGGTGGAGGATCAGGTGACCTACCCGCTCACCACCGCCATGCTGGCGGTGCCGGGGGCAACCACGGTGCGCGGCTACTCCTTCTTCGGCGACTCCTTCGTCTATGTGCTGTTTGACGACAACACCGACCTCTACTGGGCCCGCGCCCGGGTGCTGGAGTATTTGAGCCAGGTCGCGCCCAATCTCCCCGCCTCCGCCCGTCCCCAGCTCGGCCCCGATGCCACCGGGGTGGGCTGGGTCTATCAGTACGCCCTGGTGGACAGAACCGGCAAGCATGACCTCAGCCAGCTCACCTCGCTGCAGAACTGGTTCCTCAAGTACGAGTTGCAGACGGTGGAGGGGGTTTCCGAAGTCGCCACCGTGGGAGGCATGGTGCGCCAGTATCAGGTGCGGGTCGACCCGGACAAGCTGCGCGCCTACGGTATCCCGCTCTCCCTTATCGAAACCGCCATCAAGCAGGGCAATCAGGAGACCGGCGCCTCCGTCATCGAGATGGCGGAAGCGGAGTACATGGTGCGCTCCAACGGCTATCTCAAGAGCGTCGAGGATCTGAAGCAGATCCCGCTCGGTACCACTGTGCGCGGCGCCCCGCTGCTGCTGGGTGACGTGGCGGATGTGGTCACCGGCCCCCAGAGCCGGCGCGGCCTGGCCGAGCTCAACGGCGAGGGAGAAGTGGTGGGCGGCATCATCGTCATGCGCTATGGCGAGAATGCCCAGCACACCATCGACGGGGTCAAGGCGCGGCTGGCGGAGCTGAAAAGCAGCCTGCCAGAGGGGGTGGAGGTCGTCACCGTCTACGATCGCTCCGACCTTATCCAGCGCGCCATCGACAACCTCTCCGGCAAGCTGGTGGAGGAGTTCGCGGTGGTGGTGCTGGTCTGCCTCGCCTTCCTGTTCCACCTGCGCTCGTCACTGGTGGTGGTCATCTCCTTGCCCATCGCCATCCTGACCGCCTTTATCGTCATGCACCTGCAGGGGATCAACGCCAACATTATGTCGCTGGGCGGCATCGCCATCGCCATCGGCGCCATGGTGGATGGCGCCATCGTGATGATCGAGAACGTCCACAAGCACATGGAGCGGGAGGCGCTCACCGACAAGAACCGCTGGCGCATCATCACCGAGGCGAGCATAGAGGTCGGCCCCGCCATCTTCTTCTCCCTGCTGATCATCACCATCAGCTTCCTGCCGGTGTTCGCGTTGGAGGCGCAGGAAGGGCGGATGTTTCACCCCCTCGCCTACACCAAGACCTACGCCATGGCGGCGGCGGCCGGGCTCGCCATCACGCTGGTGCCGGTGATCATGGGCTACTTCATCCGTGGCAAGGTGCTGGCGGAGCAGGCCAACCCGCTCAACCGCTGGCTGAGCCAGGGCTATGTACCACTGCTGAAAACCGTGCTGGCCCGCCCGAAAACCACCCTGGCCATCGCCGCCGTGGTGACGGTGGCGGGCTTCTGGCCGCTCAAGTACCTGGGCTCCGAGTTCATTCCGCCGCTTGATGAGGGGGACATCATGTACATGCCCACCACAGCAGCAAATATCTCGGTGGGCAAGGCGCGGGAGATTTTGCAGCAGACCGACAAGCTCATTCGCACCGTACCCGAGGTGCAGAACGTGTTCGGCAAGGCGGGGCGCGCCGAGTCGGCCACCGACCCCGCCGACCTGGTGATGATGGAGACCAGCATCCAGCTCAAGCCTCGCGACCAATGGCGCCCCGGCATGACCCCGGAGAAGCTCAAAGAAGAGCTCGACTCCCTCATCCGCTTCCCCGGTCTCACCAACGCCTGGGTGCCCCCCATCAAGACCCGCATCGACATGCTGGCCACCGGCATCAAGACCCCGGTCGGCATCAAGATTGCGGGGCCGGATCTCAAGGTGATCCAGCAGCTCGGCCAGCAGCTGGAACAAGTAGTCGGCAAGGTGGAGGGCGCCTCATCGGTCTACGCCGAGCGAGTGGCCGGTGGTCGTTACGTCAAGGTGGATATCGACCGACTGAAGGCGGCCCGTTACGGCCTCAATATCGCCGACGTGCAGGCGGTGCTCGCCACCGCGGTGGGCGGCATGGAGGTGGGCCAGACCATCGAGGGGCGCGAGCGTTACCCCATCAACCTGCGCTATCCCCAGAGCTATCGCGATTCGGTGGCGAGCCTGGAGCTGCTGCCGCTGGTGACCCCGAGCGGCGCCCGCATCGCGCTGGCGGACGTGGCGCAGGTCTACATCAGCGACGAGGCGCCCATGCTGCGCAGTGAAAACGCGCGCCTCAACGGCTGGGTCTACGTCGATATTCGCGGCCGCGACATCGGCTCCTTCGTCGATGAAGCCAAAGCACAAGTGGACAAGCAGCTGGTGCTGCCGGCGGGCTACGCCCTCACCTGGTCCGGTCAGTTCGAATACATGGAGCGGGCCAAGGCGCGCCTCGCCTACGTGGTGCCGCTCACGGTCGCCATTATCGTGCTGCTGCTCTATCTGGCGTTTCGCCGCTTCCAGGAGGTGCTGCTCATTCTCACCACCTTGCCGCTGGCGGTGGTGGGCGGGATCTGGACCCTCTGGCTGCTCGACTTCAACCTCTCGGTGGCGGTCGGGGTGGGCTTTATCGCCCTGGCCGGGGTGGCGGTGGAGACCGGGGTGCTGATGCTGGTCTACCTCAACCACGCCTGGGATGACCTCATTGCCAGCGGCAAACCGGACCAGGCGGGCCTGCACCGGGCGGTGATCCACGGCGCCGCCCTGCGCCTGCGCCCCAAGATGATGACGGTGGTGACCATCATCGCCGGCCTGTTGCCCATCATGTGGAGCCACGGCACCGGCTCCGAGGTGATGCAGCGCATCGCCGCCCCCATGATCGGCGGCATGGTGAGCGCGCTGGTGCTGACCCTCTTGGTGCTGCCCGCCGCCTACTACCTGTGGCGCAGCCGGCACCTGGGCACGACCGAGCACCAACCCGCCGGCTAACCCGGTGGCAGCGCCCTTTTTGACAACCAAGAATCTGAATCAACGACGAGGAAACACCATGAACTACAAGACGCTGACCCTGACCCTGCTGTTTGGCCTTGCCACCCACACCGGCCTGCAGGCCGAGGAGATGATGAACCATGCCGGCCACGACATGGGTCAGATGAGCCAGATGGAAGGCATGAACGAGATGGGCGAGATGGCGATGACCCAGGGGGTCATCAGCCGCATCGACGCGGCCAACGGCAAGGTCGGCATCAAGCACGAGGCCATCGACAACCTCAAGATGCCCGCCATGACCATGGTCTTTCGGGTGGCCGATCCGGCCCTGCTCCAGGATCTGAAAGTGGGAGATGCGGTGCGCTTTCACGCCGAGAACCCGGCCGGCAAGCTCACCGTGACCGCCCTCCAGAAACAGTAAGCGGAGTCATTTCAATAAAAGACGGCGGGGTCATCCCGCCGTTTTCTTTTACTGCGCCATCTACTGCGCCATCCGCTACTGCACCATCCGCTACGGCACCATCCGCCGAGCGACGTCCTCAGCCGTTCGGATAAGCCTGAGCGATATTCGCCTGAGCTATCCCGAGCAGCTGAACAGACATGTCCTGCAATACATAGAGGTCGCGGCGACGGGTCCAGGGTTGATCGGATTGCTCGTCATACCAGACGGGCAGTTCGATCCCCTCCGGGGCATGGCTCGCCACCTTGCGGGCACGGCAGGTGATGATGCAGCGTTTGACATGGTCGCGGTGACCGATGACGGCCGCCGTGCCGAGGGCGGCGGCCTCTCCACCGGCATAATCCCTGACGATGGCCTCCACCACCCCGTCCGTGCTGAGGTAGACCAGCTTGCCCTCATCATCCCAGTAAGGCTCGATGGAGATGACATCACGGGCCGGGATATCGGGATAGCGGGCCGAGTCGAGGAAGCGGGCGATCTCCCACTGCACATACATGGGCACCGGCTTTTGCCGATAGAGGGCCGCGCAGCAGGCGGCCAGCGCCTCGTTCATGGGGCCGGGCTCGGCCAGTTCATCCGGGTTGCCCGAGGCGTTGGGGCGGTTGCCAAAGGCAAAAGCGATGACGCAGTGGGCCTGGTCGATGGCGACCCGGGACGGGGTCATGTTGAAGCAGGCCTCCTCGATGAAGGGGGCCAGCTGGCGAGCCGTCTGCTCGTCGTGCAGCTCGGCGCTCAGCCGGTCGGTCAGGGTGGTGCGAAAATCCGCCACACTCCCCTGGCTGTCATTGCTGCTGTTGCAGCCGGCCAGGGTGGCGACCAGGGGGGTACTCAACAGCCCCAGGGTGACTCTGCGTCTGTGCTTGTCCATAACGACTCCTTTGTTGATGTCCACGGCTGAAAATCAACCCGTTGGAGTCCATACCGTACGGAAAAAACAGGGGGATAAAAGTCAGAAAGGGAGACAGAGGGGCGCAACGTGCAGCGCCTCACACTTCCCGGGCAATTCGCAAGCAAGCCCTTTTGATTCAATTGTTTGGCGTATCAAAAAAACAGGGCGTAGGGGGAAACCCGCCTGCGCCCCATCACTGCCGCACCATCAACCGCGGATATGGTCGATAAAGGCGTCGATCTGTTCGCGGCCACAAGCCGGGTTCATGAAGACCGCCTTCTCCCCGGCGATGTAGGAGTACTTGCCGCGGGCGTCATAGTCGGAGTGAGCGATGGCCTCCACCCAGTTGGTGTAGAGCCCCACCTTGCCGCGCCCGGTAAACAGGCTGCGGTGGTAATCGGTGTTGCGCTGCAAGCGCGCCTTGTAGGCCGCATCCGGGCTGCGCGCCAGCTCGAAGGCGAACTCGGCGTCGGGGTCCTGCACCCACTCGGGGTTGTAGATCTTGAAGCCCACGCTCGGCCCCTGGTTCTCCTGCGCCACCAGCTTGACGTTGCCGAGCTGGCTTAACCGGAAACGGAAGTAGTTGGCGTTTTGCAGACAGTGGGCCAGCACGGTGCGATAGCCCTCCACCCCCAGGTAGTTGAGCGCCGCATAGGCACCGAACAGGCCGCTCGCCCCGCGGGAGCACTCGATGGTGGACTGCAGGTGGGTCTGGCCCTGAATATCCCGCTCAAAGTAGGAGAAGTTCTCCGGGTCGTTTTCCATCGCCTTGAGATCATCCTGCTCCTTGATCATCACCAGGCTGGAGGTGTAGGGCACATAGCCCCACTTCTGGAAGTCGACGGTGAAGGAGTCGGCGTATTTGAGCTCGGCAAAGCGGCTCACGTTGCGCTCGATCCCCGCCAGGGTAGCGCTGTTGATGGCCAGCGGGTTGGCGGCAAAGTCGTAGTCCAGGAAGAAGATCATCGACCAGCCGATGGCGGCGTCGACGTGGATGTGCGGCTTGACCGCCACCTCGAAGCGCTCGCAGAGCCGATCCCGCAGCTCGACCACGGGTTTCACCTGGTCCACCCCGAAGGTGTCGGTGGTGCCCATGGTGAGCATGATGGTGGGCACCACGTGTTTCAGAGCGAAGCAGGCGGTCAGGGTGCGTTCCAGGTGGTCGAGATCGATGTCGTTGTTCTCGCCGACCTGGATGCGGATGGTCTTGTTCTCGATGTCGACACCGAGCAGGGAGAGGTTGGTGATGTTGGAGTAGTGGCCGCCCTGGGAGTTGATGATGCGGTAATCCTGATAGTGGCCGAGCCCCTTGTGCTTGGCCTGTGGCAGGCTCTTGCGGATGCCGAGCAGGTAGCCGTAGAGGTTACAGAAGGTCCCCCCCTGGGTGAAGATGCCGGTGGCACGGGCCGGATCGTAACCCGCCAGCAGTGCTATCTGACGCACTACCTTCTTCTCCAGCTCCTCGGCCACCCCGGCATACTCGGAGTAGACCAGGTTGGGGTTGGCGAGAATGCCCATCTGGGCGCCGTAGATGGCGGGATCCGCCGACATGGTGATGACGTTCTCGACGCTGGAGGGGTTCTCCCAGTCTTTCGACAGGGCGCCGGCAAACAGCAGCTCGGCCATGGGCTCGCCCGGGGTACGCATGGTGGCTGGCACCGGCATGGTCTCGCACAAGTCGGCGAGGCGGGCACGGCCATCGGGCCAGGCATTGAGCCGCGCCGCCGGGGCCAGGCCACGGGCGCGGAACTCGTTGAGGGTGGCAAAACCGGGTTCACGAAAGACCGGCCAGAGATCGGGGTTGCGCGAGAAGAAGTTGGCTTTGACTGTGGCAAAACGACGTTCGAATTCGGGGTGGATGGCGTTGACGCCTTCATCTTTCAAATAAACCAAGTCACTCATTTTTATACCATTAGTACAGCAAATGTGCAGTCCTTATACCCCCTGGTCGCCGTTTGAAACAGCGACAATATCTAATGGCCTCCCCTACTTTTTGTCATGCATGAGGGCGGACGGCGGCTGGCAAAAAGGCGCCTTTCGGGCGCCTCTTTTGATTTTGTGATCCACCCGCCCCATCGGCGAGAAAAACGTCAGCGCAGCGCCGCCAGCAACCAGCGAGAGAGCTCCTCCAGCTCGCTCTGGCGAGCCATAAACTCGCTGCGCCACTGGCGCAGCAGGTCGTCGAGGGCATCGGCGCGGTAGGCCGTGCCGGGCAGCCGCGCGGCCAGCGCATCGAGCGGCGCCGGATCCAGGCTGTCGCTGAAGATCTGCGCCCGCCCGATCACCCCCTTCTCCACGTCAAAATGCAGCTCCACCCCGCCCCAGCCGAAGCGCTCGTCCAGCTGATGGCTGAAGGCCGGCGCATGGCCGAAGTTCCACTCCCAGCTGCGCTGGCGGGCGAAGGTGTCGGCAAAGCCGGGCAGATCGGGCATCTGCTCGGGGGAGATATGCTCGGGCTGCACCCGCTCGCCGTAATGGTTGAAAAAGGCCTCCTGCAACGCCTCGCTCACCTGTTGGTGATCGAGGCCCGGCAGCAGCTCGCAGAGGTTGGCCACCCGGCTGCGCACCGAGCTGATGCCCTTGGCCGCCAGCTTCTTGGGGTCGGGATTGAGGTAGTTGGCGAGCCGGCCGAGGTCGGCGTCCAGCAGCAGGGTGCCGTGGTGAAAGCCGCGATCATGGGTCTCCCGATAGGCCGAGCCAGACACCTTGCGCTCCCCGTCCGGGGTCGCCACCAGCAGATCGTTGCGCCCGGAGGCGAAAGCCTCGACCCCGAGCCGCTTGAGCGCGTCCAGCACGATGGCGGTGGAGATGCTCTTGTCATACTCCGGCTTGCCCGCCATGAAGGTGAAGCAGCTGTTGCCAAGGTCGTGAAACACGGCGCCGCCGCCGCTGCTGCGCCTGGCCAGGGTCACCCCGTCCTCCTCCATGCGGCGGGTGTTGCACTCCTTCCAGGGGTTCTGGGCCCGGCCGATCACCACGGTATTGGCGTTGCGCCACAGGAACAGCACCCGCTGGTTCGGATCCATCTGACGGAAGATGCACTCCTCCACCGCCAGGTTGAACAGGGGGTCGTGAGAGTCGGACAGCAACAGACGCAATCGGGACATGAGAAGGCCTCATCGGGATGGAAGAGTCGCTATCATAACACCGGGGTCGACAGGATCCGGCCCCCTTCTGCCTGTTTCGGCCCGCTACTGACTGATAACGCAACAAATGAAAGATCGACACAATCTGACAGCAACATGAATGTATCCGTTGATACGGCGACACAGGCTGACGCATTGCGCTGAAAATTAAGTAATCACTCACTGATATTGAGGTAAACGGCTGGCAAATACGATTAAAATGCGACCGTTTTTATTGGTCATATGGCTCCGTAATTATTCGCATAATTGCCAAAAATACCGAGCAAGAAAGCCAAATGTGATGAGTGACACAGAAATCTTTTTTTCTGTTGCGCATCCCCCATTCCAGCGCCCTTTCGCCCCCTTGCGGGCAACAAGGAATTGTTTGACTCTAGGACTGACCCCCGTCTCCCGAGAGGAATGAGTATGAGTGTCGTAAATTCCTCCCTTCATCGCCTGCTCCGGTATCTGCCCATGCTTGGTTCAGCGATGTTTTGCACCCTTTTCTCCCTGCCATCCAAGGCGGTGGACAAGATAGTGGTGCAACTGCCCTGGCAACATCAGTTCCAGTTTGCCGGTTATTACGCGGCCCAGGCCAGAGGCTTCTATCGAGATGCCGGGCTGGATGTCACCTTGCGACCCGCCGTCACCGGCACCAATGTGGTCAACGAGGTGATGTCGGGCAATGCCCAGTACGGGGTCAGCGGCAGCGATCTGCTGCTGGCGCGCGCCAGTGGCCAGCAGGTCGTGGTGCTGGCCTCCATGCTGCAGCATTCCCCGCTGGTGCTGCTCACCCTGGAGCGGCCCGACATTCGCCAACCGGCGGATCTGGCGGGCAAACGGCTGATGCTGGAGCCCGGCTCCCAGGAGCTGCAGATCTACCTCAATCGCCATGCCCCGCCGGGCAGTTGGAGCAAGCAGCCTTATGAACAGGGGCTGAAGGCGTTGCTCGCCGGCCAGGTGGACGCCATCAGCGCCTACAGCACCACTGAGCCCTTCTATCTGGCCCGGATGGGGATCCCCTACCGAGTGTTCTCCCCCCGCAGCATCGACTTCGATTTCTACGGTGACAACCTGTTCACCTCGGAGCGCGAGCTGAACAACCGGCCGGAGCGGGTCTACGCCTTTCAGCAGGCGAGCCTCAAGGGGTGGCGCTATGCCATGGAAAATCCGGCCGAGATGATCAACTGGATCATGGAGCAGTACCCGAGCGGTTATGGCCGCGAGCAGCTGGAGTTCGAAGCCAGCGCCACCCGGGAGCTGATGCAGCCAGATCTGGTCGAGCCCGGCTACATGCAGCCGGAGCGCTGGCAGCAGATCGCCAGAAGCTACCTCGAGGCCGGCCTGCTCTCGGCCCTGCCAGACCTCGAGCACTTCCTCTACAACCCGGATCGGGAGCGGATCCGCCAGCAGCGCCAGCTGCTCGACAAGAGCGTGGCGGTGGCCATGCTGGTGACCTTCTCCCTGCTGACCCTGCTCGGCATCTTCTGCTACCTCTACCTGCGCCTGCGCCAGGAGGCGCGCGACCGCCAGCGGCTCACCCGCGAGCTGGCCCAGAGCGAGCAGCACTACCGCTTCGTGGCGGAGAACAGCGCTGACGTCATCTGGACCATGGACACCGCCACCCTGCGCTTTCGCTACGTCAGTCCGGCCATCTTGCCGCTCAGCGGTTACGAAGCGATCGACGTGCTGACCCTCCCCATCAGGCAGCTTATTCCGGAGACATCCAGAAAGCAGCTGCGCGCCGAGCTGAGCGGTTCCCTCGCCGCCTGGCAACGCGGCGACCACGAGCAGACCCGCTGTGTCATTCGTACCCAGCTGCGTCACAAAGAGGGACATCTGGTGGCCACCGAAACGGTCACCACCCTGCATGGCAACGAGCAGGGGGAGCCGGAGGCGATTCTGGGGGTGACCCGTGACATCACCGAGCGGGCCGCCCGCGAGGAGATGATGCGCCGGCTCGCCTTCTACGATCCCCTCACCAACCTGCCCAACCGCCGACTGCTGCAGCAGCGGTTGAAGGAGGCCATGGAGGGCGAAGCGCAGCTGGCCCTGCTGTTCATCGATCTCGACCACTTCAAGCCGATCAACGACACCTTCGGCCACGAGACCGGCGACGTGCTGCTCAACATGGTGGCCGAGCGGATGCGCCACTGCGTGCGGGAGCGGGATCTGGTGGCACGGCTGGGAGGGGACGAATTCGTGATCCTGCTGCCCGACACCGGGGACGAGGCGCTGGCGGTGGCCGACCATCTGCACCAGAGCCTGCGCCATCCGTTTCGCATCGACGAGGAGCAGGAGCTGCGCATCTCCAGCAGCATAGGGGTGGCGCTCTATCCGGAGCACGGCACCGACCCCAAGACCCTGATGCACCACGCCGATCAGGCCATGTATCAGGCCAAGGGCAGAGGGCGGGGCAGGGTCTGTCTGTTCACCGCCGGGCTGGATCCGGAGCAGGGCTCGCTGGTGTGGCAGAGCAGCCACGAATGCGGCCATCCCCGCATCGATGCCGAGCATCGTCAGCTGTTCGTGCTGACCAACCGGCTGCTGGAACACATGAAGGATCACCAGGAGCACCCGGCCCTGTTCCTGGAGTGCATGGAGAGCCTGTTCGACGTGGCCCGCCACCACTTCGCCTTTGAAGAGCAGATGCTGGCCGAACTCGGCTACCCGGAGCTGGCCAGCCACCAGCAAGACCACCAGCTGCTGCTGCAAAAAGCCAGCCAGCTGATGACCGCCGCCAGGGCGGGCACCCTGGGCAACGACGAGTTGCTCAACTTCATCATTCAGGAGCTGGTCGTCGGCCACATGAGCCAGGCCGATCGGCGCTACTTCCCGCTGATGAAAGGACGCTGACCCAGCGCCCCAGCCACCTGAACGTGTGAAACGAGAAGGGCCACCGAGGTGGCCCTTCTGTCATTGTGCGCCAGGCTCATCTGCCGCGATCGCGACCCCAGGGCGCGACATCAGGCTGTAGTAGAGCAGCGGGATCACCACCAGGGTGAGCAAGGTGGAGACCAGGATCCCGAAAATCAGGCTGATGGCCAGCCCGTTGAAGATGGGATCATCGAGGATAAACAGGGCCCCGATCATGGCCGCCAGCGCGGTCAGCATGATGGGTTTGGCCCGCACCTGCGCCGCTTCAATCACCGCCTGCTCGAACACCACTCCAGCGCTGCGCTGCTGCTCGATAAAGTCCACCAGCAGGATGCTGTTGCGCACTATGATCCCGGCGAGCGCGATCATCCCGATCATCGAGGTGGCGGTAAACTGGGCCCCCAGCAGGGCGTGGCCCGGCATCACCCCGATGAGGGTGAGCGGAATGGGCGCCATGATGATAAGCGGCACCAGATAGGAGCGGAACTGGGCCACCACCAGCAGGTAGATGAGGATCATCCCCACCCCGTAGGCTAGCCCCATGTCGCGGAAGGTCTCATAGGTGATCTTCCACTCCCCGTCCCACAACAGCGCCACCTCCCCCAGCTTGTCGGGCTGCTGCACGTAATACTGGGGCAGCGAGATGTCGGCGCCGGCGGCAAACATGCCATAGAGCGGGCTGTCGGTATGACCGCCCATATCGGCCACCACCATCACCATGGGCTGCATGTTCTTGTGCATGATATAGCTGGGGGCCACCTCATCACGGCGACTCACCAGCTCGGAGACCCGCACCAGCTGGCCGCTCTGGCTGCGCACCTTGAGGGCCAGTACACCCGCCAGATCCCGTTTGTCACCGGGGGCCAGCTCGATGCGCACCGGCACCGGATACTTGGCGTCCTGACTATGAAACCAGCTGGCATCCTGATAACCCACGCCCCCGTTGAGGGTCGCCACCAGATCCCCGAGATCGACCCCGAAACGGGCCGCCTTGCTGCGATCCACCACCAGCCGCCACTTGGGTTGCGGGTCGGTCAGATAGATATCTACGTCCACCAGATCCTCGGTGGCCACAAAGCAGGCCTGAACGGCGCGCGCTGCCGCTTCACGAGCAGCAGGCGTCGGGCCATACACCTCGGCGACGATGGGTGACCAGACCGGCGGGCCGGGGGGTACCTCCACGACTTTCAGGTTGCCCCCCGCCGCGCTGGCGATGGCCTGCAGCGGCATACGCACCGACTGGGCAATCTGGTGGCTGCTGCGATGGCGCTCATGCTTGTCCACCAGATTGACTTGAATATCCCCCACGTTGGCGCCGCTGCGGATAAAGTAGTGACGCACCAGGCCGTTGAAGTTGATGGGGGCCGCGGTGCCAGCGTAGATCTGGTAATCCTTCACCTCCGCCACCCTGGCAAGCTCCCGCCCGACCGCCAGCAGGGTGCGCTCTGTCTGCTCCAGGGTCGCCCCCTCCGACATGTCGAGCACCAGCTGGAATTCCGACTTGTTGTCGAAGGGGAGCATCTTGAGCACCACCCACTGCACCATGGGCATGGCGGCGGCGCCCGCGACCAGCAACAGGATGGCCAGCCAGAGCTTGCGCCTGGCCCTCCTGGCGCCAGCGCCCATCAGGAAAGGGGTCATCAGCCGCTGGAAGAGGCTGGCCTTGGCCTCACCGTGGGTACCGTACGTCTCCCCCTTGAGCAAATGGCTCGCCAGCCAGGGGGAGAAGATAAAGGCCACCAGCAGGGAGATCAGCATCCCCATGCTGGCATTGATGGGGATAGGGCTCATGTAGGGGCCCATCAGCCCGCTGACAAAGGCCATAGGCAGCAGGGCCGCGATCACGGTCAGGGTCGCCAGTATGGTCGGCCCCCCCACCTCGTCCACCGCCCCCGGAATCAGATCCTTGAGCGACCCCCTGCCCAAACCGCGATGGCGGTGAATGTTCTCCACCACGACTATGGCGTCATCCACCAGAATGCCGATGGAGAAGATCAGCGCAAACAGCGACACCCGGTTGAGGGTAAAACCCCACGCCCAGCTGGCAAACAGGGTCAGCGCCAGGGTGATGACGATGGCAACGCCCACCACCAGCGCCTCGCGCCACCCCATGCTCACCAGCACCAGCAGCACCACCGCCGTGGTGGCAAAAATCAGCTTGCCGATGAGGGTGTTGGATTTGGTCTCGGCGGTGACGCCGTAGTCACGGGTCACCGTCACCTCGACCCCGGCAGGGATGAGCCGATTCTGCAAACTCTCGACCCGCGCCTCCACCCGCTTGGCCACCTCGACCGCGTTCTGACCCGGCTGCTTGCCAATGGCCAGGGTCACCGCCGGATAACTGGCCTGCCCCTGCCCCATCCAGCTGCGCTGCACCGGGGTCTCCTCCCCGAGCGACACGCTCGCCACATCGCCAAGGTAAACCGGCTTGCCGCCCTGCTGCCCCACCACCAGCTCGCGGGCTTCTTGTTCACTTTGCAGGAACTGCCCCACCTGCACCTTGATCTCCCGGTTGTCCTGCACCACGGCCTGCTCGCTGCCCACCTGATTGGCGGCGGCAAGCCGCTGGTTCAGCTCGCTCCAGCTGATGCCATGGGCGCTGAGGGCCGCCGGATCCGGCATCACCCGCAGTACGGCGTTCTGGCTCCCCAGGCTGTAGATATCGCGGGTGCCGGGCAGTCGCTTGAGCTCGGTCTCCAGCTCGTGGGCAACCCGGGTCAGCTCGGCGGCGCCCAGTTGCTTTTGCCACTCCTTGCTCCAGAGCGTCAGACTGACGATGGGGACATCGTCGATCCCCCGGGGTTTTACCAGTGGCTGACCGACCCCGATCCCCTGTGGCAGCCAGTCGCGGTTGGAGTCGAGCTGGTTGTTGAGATCGACGATGGCCTGCTCGCGGCTCACCCCCACCTTGAACACCACCACCAGCAGGGCGCCATCAGGGCGAGAGAAAGAGTAGAGGGTATCGACCCCCTTGATTTGGGAGACCACCTGCTCGGCAGGGGTGGTGACGAGAGACTCCACCTCTGCCGGGGTGGCTCCCGGGAAGGGAATATAGACATCGGCGAAGGTGACATCGATCTGCGGCTCCTCCTCCTTGGGGGTCACCAGCACCGCAAACAGACCGAGCAACAGCCCCACCAGCGCCAGCAGCGGGGTGATGGCCGAGCCCTGAAACAGCGCAGCCAGTCGGCCCGCTGGCCCCAGCCTGCCTTTATTGCCGTCAACATCCTTACTCATGGGCCACCGCCTGCTGGCGAGCCCAGCCATCCGCCGCGACCTGATCGCCACTCTGGACGCCAGCCAGAATGTCGCACTGCGCCCCCTGACAGTGACCCACCCGCACCGGCGTCAGCGCCCAGCCATCCCCCTGTTTGAGGTAGAGACCGCTGAACTCACCCTGTCTGAGCAGGGCCTGCTCCGGCACCTGCAACACCTGACGCTCACCCTGCTTGAGCTGCACCTTGAGCCACATGCCGGGCAGCGCCCCGGCGGTTTGCGGCGGCAGGTCGAGGCGCAGCCTGAAGGCGTGGCTCTGGCTGTCGGCATAGTTGAAGCGGGTCAGTTTGAGGGGGGTAACGGTGTTGCCATCCGGCAACAGCACCTGCACATCCGCTGGCTGACTGGCAAGGGCGAGCGCGGATTGGGGCAGCTCTACCTCCACCCGCAGCGCATCAAGAGAGAAGCCAGAGAGCAGCGGGGTACCGGGAGCCACCGTCTCCCCCAGCTCCACCAGCCGCTTGGTCACCACCCCGGCGTAGGGGGCCAGAATGCGGGTATAGCCGTAGGTCTCGCGCGCCTGAGTGAGAGCCGCCTCGGCGGCATGGACCTCAGCGCGAGCGGCGCTATCGGTCGCCTGGGCACTGTCGAGCTGGGCGCGGGTGATCACCCCTTTGGCGATCAGCGCCTGAAAGCGGGCAAGCTGGCGCTCTGCCTCCACCTGCTGGGCCTGCGCCCGGGCCAGCCGCGCCTGCGCCCCCGTGACGGCGGCAAACTGCTCCTTGCCGCTGATCTCCAGCAGGGGTTGCCCGGCCACCACCTCATCGTTCACATCCACCAGCATGCGGGAGACCCGGCCGCTGGTCTGGGCCGCCACCGTCCCCTGATGGATGGCACTGACGGTGCCATCCAGGGTGAGCCAGTCGGTCACCTGACGGGGGGCAAGGGTCAGGGTTGCATCACCATTCACCTCGGCAGACAATGTTATCGGAGAGACAAGAGCGGAGACCACGGCCAGCATGGTGGCCCCCAGCACGCGGATCTGTTCCATGATATTCCTCCTTCCCCGACACCAGGGGCAATCCGTTCAGGCCGAGCGGGGGTGGCAGCGCTTCTCCCGCACCTTCACCCAAACCCGATCAACAAGCAAAATCCCGGCCACCATGGCGGCGACAAACAACAGTACCATGGGCTGGCCACTGGAAATGAGACTCAAGCCTGGCCCAGGGCAGATCCCCGCCAACCCCCAGCCAATGCCGAACAGGGCAGAGCCCCCGATGAGGCGGCGGTCCAGTCTGGGGGCCGGCACGCTGGCCATGGGTTCCCCCAGCAGGCTGCGCTTGAGCGGTTTGACCAGCAGGAAGTAACCCGGCATGAACGCCAGCAGTGCCCCGCCCATCACGAACGCCAGGCTGGGATCCCAGTGACCCGCCAGATTGAGAAACCCGATGACCCGGGCCGGATCTATCATGCCGGAGATGGCAAGACCCAAACCAAACAGCAGGCCCGCAAACAAACTTGTCAGCAATTTCATGGCGATCAGCCCCTTACAACAGATGATGAGTGACGAAGACGGTGATAAAGCCGGTCGCCATGAAGGTGAGGGTGGCGATGATGGATCGCACTGAAAGCCGCCCCATGCCGCAGATGCCGTGGCCGCTGGTGCAACCATTGCCAAGGCGAGTACCGATGCCGACCAGCAGCCCGGCCAGCAGCACCAGTGGCCAGCCTGGCAGCGTGCTGAATGTGGGCATGCTGGCCCAGCCCAGACTCAGCGCCAACCAGGCCCCCGCCCCCAGTCCCAGCAAGAAGAGCAGTCGCCAGGGCGCCCTGTGTTGCAGCGCACCGGCCAGAATGCCGCTGATCCCGGCCACCCGGCCGTTGAACAGCATCAGGATCAGGGCCGCAAGCCCCACCAGCATGCCGCCGCCCAGAGAGAGCAGCCATTGGCTTTTCATCATCGAGATTCCTTATTTTCTGAGTGACAAAAATGGGTTTGCAGCGCCGCCAGCACATCGATGGCCGCCTCGCTCACCAGCGAGTAGTAGATCTGCTGGGAGACCTTGCGCGAGCGGATAAGGCCCTGGCGCTTCAATACCGACAGTTGCTGGGAAAAGGCCGACTGGCCGAGCTGGCTGTGAGCCAGCAACTCCCCGACCCCCTTCTCCCCCTCCACCAGCTGGCAGAGCACCAGCAGCCGCTCGGGATGAGCCAGCGCCTTGAGCAGGGAGGCGGCAGCTGTCGCGTGTCTGTTCATCTCGTCGAATTGACTCATGGGAGTAAATTAGCAATTTCTGATATTTGGTTCTATTGTATAAAGCGACACTAAATTAGCAATATCTAAATTAACTAAGGAGAAGGTCATGACGGTAGATAACGGAGTCAGAGTCGTCGCGGGCTGCATGTTGCTGCTCTCGCTGCTGCTCACCGCCTGGGTGCACCCGGGCTTTGTCTGGCTGAGCGTCTTTGTCGGGGTCAATCTGATCCAGAGCGCCTTCACCGGCTTCTGTCCGGCCGCGATGCTCCTCAAGCGGCTGGGGCTGAAATAGCGTGACGGGTAACGAGGGGGAAAGCAGAAGGTGGAACGAGAGCGGTGAGGATGCTCACCGCGCTTTCATCGTCCTAGCGGTAGCCAGCCGGCCCCGATTATTGACAAACTTGTATCTAAATGTTGCTGAAAGGGTGATGAGGCTTTACCTCCCCGCTCTAGATGAGTACCATCAGGCCGTCAATCAACAGCGGAGACCATCAGTGGGCAACTCATCAAGTGACAGTTGTAGACCGACCCTCGTCGTCGGTACCCGGGTCGCGAGCTAGCCGCAGGTCTTCCTCTGCCGCATGCTCGCAGCCCTGCGAGAAGCGGAAATCCACTCCCTTCTTCTCTTTTTTACACTTGACGTCAGGTGACCTGGCTTTGCCATGACACTTTGCCTGCATAGTTTCTGCTTCCCACAAGGAGGCTGCTATGCGTTTTGTTTCAACTCTGTCCGTATCCAACCGGACTCACCCCCTGCTGAGCAGACTGGGCCGCGGCTTGCTGCCGCTCTGGTTGCGCGGCAAACGGCGCCAGCACCACTACCGGCTGCAGATCCGTTGCGAGGATCGGGCCGACATGGAGCAGGTGCTGGATCTGGTGAACCACACCCTGCAACCGGCGGGCCTGCAACCTCTGCAGTCCCTGCGACCCGGTCGCAGCGGCGGGCGGGAGCTGGTGCTCAACCTGCACTGCACCCCGCCCCAGCGTCGCTATCTGGTGCAGTTCGTGCATCAGGTGGGGGTACATCACCCGGTTCGCTGGGAGCTGCATCCCCGCCGCGACCCCGAACTCGTGCTCAATTGATCGTGCACGACTGATATCCGGGGCCAGCCATGCTGGCCCCTTTCAATCCGTTTCACCGCCCTGCCCGCCATCCTGGATGGACGGGCCGGGCGCCTCGTGCGTGTTTCTCGTCAATTCATGGCCTGCACGCACGGGGCCGTTGGCGGGGGTACCGTCCCCTCGCCCGCCTTCAGAAAGGCCATCTGCAACAGAAGGAGTACGCCATGAGAATGTGGCAGCAATTCGACATGATCTCTCTGCTCGACACCCTGGCCAGCCTGCTGCTGGCCTTCGTGCTGGGCAGCCTGGTGGGGCTGGAGCGCCAGTACCGCCAGCGCACCGCGGGCCTGCGCACCAACGTGCTGGTGGCGGTGGGCGCGGCCCTGTTCGTCAACCTGGCCCAGCGCATCTATGACCTGCACGGCGGCACCTATGGGGTGGTGCACGTGGTGGCCTACATCGTCTCCGGTATCGGCTTTCTCGGCGCCGGCGTCATCATGCGTGAATCCGGCAACATCCGCGGCATCAACACCGCGGCCACCCTGTGGGGCGTGGCGGCAGTTGGCGCCGCCAGCGGGGCCGGGCTGGCCATGGAGGCGATCCTCGGCGCCCTATTCGTGCTGGCCGCCAACACCCTGCTGCGCCCGCTGGTCAACCAGATCAACCGCCGCCCGGTGGACAACACCGACACCGAGGTGACCTACCGGGTGACCGCCCTCACCCAGCGCGAGTACCAGAAGGAGGTGCTGCACTGGCTGGAAGAGATGCTGGAGCAGGCCAACTACCCGTTGAGCGAGCTCGACATCGAGCCCTTCGGCGAGCGGGATCTGGAAATTTCGGCAGTGCTGCTGGCCACCTCCATCGATGGCGACGAGCTCGACGCCCTGATGGTAAAGCTCGGCATCCACCCCCACATCAAGCAGGTGTTCTGGCGCGCCAGTACCACCGACTGACACCAGACTCCACCATTGAAAATGCAAAAGCCCCACTATTGTCAGCGGGGCTTTTGCTTTTCAGGATGCGGGGAGCTCAGGCGACCCGGGCAGCCCGCTGACTGCGCCAGCGGATGCGCGGATTGATCACCTGGGCGGTCTGGGGCAGCGGATTGCCCGCAATAAGCTTTTGCATCAGCTCGAAGGTCGCCCGGGCCAGGGCCGGGCAATCCTGGGCCACCGAGTCGATGCGCATGGGGATGCAGTCGAGCAGGTCGTGATCATCGAAGGTACAGAGCCGCATACCCGTCTCCATCAGCCCCGCCTCGTTGAGGTAGCGCAGCACCCCCTCCAGCAGGGTAAAGGAGGCGGTGAAGAGCCCCTTGGGCGGCGCGCCGAGCTCGGCCACCAGCTCGGCCATCAACTGATAGCCCGAGCTTGGCTGGTAGTCGCGGTGGCGCACCCGGGTCGGGTCCGCCTCCAGCCCGGCGCGGTGCAACCCCAGCTCATAGCCCGCCAGCCGGTGGCGGCTGGGGGAGAGATCCAGCAGGCCGCCGAAGTAGTAGATCTCCTCGCCGCACTGGCCGGCCATCTCCTGCACCAGCTCGGCGGTGGCCTTGCAGGCATCGGAGATCACCATGGGCAGACGCGACTCGCCGATGTGACGGTCGAGCTGCACCACCGGCAGGCGGTCGTGAATGCGGGCATAGATGTCGTCGCTGTGGCCGCTGGAGGCGACAATCAACCCGTCCACCTGGCGGCTGATGAGGTTGTCCACCACCCGCTGCTCCAGGGTGGGATCATCCTCGGAGCAGGCGATGAGCAGCTGGATCCCCGCTTCCCGGCAGTGCGCCTCGAGGGCGCGGGCGATGCTGGCAAAGCCGAAGTTGGTGAGGTCGGGGATCACCAGCCCCCAGGTGTAACTGCGGGTCTCGCGCAAGGCGCGGGCATGAAAGCTCGGCTGGTAGTGGCACTCATCCGCCACCGCCTGGATCCGCTTGCGGGTGTCATCGGCGATGCGGTACTCCGCACTCTTGCCGTTGAGCACCAGACTGGCGGTCGCCTTGGACACCCCCGCCAACTCGGCTATCTGGGCAATCGTGATCCGTTTCTTCTTCTCCACCTGGCCTCCCGGCAAACTGACACCGGGCTATTGTACTAGGCAGGCCGCCAGCGGCCAGTGATCGAGGCAAATTTTGCCGCCCGCGACCGGTTTGCCCGGCGCAAGCTGCGGCCCCGGTCCCGGGAAGTAGCGCGCCGACAGGGTATGGCGGCCGCCATCCACGAAACACTCGAGACTGGAGCGATCACACAAGACGGTGATACCGCCGCCCAGCCAAGGGCAGCATCGCTCCTCCCACTCTCCGCTCTGCCAGTTCAGGCGGCGCAACACCAGGCGCCCCGGCTGCCAAACGAGCTCGGCCACGGCGCCAAACCAGAGGCTCCCCTCACCGCACAGCGCCAGATCGAGCCAGGCCGAATCGATGGCCAGCCCCGGAAACTCGCCGAGCTCCCCCTCGAAGCGGGTCTGCTCCCCCTTCAGTGCCGCCAGCTCCGCCACCGGCCGCTGGCAGAGCCAGTTGCCTTGCCAGAACAGCTCCCGCGGGCAGCTCATCTGGTGCAGCCAGCCATAGGGGATGGTGGGCTGGCTCATCTCGTTCTCTTCGGGCAGTCCCAGCCAGCCGAACAGCAAGCGCCGCCCCCGGCTATCATGCATGGTCTGGGGGGCATAGAACTCGAAGCCTCGGTCCAGCTCGTGGAAAGCCCCGTGCACGAAGTGCGTGCCATCGAAACTGCCCGCCAGCCAGCCGCACTGGTAGAGGTTGCGATAATCCTCTCCCCGGGGGGCAATCCCCTGCGGGCAGCTGATCAGCACATGGAGCTCACCAAGCGCAAACAGATCCGGGCACTCCCACATATAACCAAACTCACCGAGCCCCCCGCGCCCGCTGCCGGCGATGGGGCCCACCAGCGTCCAGGCATCCAGCACGTCGCCGCGATAGAGCAGCACCTCCCCCCTGTCGTCCAGGGTGCGGGCTCCCAGTACCATCAGCCACTGCTGGCCGTCGTGCCACACCTTGGGGTCGCGCACATGGCCGCTGTAGCCTGCAGGCAATTCCAGCACAGGCCCCAGCTTCTCGAAGCCCCCCTCATCGTCGGCGCGGGCCAGACACTGGTAGGCGGTGCGGCTGCCGTCCGGGTATTTGACGTTGCCGGTATAGATGAGAGTCAGGCGCCCCTGCTCATCGCTGACCGCCGAACCCGAATAGCAGCCGTGGCTTTCATACTCCTCGGTGGGCAGCAGCGCCACCGGCTCGTGCTGCCAGTGCAGCAGATCGGTGGAGGTGACATGCCCCCAGCCCTTGTTGCGGTGCTCGCAACCGAGCGGGTTCCACTGGTAGAAGAGGTGGTAGCGCCCGTCGTGCTCGATGAAGCCGTTGGGGTCGTTGAGCAGCCCCACCGGGGCTGCCAGGTGCCAGCGGGGCCGATGGGGATCGGCCGCCGCCTTGAGCTGTCCGGCCAGCAGCGACCGGACAATCTGGTTGAGCAATGCTACGTCCTTCATCACTCCACCTTGTACTTGAGCAGGTAGGAGGCGGCGAAGGCGGCGCCAAAGGCGATCACCAACCCGACAATGTAGTGGATGAGGCTCATGGGCTGGACGATGGCCATGCCGGGAATCCCGGTCAGCCCCACCGCCGTCATGCCCACCTTGGCCGCCACCACGTAGGCGCCGCCGCAGGCCCCGCCAAACAGACCGGCCAGGAAGGGCTTGATATAGCGCAGGTTGACGCCGAAGATGGCCGCTTCGGTGATGCCGAGCAGGCAGGACATGGCCGCCGGCACCGTGATGGCCTTGATCTTGACGTCGCGAGTCTTGAAGTAGACCGCAAGACAGGCCCCGCCCTGGGCCACGTTGGCCATGGCCCAGATGGGCAGCAGGAAGTTGACGCCGATCTGCGGATTGGCCAGCAGCCCCGCCTCGATGGCGTGGAAGCTGTGGTGGATACCGGTGATGACGATCAGCGAATAGGTGCCGCCGAACACCAGCCCCGCCAGCCACCCGGCCTGCTCATAGAGGGCGCTCAGGCCGAACGAGATGCCATCCCCCAGCACCCGCCCGGCGGGGCCGATGAAGAGCAGCGCCACGAAGCCGGTGATGATGACGGTCAAAAACGGGGTGAGGATGAGATCGAGTGCATCGGGGATGCGCTTGCGCAGCTGCTTCTCCAGGTGGGACATGAACCAGACCGCCAACAGCACTGGGAAGACGGTTCCCTGGTAGCCGATCATGGCCACGTCCAGCCCGAAGAAGTCCATGGTCTTGAAGCCACCGGCCACCCCCCAGGCGTTGGTCAGCGCCGGGTGGGTGAGAATGCCGCCGAGGGTTGCCCCGAGGTACGGATTGCCGCCAAACTCCCGCGCCGCCGTAAAGCCGATGAGGATCGGCAGTATGATGAAGGCCGCCGAGCTGAACATGTCGAGCATCACAAACAGGGCGCTGTCGGCATTGACCCAGCCGTAGGTGCGCACCATGCCGAGCAGACCCATCAGCAGGCCCGAGGCGACGATGGCCGGAATGATCGGCACGAAGATGTTGGAGAGGGTCCGCGCCAGCCGCTGGGCCACATTGAGCTTGGCCGTCGCCATGTCGGTCAGCTCTGCCTTGCTGGCGGTGCCGGTACCGGTCAGCGCCACGAACTCCGCATAGACCTTGTTGACCAGACCGGTGCCGAAGATCACCTGGATCTGGCCCGCGTTGCTGAAGCACCCCTTGACCCCCTCCAGCTTGTCGATGGCGGCCTTGTTCACCTTGCTGTCGTCCGCCAGCACCAGCCGCAGCCGGGTGGCACAGTGGGCGGCGCTGACGATGTTCTCCCTGCCCCCGAGCAGGGGCACCAGATCCTTGGCTATCGCACTGATATTCATATTCTTCCTCTTATGACCCGCCACGCTGGCGGGCCCTTGTCACATGAGAGTAGGGGCTGTCGAGCCGGGCTTCTAGCCGCGGATCAACAGCCGCTTGCGCCTGATCGCAAAAAGGCATCCAGTTCGGAGCGGGTCGGCAGCGCCGTCATCGCCCCCTTGGCCGTGGTGGCGAGCGCCCCGCAGCCGTGGGCCTGGGCCAGAATGGCGGGCAGTTCAGCCAACGTCGGCAGCGATGAACGCCCGGACAGGGCCGCCAGCAGACCGGCGACGAAGGCGTCCCCCGCCCCCGTGGTGTCGAGCGGGGTCACTTTCGGCCCTACCCACTCCAGTTGTTCGCCACCCAGACGGGCCACCACACCGGCCGCCCCCCGGGTCACCAGCACCAGCGCCGGCCCCGCTATGGTGGCGAGCCCCGCCGCCAGATCGTCCAGACCGCTCAGCAGTTGCAGCTCCTCCACCGAGAGCTTGACCACGTCTGCGAGGGCCATGGCCTCGCGCACCACGGGCAGCATCTCGGCAGGGTTGCCCCACACCTCTGGCCTCAGGTTGGGGTCGAAGCAGACCCGCCCCCCGACGGCCCGGATGGTCGCCATGGCTTGCAGGCAACTGCTGCGCACCGGCTCGTTGGCGAGCGCGATGGAGCAGGTGAGCAGCCACTGACCGGCGTCGAAGCGGGGCAACTCATTTGGGGTGAGGAACTGGTCGGCGCTGGGACGCACCATGAAGGTGAAGCTGCGCTCTCCCTCGTCATCCAGTGCCACCAGCACGGTAGAGGTGCGATGGTCAGGATCGAGCCGCAGCGCAGCGATATCCACCCCCTCCCCGCTCAGGGAGTCGGCCATAAAGCGGCCGAACGGATCGGCACCGACCCGGCCGATAAAGGCCGCCTCACCGCCAAGCCGAGCCACACCAACCGCCACATTGGCCGGCGCGCCACCCGGACACTGGAGGTAGTGCCGCTCCCCTTCCGGGATCAAGTCCACCACCGCATCCCCCATTACCCACACACGATTCGTCACCTTGCTACTCCACTGCTGCATCGGATCGACTGCCAAACCCGGATTCTGTTCTGTTGGCTGGCATTATCAGCTAAACCGTTTTAGCCAACCAATAGATCCCGGCACCAGCTGCCATTTTTGTGATCGGGATAACGAACTAGAACCAGGTTTCCATCTGCACGCCAAAGTTCCATTCACCGCCGGCGGTGAAGTTGCTCTGGCCCATGGCATCGTTGCTGGCGTAGTGGTCGAGCTCGGAAGACCAGTCCATCCAGGTGACGAACACCCGCAACTCGGGCCGCTCGAAGAAACCGGCGGTCTGCGCCTTGAAGGTGGGGGCGAAAGTGAGCTTGGTGAAGTCGCCGCTCACCGCCTGGCGACCCTTGTAGCCCTTGGGATCCAGGTCCATGTACTGCCAGGTAGCCTCGTAGACCAGCTCGACGTTCTGGCTCAGCACCTGGGCCAGCCGGCCATTGAGGGTCACCCAGCCGTATTCGTCCCCCTTCACGTAACGATCCTTGCTCTGCTCGGCCAGCAGGGCCGGGGCGATACGCCAGCGCGGGGCAAGGTCGGTGGCACCAAACACGGCGACCCGCACCGCATCGGCGTCCGGCAGCAGCTCGCTGTCGGAGCCCAGCCCCTTGAGCTCGGCACCCAGGCCATGGCCATACAGCACGGCCGCCTTGGAGAAGCCGGGGTTGATGCCAAAGAAGCTGTCGGCGTGGTAGGCCAGCAGAGTGTGCGCCCCCTTGTTCGCCGCTTCGCGGCCCGCGCCGCCATCGTTGGTGCGTGCCTCGTTGTCCTTGGCGGAGAGGCCGTTCACCATCCACTGCCAGTTGCCAACGCGGTTGTTCATGGTGAGGATGTAGCTCTCGATGTCGGAGAGGCCGCTGGCGCTGATGTCGCCGTAGTCACGCCCGTAGAGAGAGAAGTTGGCCTTCCAGCTGTCGGCCAGCTGCACGTCGTAGACGCCGCCGCCGGTGCCGGCCAGGAACACCACGTCCGAGTCGAGCCAGTGGATGTCGAAGTTGTCCCGGTCAAAGCGCTTGCCCGCCCACAGCACCGCATTCTTGAAGGGGCCGTCGAAGCTCGCCAAATTGCCGATCTCGGCAAAGACCTGACGGGTGTTGAGGCTCGAATCGCTGGCGGTCCAGTCGTTGCTGGTCTCCACCCCGTCCGCCAGCATCAGCTTGTAGCGGGCCCAGCTGCCATCGGCGAAGGTCTGGGTCTTCAGCAGGTTGGCCTCCATGTAGGTGTCATCCTCGTTGCCAAGGCGACCCACGGCGCCGCCTACCGAGCCGGCCGGGGTGACGTAGGGGCCGCCGCGGCCCCCGTTGCCATTGCCGTTGACCAAGAGGCCCGAGCGGGCATAACCGTGGAACTCGAAGCCCTGGGCCCCGGCGGTCTGCTTGTCCACCTTCTCGCTCTGGGCCTTGGCCACCACGGCCGTTTCGCGGGCTTCGTTTGCCTTGCTCTGGGCCTCATCGGCCCGCGCTTCCGCGGCTGTGGCTCGCGCCTCGGCTGCCTGCACCCGCGCCTCCAGCGCCGCCAGACGGGCCTCGATACCGCCATCCGCCGCCCACAGCGGGCTGCTCATCCCCAATCCCAGCGCTACCGCCAGCGCCAACTTGTTCTTGCACATCGTCATCGTCCTCACCTGTCATCTGTTGCCCGGTCGGGCCTGTTGTTATCGACGACGAGAGCATAGCTAAACCAATTTAGCTAACTCAATATGCCAGCTAAACCGTTTCAGCCACAGTGTGAGCGGGATAACATTCGTACAGCAGGAATTGGCGGAAGTTGTGAGGAAGATCCCTCATCGGGATCCACTCAACAAGCGGGGATCTTGCTAAAACAGGGACAAAAAAAGAGCCGGCACAAGGCCGGCTCTTTATCTCTGGGTCGCGAAAATCAGCTGGTCAGATCGTCGAAGAAGCGTTTCACCCCTTCGAAGAAGCCTTCCGATTTCGGCTTGTGGGTCTTGGCGGCGGCGCCGCTGAAGGACTCGTCCAGCTGGCGCAGCAGCTCTTTCTGGGACTCGGTCAACTTGACCGGGGTCTCCACCACCACCTTGCACATCAGATCCCCCACCTGGCCGGAGCGCACGGACTTCACGCCCTTGCCCCGCATGCGGAACATCTTGCCGGTCTGGGTCTCCGGGGTGACCTTGAGCTTGACCCGGCCATCCAGGGTCGGCACTTCGATCTCGCCACCCAGGGCTGCCGCGGTAAAGCTGATGGGCACTTCGCAGTAGAGGTTGTTGCCGTCACGCACGAAGATTTCGTGCTCCTTGACGTGTACCTGTACGTACAGATCGCCCGCCGGTGCACCGGCTTCCCCCGCTTCCCCTTCGCCGGAGAGACGGATGCGATCGCCGGTGTCGACGCCAGCCGGGATCTTGACCGACAGGGTCTTGGTCTTCTGGTAGCGACCCTCGCCATGGCACTTGCGGCACGGATCCTTGATGATCTTGCCGCGACCATGGCAGTGCGGGCACGCCTGCTGCACCGCGAAGAAGCCCTGACGCATCTGCACCTGGCCGGAGCCGTGGCAGGTCGGGCAGGTCTGGGCCGAGCTGCCGGTATGGGCACCGGAGCCGTTACAGACTTCACAGTGGACCAGGGTCGGCACCTTGATCTCCTTGGAGACCCCGCGTACCGCCTCTTCCAGCGTCAGCTCCATGGTGTAGCGCAGATCGGAGCCACGGGCCGGGCCACGACGGCCACCGCCACGGCTGCCACCAAAAATATCGCCAAACACGTCGCCGAAGATGTCGCCGAAATCGGCACCGCCGCCAAAGCCGCCGTGGCCACCGCCACCCTGGCTCTGATCCACGCCGGCATGGCCGTACTGGTCATAGCGGGCACGCAGATTGGCATCGGTCAGGATCTCGTAGGCTTCCTTGACCTCTTTGAACTTCTCTTCGGCCCCGGCATCGCCCTGGTTGCGGTCAGGGTGATACTTCATGGCCAGACGCTTGTACGCCTTCTTGATCTCGCGTTCGTCGGCATCCTTGGATACCCCGAGCACTTCGTAGAAATCGCGCTTCGACATACTTATCCTGTTGCTATATCAGCAGTTACGCAGACGGGCGTTGGTTACCCAACGCCCGTAAATTCATTGACGAATCTGCTCACACTCTTACTACGAAGCCGTGATCAAGGCTCATGTGCTGCTCAGAATCCTCATGTATTCACATACACTCCGGTTCTTGCGCTGCTCTTTACCTTGCTGACGGCCTCTCGCGACAGACCGTGAACAGATTCTGAGCCGATGGGAGAAGCCTGCTTCGCCCATCTGGGTCGGGCTTACTTCTTGTCGTCTTTCACTTCTTCGAACTCGGCGTCGACCACGTCGTCGTCAGCCTTGGCGGAAGAAGAGGACTGACCGGCATCAGCACCGGCGGCACCTTGCGCCTGAGCCTGCTGCTGGGCAATTTCCATCAGCTTCTGGGACGCTTCCAGCAGTGCCTGCTGTTTGGCTTCGATGGCAGCCTTGTCGTCACCCTTGATGGCGCTTTCCAGCTCGCTCAGTGCGGCTTCGATCTTGGTCTTGTCGTCGGCAGGCAGGGCTTCACCGGCTTCGGTGATCTGCTTGCGGACGGAGTGGACCAGACCATCAGCCTGGTTGCGGGTCTGCACCAGCTCTTCGAACTTCTTGTCCTCGGCCGCGTTGGCTTCGGCTTCGCGTACCATGCGTTCGATCTCGTCATCAGACAGACCAGAGGAGGCCTGGATGGTGATCTTCTGCTCCTTGTTGGTCTCCTTGTCTTTGGCGGAGACGTGCAGGATGCCGTTGGCGTCGATGTCGAAGGTCACTTCAATCTGCGGCAGACCACGCGGTGCCGGACGGATGCCTTCCAGGTTGAACTGGCCCAGAGACTTGTTGTCGCTGGCGCGCTTGCGCTCACCCTGCAGCACGTGAATGGTCACGGCAGACTGGTTGTCTTCGGCAGTGGAGAACACCTGGGACTTCTTGGTCGGAATGGTGGTGTTCTTCTCGATCAACGCAGTCATCACGCTACCCATGGTTTCGATACCGAGCGACAGCGGGGTCACGTCCAGCAGCAGTACGTCGGTCTTGTCACCGGACAGTACGGCCCCCTGGATGGCAGCACCCATGGCCACGGCTTCGTCCGGGTTGACGTCTTTGCGCGGCTCTTTGCCGAAGAAGTCGGCAACAGCCTTCTGCACCATCGGCATGCGGGTCTGACCGCCTACCAGGATGACGTCGTCGATCTCGCCAACGGCCAGACCGGAGTCTTTCAGAGCGACACGGACCGGCTCCAGGGAGTCTTTCACCATGTCTTCCACCAGGGATTCCAGCTTGGCGCGGGTCACCTTGATGTTCATGTGCTTCGGACCGGTGGCATCTGCAGTAATGTACGGCAGGTTCACGTCGGTCTGCTGGGCGGAAGAGAGCTCGATCTTGGCTTTCTCGGCTGCGTCTTTCAGACGTTGCAGGGCCAGTTGATCCTTGCGCAGGTCGATGCCCTGCTCGCGCTTGAACTCTTCAACCAGGTAGTTGATGACGCGGTTGTCGAAGTCTTCACCACCCAGGTGGGTGTTACCGTTGGTCGCCAGTACTTCGAAGGTGGTCTCGCCTTCCACTTCGTCGATCTCGATGATGGAGATGTCGAAAGTACCGCCACCCAGGTCATACACGGCAACCTTGCGCTCGCCCTTGACCTTGTTCACGCCGTAGGCGAAAGCCGCAGCAGTCGGTTCGTTGATGATGCGTTTTACATCCAGACCGGCGATGCGACCGGCATCCTTGGTAGCCTGACGCTGGGCATCGTTGAAGTAGGCCGGCACTGTGATGACCGCTTCGGTCACCGGCTCGCCCAGATAATCTTCGGCGGTCTTCTTCATTTTTTTGAGCACTTCGGCAGAGATCTGCGGCGGTGCCATTTTCTTGCCTTTGACTTCTACCCAGGCGTCACCGTTGTCAGCCTTGGCGATGGCGTACGGCATGATCTCCAGATCGCGCTGTACTTCGTCATCTTCGAAACGACGGCCGATCAGACGCTTGATAGCGAACAGCGTGTTCTTCGGGTTGGTGATGGCTTGGCGCTTGGCCGGCTGACCAACCAGGATTTCGCCGTCATCGGCATAGGCAATGATGGACGGAGTAGTACGGTCGCCTTCCGCGTTCTCGATCACGCGAGCATGGTCGCCATCCAGAATAGCGACGCAGGAGTTGGTAGTACCCAGGTCAATACCGATGATTTTACCCATTTGACGAATCTCCAAATACTTTGAATAAACTGGCGAGGGGCTCGCCTTAATGCGTTAACGGCTAGGTGGGGGCTGCCAATCTGGCTTTCAAGCTCCCGGCATCAAATTTTTTGTGCCGCCGTGGCCTTGCATCCTATATGGGGTCGCAAGCCGCCGCTTCAAGCCCTGCCCTGAAAAAACCTGCCTTCATTCATTGCCATTGGCAGGATGAAGACCGGCTATCTGTGCCCCCGGCGACCACGCGGCCGGGGCACTTGCCAATAAAAAGCCCGCCGAGCGGCGGGCTCAGCACAGCGATGGGGCTCAGGCCGGGGCCTTGGAAACCATCACCATGGCCGGACGAATGACGCGGCCGTTGAGCTCGTAACCCTTCTGCATCACCGCAATGACGGTGTTGGGGGCAAGCTCGGCGTTTTCGATCATGCTCATCGCCTGATGGGCATTGGGGTCGAACGGCTGATTGAGCGGATCCAGCGGATTGAGGCCGAACTTGCCGACCGAGCTCTGCATGGATTTCAGGGTCAGCTCGACCCCTTCGATCATCGGCTTGAGCGCCTCGTTTTCCTTGTCGGCCAGCTCGATGGCACGCTCCAGGTTGTCCAGTACCGGCAGCAGCTCGGCAGCGAACTTCTCCAGCGCGAACTTGTGGGCCTTCTCCACGTCCTGGGCCGCACGGCGACGCAGGTTTTCCATCTCGGCGACGGCACGAATGGCACGCTCGCGCTCCTCGAGGGAGGCTTGCTGGGCGGCATCCAGTTGTGCCTCAAGCTCGGCAATGCGGGCCTGCTCGGCTGTCACTTCACTGTCTACATCGGTCGGCTCGACTGGCTGGGCTTCCACTTGCTCCATCGCTTCAACCTTTTGTTCTTCGTGGTTCATGACATCTCCAATTCCGGGGTTACTTATTGAGGGCCCGACCACCCGGTTGAGCGACCGGACGGCAATGGGCCGACTATGTTGGCGCTATTATGGGGATGGATCCCCGGCTTTCAAGGGGAAAAGGGCGCCATTATCGCCAAGAGCGTGCAGCGGCGGGCAATTTGGGGCTTTTTCCCGGCATCCGCTGCGGCCGGACCAGCCGGTGGCAGACAAATCCCCCCCAAAGCGCGGTATACTCCCCCCAATACTCATCCCAGACCCGACAGACTATGGATTCTCCGTTCAAAACCATCGCCCTGATTGGCAAACCCCACCACGAAGGGGCCAACCAGACCCTGACCGGCCTGCATCAATACCTGACCACCCGCGGTTTTCGGGTACTGGTGGAGAGCCGGGTGGCCCATGCCCTCGGCATCATGGACGAGAACGTGATGGATCTGGTGCAGCTGGGCCAGCAGGCGGATCTCGCCATCGTGGTCGGCGGTGACGGCAACATGCTGGGGGCCGCGCGGGTGCTGTCGCGCTTCGACGTGGCGGTGATCGGGGTGAACCGGGGCAACCTCGGTTTTCTCACCGATCTCTCGCCGCAGGATTACCTGCTGCCGCTGGAGCAGGTGCTGTGCGGCCACTACAAGAGCGAGCACCGCTTCCTGCTGGAGGCGGCGGTCTATCGCCACGGCGAGCGCAAGTCCAACAATCTGGCGGTCAACGAGGCGGTGCTGCACCCGGGCAAGATTGCCCACATGATCGAGTTCGAGGTCTACATCGACGGCAGCTTCATGTACAGCCAGCGCTCGGACGGCATCATAGTGGCCACCCCCACCGGCTCCACCGCCTACTCCCTGTCGGCGGGCGGCGCCATCCTCACCCCCAAGCTCAATGCCATCACGCTGGTGCCCATGTTCCCGCACACCCTGAGCAGCCGTCCCATCGTGCTGGACGCCGACAGCGAAGTGCGGCTGCTGGTCTCACCGGACAATCAGGATGACGCCATGCAGGTGAGCTGCGACGGTCAGGTGACCCTGGCAGTCCACCCGGGGGACGAGATCCTCATCAAGAAGAGCAGCCACAAGCTGCATCTGGTGCATCCGCTCGACTACAGCTACTTCCACGTGCTGCGCAACAAGCTCGGCTGGGGCAGCAAGCTGTTCTGACGCGCGCTTGACGTTCCTGCGCATCCTGTTGCGGGTCGACTCTTTACTGTATGGAAAACCAGTATATACTGGATGCATACACAGTAATGTTGGCCCATACAGGATGAGACCATGCTGACCCAGCTGACCGTCAACAACTTCGCCATCGTCAAGTTTCTCGAACTCGATCTGCAACCGGGCATGACCTGCATCACGGGTGAGACCGGGGCCGGTAAATCCATCGCCATCGACGCCCTGGGCCTGTGCCTGGGGGAACGGGCCGAGGCCGGCATGGTACGACCGGACAGCGACAAGAGCGAGGTCAGCGCCCGCTTCCTGCTGGACGGCAACCCGGCCGCCCGCGCCTGGCTAGCCACCAACGAGCTGGAAAACGAAGGGGAGTGTATCGTGCGGCGGGTCATCTCCGCCGAGGGACGCTCGCGCAGCTACATCAACGGCGTGCCCGTCCCCCTCACCCAGCTCAAGAACCTGGGCCAGCTGCTGGTCAACGTCCATGGCCAGCATGCCCACCAGATGTTGCTCAAACCCGACTACCAGCTCGCCCTGCTCGATGGCTACGCCGGCCACCATCTGCTGCTCGATGAGGTGCGTCGCCACTACCAGCAGTGGCGCCAGTTGCAGAACGAACTCAACCGACTCAAGGCCGAGCAGCAGCAGCGGGAGGCCCGTCGTCAGCTCATCGAATATCAGGTGCAGGAGCTGGACGAATTCGCCCTGCAGCCGGGGGAGTTTGAAGAGATCGAAGAGGAGCACCAGCGCCTGGCCAACGGCACCGAGCTGATGCAGGAGTGCGGCGCCTGTCTCGACCTGCTCTATGACAACGAGGAGACCACCATCGCCGGCCTGCTGCAGACCGTCGTCGATCGGGCCGAGAGCCTGGTCGCCATGGATAGCCGGCTTGGCGACGTGCTCGGCATGCTCAACGAAGCGCTGATCGGTGTGCAGGAGAGCCACAGCGAGCTGCGCAATTATCTGGACCGGCTGGAGCTGGACCCCGAGCGTTTCAACGAGCTGGAAGCCCGCCTCTCCAAGGCCATCAATCTCGCCCGCAAGCACCACGTCAAACCGGCCGAGCTGGCCCTGCACCACCAGGAGCTGGCCGCCGATCTGGCGCGCCTCAACTCCGACGAGGAGCGCCTGGAGGGGATGGAAGACGAGCTGGCCGAGGCCCGCCTGGCCTTCGTACAAGCCGCCGAGGCCCTGAGCCAGAGTCGCCAGCGCTACGCCGAGGAGCTCGGCGCCAAGGTGAGTGCCAGCATGCACGAGCTGGCGATGCCGGATGGCCGCTTCGCCATCGAGGTACGCCCCGATGCCCAGAGCAGCCTCTCGCCCCTTGGCATCGATCGGGTGGAGTTCATGGTCACCACCAACCCGGGCCAGCCCATCCAGCCGCTCGGCAAGGTGGCCTCCGGCGGTGAATTGTCGCGCATCAGCCTGGCCATCGTGGTCATCAGCGCCCGCAAGGTCTCGACCCCGACCCTGATTTTCGACGAGGTGGATGTGGGGATCAGCGGCCCGACTGCCGCCGTGGTGGGGCGCCTCTTGCGCCAGCTGGGTGAATCCACCCAGGTGATGGTGGTCACCCACCTGCCACAGGTGGCGGGTAAGGGCCATCAGCACATGGTGGTCAGCAAGCACACCGACGGCAAGACCACGGAAACCCAGATGCAGGCGCTGGATCAAGGGGCCCGTCTCAACGAGCTGGCCCGCCTGCTGGGGGGAGACCAGATCACCGACAATACCCTGGCCAACGCCCGCGAATTGCTGGCCTGCTGAGATACAGGTCAGCCATCTGCACGCGGGGCCCACGGTGAGGAACAGGGACCCCGCGTCACCCCGCCAGCTGGTGACAGCGGTTTGTGGCTTAGCAACTGGTGCATCATCACCATGCCGCCGTTGCCGCATCCTGGAGAGAGCACTCCCTGGCGCTTTGCATGGTCACGGCTGCCTGACCGGGTTGGAGCATCCTTGTCGCTAACCAACCCGAGCCACAGTCTCATCTCTTTGCTTGCCCATCCCTCTATCCACCTCTTGCAACGTGAACCTTGCGGCCATGGGCGAGCCCGCCAGCGCTTGCCACACAGCCATCTCCTCCCGCTTGTCTCCCTGTCCGGGCTTGCCTCCCTGCCCTGCCCCAAGACGATTCAGCAGCAGAAGTGTGCGCCCCTTTGACCACAGGGTTTCGCCCGCCGTAGGGCGGCCTGCGCCGGTTGCCATCAGCAGGGACGGCGCATAGAGTGAAACCAGAGCGGGGGTCAGCCCCTGTTTTCCCATTTGCCCCGCATACCTGATCTTGCCTCAGGTACGTCATCAACCGCAGGAATGGCACCATGCTCCACGTGTTTGGTCACAAGAATCCCGACAGCGACAGTATCTGTACCGCTCTGGTTGCCGCCGACTGGCTCAATCGTCAGGGTCGGCCGGCTCAGGCCTACGCCCTCGGTGAGCCCATTGCGGAAACCCGATTCATTCTGGAAACCGCCGGCGTTGCTGCCCCGCCTCTGCTGCAGGGCAGCGTGGCCAACAAGGAGGTGTTCCTGGTGGATTTCAGCGAGCTGGAGCAGGGCCCAGAAGGGCTGGCCGAGGCGGACGTGCAGGGCCTCATCGATCACCATCGCATCGGTACCCTCATCACCCGGGGCCCGCTCGATGCCTGGATCCGGGCCGTCGGGTGCAGCGCCACCGTGCTGCTGGAGCTGATGGGCTATGACACCCTCTCCCGCGCCCAGGCTCGCCTGCTGCTGGGGGCCATCATCAGCGATACCTTCAGCCTCACCTCACCCACCACCACGGCCCGCGACCGCGCCGCCGTCCATGCCCTGCTGCCGCTGGCCGATCTGGCGCTGGAGCCTTTTGCCCAGACCCTGCTGGAACGGCGCACCCAGCTCGGTGACGCCCCCATGACCGAGCTGCTTGCCGCCGATGAGAAGGCCTACCAGATCGCCGGCTACCAGCTCTATGTCAGCCAGATCTGCGTGATGGATCCCGCCCAGCTGCACAGCCGCCAGGCCGAGCTGGAACAAGCCATGCAAGCGCGGCTGATGCAGGACGAGCTGGATGCCTATGTGTTGATGCTGACCGACCTGGCCAAGGGGGGCAGCCAGCTCTACTTCGCCAGCAACGGCATTCTGCCCGAGCAGCCAACGCATCTGGTTGGTGCCGTCAGCCGCAAGAAGGAGGGGCTGCCCTGGCTGACCCGCTATCTCTCCGGCGAGCAGGTCTGACCCCAGGCGGCGGGCCGGCCTCTGCCGGCTCGCCGCCCACTCCTCTTTTCAGCCCCCTCAATATCTGCCCCACCGGCCCATTCACGGCGCTTCCCGGCCAGACGACTCATGCTTTGCTCACACTTTTAACGCCTCGTATCCCATTTTCCCGCCAAAACCCGGTTTTCCTTCATTTTCCATTCAACTCAGTCTGTTATGATGATGTAAACGAACATGGCCTGGCGATGCATCACCGACACGAGGTGACGCCTGCCGAACAGAGAGCCAGGTTCGTGCTATGCGACACATAGCGGGCACACAGTGGTATGGGACAGGCCGTTTGTCCCCGGTGACCCGCGCCATGCCAAGGGAGAACTGCTTATGACCTCAACCAATATTGTGCTGTTGCTGGAAGGCAAGGATTACGAGCAGGAGACGCTGGCCAAAGCGAGTCAATTGGCACAAGCCATGGGGGGCGAGCTGACCCTGTTGCACCTGACCCACAGCAGCAAGATGCGCCGCAAGAGCCTGTCGCTGTCGGAAGAGGAGCGCAGCGCCCAGGGCACGCTGGATGCCAAGGCCATCATCAGCGAGCTCATCACCACCCTGCAGCATCCGGTGGATTATCAGTGTCTGGTGGTCGATGACGTGGTGCCCGACCTGAAACGCTGGCTGGCTGCCAACCCGACCGATCTGCTGCTGGTCGGCAGCCGCCACCACTGGATGGAAGGCTCCCTCGCCCGCCTGCTCATCTACAAGCTGCCGATCGACATACAGATCTGCCACGAGCCCTACAGCGAGCAGCTCAAAGCCGTCGGTTGATGACCGGGGTGCCCACCCGTGAGGTGGGCACCCTGTTGCCACCTCCCTTTCGGGGTCCTTTTTACCCCGCCATCCCCTGCTTGTCCTCCTCATAGCCCCGGCCTAATGACAAGGCTATCTACATGTTTCCTTACATATTCATCGCTGTTTTTTAAGCCTCGTTTGCTGCAGGATATTGCCCTTGCACGCCTTCGTTCGCTTCTTTCAGGTGAAACATGAACATAACTCCCCAGCAGAGAAAAATTGCCCTGCTCGCCCTCGTCCCCTTGCTCGCCATCGGCTGGCTGCTCTGGCCGAGCAAGACACCCGAGCCGGTGCTGACCGCCCAGGTGACCCGTCAGGATGTGGAACAGACCGTGCTGGCCAGCGGGGTACTGCAGGCCATCGAGCAGGTGGATGTCGGTGCCCAGGTCTCCGGCCAGGTCACCTATCTCGCGGTGGAAGCGGGCCAGAAGGTCAAGCAGGGGGATTTGCTGGCCGAGATCGACCCGCTGATCGCCCAGAACAACCTCAAGACCGCCGAGGCGGATCTCGCCAGCCGCCGCGCCCAGCTCAAGATCAAGCAGGCCCAGCTCAAGCAGAACGAGCTGAGTTGGCGCCGTCAGCAGCAGATGTTCAGGCAGGAGGCGAGCTCGCGCGCCGATCTGGAGAGCGCCGAAGCCCTCCTGGCCGTGACCAGGGCCGAGCTGCAAAGCGCCCAGGCCGAGGTCGAGAATGCCCAGATCAAGGTGGAGCGAACCAAGACCGAGCTCGGCTACAACCGCATTCAGGCCCCCATGGATGGCACCGTCGTCAGCATTGTGACCCGTCAGGGTCAGACCCTGGCCGCCAGCCAGACGGTGCCGACCCTGCTCAAGCTCGCCAACCTGGAGACCATGACGGTCAAGGCGCAGATCTCGGAAGCGGACGTCACCCGGGTCAAGGCCGACATGCCGGTCTACTTCACCCTGATGGGGGACCCGGATACCCGCTACCACGGTACCCTGCGCACCGTCGAGCTGGCTCCCACCAACATCAACGAGCAGGCCACCAGCACCACGGCCACCAGCAACGCCGCCGTTTACTACTACGCCCTGTTCGACGTGCCCAACCCGGATCACACCCTGCGGGTCGCCATGACCACCCAGGTCACCATAGTGCTCGGCGAGCGCAAGCAGGTGCTGACCATTCCGCAGACCGCCCTTGGCAAGAAGCTCGGTGAAAACGAGTACGAGGTCACCCTGCTCAAGGAGGACGATCAGAAGGAGACCCGCCGCATCAAGACCGGCATGAAGGACGACATCAAGATCGAAGTGGTCAGCGGCCTGAGCGAGCAGGAGAAGGTCACCCTGGGTCAGGGCAAGCCGGCCAGCAACAATGACGTGGAGATCATGCTGTGAGCGAGCCGCTGATCCAGCTCAAGGGGATCGAGCGCCGCTATCAGAGCGGGGAGCAGGAAGTGACCGTGCTCCATCCGCTCGACCTCACCATCGAGGCGGGGGAGATGATCGCCATCGTCGGCGCCTCCGGCTCCGGCAAGTCGACCCTGATGAACCTGCTGGGCTGCCTCGATCGGCCGAGCAGCGGCCAGTACCTGTTCCGCGGCCAGGATACCGCCACCCTGGATGCCCTCTCCCTCGCCCGGCTGCGCTGCCACCACTTCGGCTTCATCTTTCAGCGCTACCACCTGCTGCCGCACCTCAATGCCGCCGCCAACGTGGAGATCCCGGCCGTCTACGCCGGTACGCCGCGGGCCGAGCGCCAGGCCCGCTCCCAGGCACTGCTCACCCGGCTGGGGCTCAGCGATCGCAGCCATCACACCCCGAGCCAGCTCTCCGGCGGCCAGCAGCAGCGGGTCAGTATCGCCCGGGCGCTGGCCAACGGCGGCGAGGTGATCCTGGCGGACGAACCGACCGGGGCCCTCGACAGCCAGAGCGGCAAGGAGGTGATGGCCATTCTCAAGGAGCTGCACGCCCAGGGCCACACCATCATTCTGGTGACCCACGACATGGAGGTGGCCAGCCACGCCGACCGGATCATCACCCTGAAAGATGGCCGGGTGCAGGAGGACAGCGGCCGCAAGCCGGCGGCCGTCCCCGTGACCCCGACCGCTGCCCCTGCCGGCAAGGAAGGAGCTGGCCACGACTGGGATCGCTACCGGGAAGCGGCGCGCATGGCGCTGCACGCCATGCTGGCCCACCGCATGCGCACCTTCCTCACCATGCTTGGCATCATCATCGGCATCGCCGCCGTGGTGAGCGTGGTGGCGCTCGGTCAGGGAGCCCGCGCCAAGGTGATCGATCAGATCAACGCCATGGGCACCAACACCATCGACATCTTCCCCGGCAAGGATTGGGGGGACGAGAAGGCGACCAGCATCCAGACCCTCAACAAGCGGGATCTCGATGCCCTGCTCGGTCAGCCCTACCTGGAAGGCGCCAGTCCCCAGATAGCCGCCCCCGGCCAGCTGCGTTATCGCAACAAGACCAGCAGCGGCAGCATAGTGGGGGTCGGCAACGACTTCTTCCGGGTCAAGGGGATGAAACTCACCAACGGCCGGTTGTTCGACGAGCGTGACATCCAGAACCGGGCGGCGGTGGCGGTGGTGGACGGCAAGACCATCGAGAGCCTGCTCGGCAAGCAGGATCCCGTCGGCCAGGTGGTACTGGTCGGCACCCTGCCGGTGCGCATCATCGGCGTGGTGGAAGAGGAGACCGGATTTGGCCGCAGCAGCCAGTCGGTGAACGTCTGGTTGCCCTACAGCGCCGTGATGAGCCGCCTCATCTCCCAGAACCACTTCAGTCAGCTCACCATCCGGGTCAAGGACGGGGTGCAGCCGGCGCTGGCCGAACAGGCCGCCATCGAGCTGCTGACCCAGCGCCACGGGGTGAAGGACTTTTTCACCTTCAGCAGCGACAGCATCATCAAGTCGGTGGAGAAGACCACCGCCACCATGACGCTCTTGGTCTCCGCCATCGCGGTGATCTCCCTCATCGTCGGCGGCGTCGGGGTGATGAACATCATGCTGGTGTCGGTGGTGGAGCGTACCCGCGAGATTGGCATTCGCATCGCGGTCGGCGCCCGCCAGTCGGACATACTGCAGCAGTTTCTGATCGAGGCGGTGATGGTGAGCCTGCTGGGCGGCATGCTCGGGGTCGGCGTCTCCCTCTTCATCGGCCTGCTCTTCTCCCTGTTCGTGGAGAGCATCCAGATGCATTTTTCGCTCTTTTCCATCCTGATGGCGTTTGGCTGTTCCTCGCTCATCGGGATCCTGTTTGGCTATCTGCCCGCCCGCAATGCCGCCCGGCTCGATCCGGTCGAGGCGCTGGCGAGGGAATGACGATGTACCACTTATCCAAACTGGGGCTCTGCCTCACCCTGGCGCTCGGTCTCAGTGCCTGCAGCCAGCAGAGCAGCTATCAGCGGCAGGAGCTGGCGCTGGCCGACCACTGGCAACAGCCGGACGACGGCCTCACCCGGCAGCAGGCCGGCCCCTGGTGGCAAGGCTTCCACGACCCCGAGCTGGATCGGCTGATCGAGGCCGTGCTGGCTGCCAACCCGGACATGCAGGTCGCCGGCCTGCGCCTGCGCAGTGCCCTGCTCGGCGCCGATCTGGCCGACACCAACCTGACCCCCTCGGTCAATGCCGGCATCAGCGGCAATGGCACCAAGGATCTGAAGAGCGGCAAGGCCAGCGGCAGCATGGGCCCCTCCCTGACCCTCGGCTACGAGGTGGATCTGTGGGGTCGGCTCGCCTCGGTGCGGGATCAGGCGAGCTGGGAGGCCGAGGCCTCCGCCCAGGATCTGGCAGCCACCCGTCTGATGCTGATCGGCAAGGCGCTGGAGCAGTACTGGCAGCTGGCCTATCTCGGCTCGGCCATCACCCTCGGCCAGCAGCAGCTCGCCAACTATGAGCGCGCCGAGCAGCTGACCCAGGCCAAGTACCGGGCCGGCGCCGTGACCCGACTCGACCTGGTGCAGGCCAGCCAGCAGAAAGCCGGCAAGCAGGCGGAGCTCAGCTCGCTCCTGATGCAGCAGGAGCAGGCCCGCAATGCCCTGCGGCTGTTGCTCGGCCGCAGCAGCGGCCCGCTGGCGTTCGAACCCAAGGCGCTGCCGACGGCCCCCATCCCCACGCTGGCGGTCGGCATTCCGGCCGATGTACTGGCGCGGCGGCCCGACGTGCGCGCCGCCGAGCTGCGCCTGCGCAAGACCCTGGCGAAGGGGGACGAGATCCGCACCGGTTTCTACCCCACCCTTAGCCTGACCGGCGGGGCCAGCAGCAGCTCGGACACCCTGACACAGGTGCTGCAAAACCCGGTGGGTACCCTGGGCGCCACGCTGGCGCTGCCCTTCCTCGAGTACAACAAGACCCGGCTCGCCATCGCGGGCTCCAGGCTCGATTACCAGATAGCCGAAGCGGAGTTTCGCAAGCAGCTCTACAGCGCGCTGGTGGAGGTGGAGGATGGCCTGGCCGCCCGCCACCACGGCGAGCAGCGCCTGAGCTATCTGGCCGAACAGCTGGCGTTTGCCAAAGAGGCGGTGCGGCTGGCCAGAGCCCGCTACCAGGCCGGCGCCACCGGGGTGCAACCCTGGCTGGATGAGCAGAACCGGTTGTGGGATGCCGAGCTCGCCCTGCTCGGCCAGCAGAAGGAGCAGCTCAACACCATGGCCAGGATCTACAAGGCACTGGGGGGGAGCGATCGCAGCTGAGCTGCCTTGTCTCATGCCCTCGCACCGCGCGAGGGCATGAGGCCTCTCCCTTATTTCTCCCCTTGTGTGCCTTTTCCCCTCGGCCAGGGTCTGACCGCTGGCACACAAAGCAATTGATAATAATTTTCATTTAATGAAAAATGGGCGCCATTATCAGTCAGGAGTATGCCCATGTCCCAGTCCGCCCCGGTCAATCGTCCCCGTCTGCTCACGGTCAAGCACATTCAGGATGTGAGCCCGCACCTGCGCCGGATCTGCCTGACCAGCCCGGAGCTCGCTGACTACCCCTTCACCTGTGGCGGCGCCCATATCAAGATCATGCTGCCCCAGCCGGGCCAGGCCCATGCCGTACTGCCCACCCCCACCCCGCAGGGGCCGCGCTGGGAAGACCCGAGCCAGCGCCCCATCATGCGCACCTTCACCATTCGCGCGTTTCGCCGCGAGGCGCTGGAGCTGGATATCGACTTCGCCCTGCACGGCGATGGCGGTCCCGCCAGCCGCTTTGCCAACGAGGTCAAGCCTGGCGACCTGCTGGCCATCTCGGGCCCCGGTGGTCCGGACTCCATGCTGCAGCCTGCCAGCCACTACTACATGGTGGGGGATCTCACCGCACTGCCCGCCATCAGCGCCATGGCCGAGGTGATGCCCGCCGATGCCCGCGGCCACATCGCCCTGCTGGTGCCCTATCAGGAAGATGTGCAGGATCTGTCGCTGCCCGCCGGGGTGACCCTGCGCTGGTTTGTCGGCTCCCCCGAAGAGACGGAGCCGCTGGTGGAGTACTTCACCGCCCTGCCGCTGGAGGAGCAACAGAGCTACTTCTGGTTTGGCGGGGAAGAGGGATTGGTGGTCCCCATGCGCCGCCACGTACGGCGCACACTCGAGGTGGATCGCACCCGGGTCTACGCCGTGCCCTACTGGCGCCACGGCAAGGATGAAGAGGCCTATCACCATGCGCGTCACGACGTGATGGACAGCTGAACCAGCTGATTTTCCCCTGAAATAACAAGCTCATGGTCTACCGGCCATGGGCTTGATTGCCATTGGTGCGATGCCACCCGCCTGTTCTCCCCCCATTCTGGTATGCCGCTCGGTTGTGCTTGCATTTGCGGCCGACAACAAGATAATGATAATCACTCTCAACAATAACAGGTGATGACGCCCCATTGCAGCTCTCTCGTCCGGGTCCCGGTGTGGAGTGCACGTCATTCACTCCATTTGCACAGCAAGGTAATCCAGATGGCAGTCTTGAACTCGGTAATGCGCGCCTTCGCGGTGGAGGCTCTCCCCACTCCTGCCGACCTGTTGGCACTTCACCCCTGTCCAGCCGACCTGGCAACCGGGATCGATCAGCACCGTCAGCAGGTTCGCCAGATCCTGAGCGGGGATGACGATCGCCTGCTGGTGGTCATCGGTCCCTGCTCCATTCACGATCCCCTCGCCGCCCTCGATTACGCCCGGCGGCTGGCAGTGCTGGCCCACGACTATCGGGATCGGCTGCAGATCGTGATGCGCACCTATTTCGAGAAGCCCCGCACCACGGTGGGCTGGAAGGGGCTGGTGTTCGATCCCCATCTGGACGGCAGCAACGACATAGGTCATGGCCTGCAGCTGGCACGCCAGCTGCTGCTCGACATCAACCAGCTGGGGCTGGCCACCGCCACCGAGTTTCTCGATACCACCAGCTTCCTCTACCTGGCCGATCTCATCAGCTGGGGGGCGATCGGCGCCCGGACCACGGAGTCACAGGTGCACCGGCAGCTGGCCTCTGCCCTGCCCTGTCCCATCGGTTTCAAGAACGGTACCGATGGCAACATCCGGGTGGCCATCGATGCCATCCAGGCCAGTGAAGCCTCTCACCTGTTTACCGCCCCCGGCAGCCAGGGCGGCATGGTGGTGATCAAGAGTGAGGGCAACCCGGCCGGCCACATCATCTTGCGCGGCGGCACCCGCCCCAATTATCACCAGGGCGACGTGGAAGAGGCGGCCGAGCGACTGGCACGGCAGGGGCTCACGCCCCGGCTGATGGTGGATTGCAGCCACGGCAACAGCCAGAAACTGCACAAGAACCAGATCCGGGTGGCAGGAGAGCTCTGCCGCCAGCTGGGGGAAGGCAGCGATGCCATCGCCGCCGTCATGGTCGAGAGCTTCCTGCAGGGGGGCAGCCAGAAACCGGCGCCGCTGACCGAGCTGGTATATGGCCAGTCGGTCACCGATGCTTGTCTGTGCTGGGACGATACCCAGACCCTGCTCGCCATGCTGGCAGAGGCCGTCGAGACACGGCGCCTGCACCCTGGTCGGGCACAACCGGACACCGCCCGCTGGCATGCCCAGCTGGCCAGTTGAACGACCATCAGCAATAAGGCTCCCACAACGGGAGCCTTATTATTTTGCCGATATTCCTGCCCTGTCGACTGCTCGGGTCTACCGATTAAATGACCAGCTCACTCTTTTTCCATGCAAAGTACGCTGACATTTGGATCCGGCTGGAATTAATAATATGTTGGCTCAGGTATTACCCACTGCACGCCGCAGACAAGCGGTTCCCCCAGTCAGGGTGGATAACCACGCCGTAAAACCCGGCGGATTGCGGAGCAAAAAAGAGGCACGCCTTGCGACTGACTTAATGCGTTTCCCATTGCCACATCGTCAGCCAGCTAATACCTGACGGGCTATATGAGTCCAGATATGGCTGACATTCCGATGATCACGATGACAGCAAAAGCGGGCACAGGAAGCCATCGGTACGACCATCTGCAATTAATCGTTCCATCATGGGGCGACCAATTGACGTGCAAAGTGCCGGTCTGAATGCGACACAACAAGGTCGTATCAGGGGAGTTGGGGAATTGACAGAAGATATTTTTGGTGAGCACAAATAATAATGCCGCCTCATGGGCGGCATCATTCATGACTGATCCCGTGGATCAGATCAGGAAATCATTCAGATCCTTGCCCAGTGCCACTTGTTCGGCAATGGCTTTCGGCATGCGGCCCTGACCGGTCCAGGTTTTCTCCTGGCCATCTTCCTGGTACTTGTACTTGGCAGGACGCGGGGCGCGCTTGCTCTTGGTCGCACCAGCAGCGGCAGCCGGGGCGGCGGCGCTGTTCAGCAGCTCACGGGGGTCGATACCGGCCTGCTGCAGCATTTCAGTGAACTCGCTCAGCTTGCGCTGACGCTCTTCCTGTTCGGCACGCTCTTGTTCAACAGACTCGGCACGCTCGTTATATACCAGCTCGAACTTTTCTTTTGCTTCTTGCAGCTGTTCAAACGGCAATTCACGGATGGCAGCGCGCAGGCTGCGAATGTTCAGCAGAACTTTCAGAAACTCGTTCATTACTTCCTCACAGAATTATTTTTGTTTGTCACAGGGATAACACAGCTTGAGAATAGCACGGCTGTTTGATGACAACATAATGATTTTATAGCCGCTGTCACTTTCTTAACAAAAAAGAGCGGCTGAATATACCGCTGACTTTATTCAGCCATTCCCCATTACGTCACACCAGCTCATCTTTTGCCATGCAATTCCCCATACCGGGTATGGCAAATAGCGCAGATGTGCCCCGTTATATTTTCCATCACAGTTGCGACCGCTATTTTTACAATTGGCCACGGTTGTTAAAACCTGACTCACCCACATGAGACTCAAGGTAGACGATTGACACTATATATTACCGGCAGCATCCGCTCGTTACTGCCGGCAATGCAGCTCTACAACCATGATCTGATCAGTCGCAGGGCGCTGGTGCCCTATTCCAGGATCAACTGCCGCCAGGGGCCGGTGATCTCGCAGTGGCCTGTTTCTGCCGTATTCTGCCATCCCAATCGATGATAAAAGGCCAGCGCCGCCGTGTTGTGGGTCGCCACCTTGAGCGAGGCGGGCTTTTGAAAAGAGGCCAACCCGTGACTCAGCAGGGCCCGCCCCACCCCCTGCCCATGCCAGTCGGCCGAGACATACAGGTGGTGAACGAAGCTTTCATCTCCCCAGATGGAGACAAACCCGCAAGGCGCTCCCCCCTGCTCGGCTACCCAGATCTGCTCGCCCCGGGTCTGCTCGTCAAAATCTTCCAGCCGAAAATGAGCGGGATCGACCCAGTGAAAAGTCTGCCGCCGCCCTTTGAGAAACAGCTGCGCCAGCTGGGGAATATCCGTCTCTTGCATGACTCTGATCATCAAAGCGCCCTTGTCATTGTGACTGCCTGATCCCACTCTCAATGGAACACAGGCACCATGTCAAATCGCACGGGCATAATAGTCTCTCGGCGATGGCAGGGGTGTGACACACCTCTGTCCATTTCATGAGCCATGGGACTATACTGCCTGAGTCCCATGTATGGATGGTTTGAGGCTCGCTGATTTATGGATAACAAGCAGATAGAAGGCAACATCTTTGTTCCGGCCCATATCGACGATGTCTGGCGCGCCTGGACAACCGAGAGTGGCCTGCGCAGTTTTCTGGCGCCGGAGTGCCTGATGGTGCCCGAACCGAATGGTCCCTTCGAAATCTATTTCAGACCCGATGCCCCGCTGGGTGAACGTGGCAGCGAAGGTTGCCGGGTGATGGCCGTCATGCCCCACGACCTGCTCAGCTTCAGCTGGAATTTTCCGCCCTCCCTGCCCCACATACGCCTGCAGAAGACCCAGGTCAGCCTGCGATTCGTGCCGGAAGGCCAGGGCACCCGGCTCTACTTCCTGCAAACCGGCTGGGCCAACGACCCGGACTGGGATCAGGGCTACGCCTATTTTCGCGAAGAGTGGCTGGAAACCAGCCTGCCCCGCCTGCAATACCGCTTCACCCACGGCCCCATCGACTGGAACAACCCGCCGGACAAGCAGCAACTGAAATCCCTGGCTCAATAAGAGCCCATATAAAGAAGAACACCGCCAGCTGGCGGTGTTTCTTTTTTCATGGAGATCAGACTCGGCGCACGCTGACTCACACCCCCAGCCGGTCGCGCAAGGTATACCAAGCGGCGCCGGCGGCGGTGAAGGGGATCCGGAACAGGCGGCCACCCGGGAAGGGGTAGTGCGGCAGTTTGGCAAACGCATCGAAGCGCTCCGCCTGACCGCTCAACACCTCGGAGAGCAGCTTGCCCGTCAGATGGGTACAGGTGACGCCATGGCCGCTGTAGCCCTGCATGTAGTAGATGTTGGAGCCGATGCGGCCAAACTGCGGCAGCCGCGACAGGGTGAGCAGGAAGTTGCCGGTCCAGGTGTACTCCACCTTGACGTCCGCCAGCTGGGGGAAGGTTTTCAGCATCTTGGGGATGATCAGCCGCTCGATGTCCGCCGGATCCCGCGCCCCATAGACCACGCCACCGCCATAGATCAGCCGGTGATCGCCGGAGGTTCGGTAGTAGTCGAGCAGGTAGTTGCAATCTTCCAGGCAGTAGTTTTGCGGCAACAGCGAGCGAGCCCGCTCCTCCCCCAGCACCTCGGTGGCGATCACCTGGGTGCCGCAGGGCATGCTTTTGCCGGCGAGCTCAGGCACCAGATTGCCAAGATAGGCGTTGCCGGCCACCACCACGAAGCGCGCCTTCACCGCCCCCTTGGCGGTCTTGACCAGCGCAGGCGTGCCCGGGGTGATGCTGATGACGGCGGACTGCTCAAAGATCTTGCCCCCCTGCAAGCGGATGGCCTCTGCCTCCCCCAACGCCAGGTTGAGGGGGTGGATGTGGCCGCCGCTCTTGTCGAGCAGGGCACCGACGTAGCGATCGCTCGCCACCACCTCGCGCACGCCGTCGGCATCGAGCAGCTCCAGCTTGTCGTTGCCCCACTTCTCCCAGCGCGCCTGCTGCGCCTTGAGCTCGTGCAGCTGCTTCTCGGTCTCGGCGGCGAACACCCCACCCTCCTGCAGATCGCACTGGATGTTGTAGCGCTTGATCCGCTCGCGGATGATCTGGCTCCCCTCAAACAGCATGGAACCGAGCAGCCTGGCCTGATCCGGCGGGCAGTTCGCTTCTATGGTGTCGATGTCACGGCTGTAGGAGTTGACGATCTGGCCGCCGTTGCGACCGCTGGCGCCAAAACCCACCCGGGCCGCCTCCAGCACCACCACCGAATAGCCCTTTTCCACCAGGTGCAGCGCGCTGGAGAGGCCGGTATAACCCGCCCCGATGACGCAGACGTCGCACTCCAGCTGTTCGGTCAGTGTCGGATAGGGCGCGTGTTTATTGGCACTGGCTGCGTAGTAACTGTTTACATGTTCGGTCATGATCCCTGTTTCCTTACCGGTTCTTTTCCCAAACGAGACGATGTCTCGGCACTAGAAGTTGGCCGGGGTGTGAGCGCTGACGATGCGACACACCTGCCCCGACGGATTGCTGAAACTGTGGGGCTCGCCCGTGTCGATCACGTAGCTGTCCCCGGCGCTGAGCGGATAGGCCTGGCCCGCCACCGTCAAGATCACCGATCCCTCCAGCACGGTGCCCACCTCCTCCCCCAGATGCGTGACCTGGCCGCCGGTGTCGGTACCGGGGGCGTAGGTCTCCAGCATGAAGCCGAGCTGGCGGCGGTTGTTGCCGTTGTGTACCAGCTTCATGGAGACCCCCTGGCTGCCCAGCTCGATCAGCTGCTCGGCCTTGATCACCACGCTCGGCGTACCGCCCTCCTCTTCCGCGAAAAAACGCGACAGCGGCAGTTCATAGACACTGAGCAGCTTTTGCAAAGAGGCCACCGAGGGGCTCACCTTGTCCTGCTCTATCATGCAGATGGCGCCATGGGTCAGCCCGCTCAGCTCGGCGACCCGCCGCTGGGAGAGCCCAAGCCGCCGCCGGGTCGCCGCCAGACGCTCACCCATGCTCTGCGCCACCCCTTTGCCCGTCATGGGATTGTCGGTCATGGACTGCCAGCGCGTCTCGCCCTGTGATTGCTGCATTCGGCCACCTCCCTGTGTGCCTGTCAGGTGCCAGCTGGGCACCCGGTTAAAATAGCGAGTCAACCTGACCGGCCTGTTTGTTATCCTGCACAGCACATGACGTTCATTATTTTGCACACCCTGCACCGCAAAAACCGGTAAAATCGCTCCAACAGCTCCATTTCTAGCACGCGAGACACAGTTTACTCAAATATATTTAACACTTGAAAAACATTTCAGCTCAATTTATGGTCTTCCTGTGCTTATTATTCTATACGGTGGCGGCACAGGATGAGCCGGCCCCCTGACCCACAATCGAGGCTTGCTATCTATGTCAGCATCACAACCCGCACTCTCCCTGATCAAATCCCTTGCCTATATAGATGGCCGCTGGTGTGAAGCCGGCGGCGGACGCCGGTTCGAGGTGCACAACCCGGCCACCGGTCAGGTCATTACCCAGGTGCCCGACATGGACGAGGGCGACACCCGCCGCGCCATCGCCGCCGCCCACGCGGCCCAGCCCGGCTGGGCCGCGCTCACCGCCAAGGAGCGCAGCAACCGGCTCTACGCCTGGTTCGAGCTCATCATGGCCAACCAGGAGGAGCTGGCCCGCATCATGACCTGCGAGCAGGGCAAGCCGCTGGCCGAGGCCAAGGGGGAAGTGGCCTATGGCGCCAGCTTCATCCAGTGGTTCGCGGAAGAGGGCAAACGCGCCTACGGCCGCACCATTCCGGGCTTCTCCAGCGATCGCCGGCTGGCCACCATCAAGCAGCCGGTCGGGGTGGTCGCCGCCATCACCCCCTGGAACTTCCCCATCGCCATGATCACCCGCAAGGCCGGCCCGGCGCTGGCCGCCGGTTGCACCATCGTCATCAAGCCGGCCGCCGAGACGCCGCTGTGCGCCCTGGCGCTGGCGGCACTGGCGGAGCAGGCTGGCATCCCGGCCGGGGTCATCAACATCGTCACCAGCCATCAGGCCGCGACGGTGGGCAACGAGCTGTGCAACAACAAGACGGTGCGTAAACTCTCCTTCACCGGCTCCACCCGCATCGGCAAGCTGTTGATGCGCCAGTGCGCCGACACCATGAAGAAGCTGTCGCTGGAGCTTGGCGGCAACGCACCCTTTATCGTGTTTGACGACGCCGACCTCGACGCCGCCATCGCCGGCGCGCTCGCCTCCAAATACCGCAACGCCGGCCAGACCTGCGTCTGCGCCAACCGCATCCTGGTGCAGGCCGGCATCTACGACGCCTTCGCCGAGAAGCTCACCGCCGCGGTCAAGGCCTTCAAGGTGGGCGACGGCATGAGCGAGGGCACCCAGATAGGCCCGCTCATCAACCCGGCCGCCGCCAGCAAGGTGGCCGAGCTGGTCAAACAGGCCACCACCGCCGGCGCCGAGCTGCTGCTGGGGGGCGAAGCCCACCCCGCCGGCCCGCTCTTCTACCAGCCCACCATTCTGGGCAAGGTGGATAAAGCCAACCCCATCCTGCAGGAGGAGATCTTCGGCCCGGTGGCGCCGCTGGTGCGCTTTGACACCGAAGCCGAGGCCATCGCCCTGGCCAACGACACCCCCTATGGTCTGGCCGCCTACTTCTATGGCCGCGACATCGCCCGCGTCTGGCGGGTGGCCGAGCAGCTCGAATACGGCATGGTCGGCATCAACGAGGGGATCATCTCGACCGAATTGGCCCCCTTTGGCGGCATCAAGGAGTCGGGTCTGGGTCGTGAAGGGGCGGCCGAGGGGCTGGAGGAGTACCTCGAGACCAAATACCTCTGCTTCGGCGGCATCCGCTAGGCAGTCACATCGTGCGCCGACGGCCGGGCCTGCAACAGGGGCCCGCCACCCGCCGGCGCAGCCATATCAATTAACAAGGACGAAGTGAGTGCTCCCAAGGGGGCCTCGCCACATTGAGACAGGGGCCCCCGGCCCCTCAGGGAGGAAAGATGAGTCAGTCAGCATCAAACAAGGCGTGGCAAGCGCGCCGCGAAGCGGCCGTGGTCAACGGCGTCGGCACCCTGCTGCCGGTGTTTATCGAGCGGGCGCAAAATGCCGAGCTGTGGGATGTGGAGGGCAACCGCTACATCGACTTTGCTTCCGGCATCGCCGTGCTCAACACCGGTCACAACCACCCGAAAGTGGTGGCGGCGGTACGCGCGCAGCTGGAAAAATTCAGCCACACCTGCTTCCAGGTCACCCCCTACCCCGGCTATATCGAGCTGGCGGAAAAATTGAATGCCCTGGTGCCCGGCCCCACCCCGAAGCGTACCCTGTTTCTCTCCACCGGTGCCGAGGCGGTGGAGAACGCCATCAAGATCGCCCGCGCCCACACCGGCCGCAGTGGCACCATCGCCTTCAAGGGGGGCTTTCACGGCCGCACCATGATGGGGATGGCGCTCACCGGCAAGGTGGTGCCCTACAAGACCGGCTTCGGCCCCTTCCCGGGAGAGGTCTATCACCTGCCCTTCCCGAGCGACTACCTGGGGGTGAGCGAGGCCGATGCACTGGCCGCGCTGGATCTCTGCTTCAGCTCGGATATCGAGCCAACCCGGGTCGCCGCCATCATCATCGAGCCGGTGCAGGGTGAAGGGGGCTTCTACCCCGCCTCCGCCAGCTTCATGCAGCGCCTGCGCCAGCTGTGCGATCAGCACGGCATCCTGCTCATCTGTGACGAGATCCAGAGCGGTTTCTGTCGCACCGGCAAGACCTTCGCCACCGAATATGCCGGCATCGAGCCGGACATCATGACCCTGGCCAAGAGCCTGGCCGGCGGCTTCCCGCTCTCCGCCGTGGTGGGCAAGGCGGAGGTGATGAACGCCGCCAAGCCGGGTGGTCTGGGCGGCACCTATGCCGGCTCCCCCATCGCCTGCGCCGCCGCCCTGGCGGTGCTGGAGGTGATCGAAGAGGAGCAGCTCAACCAACGGGCCCAGGCTCAAGGCGAGCAGATCAAGGCCCGCCTGCAGCAGCTGGCGGAGCGCTTTGACTGCATCGGCGACATCCGCGGCCCCGGCGCCATGGTAGCCATGGAGCTGGTCAAGCAGCGCGATGCGGCCAGACCGGATGCCGACCTCACCAAGCGATTGGTGGCCGAGGCGGGCAAGCGTGGACTGGTGCTGCTGGCCTGCGGCGTGCGCGCCAACGTCATCCGCTTCCTGGCGCCGCTGACGGCCTCGCCGGCCCTCGTCGACGAGGGGCTGGATCTGCTCGAGCAGGCCCTGCTGGCAGCCCAGGGCTGATCAGAACCGTAACATCCGCTCATCAGTGCAAAAAAATGCGTTTTTGCCCCCTTGATATGCTTGTCAAGGGGGCAACACGAATGCACAATGCGCCGCCGCAACAAAGGACCGACCACTTGCTGAGTCAGGTTCTTTTTTTGCGGCAAACAAATCCACAACGAGGCCGGAACCGACCGGAAATGATAGCGAGATGGGTTGCCATCTCACGACACCCGCTTCTCTAGTGAGGAACACCATGGGGTATTTCACTGCTTTCCTGCCGGCCCACGCCGGTCTGCGCCGCGTCTCTGGCGCCCCCTATGCCCAGGTTGATACCGTCAGCCTGATCCCTTCGGCCCGGATTGAGGGGAAAGCACAATGAATGCCCAACCCGTCGGCCTGAAAAAAAGCCTCAAACTGTGGCACGTGGTCATCATGGGGCTGGCTTACCTGACCCCCATGGCAGTGTTCGACACCTTCGGCATCGTCACCGAGATCACCGAAGGCCATGTGCCCACCGCCTACCTGTTCGCCCTCATCGGCATGCTGTTCACCGCCATGAGCTACGGCCACCTGGTACGCAAGTTTCCTTCGGCAGGCTCCGCCTATACCTATGCCCAGAAGGTGTTTCACCCTTACGTGGGTTTCATGGTGGGCTGGGTCTCCCTGCTCGACTACATGTTCATGCCGATGATCAACATGTTGCTGGCCAAGATCTACATGGAGGCCCTGTTCCCGAGCGTGGAACCCTGGACCTACATTCTCGGTCTGGCCACCGTCATGACCCTGCTCAACCTGCGCGGCATCAAGCTGGTGGCCAACTTCAACAGCCTGATCGTCATCATGCAGTTCAGCATCATCGCCGTCTTCATCGGTCTCATCGCCTGGGGTGTCTACCATGGCGAGGGGCTCGGCACGGTGGCGAGCAGCCGTCCTTTCTTCTCCGAGCACATGAATGTGGCCCCTCTGCTGACCGGCGCCTCCATTCTCTGCCTGTCGTTCCTCGGCTTTGACGCCATCACCACATTGAGCGAAGAGACCCCGGACGCCTCTCGCGTGATCCCCCGCGCCATCGTGCTGACGGCGCTGATCGGCGGCGTGCTGTTCATCTCCGTCTCCTACTTCCTGCAGCTGTTCTTCCCGGACATCTCCCGCTTCCAGCAACCGGATGCGGTGCTGCCGGAGATCGCCCTCTATGTGGGCGGCAAGCTGTTCCAGGCGGTGGTACTGGTCTGCACCACGGTGGCGGTGCTGGCCTCCGGGCTCGCCTCCCACGCCGGCGTGTCGCGCCTGCTCTACGTGATGGGGCGGGATCGCGCCCTGCCGAGCCGCTTCTTCGCCTACGTTCACCCGACCTGGCAGACCCCGGCCCTGAACGTGCTGCTGGTGGGGGTACTGGCCCTCTCGGCGGTGTCGTTCGACCTGGAGATGGCGCTGGCGCTGATCAACTTCGGTGCCCTGGTGGCCTTCACCTTCGTCAACCTGGCGGTGATCGCCCACTTCTACGTCAAGCTCGGTCACAACAAGACGCTGCGGGACCATCTGGTGTTCCTGCTGCTGCCCCTGTGCGGGGCCGCCTGCATCGGCGTGCTCTGGCTCAACCTGGAGCCGGCCTCCTTCGAACTGGGGCTGATTTGGGCCGCACTCGGCGCCCTCTATCTGCTGCTGCGGCTCACCGTGTTCCGGGTCCAGCTGCGCCGGCCCGAAACCGACGCCTCCTGAGCCTTCTTTGCGTTCACTGCGCCCGCCCTCTGCGGGCGCTTTTTTTTACCCCTGTCAGCCCTGCGCAACAGCCTTTTTCGCGCGTGACCTGCGTCGCTGCAGCCCCCGTCAACACTGGCTGCCAGCCCGGAGCCACAGCCCGACCTGACCCAGGTCAACAAAATCCCCCGACCGGGGCTTTTTTGCTTGTGTCCTCCCCCCCCTGAGGGCACAATACGCCGCCCCTGAGAGCCGATGTTTTTTGCAGCATCGGTTCTTCGTTTTTTAGGGGAAAACCACATTCACCAAGAGGCCGGACTTTGTACCGGAATTGATATCGAGATTGCCAGGCAATCTCCCGACGTTGTGAGGAAAAACATGGGGCATTTCACTGCTTTCCTGCCGGTGCCCGCCGGCGTACGCCACCCGTCTGTGCCGCAGACCGGCGTCCCCTGTGTCCAGCGACGCGCTGCGTCCCTGATCCCGTCCCCCTTCGCCGACCTGGCGATCGCAGAGGAGAAAGCGTGATGGCCGGTGCCAAGCTGCTCAAGACGCTCACCCTCTTCCAGGTAGTGGTGATGGGTCTGGCTTACCTCACACCCATGGCGGTATTCGATACCTTTGCCATCGTCGGTGACATTACCGAAGGCCGCGTCGCCACCGCCTATCTGCTGGCGCTCGGCGGCATCCTGCTGACCGCCTTCAGCTACGGCCATCTGGTGCGCCGCTTCCCCTCGGCGGGCTCGGCTTATACCTATGCCCAGAAGGTGTTCAACCCCTACATCGGTTTCATGGTCGGCTGGTCCTCCCTGCTCGACTACATGTTCATGCCGATGATCAACATCCTGCTGGCCAAGATCTACCTGACCGCCATGTTCCCCGGCGTCGAGCCCTGGATCTTCATCTTCGGTCTGGTGACCGTGATGACCTTCCTCAACCTGCGCGGCATCAACCTGGTGGCCAACTTCAACGGCGTCATCGTCTTCATCCAGCTCGCCATCATCACCGTCTTCCTCGGCCTGATGGGCTGGGGCATCTATCACGGTGAAGGAGCGGCGACCCTGCTGAGCAGCCGGCCGTTCCACTTCGAGTCGGCCGGCATGGTACCGCTGTTTACCGGCGCCACCATCCTCTGCTTCTCGTTCCTGGGCTTTGACGGCTTGAGCTCGCTCTCCGAAGAGACCCCCAACGCCGGCAAGGTGATCCCGCGCGCCATCGTACTGACCGCGCTGATCGGCGGCATCATCTTCGTGGCCGTCTCCTACTTCCTGCAGCTCTACTTCCCGGATCTGGCCCGCTTCAAGGAGCCGGACGCCGTGCTGCCGGAGATCGCCCTCTACGTCGGCGGTACCCTGTTCCAGAGCGTGGTGCTGGTGTGCACCACGGTCGCGGTGCTGGCCTCCGGCATGGCCGCCCACGCCGGCGTGTCGCGCATTCTCTACGTGATGGGGCGCGATCGGATGATCCCGGAGCGGGTGTTCGGCTACATCCACCCGAAATTCCGCACCCCGGCCATCAACGTGCTGATGGTGGGCGCCCTGGCGCTCTCCGCGGTGTCGTTCGATCTGGACATGGCGCTGGCGCTGGTGAACTTCGGTGCCCTGGTGGCCTTCACCTTCGTCAACCTGTCGGTCATCGGCCAGTTCTGGGTGCGCGAGAAGCGCAACAAGAGCCTCAAGGAGCACCTGCTGTTCCTGGTGCTGCCGCTGCTGGGCGCCGCCACCATAGGCGCGCTCTGGATCAACCTGGAGCAGAGCTCGCTGGAGCTGGGCCTGATCTGGGCTGGCCTCGGCGTCACCTACCTGTTCCTGCGCCTCGCGGTGTTCCGCATCCCCTTCCGTCAGTACGAAGAGGCGGCCGACACCCAGTAAGGGTGGCGGTGACTCGCACAAATGCAGAAGGGGAGCCATGGCTCCCCTTCTTGCTGTGCACGCCGCGCTCGCGGCCCCACCCAGAGCGGGCAGGCTGATCAGCCCTGATTGATCACCGCGGTGGCGGCCGCCTTGAGCGGATCCTTGGCCACCGCCTTCACATCCTGCTGGGTCTGCTTGAGCTGCTGACCGGCCTGATTGACCTTCTGCTGAGTCCCCTGCAGCTGGCTCTTGCCCTCTTTGAGGCCGGCAGTTTTCTGGTCCAGCACGTCCGTGGTGTGCTTCTTCACCTCGGCCTTGGCCTTCTCTTTCTGCTGGCGCACCAGCTTGTCGGTATCGCAGTTGCCCTTGACCCCCAGGGTCGCGTTGAGCGCCTCGTTCTTCACCGCCTTGTCGAGGTTGCACTCGGATTTGAACACGCTCGCCTGCGCACCGGCAGACAACAGACCCAGGGACAGACACAGCACCCATGCACGCATAGCAACATCACTCTCGTTGAGGGAAGGAAAGGGGGCAGCATAGCGCCCTGACTCCCGGCTGCAAGCCGCGCGGGGGATCTGTAGCCAAACCGGCCGGGATCCCGGCCAGCTCCGACACCTCCTGTCCAATGAGCCCCGCCGTCCATGTCATCAAAGCATCACAAAAGTGTCACTTTGTCATATTTCTGTCATGGAGCCTTGGTCTAATGCGCCCGTCCATTTTCACGCAGACTGTCCCAAGAGGCTTCATGCACAGCACCCCATCTTTCGCACAACAGCAGACCCGTCGTACCGGCCCACTGTTCAACTGGCTCGCTGTCATCACGCTGATCTACCTGATCCTGGTTGCCGTCGGCGCCGTCTCCCACGGCTTCAAGGGCTTCTCCGGGGGCGCCGAGGGCGCGGCCCAGATCTTCGCCTTCGCCAACAACCCCTTCGTCGCCCTGCTGCTCGGCATCCTGGCCACCGCCCTGGTGCAATCCTCCAGCACGGTGACCTCGGTCATCGTCGGCCTGGTGGCCGGCGGCCTGCCCATCGGCATGGCCATCCCCATGGTGATGGGCGCCAACCTTGGCACCACCATCACCAACACCATCGTCTCCCTCGGCCATATCCGGGATCGGGGCGAATTTCGCCGCGCCTTTGCCGCCGCCACCGTGCACGACTTCTTCAACCTGCTGGCGGTGTTCATCTTCCTGCCGCTGGAACTGATGTTCGGCCTGCTGCAAAAGAGCGCCGAGGCGCTGGCCGACCTGCTGGCGGGCTCCGCCGACATGTCGATGCAGGGGATGGACTTCATGAAGCCGCTGCTCTCCCCGGCCCTCACCTTCATCGACGGCCTGGTGGCCTTCCTGCCGGGCAAAGGGCCCGCCATCGCCACCATCTGTATCGGCATCCTGCTGATCCTCGGCTGCGTCACCTGGCTCGGCAAGGTGCTGCAGCGGGTACTGGTGGGCCGTGCCAGGGATCTGCTGCACCGGGCGCTGGGCCGCGGCCCGCTGACCGGCATCGCCTCCGGCACCCTGGTCACCGTGATGGTGCAGTCCTCTTCCACCACCACCAGCCTGATGATCCCGCTGGCCGGCGGCGGCGTGTTCAGCACCCGTCAGCTCTACCCCTTCACCCTGGGCGCCAACATCGGCACCACCATCACCGCCCTGCTGGCCGCCACCGCCATCAGCGGCGCCGGTGCCAAGCTGGCGCTGACCATCGCCCTGGTGCACGTGCTGTTCAACCTGTTCGCCGTGGTGCTCATCTACGGGGTGCCCTTCCTGCGCGAACTGCCGGTCAAGGCGGCCGAGGGGCTGGCCCGGGTCGGCAGCGAAAACAAGCTGCTGGCGCTCGGTTACGTGGCAGGCCTCTTCTTCGCCCTGCCCGCCCTGATGATGGTGGCCGCCAAGTAACGACACTGAACCGGGGGGCGCTGCGTCCCCCGGCTCTGGTTCAGGCTTTGCCCGTCCAGTCACATCTTGCCGCCCGCCGGCTCGCCCTCGCCCCCCGGCTGGGATAAGATGCCGCTCTCACTGCCCTCTCGGCATTTCACGACATAGGGATACCCGATGAAATTCGTTTTGATCGCGCTGCTGGTTGCCGGCGTCGCCTACTACTTCTACTCGAGCAGCAACAACAAGAAGCAGGCCGTGGAAAACGTGCGCAAGGGCGCCGAGTTCCTCGCCGCCAACAAGGAGAAACCCCTGGTGACCACCACCGCCTCCGGTCTGCAGTATGAAGTGCTGACCCCGGGCACCGGCACCGTTCACCCCACCGCCACCAGCAAGGTGAAGGTGCACTACGAGGGCAAGCTGCTGGACGGCACCGTCTTCGACAGCTCGGTCGCCCGCGGCGAGCCCATCGAGTTTGGCCTCAATCAGGTGATCGCCGGCTGGACCGAAGGGGTGCAGCTGATGGTGGAAGGGGAGAAGACCCGCTTCTACATCCCCGCCAACCTGGCCTACGGCGATCGCGCCGCCGGCAAGATCCCGCCGGGATCTGTATTGATCTTCGACGTGGAACTGCTGGGTATTCAGTAAACCGGTCAGATCCCACCCAGCGCCCGTGCTGATCTTCGATGTCGAACTGCTGGGTATTCAGTAAGTTGTTGATGGCAGGCCTGTCGCCTGTTTGATCCCCCAAGGCCGGCCACTGCGCTGGCCTTGTCATGAGTAAAACCGCCCGCCCTCCCCCCCATAACTATCAACCAATAGTGAACAGTGCTTATTCATCAAGCTAGATTGTTAACTTCATTGTCGGGGCAGATAATGACCATATCGTCAGTGGCATGTCGCCCTGACCCACAGTTTTCGGTGCGCCGCGCACCAATTCAACGCATATGGAGTCTGTCATGTCTATCGCCCCCGTCTGGTTCATCTCCCATGGCGCCCCGGATCTGGTTCTGCGCGACCAGCCGGCGACCCATTTCCTCAAAAATCTGCGCCTTGGCGATCTCAAGGGGCTGGTGGTCATCTCGGCCCACTGGTTTACCCGCAGCGAGCTGCAGATCAACGTCGAGCCCAACCCGGCCTTGATGTACGACTTCTACGGCTTCCCCGAGCCGCTCTACCACATCCGCTGGCCGGCCAGCAGCCCGCTCTGGCTGCAGGAGGCGGTGAGCGATCAGCTGCTGCTGGCGGGGCTGCCCGCCGAGCCGGTGCGCCGCGAGCTGGATCACGGGGTCTGGTCACCGCTCTCGCTGATGGATCCCGCCAGCAGCGTCCCACTGGTGCAGCTCTCCATCCCGGCCAGCTTCACCCCGCGCCAGCTGTGGCAACTGGGGGAGGCACTGCAACAGCTGCGCGCCCAGGGGATCGGCATCCTGGCCTCCGGCGCCATCACCCACAACCTGCGGGCCCTGGGGCCGGAAAACTCGCCAGTGCCGGGCTGGGCCCGCAGCTTCGTCAACTGGCTGGAGCTGACCATGAGCGAGGGCGATCGGACCGCGCTGGAAGATTACCGGGCGCGGGCGCCGGGGGCGGTGGAATCCCACCCCCACGACGATCATCTGCGCCCGCTGTTCGTGGCACTCGGCGCCGCCGGCCAGAACAAGCCCGTCAAGCTGCACGACAGCTGGGATGGCGGCAGCCTCTACATGGGCTCTTACCGCTTCGGTTGAGCCCTGGCAGCGCAAGATGGCGGGTCGCTTCCCGCCATTTTTTATGGCGCCGGCACTGACAAACTGCTGAATAGAGGTTCATTGTCCGCCGCTCTTCGGTAGAATCGCCGCTTTCGATCACCATCTGACCAGCGGGAGGGGGCACAAGCCGGCAATGAACCTTATTCGACCCCTGCTGCTGCTCTGCCTGCTGTTTCCCCTCTGCGCCCAGGCGCTCACCCTGCACAGCCGTCACTATCTGCAGAGCAGCCCGGCCCCCACGCAGGCGGCCGAACAGCAGTGGCTGGCCCGGCACCAGCTGCTGCGCGTTGGTGTGCTACGCCACGACTACCGCCCGTTCGCCATGACCGGGCCGGACGAGCACTTCGAGGGGATCTCCGCCGACTATCTCGACATCGTCGCCAAGACCCTGCAAAAGCCGGTCGAGCTGCGGGTGTTCGACGACAAGCGCAGCGCACTGGCGGCGCTGCGGGCGGGGGAGCTTGACCTCGTCAATCTCGGCAACCTCAGCCTGAGCGGCCCCGACCAGACGGGCATTGCCCTCAGCCAGCGCTATTTCAGCAGTGCCCCCGTCTTCTCGGCGCTCGCCGCCGAACAGGGCCCGCTGCTGCTGCCGGGCCAGCGGGTCGCCACCGTGCAGGGGTATGTGGACGAGGCCGCCTTCAAGCGCTACTACCCGGACCTGGTGCTGGTCAACTACCCCTCCAACGTGGCGGCCTTCGATGCGGTCTTCTTCGGTCGCGAGCCGCTGCTGCTAAGCGACCCCCACTCCCTGCACTACCTCAACAGCGAGCGCTTCGACAAGATCCGGCAGCGCAGCTAGGCGCAACCCGCCATCGCGGCAGACGGCTTTCGCTTTGCGGTTTCGTCCGACAGCCCCCGGCTGCTGGCGCTGCTCAATCACGCCCTGGCGGGGGTGAGCGACATTACCCACAGCCTCATCTTCAGCCAGTGGAACGGCCCCATCCGCGACATCGTCGAGCGCCCCAGCGAGCTCTACAGCGCAGAGGAGCGCGCCTGGCTGGCGACGGCCGGCCCGGTCAGGGTGTGGTTGATGGACGATCTCTACCCCTACGGGGTGCGCGACTACGACAACCAGCTCACCGGCATGTCGGTGGAGATGCTGGAGAAGATCAGCCGGCGCTCCGGCCTGCGCTTCGAGTTCGTCAGTTATGGCTCGGAGCTGGCGCGCAACGAGGCCCTGCTCAGGGGCGAGCTGGATCTCATCGGCGCCATCTCCCGCCCGGTGGCCGAGAGCTACCGGCTGCGCCCCTCCCTGCCCTATGCCACCGACGACATCTATGTACTGGTGGCCCGCAAGGGGGATGCCTTGAGCGGCGATCTGGCGCAGCTTGCCGGCAAGCGGGTCGGCAGCACCCACTACAACCCTATCGCCCGGCGGCTCGACAACAGCCGGGTGAGCTATCTGGAGAGCGCCGACGAGGCGATGGCGGCGGTCGACGACGGCCGGCTCGATGCCGCCATCGTGCCGCTCTATTTTGCCCAGCATGCAGTGGAGTGCGGCCGGCTCAGCCAGATCCGCATCGCCGGCCCCGCCGACAACCAGCCCATCCGGATGGGCTTTGCCAGCCTGCCCGGCAACCAGATGCTGATGGATGTCATCGACAAGACCATCCTCTCCATCGCTCCCAACGAGCTGGCCACCATGAGCTACCAGTGGCGCAACCGCAAACTGCCGGCGCCCACCTTCATGGAGCGCAACGCCCCCTACTTCTACCTGCTGCTGGCCGGCCTGTTCGCCATCGCCCTGCTGCTGCTCTATCGCAACCGCATGCTCAACCGGCTGGCCCGCTCGGAGCAGGCCTCCCGCCGCCAGCTGGAGGAGCACGTGCGCTTCATCGAGGCGCTCGGCGAGAGCCTGCCCCACCCCATCGTCGTGCGCGACAAGGGCGGCAAGGTGATCCTCTGCAACAGCAAGTACCTGGCCATCCTCAACGCCCCCATCGAGCGGGTGCTCGGTACCTCGTTTGCCGAGGGGCTCAAGGGGCTGCTGGGTGCCGAGGCCATCACCACCCTGGAGCAGGATTTTCAGCAGGTGCTGCAAAGCGGCAGCCCCATACTGTCGGATCGCATCTTCAGCCAGCGCGGCCCGCGCCAGTTCGTCTACCACTGGATGGTGCCCTACTTTGACTACCGCGGCGCCATCAGCGGGGTGATCAACGGCTGGATCGACATCACCGAGCGCAAGACCATGGAGGAGGCCCTGCGCCGCGCCAAGGAGCAGGCCGACCGCGCCAGCCGCGCCAAGAGCGACTTTCTGGCCACCATGAGCCACGAGATCCGCACTCCCATGAATGCCATCCTCGGCATGCTGGAGCTGGCGAGCCAGGATCCCGCCCTCGCCCCCTACACCGGCGAGCAGCTGCGCATCGCCTCCGAATCCGCCAACGGCCTGCTGGATCTCATCGGCGACGTGCTGGACATCTCCAGCATCGAGTCGGGCCAGCTGACCCTGGCCCCCGAGCCGTGCGAGCTGGCGCCGCTGCTGCAATCGGTGGCCCGCGCCTTTGCGGGCATGGCCGAGCAGAAGGGGCTCAGCTACCGGGTAGAGCTGGATCCCCTGCCGCGGGTGCTGATCGACGGGCCACGCCTGCGCCAGATCGTCTTCAACCTGCTCGGCAACGCCATCAAGTTTACCGAGCGGGGGGAAGTGAGCCTGCAGGCCAGCCTCGCGGGGAGCGCGGAGCAACCCCGGTTGCACCTGCTTATCCGCGACAGCGGAGTGGGCATCGCCCCCGACAAGCTGCCCGGGCTGTTCAACCCCTTCTACCGCGCCCACGACCCCTACCAGTTCGCCGGCACCGGCCTTGGCCTCAACATCGCCCGCATGCTGTGCCAGCTGATGGGGGGCAAGATAGCGGTCAGCAGCGAGCTTGGCGCCGGCACCGAGCTCAGGATCCGGCTGCCGCTCACCCCGCTGGCGCCGGAGCTCGAGCCAAAGCCAGCGTGTGAGCCATTGCCTGCGCCGCTCGATGCCGAATCGGCCATGGTGCCCTCACCCAAGCGCCCCTCACCCCCTGCCGCCGCCGGCCGGCTGCGGGTGCTGGTGGTGGACGACAACCACGCCAACCAGGTGCTGCTGCGCCAGCAGCTCAAGCACCTGGGCCACGAGGTGAGCGTGCGGGGCAACGGCGCCGAGGCGCTGCGGGCCATCCAGAATCAGGACTTCTCTCTCATCATCACCGACTGCCAGATGCCGCTGATGGATGGCTTCGAGCTGACCCGCCGCCTGCGCGCCCGCGGCCACACTCTGCCAATCTGGGGCTTTACCGCCCATGCCACAGCGCGCGAGCGGGAGCGCTGCCTGGCCGCCGGCATGGATGAGTGCCTCTACAAGCCCATCGGCCTGGCCCGGCTGCGCACAGCCCTCGCCAGCCTGGAGCAAAACAGCGCCAGCGCCCTGAGTCCGGTCTGATAATCTGAGCCAGCTTGTGCGGGCTGTGCTCCCGCCGCATCCGCGCCAGCCGTGTCCACCCCAGTCCCGCCAGCCCGATCTCCGTCACACCCTCGCATGCTCACGCCGGCCCTCCGCGCCTTCGGGCTGGAGTCTGCCAGCGGCAGGGTGTGTAATAGCCGTTTGTGTTTGGCGACGACCCGGAACCCCATGCAACTCAAACCCCTTCTCAAGGGGCGCTTTCAGCCCCACTGGCAGGCCGGCCACGATCTCATCGAACAGGTGGTCAGCTCCTGCATCACGGAGCGGCGCCTGATCCCCGAGGGGGAACCCCTGATGCGCCAGGGCGAACCGCTGCGGGATCTGGTGCTGGTCAAGAGCGGCCGCATCGCCATGGGCCACACCGCCATGAATGGCCGCCGCTTTCAGCTCGGCACCCTGGAGTGCGACCACCAGCTCTTCGGTGAGATGGAGTTCTTCACCGGCTATCGCTGCCAGCTCGACATCATCGCCGAGGAGCCGCTGGAAGTGGCCCGCATCGATGGCGAACAGCTGGAGCAGGCGCTGGTCGCCCACCCCAAGGTGGCGCTCTTCTTTGCCACCGCCATTGCCATCGACTATCAGGACACGGTGGATATCTTCACCTGCCGCATGCTCTACCCCATCAGCTACAACATCGCCCTCGACCTCTATCACAGCCACTGCCACCACAACCCGGTAAGCGGCTTTCGCAAGGGGTATCAGGAGGCGGAGCGCTTCGGCACTACGGATCGGGTCTACCGGCGGGCGGTGAAAGAGCTGATGGAGAAAGGGCTAGTGGAGCGCGGTGAGGAGGGACTGCAGATCCGCGATCTGGCGGGGCTCAAGGCCTTTCTGGAACAGCCATAACTCGCGGGCATCAGTTGCCGGTTAAAGACAAAAAAGAGGGGCGGTTTATACCGCCCCTCTTGCTGTCTACTCTCCCGCTCAGGCGAGACAAGGCTGGGGCCGGGCCATGCGCAGCGACGCCACCAGCATGACGAGGATCACGCCATAGATAAGCGGGATGGCGTACATCACCGCCTGCAGACCGATCACCTGCTCGAACAGGGCGCTGATGGCCGGGCTGAACATGGCCCCCGCGCTGCCGCTGATCAGGATATAGGAGACGTTCTTGCTCGATGCCTGGCGAACAAACGACACCCCGTAGGCGATAAAGGCGTTGTAGAGCGCGGCGCAGACAAAGCCGTAACCGTAGGTGAGGTAAGGCAGCTGGCTCAGGTTGTCGGTGGTGACGATAAGCGCCGTCATCCCCATCGCCAGCGTGATGATCACCAGCAGGAAGGTGCGGATCGCAATGCGGGTCACGATGGCGGTCGAGACCAGCGCGCCGAGCAGGGCCGCCGTCCAGTACTGGGTGATGATATTGCCCGCCTCCTCGAAGGGGATGCCGAACTTGTTCTTCACGAACATGGGTGCCCAGGTGAGGAAGGTGTAGAGCGCCAGCATGCCGAGAAAGAGCCCCAGCCCGCCGCTGATGATGCCAAGGTTCCACTCCGAGTGCTCGTTGCCGGCGCTCTCGCCGCCCGCCTCGCAGCTGCGGAAGTTGGTCAGCACTGCCACCAGCATAGTCGCCAGCGCCACCACACCCACCGCCAGATAGCTCCAGCTCCACGCCATGGCGTGAGTCAGGGTGTAGGTAGTGATAAGCGGGAAGACCACCCCGGCCACGTTGAAGGTGGCATCCTGCACCACCAGCATGGTGCTCTGCATCCGCGCCTGCCAGACGCTCACCACCAGGGTCCCTGCAATGCAGAGCCCCACCCCGCCGCACAGGCCGATCACCGTCATGGCCGCCATCACCACATAGAGCGAGCCGGTCAGATGGAGCGAGGCCGCCGCCAGCGCGATCAGGCCGTAGCAGAGCAGCGTCATCCGCTTGAGGCCCACTTTCTCGATGAGGAAGAAGGCGGCAATGGTGCCCGCCAGCGCCCCGCCGTTAAGCAGGGAGAAGATGGAGGCCACCTGATTGACGTCGGCGCCGAACTTGGCGGCGATGGGGTCGATCAGCATGCCGAACTGGGTCGCAAAACCGGCCATCACGAAGTTGGCCAGGAAGCTGATGGCAGTGAGGGAGAGCTTATTGTTCATATTGGATCTCTCTTGGGGTCAGGGTGCGTGCAGGGTTGGGCGGGCCGCAGCACTTACAGCGCGGTGTGCAGCGCCAGCTCGATCATCTGGTTGAAGGAGAGCTGCCGCTCTTCGGCAGTGGTCTCTTCACCGGTCAGGCAGTGGTCGGAGACAGTCAGGATGGCGAGCGCCTCGATCCCCTGCTGATGGGCCAGCCCGTAGAGACCGGCCACCTCCATGTCGATACCGAGCACGCCAAACTTCTCCAGCGCCGGAATGAGGTTGTCGTCCGGATCGTAATAGAGGTCGCCGGTGAAGATATTGCCCACCTTGACCGGAATGGCCTTCTCCTGCGCCAGAGTGAACGCCTTGTGCAGCAGGGCGAAGTCGGCCGAGGTGGCCATCTGGTAGCCGGCGCTGCGCTTGGCATTGGTCGGGGAGTCTGTGCCCGCCGCCTGTGCCAGAATAACATCACGCATCTGCACGTGGCGCTGGGTCGCCCCCAGACTGCCGATACGGATGATCCGCTTGACCCCGAAGTCGTTCACCAGCTCGTGGGCGTAGAGCACCATGGAGGGGATCCCCATGCCGTGGCCCATCACCGAGATACGCTGGCCGTTGTAGTAGCCGGTGTAGCCCAGCATGTTGCGCACATTGGTCACCTCGCGCGCATCGGTCAGAAAGGTCTCGGCGATATAGCGGGCCCGCAGCGGGTCCCCCGGCATGATGACGGTCTCGGCGAAATCGCCCGGGTTGGCATTGATATGAGCGGTCATTGTTGTTGTGCTCCAGTTTGACTCGTGTGGATGAGGGCATCCTAGCCCCCGTCCCCTCGCCCCTTGCAGGACAAAAGTCCTGTTGTGCCGATCGAGATCCCAGTTCCGGCAACTTCTCCAGGGCCGCCCCCGCTTACCCCCTTTGCTACCGCTTGTCTGCCCCCGCCCAACCCAACCCTGCCCTACCCTGTCCTTGCGTCACCCGTTCAGCGATAACGCACCAGTGCCCGCCCCAAAAAGCGCGGGGGGTCATCAGGCCCCCCGCAAACACACCGGACAAGAAAACCCCTTACTTGGCGGCGCTATCCTTCACGCACTTCTGGACAAAGCTGTTCTTGGCCGCGCCAGCCAGCTTCTTGTCGGCCGCCGCCTTCTCGCACTTGGCCGCCGGATCCATCGCCGCACCCGTCTTCACGCACTTCTGGATAAAGCTGTTCTTGGCCGCACCGACCAGCTTCTTGTCGGCGGCCGCCTTCTCGCATTCGCCGCTCACAGCGCCGGCGGCATCTTTCACGCACTTGCCGACAAAGCTGGTCTTGGCGGCGCCCGCCAGTTTTTTGGCCGCGGCCTGCGCCTCGCACTGCAACTGGGCAGCGTCGTTGGCAAAGACCGGATTGGCCAGCAGCACGCTGCCGCAGAGCAGGCCGAACAGGATGGCAATACGCTTCATATGACGTTCCTTATTGTGATGTGTTGGCATGGTGACCTGTTTGCATGGTGATCTGATTGCAAGTAACTGTTATGACAACAGCTGATTGTTGCCGCAGATCCCCCGCCTCGCCAGCCAGGGCCACGGAGCACAGGGCACCATAGCCCGCACTATAGCGCCGATTGGCTAAGCTGGACTCTCTCCGGCCAGCTCCGCCTTAACAGCAAGCCAACCCCCCTCTTCCCCACGACATTCGCCAACACCAATAAAATCAAGGGCCATGGGAATCCTGTTCCCCACCACAGCGATTTCTTGAGCCAGCGCATAAAACGCAGATATTCCTGATAGTTACGTCAATTTTTGACTGGTGAGAGCAGATTCGATTGGCTTAACATAGCCATCCGGTGCCTATTGCTGCGATGGGCTGCTGCCCTCGCTGGTTAATGGAGCATTTTGGAAGCTGTAATCCAGGGGCGGTAGCGTTGCTTTTCGAGCTAAAAAAATGAAGCCCACAAGTAAAAGATAATTTATTTTTAAAAACCGATTTTGAACTCAAAAATCAATAAACACCTCACACACTTCCACCTAAAAGTTGACTTTACTTCGAGACATTACACTCTACTTTAATCATACTTAATGGTTATTTAATTTAATAAAAGGCATACCTAATGAAAATATCTAATATTAATTTCTTGAACTATAAAAAAATATCAAACCTAAATGTCAGTATACCAATTGATAACAATGTCGTCTGCTTTGTTGGTGAAAATGGCTCTAACAAATCATCGATTCTCTACACAATATATCAATTAATTAGACGTCACTCTAGTGAAGCGTCCCCAAGCGATGAAACTGATCATTATCGACAAAACACCAATATAATAAAACAAGATTCTAAAGATGGATTCTATTACGCTAGCGTGTCGATTGAACATGAAAGCAATATATATAAATGTTCTGAAGCAGCTGTAATTGACTATAGCAAAATCACTAATGACATCCAAGCTTTGTTCACTGCAAGCTTTAGAAAAAACATGCTTGATACATCTTCAATGTTCATTAGTGATTACAATGCCAATGGAATTCACCATAATTGGGATACTACTTTTGAAGAAAGTAACGATCCCATAAAAAGCAATGTCTTATTATTTCGACCAACAAATAGACATGAAATTGCCCCATATGAAAAGAAAAGTAACGATTACACATATAAACCTGAAACATCTAGAATTATTGGACGTAGACGTTTCCCATTCAAAGTTACTAGCGGCATTGATGATGCTATAAGCATTTTTCTAGATGTGCTTCTTGAGCATTTTATTGCAACATCGAATAGCAAGACACCATCTTATTCTCTTCATCAAAGCTTCATAGATACACTTAGAAGTATAGATTCAAATTTCGAGAAGTTTTCTATAGGAACATTCCCAATTCGAAGCATCTCCTGCAATGGTTTACCATCATTAGATGCTTTGTCATCAGGGCAGTCTGACTGGTTAGTAACTGCATTTAATATTTTCATCCAATCAACTGAAATACAAAGAAACAATAACACAAAATATAGACTTCCCTCAGATGTACCAGGAATTGTATTTATTGACGAAATAGACAAAAATTTTCATCCTAAAATGCAAGAAGAATTCTTACCATGGTTAACAAGTACCTTCCCAAACATTCAATTTATAATCACAACTCACAGCCCATATGTTATTAGATCTCTTCCTGAAAATTCTACCGTTATAAAATTACCAAATGGCGAAGACATTACGGATAACTACTCATATTTTGATATTAACGAAATAATAAATAAAGTATTTGAACAAAATCTAGGCTTTTCACCATCGGTTCAAGAAAAAATAAATGAAATTATTCTCCTTGTAAATGAACAACAAGAGGGCAATCACGATTTAATAAAAGAAAAATATGACTTCTTGACCTCTAAGTCGGCATCACTACATGAACATCTAAGAAGAATAATACTCACACAAGGAAGTGCTAATTTAATAGAGGTGTTGGATGCGTAAAGTTAACAGAGGGGCATTTCCAGTCCCATCTAATTTATCAACACTATATGCTGATGTACCCCGACTAAATAGAGAGCATCAAGATATATCTACAGGATTAGTTAAAAAGGCTAAAGGAAACATCTATGCACACGACAATGTTAAACTAACACTACAAAATTTGTATAGAGACAAGTGCTATATTTGTGAAAAAAACATAAAAAATACATATCAAATAGAGCATTACTTGCCTTATAGCATTCATTTCCCTGAAAGGGCTTATGATTGGGATAACTTACATTTATCATGTGACAAGTGTAATAAAAAGAAAATAAAAAACCAATATAAACTAAAAGATATTAATGATGAAAAAAAAGTACTCGATATACTCATACTAAATCCATGTGTGGATAATGTAGAGCAACTGATTACTTTTGATGAAATCACATGTAAAGCTGTTGATAATGGACATGAAAATATAAAATCCAAGATGACGGAAGTTTTTTTAAATGAACCTGAGTATTTAAGTGAACGTCAAAGCCATATCTCTGGATTAATTGACTTGATTTTATCTGATGAATGGCAAACAAGCTACAACATATTACGACACCAATACGTCAACCATCCACAATTAAATCTTGACTACCAAGTTCCACAGGATAATAAAATCGGTGACTTATGCCATAGAATTTTAAAAGGTTACTTATCTATAAATTCACCATATTATACTTTTACACGAACAGTTTTTTACCGAAGAGTTAGACTCAACATTGCAGCAGTTAAAAAATTTGGAAATGAATGGTGTGTGTTTATGGGGATTGCGCCCCCTACAACATAAAAGTATCTTAGATAGATAAACTTCACCGCGAGCAGAATAAAAAATGTGAAGTTTCGACGAACTAGGTCAAGGTACTGATCTGCAATATATATCAGAAACTCTACCTTAAATATAACAGGTACTGCTATCCACACCTTGTCGACCTGTCCTTCAACTGCAGTTAGGCTGTGTTCTCAAAATGCTGGTTTTCTGTCCACCAATAGCTCTCGTAAGTAACGAAGGCAGAAAGCCAGCTTGATAAAAGCAGCAAAACTTCCCGCCAGCTTTTCATATCTCGTTGAGAATCGGCGAAACTTCTTCAGCCATCCGAAGCACCGCTCGACCACATTTCGCCTGCGATAACGAGCTTTGTCTAATACCAGAGGTCGTCCCTTATGGTGCCGCTGCTGGTCGCTGCGCTGCGGGATGACTGCTTTTATCCCTCTGCGCCGGAGTTCGGCCCGCAAAGCCCTGCTGCTATAGGCCTTATCTGCGGCAAGATGCGCTGGACGCGTGCGATAACGGCCTGATGAGGTCGGTATCCTTGCCATGGCCAGCGCACTTGTCGCATATCTGATTTCCGCTGATTGCCCCGGTGAAAGGCAGAACCCCAGCGGTAAACCATGACCATCAGTGACCAAGTGAATTTTGCTGCCAAAACCTCCACGCGAGCGACCAAGCGCTTGATTCACCGGAGTGTTTTTTTACGCGCTCCGGCAGCATCTTTGGATGCCCTGACATTGGAGCCGTCAATGCACCACAGGTCGAAGTCGATAAGCCCTTCTTCATTGAGATGTAGTTGCAGCGCTTCAAGGATGGCATCGATGTGACCTGTACTCTGCCAACGTCGAAAGGTGTTGTAGACCGAACTCCATGGGCCGAAACGTTCTGGCAGATCTCGCCAAGGCGCACCGGTGTGGAGTATCCAGAGAATGCCATCGAGCACTTGGCGTGGCTCGCGAGTAGGACGTCCGCTTATGCGGTGGTATGGAAAAAGGGGCTCGATAAGTCCCCATTGTGCATCGGTCAACTGGTAACGACGGGACACTGCATAGGTCTTAAGCTGTTGAGAAGATGTGAGATTATATCTTCATCACTTTAAGAACACAGCCTAGTTCCCCTCCCTTTCAATCCCCATCGGGGCATGGGAGATCTGCTGCAGAGGTAGGCCATTGAACCAACACCATCTGTTGTTCAGATTTCATCCTCCTTTCCAAGAAATAAAAATCCCCCGCTACCGGGGGATTTTTATTTCTATAGGTTAGTTCTCGACCAAGGCTCAAGCCAGCAGAAAGGCTCTTAAGCCAGCAAACTCCGCTGGCAAATTAACAGATAGCAGCGGCACATCCTCTCGTCCACCGAATCCTTGAATTTGTACAAAGACTCAAACTCTGCGTCAATCATCCCCCTCCAACCAATACTCCCTTTCAACCCCCACCCCGACCACAAAGTCGGGATCGTGGGAGACCAGCAGCAGGGTGCCCGGGTAGTCGGCCAGCACCTGAGTGAGCAGCTGGCGCGAGGCATGATCCAGATGGTTGTCCGGCTCGTCCAGCAGCAACAGGTCGGGAAGTTGCGCCAGCACCATCAGCAAACCCAGTTTTAGTCGCTCGCCACCGCTCAGCCCATGACTGGGCGCCAGGGCGCGATCGCCGCGCAGTGCTATGCCCGCCAGTCGGGTTCTCGCGTCGCTCTCGGAAAGTGTCGGTGCCACTGCCAGCAGATTGGCCAGCGGGCTGAGGTCTCGCGCAATCAGGCTGAGCCCCTGATCGAGACAGGCCATCCGGCCATTGATGCGAAAGCTGCCGGCATCGGGTGCCAGCTCGCCGCGCAGCATCTGCAGCAGGCTCGACTTGCCGCTGCCGTTGCGACCGGCCAACAGACAGCGAGCCCCCCGTTGCAGCACCAGATCTACCTGCTGATCATGCCAGCGCCTGTGGCGCGCCGCCGTGATCACCAACGGCTGGGCCGCCCCCTTGCGATCGCTTTTCGCCGGCCACTGCATGACAAGCGGCTGCACCGCTGCCAGTGCAGCTGCCGCTTCCGCGCGAGCCTCCATCTGGGCACTGTGGCCCCGCTCATGGCAATCCAGCACCTTGCCAAGGGATTTGCCCGCCTGTTCCGCTTTGAAATCGAGCAGGATCTTGGCCTGAGAGCCGCGCTCACGCCGTCCCTGACTGGCTCGTCTGGCCGCCTGTTCTCGCACCTTTTGCAGGCTGCGCGCCGCCGCTTTTTCACGGCGCTCCGCCTGCACCAGCCGGGCACTGCGGGCAGCCTGCAACTCGGCCTGCTGCGCCAAAAATGCCTCAAACGAGAGGCTAGCACTCTGCAGCCCCTGCTCGCCCAGCTCCAGTAGCTGGCTCCCCTGATTGAGCAGACGTCGGTCGTGACTTACCAGCAGATAGCCACCACTGTGGCTGGCCAATCGCTGGCTCAGCCACGCGATGCCACTGGCATCCAGGTGGTTGTCCGGCTCATCGAGCAGCAGAAAGTGAGCAGATCTCGCAAACAGTGCCAGCAGGCGCAAACGGGTGAGCTGGCCGCCGCTCAGGGTGCTGACCGGGGCATGGGCATCGAGTCTGAGGCCCGCTTCTGCCAGCAGGTCGGCAAGATCGCTGCGCAGGTGCCAGCGATCAGCCAGCCGCTCGAAATCGTCCAGGGCGCAGCTCCCCTGCTCGATGCGCTCAAGGGCCCGCAGCGGCTCGCCCCAGCCGATCACATCGGCCACGCTGGCTCCGTCGTCATGATCTTGAGCGGGTGCAAACTGGGACAACCAGCTGATGGGGGTCAGCCACTCAATCTTGCCAGAAGCCGCGCGGCGCTGGCCCGCCAGCAGTTCGAGCAGCAGGCTCTTGCCGATGCCGTTGCGGCCGATCAGGGTGCATCCCGCAGCGGGCAAAGTGAAGGTAAGGGGCACAGTGCAGGCGCCGAAGGGCAGCTGCAAAGCGTTGATATGACATGCGATATGGGTCATCTGAACTCCTGTGGGCCAATGCGGGAGCCGCAGGCCAAGAGCCAAGCAAATGACAGGGACACGTGTCCACTAATGGGAAAACAAGCAAGGAATCAGCATCAACCTGTCACGGTAAGACGCACCCGATCTCCCAGGCGGGAGAGGAATCAAAAGCGGGGTGCGGACAGGTTAAATGCGCATCGGAGGAAGTACTCATATATCAAAGGAGCCAAGAGGCTAACCCGACGAAGGTGAGTTGGTCAACTGAACATACAGCCTCCTGCCAAGGTGCAAGCTGGGTGGGCACTCTTAGCGGCGCTTAATGCTTGCCATATGGAAACTCACCTACGTATGATGCCAAACGGCACCACTTTTGGGGCATGCTGTGCTCTCGCAACCCTGGCGGCCATTTCGCATTATCACCCACCTTCTCAATGAACAGTGAGCCCTTATGAATGTTCGCTACTGCGCCCTGTTGGCGTGCTGTCTGCCGCTGGCAAGCCATGCAGAGATTGTTGCTCCCTATCAGCTTGATGCCGGCAAGGTCATCTTCAAACCCTATGGCAATCAAGCGGGGATCACACTGGCAGGAGCTGTGCCGACAGACTTTGATGTCACATACCGCAACGATAATTTCAGCATTGCCCATTCGCAGGGGCGCTATTTCTGCAATGCCCAGCCACTGCCTGATAGCTTCGATCTCAACACTGCCAAGGCGCTTGGCAGTTTTCTGCTGAGCGGGCAGCAGGCCTATGCCTATTGCGAGCAGATCAAGGTGCCAGTGAATACCGCCGCCTTCACCTTGCTTGACCACCCTTTTGCCAGCGACGATCGCCATGTCTTTCTCGTCACCGGTGAACTGCTCGAGGGGGCGGACCCCAAACGCCTGAAAACGACCCATGGTCAGGCTGCTGACCAGCGCCACTACTACTATGTGGCCGACCAGACCAAGGTCATCCCCCACAAAGGAAAAGTAGCGTTGTACGACGTCTGCCAAGGGTGGGCCAACATTGATGGCACCCTCTATTTTGAGGGTGAACCCCAACAAGGGGTGGATGCCACCAGCTTCCACTGCCTGAACTTCTCTTCCGCCGTGACCAAAGACGGCTTCTATAGCGGCAACCAGCGGATTTCCCCCCTGCCAAAAGGGGTCGACAGCGATCTTATCAAACCACTGCAGGAAAACTTCGTCACCGACGGCACTCGCGTGTGGTATGTGAACGTCCAGCCGACTGAACTGGAAGGGGTCAACCTGGCCGCAGCCAAGGTGGAATACGACCAGCTCAGCGATGGGGTGCACAACTGGGATTGCAGTGTTCACGATGATCTGGGCAACCCGAGCTGTGAAAAAACGGCCGTGGAATAACTTGCTCCCGATTTCTGGTTGCTCTCGACCCCAACGCAGAAAACAAAAATCCCCCGATATCGGGGGATTTTTTATGGCTGCCTTCAGCACCCGGCTATCTTGCTCAACCAGTCTTACTCAATCAGAAACGCTCTTAACCGGGCAAACTCCGCCGGCAGGTTATGGGACAAGAGCGGCAGCACGGCATGCTTGGCGAGCGGACCTGGCAGCGGCACGTCCAGCCCCAGGATCTCGTCCACCGACTCCTTGAACTTGGCCGGATGAGCGGTGCAGAGGAACACCCCTACTTCGTCCTCAGCCAGCTGTTCTCCCAGCAGATCCCAGGCAATCGCCCCGTGGGGTTCGCACAGGTAATCCAGCTGGTGCAGGCGCTTGAGTGCGTCTCGAGTTTGGGCATCACTGCGCATGCCAGAACCCAGGGTTTCCAGTGCCCAGCCGTTGCGACGGCACAGCTCTTCCACCCTAGGCCAGTTGTTGGGGCGGCTCACATCCATGGCGTTCGACAGGGTGGCCACCGTCTGGTGCGGATCCCACTGACCGGTTTTCAGGTAGCGCGGCACGGTATCGTTGGCGTTGGTGGCGGCGATAAAGCGCTTCACCGGCAGCCCCAGCGCCTTGGCGATAAGGCCTGCGGTGAGGTTGCCAAAGTTGCCGGACGGCACGCTGATCACCGCCTTGGCACGATCGGCTTTCGGTAGCTGGGCCAGCGCCTCGAAGTAGTAGCAAACCTGGGCCAGCAAGCGGCTGATGTTGATGGAGTTGGCGGAGTTCAGACCGATGGCCTTTTTCAGCTCCTCGTCATCGAAGGATTGCTTCACCAGCGCCTGGCAGGCATCGAAATCGCCATCGATGGCGATGGTGCGGATATTGCCACCCAGGGTGCAGAACAGCGCTTCCTGCAGCGGGCTTATCTTGCCCTTCGGGTAGAGGATCACCACCTCGATCCCCTCCAGCCCGTAGAAGGCGTGGGCCACGGCGGCGCCGGTGTCACCCGAGGTGGCGGTGAGGATGGTGATCTTGTCGTTGGTTCTAAAGGCCGCGAGGCACTGAGCCATAAAGCGGCCGCCGAAGTCCTTGAACGCCAGGGTCGGGCCGTGGAACAGTTCGAGGGCATAAGTGCCATCTTTGAGTTTCACCAGCGGCGCCGGGAAGGTGAAGGCGGCCTTGACCAGCTCGTGCACCTGAGGCGCGGGCACTTCGTCCCCCAGCAGGTGACTGAGGATGTGGGCGGAGCGCTCCACCAGCGGCAGATCCAGCAGGGCATCCACATCGGCCAACGGCTCGAGCTGCTCGGGGAAGAACAGACCCTGTTCGCGGCCCAGACCCTGACGCACCGCCTGGGCGAAGCTCACCTGTTCACTCTTGTCCTTGATATTGTAAAGATTCATAGCTCGCTTCCTGTTACCCGTGCCCCGGCCATGTCGAGTTTGCAAACCCGGGCAAATCCATCTTCGTTCTGCACGAAATGTGCATCCATCCAATCTTTCATCCGCTCGGCCTGAGCCAGATCCTTCATCACCACGAACACGCTGGGGCCGGAGCCCGAGATGCCGGTGGCCAGCGCCCCGTTCTGGGCGGCCTGGGCCCGCACCTCGTTGAAGCCTTCAATCAGCGCCGCGCGGTAGGGCTCGGCAATCACGTCTTTGAGTACGCTCGCCGCCAGCCCCTCCTGCCCGGTGTAGCTGGCGTGCACGAAAGCGGCCAGCCGGCGGCCATAGGTGAGGCAATCCTGGCGGCGATACTGGGCCGGCAGAATGGCGCGGGCGGCGGCGGTGGAGACCACTGTGCCCGGGTAGCAGACCACCCAGTACCACTGCTCAAACACCGGGATGCCCTGGCTGATGACGCCGTGCTCTTCCAGCACCAGTTGCATGCCGCCCAGATAGCAGGGGGCGACGTTGTCGTAGTGGACGGAGCCGGAGATCTTGCCTTCCATCTCCCCCATCAGCAGCAGCAGGTCGTGCTCATTGAGCGGCGCGCCGTGAAAGGCGTTGAGGCCTTCCAGTGCCGCCACCACGCTGCAGGCGCTGGAACCCAGACCCGAGCCCACCGGCAGGTTCTTCTCCAGCACCATTTCGAGCGGCTTGAGAGCAAGGCCGCGCTTCTCCAGCGCCTCGCCATAGGCGAGCCAGCAGTCATGGAGGATGTTCTTTTTCGGGTCAGCCGGCAACTTGTGGGCGTAACAGCCCACGGAGGAGAGGGCAAACGGTACATCGGCCGCCTTGACCTGGACGCGATCCCCGAGCAGAGAGCCATCCACGGGGGCGAGCGCCGCCCCCAATACATCGAATCCCACGCTCAGGTTGGCGCTGGAGGCGGGGGCATAGGCCACCACGCTGCCGCCTTCAGTCATATAAGAGGGGTACATGTCTGAACTCATGCTTACAACTCCTGCTTCCAGTTCTGGGTGCGCAGCACGTCGGCAAAGACGCCCGCGGCGGTCACTTCGGTACCGGCGCCATAGCCGCGCAGCACCAGCGGGATCGGCTGGTAGTAGGTAGAGAAGAAGGCGAGCGCGTTCTCCCCGTCTTTGACCTTGAACAACGGCTCGTCGGCGCCGACCGCCTTGATGGCGACCTTGCACTTGCCACCCTCGATGGAGCCCACGTAGCGCAGCACCTTGCCGTCACGCTGGGCGGCCGCAAACTGGTCGCGGAACCAGCCGTCAGCCTCCGGCAGGCGGGCCATAAAGGCTTCCACGTCGCCGCTCACATCAAAGCCCGGTGGCAATGCCTGCTCCACTTCCACATCGGAGAGCTCCAGCGCCATGCCAGCCTCGCGAGCCAGAATGAGCAGCTTGCGGGCCACGTCCATGCCGTTGAGATCGTCGCGCGGATCCGGCTCGGTAAAGCCGTTGCCACGGGCAATCTTGGTGGCATCGGAGAAGGCCATCCCCTCGTCCAGCTTGCCGAAGATAAAGGAGAGCGAACCGGACAGCACGCCGTCGAAGGCACGCAGCTTGTCGCCGGCCTTGATCAGGTTTTGCAGGTTCTCGATGACCGGCAGGCCGGCGCCCACGTTGGTTTCGTACAGGAACTTGCGACGGGTCTGGCGGGCGGTGCGGCGCAGCGCCTTGTAGTAATCCAGCGACCCGGTGTTGGCCTTCTTGTTCGGGGTGACCACGTGGAAACCGGCGGCAAGGAAGTCGGCGTACTGGACGGCGATGGCCTCGCTGGAGGTGCAATCGACGATCACCGGGTTGATGAGGTGGCTCTCTTCCACCAGCTTTTGCACCGCTTCCAGGCTGAAGCTGTCACGGGCCTCCACCAGCTGTTCACGCCAGTTGGCGAGGTTCAGCCCATCCTTGTTGACCGCCATCTGGCGGCTGTTGGCGATGCCCACTACCCGCAGGCCGGTGCCCTGCTCGGCCAATACCGGCTGCTGGCGGGCAATCTGGTCCACCAGGGCTGCACCGACACCGCCGACGCCGACCACGAACAAGTCGATGAACTGCTGGCTGCCGAAGAAGTTCTGGTGGCAGGCCTTGATGGCTTCCGCCACCTTGCGATCCCGCACCACCGCAGAGATGGAGCGTTCACTCGAGCCCTGGGCGATGGCGACGATGTTGATGGAGGCTTGTGCCAGCGAGGTGAAGAAGCGGGCCGCCATCCCCTTGGAGGTGCGCATGCCATCACCGATCAGGGAGATGATCGCCAGATCCTGCATGATCTCGAGCGGATCCAGCAGCTGGTTCTTGAACTCCAGCTCGAACTCACGCTCCAGCACCTTGCGGGTCTTGTCGCAGTCATAGCTGTGGATACAGAAGCTGACGCTGTACTCGGAGGATGACTGGGTGATGAGGACGATGCTGACCCCGGCGCGGGAGACGGCGGAGAAAATGCGGCCGGCCATGCCCACCATGCCCTTCATGCCGGGGCCGGAGACGTTGAACATGCACATGCCGGAGAGATCCGAGATGGCCTTCACCTTCAGGTCATCATCCCCCTGCTCGACGCCAATCAAGGTGCCCGGCCCCTGCGGGTTGAAGCTGTTCTTGATGAGGCAGGGAATGTGGAACTGGGCCACCGGCGCGATGGTTTTCGGGTGCAGTACCTTGGCACCGAAGTAGGAGAGCTCCATCGCCTCCTTGTAGGAGAGGGTTTTCAGCAGATAGGCGTCCGGCACCAGGCGCGGGTCACAGTTGTAGCAGCCCTCGACGTCGGTCCAGATCTCGCAGCACTCGGCATCGACGCAGGCGGCCAGCACGGCGGCGGAGTAGTCGGACCCGTTACGGCCGAGCAGCACGGTCTCACCCTTGTCGCTGCCACCGGTGAAGCCCGGCATCAGGTAGAGGCAATCGGAGCGCAGGCCCTTGGCGGCGAAGCGCAGGCGGGAGGCTTCGATGTCGACGTGAGCCTCCAGATAACCGCCGTCGGTCACCAGCAGCTGCTCTGGCACTATGATGTCCAGCTCAAGGCCGCGCACTCGCAGCAACTCGTGCATGAAGGCGATGGAGAGGTTCTCGCCTCGGCTCAGGATGCGGGCCTGCACGTTGTCCGGGCAGAGCCCCAGCAGGCGGATGCCCTGCATCAGCCGCTCCACCTGATCCAGTTCGCTGGTCAGACGAGCCTGCAGCGCCTTGTCATCCAGCGCCGGATAGGCTGCCTTCAAGCCGGCCAAGAGGCGGGAGAAGATGCCGTTGATCTCGAACAATGTGCTGCTGGCATCCATGCCGCGGCTGGTCTGCTCCACCAGTGCCACCAGGTGGTTGGTCACCTTGGCCGGTGCCGACAGCACCAGGGCAACCTGGGATTGGCCGTGGGTATTCACCGCAATATCGGCGACCCGTAAAAAACGCTCTGCATCGGCCAGTGACGACCCGCCAAACTTCAACACTCTCATCGCTTTCTCTCCCTGTGATCCTTGCAAATTTGCCCGAAAATGGTTCTGAAAATCATCCAACAAAAAGGCCCGTACTGGGTGGGTACGGGCCTTTTCTGATTTCTGTGCTTGTTCGTCAGCGCATCAACCGGCCCCAGTGCCACCTGTGGTGGTACCGGTAATAATGGTGGTGGTGATGACGTTGGTGAATAACTGCATGACGAACACTCTTGAACGAAGCTGGCTTTTAGCAATACCGCGCCGGGCGCAGGGCTGTCAACCTAAACCTCTTTGCCAAGTTTGCGGGCAAGGTCTTTGCAGAGCAGATGGAGCATATTCAAATCCCGCTGCGGCAGCATGGGTACTCGGTCCATCACCCACTGATGCAGTTTTTCATCCTGCGAAACTCCGAGTTCACCGAGAATTTCTGCTGTTTTGCTTTTAAGCACCCGAACCTGTCCGGCGTTATCAACATTTTCTGCTAGCACCTCGGGCTCATCGAGCAACTGGCTCAGCTCGTAGGCGTACAGCATGATCGCCTGCCCCAGGTTCAGGGACGGGTAGCTCACCTTGAGCGGCAGATAGCTGATGAGGTCGACCTGGGCCAGCTGCTCGTTGGAGAGCCCCGACTCCTCGCAGCCAAACACGATGGCGACCTTGTCCAGCGACGGCTTGGCCTTGATCTGGTCGCGGATCTCGGCCGGAGTGAGGTAGTGCTGATAACGGCCGCGCTGGCGGGCAGTGGTAGCCACCACCAGATCCATGTCGGCCAGCGCCTCTTCCAGGGTGTCAAACGCCTCGGCCTGGGTCAGGACTTCCTGCGCACCGTGGGCCACCCAGCTCGCCTCCTCCTCTTCGTGCACCCGGCTTGCCACCAGTCGCATGGCATCGAAGCCCATGGTTTTCATGGCGCGGGCGGCAGCGCCCACGTTGGCCGGGCGGGCGGGGGCCACCAGCACAAAATAGAGTTTCATCGGGTTTTCTCCTGGGCAGGGCCGAATGCGCAAACAACAGCGGATCATCGGCAAAACAGGGGCGCAATCTACCGTTTTCACCCGAAAATTGCCACTTGAACAGACGTTTGAATGTTGCCATAGTGGCCGGGAATGTGAACAAATTGCAGCCAATCCCAGGCGCCATCGGCCCGACAGATCACAAGGAAGAGAGAGATGCAGCAGCCATTGGAACAGGCCGTCGCCGAGACGATTCTGCAACGCTTCGAGTCGTTTTACAGCCGGTTTCTCGAAATCACCCAGGGCAGCAAGAGTCGCTTCGAGAACAGCGACTGGCTCGGGGTACAGCTCGCCGGGCGCGAGCGCATTCGCCTCTACGATCACCACGTCGGCGCCACCACGGCGCTGATCAAGCAGATGATGGGGGCTACCCTGCCGAGCCAGGCCCTGCTCAAGCAGGTGAAGGGGGCGTTCAGCGATCTGTTACCCAAGTGCGAGAACTTCGAGGTGGCGGAGTCCTTCTTCAACTCCGTCTATCGCCGCATCTTCCGCCATCGCAATATTCGCGACGAGAACCTCTACATCCATCCATTTCGCAGCCGGGGGGAGCACCCCGACCTGAGCGCCCTGCTGCGCATCTATCGCACCGATCTCGCCCACCTGCCGCAGACCCTGAGCCAACTGCTGGGGGATTACAGCTTCACCCTGCCCTATGAGGACAAACAGCGGGATATTGTCGACATCCAGCGCCATCTTGCCGAGAACGGGCCGGCCATCCTGCACGATGAGCCGTTCGCCATCGAGCTGCTCAAGGAGGTGTTCTACCGCAACAAGGGGGCCTATCTGGTGGGGCTGATCCGGGTCAAGGGGCAGGTGTTTCCCTTTATCCTGCCACTGCTCAGTACCGGTCAGAGCATCTATGTGGACACCGTCATCTTCGAGCCTGAGCTGGCCTCCATCGTGTTCGGCTTCGCCCGCGCCTACTTCATGGTCTATGCCCCCGTGCCGGCGCTGTTCGTGCTGTTTCTACGCCAGATCATGCCCCACAAGCCCGATTACGAGATCTACAACGCCATCGGTTGCCAGAAGCACGGCAAGACCGAGCTCTATCGCCACTACCAGCAGCACCTGGCCCAGAGCCGGGAGCAGTTCGTCATCGCCCCCGGCATCAAGGGGATGGTGATGAGCGTGTTTACCCTCCCCTCCTATGACGTGGTGTTCAAGGTGATCAAAGACGAGTTCACGCCCCCCAAGGATGTGAGCCACGAGCAGGTGAAGGCAAAGTACCGGCTGGTAAAACAGCACGACCGGGTGGGCCGCATGGCCGATACCCAGGAGTTCACCAACTTCGAGTTTCCCCTCGATCGCATCTCGCCGGAGCTGTTGGCCGAGCTCAAGACGGTGGCCCCGTCTGCGCTGACCCTCACCGACGACAAGCTGGTGATCAAGCACCTCTACACCGAGCGCAAGATGATCCCGCTCAACCTCTATCTGGACAAGGCGGACGAGCAGCAGACCCGGCTCGCGCTGGAGGAGTATGGCAACGCCATCAAGCAGCTGGCGGCGGCCAACATCTTCCCGGGCGACATGCTGTTCAAGAACTTCGGCGTCACCCGCCACGGCCGGGTGGTGTTCTACGACTACGACGAGATCTGCTACATGACGGAGTGCAACTTCCGCCAGATCCCGCCGCCGCGCTATCCCGAGGATGAGTGGAGCGCAGAACCCTGGTACTCGGTGGCCCCCAACGACATCTTCCCCGAGGAGTTCGCCACCTTCTTGCTGCAAAAACCCCAGGTGCGCGACATCATGATGCAACTGCACAAAGAGCTGTTCGATGCCTACTACTGGAAGATGCTGCAGAGCAACATCAAGGAGGGGGTGTTCGAGGATGTCTATCCCTATCGGCGCAAGAAGCGCTTCAAATTTCAGCGGGGGGGCTAGCCCATCCGGAAGCCCAGTTGCAAAAATGAGTGCAAATAGCAAAAGGGACGCCGAGGCGTCCCTTTTGCGTTGGGCCGTCAGCTCGCGCTACGACAGCCCCTGACAAAAACGTCAGTTACTTGGCGGCAGGCATGGCGTCGAAGGTGAGCAGTGCCGCCTTGTTGGCGTCGCTCAATACCAGCTGTTGACCGCTGATCTGGAAGCTTGCCACTTTCTCCAGCTTCTGCAGATAGAGCATCTCCTTGCCGGCCAGATCGCCCATGCACATCATGCGGGTCGAACCCATGGGGCCCAGCGCCAGCACGCCGTCACCCTGCTGGGTGATGGCGCCGAAATAGCGGTTGCAGCCACCCTTGCCCGCCACCTTGTCACCGGCGACTTGCAGGGTGAAGGTGTCGCCGCTCGCCCCTTGCAGTTGCCAGGTGGAAGCTTGCAGTTGAGTCAGCTTGGAACCAGTTGCCATGGCGCAGCCTCCCAGGGCCAGTACGGCCAGCAGAGTCAGTTTTTTGTTCATGGGTTCACCTCTTGATATCAGCAAAATAGGGGAAGAAACATGGTGATGGGGGCCTGTGTATCATGAGAGCGGAGCAAATCAAAACTGTTTTATTGTGATCGGGGTTCCCTTTACTACCAGCTGGCATGTGCCATGCTTGTATTCCTGTTCCGGACCCAGGGAGGGGAAAAGAATGGTCAAATCATCCGTCATCGCACTCGTCTCATGCCTCAGCCTTACCGCCCAGGCCGCCGACTGGGATTTCCTCAAGAACGACGCCAACAGCCAGCTCTACGTCAAGAGTTACTCCGGCGTGCTGCTCGGCAATCAGACTCATCACAACGACAGCTTCGATCTCTGGCTCATCAATACCGGCTATCAGTATCCGCTGCACGATGGCGTCAGCCTCTACATGGAAGCAGGCCCGGCCATCGGCCCCAGCAGCGAGCAATCTGGCTACAACCTGAGCTCTGGGGTGCGCTATCAGCTCTCCCCCATGCTCAACATCGGCAGCCAGCTCAAACAGCTGGAAGTGAACAAACCCAGCACCCTGCTGGAGCTCAACACCAGCCTGCTGCTGACCCCGCAACTGGCCATCACTGCCAACTACGGCGTCAGCGCCTTTAGCACCGAACAATCCCTCAGCGTCGGGGTCGGCTTCAACTTCTAGCGGGATCAGATCAGCCGGGTGGCGCTCACCAGCACGCCGTTGAGATCGGCGTAGACGTAGTCACCCGGATGTATGGTCACCCCGGCAAACGACACCACGGCATCCAGCTCACCCAGCCCCCGCTTCTCGGTTTTGACCGGACAGGGCGCCAATGCCTTGACCCCCAGCGCCAGTGTCGCCAGCGTACCCACATCGCGCACGGCGCCGTAGATCACGATGCCTTCCCAGCCCTGCTCCGCCGCCTTGATCGCCAGCTGATCGCCGAGCAGGGCGCGGCGCAGGGAGCCACCGCCATCGATCACCATCACCCGCCCCTGCCCGGGCCGGTTGACCAGCTCCCGCACCAGGCTGTTGTCCTCATAACAAGAGAGAGTGACTGCCTGGCCGTGAAACAGCGCCTTGCCACCAAAATTTTGAAACAGCGGTTCCGCCACCTGCAGGGCATCGCCGTACTCGTCACAGAGATCGGGCAGTAGATCCAACATCATAAGTCTCCTTCCATGGACATGAATTCGCTCATTCTTTCATCAAGCAGAGTCCCTGACAATCCAGTGGGATTCAATTCTGCCCAGATGGTGTGGCTCCCCCGCCAGCAACACCGGCAGCAGCCAGAGCTCCCCCTGCTCCACCCAGTAGATGGCATTCTGACCAAAACGGGCTGCCAGCCGGATGGCCTCGCTGCGCGGGCAGGCCAGCAGCAGCGACGACTCCTGCCATGTTTCATCCAGAGAACTGCCCCGACAAGGCCCCATCACCTGCCAGCGAGGCACCGCCGCAATGGCCCGCCACAGGGCCCGCTGACGGCGGGTATTGCGACGCATTCCCAGCTGGCGGCTGGCAGGATTCCAGGCCGTCACAATGGCGTAGGCAGGCCATTTCGGCGCCGAAAAGGGTGCAATAAAGCAGATTTTTCTGTAGTTTTCCCACAAATTCATGTCAACCACATGTTACATTCCATTACATTTTATAGGGGCGAAAATGGGGGCAACCCCAAGTATCATGCTGTGAACTCAGGGTTTGACCTATATCAAACCAGAGTTAAAAAGTTGCTATCTGACGGCAAAGAGTGTTGTTATGCGCCTGTTAACTGATAAAATGCAGCCACTTTTGTAATGGACTACCTTTCCAGGCTTCTCTCGATCAGACTTATTGAGAGCCTATGTGTGGCACAGGGATGTTTGCCAACGCTGATGCCAAATTCGCGATAATCCGACCTGACATTCATACCCAGGATGACGTAATAAATTTTCAGGACCGGTCGGGTAACGCCAAAGAGTGTTAAAATTTAGATAACTAACTGATAAGAATCTGGGAATACTCATGCAAACACCACACATTCTGATCGTCGAAGACGAACTGGTCACTCGCAATACCCTGAAAAGCATCTTCGAGGCAGAGGGCTATATCGTGCTCGAAGCCAACAATGGCGACGAGATGCATCAGGCTCTGACTTCCCACACCATCAATCTGGTGATCATGGACATCAACCTGCCGGGCAAGAATGGCCTGCTGCTGGCACGCGAGCTGCGTGAGGACGACAACATCGCCCTGATGTTCCTGACCGGTCGTGACAACGAAGTGGACAAGATCCTGGGTCTGGAGATCGGTGCCGACGATTACATCACCAAGCCGTTCAACCCCCGTGAGCTGACCATCCGTGCCCGCAACCTGCTGAGCCGTACCATGAACGTGGCCGCCGGTGGCGAAGAGAAGAAGCTGGTGGAGCGTTACCTGTTCAACGGCTGGGCACTGGACATCAACAGCCGCGCCCTGGTCAGCCCGGCTGGCGACATGTTCAAGCTGCCGCGCTCCGAATTCCGCGCCATGCTGCACTTCTGCGAAAACCCGGGCCAGATCCAGACCCGTGCCGAGCTGCTCAAGAAGATGACCGGCCGTGAGCTCAAGCCCCACGACCGTACCGTGGATGTCACCATCCGCCGCATCCGCAAGCACTTCGAGAGCGTCAACGACACCCCCGAGATCATCGCCACCATCCACGGCGAAGGCTATCGCTTCTGCGGCGAGCTGGAGCAGGAGTAATCCTCCCTCCTCCCGAGTTGAAAAGGCGCCGATGGCGCCTTTTCCATTTCTGCGCCTTTCAGGGTGGCCGAGCTGGCACTACCGCCGGCATCAAAAAACAGACAACAAAAAGCCCACTCGCAGGAGTGGGCTTGTTGCATGAAGGCTGGAGCGGGCAGCGGGAATCGAACCCGCATCATCAGCTTGGAAGGCTGAGGTAATAGCCATTATACGATGCCCGCCTGGCATCAAAACTTGCTTGGTGTGATGGGGAAACCCCACGACAGACAGCCGTTTCGGCTGAGGTGACAACGGCCTTGACCGTTATCTGGAATTTGGAGCGGGTGATGGGAATCGAACCCACGTATGCAGCTTGGGAAGCTACCGTTCTACCATTGAACTACACCCGCGTCAGGGCCTCTACTATATGCATTTTGCCGCCGAGCGCAATCACCTCGATACGGTTTTTTACCGTAAATCAATCTGTTCGACCAACTAATGAGCAGCGCGCCGCTTTTTCAATCAACCGTTTTCACAAGCCGGAATTTACAAGGTTGCCAAGCCTGGGGGGCGAGGATAGTCTTGCGCCACTCGACGCGAGGATGGTGGTAATGGATAAAAAAACGCAAAAACGACTCTATGGCTGGTTGCGCAATCAATCGAGCCACGGCCGGCGCTGGATCGGCCTCTCCATCGGCTTTGGCCTGGGTCAGGGCATCCTGATGGTAGCGCAGGCCTGGCTGCTGGCCACCCTGCTGCACGGCTTCATCATCGAAGGCACCACGCCGGCGCAATCCATTCCCCTCTTCATCGCCCTGCTGCTGGTCACCCTCGGCAAGGCGGTGCTGGCCTATGGCCGTGAAGTAGCCAGCTTCAAGGCCGGCAGCGCGGTGCGCCAGGCCATCCGCGAGCTGGTGCTCACCCGCCTCGGCCGGTTGGGACCGGCCTACATCCAGCGTCGACCGGCCGGCAGCTGGGCCAGCCTGCTGCTGGAGCAGATTGAAAACATGCAGGATTTCTTCTCCCGCTACCTGCCGCAGATGGCGATTGCCGTGTTCATTCCGGTGGTGATCCTGGTGGCCGTGTTCCCGGTCAACTGGGCCGCCGGCCTGATCCTGCTGGGCACGGCGCCCCTCATTCCCCTCTTCATGATCCTGGTGGGGGTCGGCGCCGCCGATGCCAACCGCCGCAACTTCCAGGCGCTGGCCCGTCTCTCCGGCCACTTCCTCGATCGCTTGAAGGGGCTGCGCACTTTGCAGCTGTTCATGCGCACCCAGGCGGAAGGGGATGCCATTCGCGCTGCGTCGGAAGATTTTCGCGAACGCACCATGGAGGTACTGCGCCTTGCCTTCCTCAGCACCGCCGTGCTGGAGTTCTTCGCCGCCCTCTCGGTAGCGCTGGTGGCCGTCTACTTCGGTTTCTCCTATATCGATCACCTGAACTTCGGCCACTATGGCACCAAAGTTACTCTCTTTACCGGCCTGTTCGTGCTGTTTCTGGCTCCCGAGTTCTATGCCCCGCTGCGGGAACTGGGCGCCCACTACCACGCCAAGGCGCAGGCCATCGGCGCCGCCGAACAGCTGCTGGAGTTTCTCGAAGCCGAGGTGACGGAACCCGCCTCAGGCCATGCGTCCTTCCATGCCGACGCTCCCATCAAGGTAGAAGCCAAAGGTCTTGAAGTGCTGAGCGCCGATGGCAAGGTGCTGGTCGGCCCCATCGACTTCACCCTGGAAGCGGGTTCACGCACCGCCCTCATCGGCATCAGCGGCGCCGGCAAGAGCTCGCTGGTCAATGCCCTGCTCGGCTTTGCCCCCTATCGCGGCGAGCTCAAGGTCAACGGCCAGGAGCTGGCCAGCCTCGACATGAGCCAGTGGCGCCGCCAGCTGGGCTGGCTCTCCCAGAACCCGCAGCTGTTCCACGCCTCGCTGCGCGACAACCTGTTGCTTGCCAACCCCTCCGCCAGCGACAACGAACTGGAGGAGGCCCTGAAACGGGCTCAGGCCTGGGAGTTCGCCATGGAGAAGGGGCTCGACTATGCGGTGGGGGATCAGGCCGGCGGCCTCTCGGTCGGCCAGGCCCAGCGCCTCGCCCTGGCCCGTACCCTGCTCAAGTCCACCCAGCTGATGGTGCTGGACGAGCCCACCGCCAGCCTGGATCGCCACTCCGAGCGGGCCATCATGACCACGCTCGAACAGGCCGCTGCAGGCCAGACCCTGCTGATGATCACTCACCGCATCGACCAGCTCACCAAGATGGACCAGATCCTGGTACTAGAGCGTGGCAAGCTGGTGGAACAGGGCAGCTTCCAGCAACTGAGTAGCGCGCAGGGGCCGTTCGCCCGCCTGCTCTCCCAACGTAACGAGGGTTCTCTCGATGACTGATCTCTTGCCGTTTCTGCGCCTCTATCGCCAGCACTGGCTGAGCCTCTCCCTCGGCCTGCTGCTGGCCCTGGTGACCCTGGTCGCCGGGATGGGACTGCTGTCGCTCTCCGGCTGGTTCCTCTCCGCCGCCGCCGTGGCGGGGATGGCGGTCGCTAGCCGCGACACCTTCAACTACATGACGCCGGCTGGCGGGGTACGCTTCTTCTCCATCATCCGCACCGCCGGCCGCTGGGGTGAGCGGGTGGTGAGCCACGACGCCACCTTCCGGGTGCTAACCCGGTTGCGGGTCTGGTTCTGGCAAAAGCTCTCGCCGCTCTCCACCGGTGCCCTGGCGGGCTTTCGCCAAGCGGACCTGCTCAACCGGCTGGTGGCCGACATCGACGCCATGGACCACGTCTACCTGCGGCTGGTCACCCCCATCGGTGCGGCCCTGCTCAGTACCGCCGGCCTGGTGTTCTTCCTCTCGCTGTTCGATGCCGATCTGGCCCTGATTCTGGGCGCCATCCTGCTGTTCGGCATGCTGGCCCTGCCGCTGGTGTTCTACTTCCTCGGCCGCCAGCCCGGTCGCCAGCTGATCGCCGAGAAATCCAACCTGCGTACCCGTCTGGTGGACTATCTGGACGGTCAGGCCGAGCTGCAGATGTTTGCCGCCGCCCCCCGGGCGCGCGACGAGCTGCAGCAGGCCGAGCAGGCGCTGATCCAGGCCCAGGCCCGCATGGCCCGGGTGAGCGGGCTGGCCAACTGCTCGGTGCAACTGCTGAGCGGCTGGACCCTCACCCTGATGCTGTGGCTGGCCGGTCACGGGGTGGCAGGCGCCGCGCCGGATCCCATCACGGCGCTGATGGTGTTCGCCACCCTGGCAAGCTTCGAGGCGCTGATGCCGCTGGCCGGTGCCTTCCAGCACCTCTCCACCAGCCTCACCTCGGCCCGCCGCCTCAACGAGATCCTGCAGGAGGCCAAGGCCCCCGAGTGGGGCCACGAAGAGCGCCACGCGCCGCAGGGGGCGCTGCAGATTAGCGACCTCTATTTCAGCTACCCAGGCAACCCGCAGCCGGTGCTGCGCGGCTGTACCCTGCAGTTGCAGGCCGGTGAAAAGCTGGCGCTGCTGGGCCAGACCGGCTGCGGCAAATCGACCCTGATGGGACTGCTGACCCGCGAATGGAATCCGCAGGCCGGCAAGATCCTGCTCGATGGCAAGCCGCTCACCGACTACAGCGAAGGGGCGCTGCGCGCCTCCCTCTCGGTGGTGAGCCAGCGGGTGCATCTGTTTGCCGATACCCTGCGCGGCAACCTCAAGCTGGCCGCCCCCTATGCCAGTGACGAGCAGCTGGTGCAGGTGCTGACCCAGGTTGGCCTTGCCAACCTGCTGGAAGATGACAACGGCCACAGCGACAGCGGGCTCGATGCCTGGCTGGGGGATGGCGGCCGGCCGCTCTCCGGTGGCGAGCGCCGCCGCATCGGCATCGCTCGTGCCCTGCTGCACGACGCGCCGCTCTGGCTGCTGGATGAGCCGACCGAGGGGCTAGACAGCCAGACCGAGCGGGAGATCATGGATCTGCTGTTCAAGCTGGGGGCGGATCGCACCCTGCTGCTCATCTCCCACCGTTTGCTGGGGTTGGAACAGATGGACCGGATCGCCCTGATGGAAGAGGGGCAGATCCGCCTCTGCGCCCCCCATCAGACGCTGCTGGCGGATGACTACTACCGCAGCCTGCATCAGCGGCTGGCGCCGGCCTGATGACCAACGAGAGAGGGGCGCCCGCTGCGCCCCTCTCTCATGACACCAGGCCAGTCATCTTTGCCGGCAGCGTGAAGCTGCACGGGCAACACACGGCCAGATCCTGGTCACACCCCGCCCATACGGCTAAAAATGGGGCTGGTCGACACCGTCGACTGGCCCCTATAATGGCCCCTTCGTTATTCCACAAGATGCCGACATGGAGCGCCTGCGACTTGCTACTGTCCTCATCACCGACACAAGATACGAGACGATGAAACGCCTGATCCTGATGATGCCCCTGATTGCCTCCGGCTGCGCCGACTTTGCCTTCAACAGTAATCTGGACAAAGAGAACTTCGACGAGTACTTCAAGCCGGGCAGCGTTCAGATCTATGAACAGGGCCAGCTGGCCGATCTCAACTACCTCTATCTCGGCACCGTCGAAGGGGAGTCCTGCCAGAGCGATGCCAAGCAGCCGATCCCCAACGCCGGCGAGGCCCGTACCCTGGCCCGCCGCCGCGTGGCCGACATGGGCGGCAACGGCGTCACCTTCGACAAGTGCGCCGAATTCAGCGACACCCCGGGCTGCCTGAAGCAGGTGATCTGCTACGGCCAGGCGCTGAAAGTCGCCACCGAGAAATAAGCGTCAACGGTAAGGAGCCTGCATGGCACTGGCCATCGTTCGCCTCGGCACGCCCCGCCTGCCCGACGAGGGACTGCGGATCGGCACCGTGCGCCGCCCGCCCCGCGGCGTGCCGAAAACCGAGTTTGCCAGCCAGGATTGGTACGACGTCTGGTTCCCCAATCTCGCCCCCAGCAACGACACCATGAAGCTGGGCCAGGCTGCCGAGACGCCCGCCCAGTGGAGCGCCTTCTGCAAACAGTACAAGGCCGAGCTGGCAACCCCGGCCGCCAGGCACGATATGGCGCTGCTGGCCGCCCTCTCCCACACCACCAACCTGTCGGTGGGCTGTTACTGCGAGCAGGAGTCCCGCTGTCATCGCGCCATCTTGCGCGAGCTGCTGACCGCCGCCGGCGCCGCCATGCGCACCGAGTAGCTACGCTCACGCCGAAAAGAAAAGGGCATCTCTCGATGCCCTTTTGCTTTGCTGCCGCACTTGCTGGCCGCTAGCGGACAAGCTGACGCAGCCGCGTCTCCTGCTCTGCCGTGATGCCGGCGGCCACCACGGCGTCCGGCGCGCCGGCCAGCCACTCGGCCACATCCGCCACCGTCTCCTCCAGCGGCCGAAAATTGAGGCCCTGCACGATGGCCGCCTCGGCGCTGATGCGGCCATAACCGGCATACTCGGGCTGCTCATTGGGCAACAGGGTCGGATAGCTCTGCCAGGGCTCCACCCCGGCGGCCAGCAGTGCGGGCCAAGGTGCCCATTCGGGCACGATCGGGGTAGCAGGTGCCAGCCTGGCGGCCAGGCGATCCACCCAGTCGTTCAGCGCGATACCGGGCTTGAGCAGATTGAAGATGCCGCTCAATTGCTGCTCGGCGGCCCGCAACACGAACTCGGCGCAGTCACGCACGTCCAGATATTGCAGATGGTCTTCCCCCTGTCCCGGCAGCAGCCAGGGGCCGCCCTGCTGCACCCGCTTCACCCACCAGGCCAGCCGACCGGTGGGATCATGGGGGCCGCACAAGACACCTGGGCGCAAGATGCAAAGCCGCTCGCCCCAACGGGCCCGATACGTGGCCTCGCACAGCACCTTGAGGGGGCCGTAATCCTCCGGCATCTCCCCCTCGGCAATCGCGTGTAGCGGCGCCGACTCGTCCTGCCCGGGCTGGGCGAAGTCGCGATAGACGCTGATGGTGGAGATGAAGATCAACCGCTCGCAGCGCCCGAGCAGGGCGGCCGACAGGCCCGCCGCCTGTTCGGGGCGATAGCAGCAGGTGTCGATGGCCAGATCCCAGCTTCCCTGATAGCGATGCAGCGGGGTCAGGTCCTGATCCCGGTCCCCCTGCAGCTGGGTGAGTTCGCGCCAGTCCGGGTGCTGGCGTCGGCCGCGATTGAACAAGGTCACCTCGTGGCCCCAGTCCAGCGCCAGCGCAGTGAGATGGCGCCCCAGAAATCCGGTGCCGCCGATGATCAGCAGTTTCATCCCTGTCTCTCCTGTGCGGCGCGGCCCCTCTCCTGCGGTCACGCCGGTTGTAGCGAGCCGCCCTGCTGGCGGACGCGCCTTTCACTCATCCTGCGCCCACCCTACGCAACTTGGCGGCGCGATACAGCCCCGAAGCGGCCGGGATGGGAGCGGGATCACGGCAAGCAGGCAGCCACCGGCCGGCGGGCAAGCCTGCGTTTTAAGGGCCGCTGTGCTACATTGCCGGGGTTTTCAGTCAGGATCCGCCATGAAGTTCGAAATCGACACCCTGGGTATCATCCGCTCTCCCTACAAGGAGAAGTTCGCCATCCCGCGCCAGCCCGGTCTGGTCAAATCGGCCCGCGCCCGCCTCGAGCTGTTGCCCCCCTACGATCAGCCGGACATGCTGCGCGGCATCGAGCAGTTCTCCCACCTCTGGCTCAGCTTCGTGTTTCACCAGACCATGGCGCAGGGCTGGCACCCGACGGTGCGCCCACCGCGCCTGGGCGGCAACGAGCGGGTCGGGGTGTTTGCCACCCGATCTACCTTTCGTCCCAACCCGCTCGGCCTCTCGGTGGTCGAGCTGCACGGGGTCGGCCGTGAGCGCGGCAAACTCTGGCTCGAACTGGGGGCGGTGGACCTGCTCGATGGCACCCCCATCGTCGACATCAAGCCCTATATCCCCTATGCCGACAGCCTGCCGGATGCCCGCGGCGGTTTCGCCCCCGATGCGCCCACCCCGCCGCTGGCGGTGAGCTTCAGCCCCGAGGCGGAGCAGCAGCTGCAACCCTGGCTCAAGGCCCACCCCGAGCTGCGCCTGCTGGTGAGCGAGGTGCTGGCCCAGGATCCCCGCCCCGCCTACAAGAAGGGCAAGCCGGATGACAAGGAGTACGGCGTCAGGCTGTTTGACTGCAACGTGCGCTTTCGCATCAGCGAGCCCAGTTGCCTGGTGCTCGCCATCGAACCGGCCCAGTGAGCCAGCCATAAAAAAACCACCCGCCCGGGTGGTTTTTTGTTGCTTGCCGCTGCTCGCCCCCCTTACAAACGGGTGAGTAACAGACTGCCGATGGAGTAACCGGCGCCGAACGAGCAGAGTACGCCGCGCGCCCCGGCGGGAAGGTCGCCGTTGTGAAGGTGGAACGCAATGATGGAGCCAGCCGAGCTGGTGTTGCCATAGCTGTCGAGAATGACCGGCGCCTCCTGCTGGCTGGCGTCGTGGCCGAGCAGCTTGCGGCCGATGAACTGGTTCATGGTGAGGTTGGCCTGATGGAGCCAGAGCCGGCTCAGGGAATCTGCTGCCCAGCCCTGCTCATCGAGCTGGCCGGCAATCTGGTCGCACACCAGCGGCAGCACCTCCTTGAACACCTTGCGCCCCTGCTGGCGAAACAGCTTGTCATCGCCGTAGCGGGTGCGCGGGCTGAGCCGGTTCAGGAAGCCGAAGTTGTTGCGGATGTTGTTGGAGTACTGGGTCACCAGCTTGCTGGCCACCAGTTGCCAGGGGTTGGCCACCTTGCAATCGGCCTCCCGCTCCAGCAGCACGGCGGTACAGGCGTCGCCGAAGATAAAGTGGCTGTCTCTGTCCCTGAAATTGAGGTGCCCCGAGCAGATCTCCGGATTGACCACCAGCGCCAGTTTGGCGCTGCCGGCCGCCAGCATGTCTGCGGCGGTCTTGATGCCGAAGGTGGCGGAGGAGCAGGCCACGTTCATGTCAAACGCCATGCCACCCGCCCCCAGATAGTGCTGCAGCTCGATGGAGAGGGCTGGATAGGGGCGCGGCATGTTGGAGGCGGCGACGATGACCAGATCGATCTCGCCGGGCTCACGACCGGCGGCGATCAGCGCCTGCTCGGCGGCGGCCACCGCCATCTCCACCATGATGGAGGGCTTGTCATCGGGTCGCTCGGGCAGCAGCGGCTGCATGATGTCGGGATCCAGCACCCCCTCCTTGCTCACCAGATAACGACTCTTGATGCCGGAGGCCTTCTCGATGAACTCGCTGCTTGAGTGCTGCTTGGCGGACAGCTGGCCGGCGTCGATGGCGGAGGCGTTCTCCTCGTTGTAGAGATCCACGTACTGGTTGAAGGCGGCCACCAGCGCTTCATTGCTGACGGCAAAGGGAGGGGTATAGAGGCCTGAGCCACTGATCACGATAGAGGTCATCTTTGCTCCTCGCCGGGTTCGCTCCCGGCTTGTTGGTCTGTTCGGGTAGAGAGGGTCACAGCTGGTCGATGGCCGCAGCCAGACCTGCCAGGGTCAGCGGGTGCATGCGCCCGCCGACCAATTCGTTCATCAGCTTGATGGAGGGGTGCCAGAGCCACTCCCGGCGCGGGGTGGGGTTGATCCACACCAGCTTGGGAAAGTGCTGCTGCAGGCGGGCCAGCCACACCTGGCCGGCCTCCTCGTTCCAATACTCGACGCTGCCGCCCGGCCAGGTGATCTCATAGGGGCCCATGGTGGCATCCCCCACCAGGATCACCTTGTAGTCGCTGCCGTAGGTGCGCAGCAGGCGCAGGGTATCGAAGCGCGCCTCGTGCCGGCGGGCGTTGTCCTGCCAGACGAAGTCGTAGAGACAGTTGTGAAAATAGAAGTACTCCAGATGCTTGAACTCGTGGCGCAGGGCCGAGAAGAGGCGCTGCACCTCGGCCACATGGGCATCCATGGATCCCCCCACGTCGAAGAAGACCAGCAGCTTGACCCCGTTGTGGCGCTCGGGTCTGAGCTTCACATCGAGCCAGCCCTGCCTTGCCGTGCTCTGGATGGTGTCGTCGAGATCCAGCTCGTCGGGGCTGCCCTTGCGCACCCAGCGCCTGAGCTTGCGCAGCGCCAGCTGGATGGCCCGTTGCCCCAGCGGGGAATCATCGCTGAAGTTGCGATAGTGGCGCGCCTCCCACACCTTGACCGCCTTGCCATGCTGGCCCTCTCCCCCCATGCGCACTCCTTCCGGGTGAAAACCGCCGTGGCCAAACGGGCTGCTGCCACCGGTCCCCACCCACTTGTTGCCGCCGGCGTGGCGCTCTTTCTGCTCGCTTAACCGCTGGTTGAGGGTCGCCAACAGCTGGTCGAGCCCGCCGAGGGATTGCAGCAGGGCTTTTTCCTCAGCGCTCAATAGCCGCTCGAACTCCTGGCGCAGCCACTCCTCGGGCAGGCTCTCCGGCAACAGGGGGATGGCGGCCAACCCCTCGTAATACTCGGCGAAGGCGCGATCGAAGCGATCATAGTGGGCCTCGTCTTTCACCAGCAGGCAGCGGGAGAGCTGGTAGAACTCATCCATGTCGAGGCTGGCCAGCCGGGCTGCCAGCGCCGCGTGCAAGTCCAGCAGTTCGCGCAGACTGCAGGGGAGCTTGTGGCGGCGCAGGTGGGTAAAGAAGTCGATCAGCATCAGTCAGCTGCCACGTCTGGCCAGAAAGGCGAGCTTCTCAAACAGATGCAGGTCCTGCTCGGTCTTGAGCAGGGCGCCGTAGAGGGCAGGCACCAGCTTGCCGGGCTCGCGGGCACGCATCGCCTCGGGGGCGATGTCATCGGCCAACAGCAGCCGGATCCAGTCCAGCAGCTCCGAGGTGGACGGCTTCTTGCGCAGCCCCTCGACCTCGCGCAGCTCGAAGAAGAGATCCATCGCCTCGCCGAGCAGGCTCTCCTTGAGGTCAGGGTAGTGGAGCTTGACGATGGCCTGCATCTCGGCCTTGTCGGGGAAGCGGATGTAGTGGAAGAAGCAGCGGCGCAGGAAGGCGTCCGGCAGCTCCTTCTCGTTGTTGGAGGTGATGATGACCACCGGCCGCTGGCGTGCCTTGACTCGCTCGCCGGTCTCGTAGACGTCGAACTCCATCCGATCGAGCTCCTGCAGCAGATCGTTGGGGAATTCGATGTCGGCCTTGTCGATCTCGTCGATCAGCAGCACCGGTCGCTGCTCGGCGCTGAAGGCCTGCCACAGTTTGCCCCGGCGGATGTAGTGGCTGATCTCCCCCACCCTGGGGTCGCCGAGCTGGGAGTCGCGCAGCCTGGCTACCGCATCGTACTCATAGAGCCCCTGCTGGGCCTTGGTGGTGGATTTGATGTGCCAGGCAATCAGCTCGGTGCCCAGATGGCGGGCCACCGCTTCGGCCAGCTCGGTCTTGCCTGTGCCAGGTTCCCCTTTGATAAGCAAGGGTTTTTCCAGCACGATGGCGGCATTGACCGCCATCTTGAGCGATTCAGAGGCGAGATAGCGATCGCTTCCTGCAAATCCCATAACGTCCATTCCTTTGACGATGAGAGACCTTTTTGAGATCGAGGCCTCAATAAGAAAGAATAAGCTCTATATCTTGTAATAACATATTGTTATAACAAATCGTCACTTCTCATTCAGAAACCACAGGGTAATCTTGTTTCATCGCCGTAACAAACAGGGATAGCACCATGAGCAAAATTTTTGAGGACAACAGCCAGACCATAGGTCACACCCCGCTGGTTCGTCTCAACCGTGTTACCAAGGGCCGCGTGCTGGCCAAGATTGAGAGCCGTAACCCGAGCTTCAGCGTCAAGTGCCGTATCGGCGCCAACCTGATCTGGGATGCCGAGAAACGCGGCATCCTGACCAAGGGCAAGGAGATCATCGAGCCCACCAGCGGCAACACGGGTATTGCTCTGGCCTTCGTGGCCGCCGCCCGTGGCTATCCCATCACATTGACCATGCCGGCCACCATGAGCCTGGAGCGCCGCAAGCTGCTCAAGGCACTCGGCGCCAACCTGGTGCTGACCGAAGGGCCGCTCGGCATGAAGGGCGCCATTGCCAAGGCCAACGAGATCCTCGAATCCGAGCCGGGCAAATACGTGCTGCTGCAACAGTTTGAAAACCCCGCCAACCCGGAAATCCACGAGAAGACCACTGGCCCCGAGATCTGGGATGCCACCGATGGTCAGGTGGATGTGTTCGTGGCTGGCGTCGGCACCGGCGGCACCATCACGGGTGTCTCCCGCTACCTGAAACAGACCAAGGGCAAGGCGGTGGTCTCCGTCGCCGTCGAGCCGAGCGAATCGCCGGTGATCAGCCAGCGTCTGGCCGGCCTTGAAATCAAACCGGGCCCCCACAAGATCCAGGGTATCGGTGCCGGTTTCATCCCGGGCAACCTGGACCTCACCCTGCTGGACCGCGTCGAGCAGGTGAACAGCGATGACGCCATCGAGATGGCTCGCCGCCTGATGGAAGAGGAAGGGATCCTGGCCGGGATCAGCTCAGGCGCCGCCGTAGTGGCCGCAGCCCGCCTCGCCGAGCTGCCGGAGTTTGCCGACAAGACCATCGTCGTCATTCTGCCGAGCGCTGCCGAGCGTTACCTCTCCAGCGCCCTGTTTGCCGGGGTATTCAGCGAGCAGGAACTGCAGCAATAAGTGATCGGATTATTTCAAAACAACGGCGCTCCCAGGAGCGCCGTTTCTTTATGAGCTAGACTGAGCACTTGGCAGCGCCAGTCGACCCCTTATTTTTCGGGGTAAAATAACAAGCAACCCAGCGACAAAAAAAGCAGACATTCTGTGATAAATCTCATATCCTGTGCCGCGTCACGAGGTGTTTGCCGACTAGGTATCACAAAGTAACAAAGTGTTATTTTTCGTTATAAAATAATTTCAAGCCAGCATTGACGCGGCTTGTAGAGCGATAACGGAAAAGAGTTGAGGCAGACACCGAATACTGCACAGAAAATTGACCTGGATTAAACCATTGCAGGTCTGATTTCGTTACTTTACAACATATCCATACTGACACGGTGCGAGAAGGAAGCGTCAAAAGCATCCCTCACACCAAAAAATATCAATAATATGGGGTGAAACCATGTACGAGAAGTCTGTTGTTATTACTGCTGAAAACGGCCTGCACACCCGTCCGGCAGCTCAGTTCGTGAAAGAAGCCAAAGAATTCCAAAGCGAGATCACTGTGGTCTCCGGTGGCAAATCCGCCAGCGCCAAGAGCCTGTTCAAGCTGCAGACCCTGGGCCTGACCAAAGGCACCAACGTGACCATCCAGGCCGACGGCCCGGACGCTCAGAAAGCCGTTGAGAAGCTGGTTGCCCTGATGGACGAGCTGGAGTAATCCAGCTTTATTCCTCCCCCACAGTCGTTTTAATAGGAAGGATTATGATATCTGGCATTCTTGCGTCCCCCGGTATCGCATTCGGCAAGGCGCTTCTTCTGAAAGAAGATGAAATCGTTATCAATCAGGGCAAAATCGCTGCCGAACAGATTGATGCCGAAATCAACCGCTTCCTCGAAGCCCGCACCAAGTCAGCCGCACAGCTGGAAGCCATCAAAGAGATGGCCGGTCGCACCTTCGGTGAAGAAAAAGAGGCCATCTTCGAAGGCCACATCATGCTGCTCGAAGATGAAGAGCTGGAAGGGGATATCAGATCCTTCATCAAAGACAACAAGGCCACCGCTGACAAGGCCATCTACGAGGTCATCGAGCAGTACGCGAAGATGATGGCCGAGCTGGATGACCCCTATCTGCGCGAGCGCGCCACCGACTTCCGTGACATCGGTACCCGTCTGGTCAAGAACGTACTGGGCATCGCCGTTGTCAACCTGAGCACCATCGACGAAGAGGTGATCCTGGTCGCCAAAGACCTGACCCCGTCCGAAACCGCTCAGATCAACCTGAAATACGTGCTGGGTTTCGTCACCGACATCGGTGGCCGTACTTCCCACACCTCCATCATGGCCCGCTCCCTGGAGCTGCCGGCCATCGTGGGCACCAACGACATCACCGAGCGCGTCAAGAATGGTGACGTGCTGGTGCTGGACGCGATCAACAACCAGATCATCATCAATCCGACTGCCGAACAGCTGAACGAAGCCAAGCAATTCCAGGCCCAGTTCCAGGCCGAGAAAGATGAACTGGCCAAGCTCAAAGATCTGCCTGCCATCACCCTGGATGGCCATCAGGTCGAAGTGTGCGCCAACATCGGTACCGTCAAGGATACCGAAGGTGCCATCCGCAACGGCGCCGAGGGCGTGGGTCTGTACCGTACCGAGTTCCTGTTCATGGACCGTGACGCGCTGCCGACCGAAGACGAGCAGTTCAAAGCCTACAAAGAAGTGGCCGAAGCGATGCCGGATCAGCCGATCATCGTGCGCACCATGGACATCGGCGGCGACAAAGAACTGCCTTACATGAATTTCCCGAAAGAGATGAACCCCTTCCTGGGCTGGCGTGCCGTGCGGATCTTCTTCGATCGCGCCGACATCATGCACGCCCAGCTGCGGGCCATCCTGCGTGCGTCTGCCTTCGGCAAACTGCGCATCATGTTCCCGATGATCATCTCTGTCGAAGAGTTCCGCAGCCTGAAGGCTACCGTAGAGACGCTGAAAGCCGAACTGCGTGCCGAAGGCAAAGCCTTTGATGAATCCATCGAAGTGGGTATCATGATCGAGACCCCGGCCGCTGCCGTGATGGCTCATCATCTGGCCAAGGAAGTGGATTTCTTCAGTATCGGTACCAACGACCTGACCCAGTACACCCTGGCTGTCGACCGTGGTAACGAGATGATTTCCGCCATGTACAACCCGCTGTCACCCTCCGTCCTGACGCTGATCAAGATGGTTATCGACGCATCCCACGCCGAAGGCAAGTGGACCGGTATGTGTGGTGAACTGGCTGGTGACGAGCGTGCCACCCTGCTGCTGCTGGGTATGGGTCTGGATGAGTTCTCCATGAGCGCCATCTCTGTACCGCGTATCAAGAAGCTTATCCGCAACACCAACTTCGAAGATGTGAAGGCCATGGCTGATCAAGCGCTGAGCTTTGCCACCGCCGCCGAAATCGAAGCCTGTGTAGATAACTTTATTAAGCAGAAGGCAGTCTGCTAAGATCGGCTGCAAACAGCGACAATCATCTCTAGGAGCTTTTACTATGGGTCTGTTTGATAAACTGAAGAAACTGGTTTCCGATGACAGTTCTGATACCGGCGGCATCGAAATTTTTGCCCCCCTGTCAGGCGAAATCGTACCGATCGAAGATGTGCCCGACGTAGTCTTCGCCGAGAAGATCGTCGGCGACGGCATCGCCATCAAGCCGGCTGGCAACAAGATGGTTGCTCCGTGCGACGGCACCATCGGCAAGATCTTCGAGACCAACCATGCGTTCTCGCTGGAATCCGACTCTGGTATCGAGCTGTTCGTTCACTTCGGTATCGACACCGTTGAACTGAAAGGCGAAGGCTTCAAGCGCATCGCCCAGGAAGGTCAACAGGTCAAGCGCGGTGACACCATCATCGAGTTCGATCTGGCCGTTCTGGAAGCCAAAGCCAAATCTACCCTGACTCCGGTGGTCATCTCCAACATGGACGAGATCAAAGAGCTGGTGAAGATGACGGGTGCCGTGACCGTGGGCGAGACCCCGGTGATCCGCATCAAGAAATAATGCCGCATGGGCCCAGCGCCCATCGCTGCAACAAAAAACCGAAGCCCAGGCTTCGGTTTTTTTATGGGCGTTTTCCGGCTAGGGCCTGCCAAATACCACCCGGTTGCGGCCGTTGGTCTTGGCCTGATAGAGCGCCTTGTCCGCCACTTGCAGCAGGCTGTCGCTACTATGGCCATCGCCTCGGGTGGCACAACCCAGACTCATCGTCAGGGAAAAACTCTGCCCCTCCCACGCGACCACATGGTCGACAAACTGCCGGCGCAACTGCTCGGCTCGCTCGACCACCTGTTCGGCATCCACCCCTGGCAGGATCAACAAAAACTCCTCCCCACCCCAGCGGGCCAGATGCTCTGCGGGCTGCAGCTGACGCGTCATGATGCGGGCCACCTCGCACAACGCCGCATCCCCGGCGGGATGGCCGTAGCGATCATTGATCTGCTTGAAGTGGTCGATATCGCACAAGATCACCGAGAAGGGCTCCCCCTGCAGCCAGAGCGCCTGCAACTGCTGCCCGGCGGCACGCCGGTTGCCGAGCTCGGTCAGCGGATCGGTGCAGGAGAGCCGGCTCACCTCCTCTATCATGCAGTGCAGGTCGTGGATGTCGCGCAACGTCACTATGTGCCAGCCCGGCATGGCATCCGCCGTCAGCTGGGCCGTGATGGTAAACCAGCGCTGCTGGCCGCTCTTGCAGTAGAGACAGGCGTTCATCTCGGCCACCGCCGCGCCGTTGGCCAGGCTGGTCATCACCGCCTGGTTCCAGCGCTCAATCGCCTGGGCCCTGCTCTCTTCATCGCGATAGACGGTGGCAAACCAGCTGGCCATGTCGGGCAGATCCGTCAGGTCGTAGCCCAGCTGAGTCACGAAGGCCCGGTTCACGAACCTGTGATGGCGGGCCGGGATCTCCGACAGTCGGGTGGGTATGCTGCCCAGCGTCTCGCTGCAGGCGGATTCCGATATCAGGATCGGAAACGGGATCACGTCGAAGGAGCGAAACAGGATCTGCTGCAGCTCGGTCAGGATCACAGGATCGGTGATGTTCAAGGTAACTCCTTTACCAAGGTACCGTTCCAAGGTAAGTGAGCGCTGATCGCGGGTAAAGCGCTCATTGCGCGGCTCTGACCGCCTTGGTCGCAGCATTTTCTCCCGGTTGCCACTCCTGATAGGGACCGTGAATGCCGGAGTAGATCTTGTCGAGCTGACCGGAGGCCCTGAGCCGCTCGATGGACTGGGTCAGGAAGCGGTCGACCGCATCCCCTTTCGGCCCCTTGGGGATGATGAACACATCGTCGAACTCACCGAAATAGACCCGGTGGATATTGGTCAGCCCCATCTTGCGCAGGGTGAAATCCGCCTCCTCCTGCGCCCACAGAAAGGCATCGATGCGACCCCGGCTCAACTTGCCGAGGGATTGCTCGAGCGAGAGGGAGCGCTTGACCGAGAAGGGCCAAAAGTCGGTCACCCCCTCGATGAGCAGATCCCGCTTGGTGTACTCGTAGCCCAGCACCATGGCGGGAGTAATGGGCGCCGCACTGTTGCTGTAGAGCACATGAGTCACCTTGCCAAAGGTCGCCGAGCTGAAGCGATAGGGCAGCATGGACTCATCGATGTAGGGGTTGCGCAGCGCCGGCAGGTTGAAGTCCGCCTCCCCCACCACCACGCTGCGGGTGGCACGGGACATGGGGTAGACCATCACGCTCACCTCCACCCCGTCATCCAGCCCGGCGATGGCCTTGACCAGGTCGACGAAGGGACCGGTGCCGTTGGAATCGATGAGCCCCGGCAACAAACCAAGATAGGCTGAAAAATGAGTCGGTCGGCCAGGTTCTGCCGCAGCCAGCCGCTCCTCGTCAACCCCCGTCATCCCCAACAGCATGGCGAGCAGCATCAAGCCTGCCAGCACGCCCACTCTCAGATGCTTCATGATGCAACCCCTCACCACCCTGGCCGGCATGGCCCTGTTGATCAGAAGCATAGACTCGGCACAGAGCGTGTCGGGCGAGTTGCAAATAAGATGTTAAAAAACACACCGAGATCAAGGTTTTGACACATCTGCGCGGTAACATGAAAAGGAATGGTACGGGGGCAGGATGCCCGATGCGACCACCCTTGATGCAATGCGAGCCCCGAGAAGGATATGAGCATGTTGAAAAATACCGAACAACGTTATGGCAGCCTGAGCATAGGGCTGCACTGGTTGACCCTGCTGCTGATGATCGCCGTCTATGCGCTGATGGAGTTCAGGGACATCTTCCCCAAAGGGTCGGCTGGTCGCGACCTGATGAAAGAGTTTCACTTCATGGTGGGCCTGCTGATCCTGGCGCTGGTGGTCGTGCGCCTGCTGGTGCGCGTGGGTAGCCCCTCACCGCGCATCGTGCCCGAGCTCTCACCCCTGATGCTCACGCTGGCCAAGCTCGCCCACCTGGCACTCTATGGCTTCCTGATCCTCACCCCGTTGCTGGGCTGGCTGCTGCTGAGCGCGGGCGGCAAGCCCATCCCCTTCTTCGGCCTGGAACTCCCCGCCCTCATCGCCCCCGATGACGGCATGAAGGGCACCATCAAGGAGCTGCACGAGACGCTGGCCAACATTGGCTATGCGCTGATTGCCCTGCACGCAGCCGCAGCCATCTACCACCACCATGTGCTCAAGGACAACACCCTGACCAATATGCTGCCCGAGCGCAAATAACCGAGAATGGGTTGCACAACAACGAGAAGGCCCCTTTGACAGGGGCCTTCTCGTTCATGGATGGTGAGGGATGACACACCGTCAGCCGGGCAACACCACCCGGCTTTCACCTCCGCCGAGGGCCTCCACCCGCACCTGCACGCCGATCCGCTCCACCAGGGTCTGCACGTGGGAGATGACCCCGATCTGGCGGCCGGCCGCCTGCAGGGAATCAAGGCTGGAGAGCGCCAGATCCAGGCTGTCGGGATCCAGGGTGCCGAAGCCCTCGTCGATAAACAGCGATTCGACCTGGGTCTGGCGCGACGACAGGCTGGAGAGGGCCAGCGCCAGCGCCAGCGATACCAGGAAGCTTTCACCGCCGGAGAGGGAATCCACCGAGCGCACCTCGTCCCCCATGTCGAGATCCACCACCTGCAGCGCCAGATCGGTGCCGGGCACCCGCTCCAGTCGATAGCGGGGGGAGAGCTCGGCGAGCTGGGCGTTGGCCTCCAGCAGCAACCGCTCCAGGGTGAGGCTCTGGGCGAAGGTACGCAGCTTGGCGCCGCTGGCCGAACCGATGAGGTCGGAGAGCCGCTGCCAGTGATCCGCCACCGCCTGCTGGGCGGCCAGCTCCTCCTGCAAAGAACCCGCCTTGAGGGCCGCCGCCTCGGCCTGGGCCAGTGTGCTCTTGCACTTGAACAGCTGCTCGTCGAGGGCGCGGCAGTGCGCCTCCAGCGCCGTCAGCCGGCTGGCGAGTTCCGGCGGCGCCAACGCGGCCAGCTCGGGGTGATGCTCGCGGTAACGATCCCGCTTGCTCTCCTCCAGCGCCAGCGCCCGCTGCCGCTCGGTCAAGCGGGTACGCGCCTCGGCGCGGGCATCCTCCAGCGCCTGCAAGGCGGCGCGGCGCGCCTTGAGCTCATCCGGGCTCATGGCCAGCAAGCGGCGCAGGTCATATTCGGCGATACCGAGGCTGCTGGCGTGGGCAGCCCAGCGCCCCAGCACCTCCCGCCGCCGCCGACTGCTCACCTGCTTCTCCTGCTCCAGATGGCTGAGACGGGTCTTGAGCTCGGTATGGCGCTCGCGCAGGGCGCGGGCCGCCCCCTGCATCGTCTCCAGCTCGCTGGCCAGCTGCTGCAGCCGCTGCTGCCAGCGGCTCTCGACCAGGGCAATCTCCTCGCCCCCCAGACAGGTGGCACGGCTGGTGACCAGCCCCTGCCGTTGCTGTTCATGCTCCTTGTAGTCACGCTCGAGCTTGTGCAGCAGCTCGCGCTGGGTCTGCAGGCGCGCCTCCTGGGCGCTCAGGGCCGGGGTGAGGCTGGCAATCTCGCCGGTTAGCCGCTCCCACTCGCTCTGACCGTGCAGCCAGGCCTCGCAGGCCCGCTGCCACTCATGCCACTGCTGGCTACCCAGCCACTGACGCCAGGGCTGGCCTCCCATCTGCTCGTCGAGCCGGCTGCCCCCCTGCTCAAGGCGCTGGCGCAGGGTCGTTTCCTGCTCGCCCATCGCCTTCACCTCCCCTTCCAGGGCGATGCGCTGGCGGTCGGCCTCCTGCCACTGCTGCTCGAACTGCTGGTGCTGGCTGGCCAGCTGGCTCAGCTGCTGGCGCACGGCCTGCAACTGCTCCTGACCGAGCTGGGCCTCGCGCAGTTGCTGCTGGCTGCGGGCCAGCCCCTGCTCCAGGCTCTGGCCGCGGCCGAGCAGGGTACTCATCAGTTCGTTCCACTCGATTGGGCTCTGACGTAGCGGCAACGGATGGCCCAGCAGTTCGGCACCGCCCAGCTGTTGCCAGCGCTGGGTCAGCTGCTCGGCGCGCGTCTCCAGTTCAGGCAGATGTTGCTGGCGCACCGCCAGCTGACGGGCCAGCTCCTGGCGCTCGCTCTCGCACTGAATGTATTGGTGATTGAGTCGCTCCCACTCGAGCTCCAGGCTGCGGACGCGCTCCGCCAGCTGCCCCAGAATGCCCGCCACCTGTGGCTGGCTCTGGTGATAGGGGTGCTCCTCGGCGCCGCAGAGCGGGCAAGGTTCACCGTCGCGCAGGATGTGGCGATGCTGCTCGAAACTGGCGATGGCGCGGGACTGCTCCAGCGCGTGGCGTGCCTCGTCCCGTTGCAGGGCGAGCCGCTCGCGGGCCGGCGTCAGCTCGTCGCCGAGAATGGCCAGCTTGCCGAGCGCCTGCTCCAGCTGGGCGATCTCCTGCTGCAGGCGACCATGCTGCTCGCCGTGATTACGGCCATAGTCCGCCAGCTCCAGCAGCTGGCGCAGCTGGCCCAGCTGCTCGGTCTGCCCTTGCCACTGCTCCTGCGCCTTGGCCAGACGCCCCTCCCACTGCTGCTCCTGCAGCTCGTGCTGTTGCTGCTGCAGCCGCTCCTGCTCGCGCTGCCAGTAGTCGCGCTCCTGCTGCCCCTGCTCCAGCTGGTGCTGCAACTGCCTGAGGGCGCGCAGCTTGTGTTCGCGCAGGGTGAGCAGTTGCTGCAGCCTGTCGGCATCCTCGGCCCAATCCTGCATGGCGGTGAGCAGGGGTTGCCACTGGCGGGCCACCGGCGCCAGCTCCTTGTGCTCCTCAAGCCAGGCGCCCCACTGCAGGTGCTGAGCCTTGAGCTGTTCCACCTGCTGGCGCTGCTGGCGCCAGCCCTGTTCCAGGGTGAGCTGCACCTCCCGCTCCTGCGCCCCCTCCTGCTGGATCTTCTGCAGTTGCTGCTGCTTTTCCCGAATGCGGGTGTCGAGCTCCTGCGCCCGTTTGAGTTCGGGCTGCAGGGCGCCCCACTCGCGCTCGGCGGCGATCTTCTCCGCCAGCAGTTGCTGTTCGGTGAGGGCGCTCTGCTGGGTCTGCTCCTCCAGCTTGCCAAGTTCAGGGCCAAGCTCGGCCAGCGCCTTCTCCTGCTGCTGCACCTCCAGGGTGAGGCGAGCCAACTCGTCGTGATCGGCGCGGGCCACCTGGGCCTGCTCGGCGCGGGCGAACTCCTCCCGCTCGGGGGCGGCCGCACCGTGGGCCGCCTCGGCCGCGGCAAGGGCCGCCTCTCCCTCCTGACAGGCCTGCAACTGGGCTGCGATGCGGCCGTTGAGATCGCGCAAGTCCTGCATCAGCTGCTGTTGCTGCTGCTCGTGCTTGAGTCTGGTGGCAAGGCTGACCTGCTGGCTCACCCACTGCTCGCGGGTCGTCTCGTCCATCAACGCCACGTCACCGAGCCGCTGGCTGATGGCAGCCAGTTTCTGCTGTTCCTCCCGCGCCCGCTCATGGGTCTGGACCGAAATGGCGGAGTAGAGCTCGGTGCCGGTCATCCGTTCGAGCAGGGCCGAACGCTCGTCGGCGCTCGATTTGAGGAAGGCGGCAAACTCCCCCTGCGGCAGGATGACGGCGCGGCGAAACTGCTCCCAGGAGAGCCCCACCAGCTCGTCGATGCGATCCTGCAGCTCCCGCTTGCTGCCACTGAACACCTGGCCCGACGCCACGTCGGTCAGGCTGCGCTCCTGGGCCTGAAAACGCCCCTCGGCGCGGTTGCGGGCCCGGCGTACCGCCCAGCGGGCCTGCCAGATGCGGCCGTCACAGCCGCGAAACTGCACCTCGGCGAAACCGCTGGCGTGGCCGCGGCTGAGGATGCCGCGCACGTCGTTGGCCTTGAGCTTCTCCTCGTCATCCATGCGGCCCACTTCGGCGACGTTCTTGCGGTTGGCGATAAAGCGCGGCATCTCGTCGTAGAGCGCCAGACAGATGGCATCGAGCAGGGTGCTCTTGCCGGCGCCGGTATTGCCGGTGATGGCAAACAGGCCGGCGGCCCCCAGGGCACCACCGGCAAAGTCGATGGTGAATTGACCGGTCAGGCTGGCGAGGTTCTCACCACTCAAAGAGAGGATCTTCATACGCCACACGCCTCCATCCATACCGACCCGATATCGCGCGTGCTCTTGCCCCCATCAGCCCGGGTATTGCCGGTGATGGCAAACAAGCCGGCGGCCCTCAGGGCGCCACCGGCAAAATCGATGGTAAAGGGGCCAGTCAGGCTGGCCAGATTCTCCCCTGACAGCGACAAGATTTTCATTGGCTAGACTCCTTCACCTGCTCCAGGATCTCTTCAAACGACGCCACCAGCCAGGCCTCCGGCTCCCCGTCGAACTGACGCTGATAGCAGAGGCGAAACACCTCGGTGGGGGAGAGCTCATCGAGCCGGCGCTGGCCGGCACCATCCGCCAGCCCCTGGCCCGAGCCCTGATAACTGGTCGTGATGCGGGCAAGGCGCACCGGCTTGTCGCCGATGGCGGCCAGCACGCGCTCGCGGATGCGGGCCTCGGGTTTGGGCAACAGCAGCCGCACCTCGAGAAAGGGCTGGGCCTGCTGCGGGCAAGCGGGCAGGTCCAGCGCCTCGATGGCCTGGAGCGCCTCGTCGAGACCGCTCTGGGGCAGCCGGATCATCTCCACCGCGCGGGGCACCGGGATCCGCTCAAGGCGGGCCAGCTTGCCCCCCTCAAACGTCACCTCCAGCACCTGATGGTTGTAGTTCGCCTCGGCAAGCGAGAGCGGCAGCGGCGAGCCGCTGTAGTGCACCCCCTCGGCCGGGCTCTGGGCCAGATGCAGGTGACCCAGCGCCGTGTAGTCGGCGGCGGCAAACAGCTCGGCAGGCAGGGCATGCTGGTTGCCACCGAGCACCCGCCGCTCGGAGAGCTCGGAGAGCTGGCCCGCCGCCAGATAGGCGTGGCCCATGGCGATGAGGGCCTGATCCGGATGGCAGCGCGCACGTCCCTCGCTCAGCACCGCCTCATAGACCTGGCGTACCCCTTCGATGAGTCTGTCCTGCCCCTCGCTGAGCCCTTCCGGGCGCAGATCGCTGCTGCGCAGAAACGGCACGGCGGCGCACCAGGCGGCCACCTCGCCATCCTTGCCTCGCAGCGGCACCAACAGACGCTCGGTCTCGAGCCTCCCCTCGTCGTCCCGGCTGATGCTGCCCACCAGATGCAGGTCGAAGGCCCGCAGCAGCTCGTGGGGGGCATCCAGCTTGGAGGGGGAGTCGTGGTTGCCGCCGATCAGCACCATCTCCAGTGCCGGGTGCTCGGCGCGCAGCCGCGCCAGAAAGCGGTAGAGCTGCTGCCAGGCGCTGGCGGGGGGGTTGGCGGTATCGAACAGGTCGCCCGCCACCAGCAGGGCGTCGATGTCGCGGCGCTTGATGGTGTCGGCCAGCCAGTCGAGAAAGGCGTCGTGTTCAAAACGGCGATCGTGGCCATGGAGTTGATGGCCAAGATGCCAGTCGGCGGTATGCAGGATCTTCATGAAAAACGGCTCGTATGGAGGAGGTGTCAGCGGCACCCGATGCAGACAAGATGAGGATATGCCTCCCCTTTTTCAAGCCATGCGCGGCCGGCAGATTCAGGCGGGCTCGCAGCACATCTGGTACTGGGGATGACCGGTAAGGGGATCGGCCACCTCCCCCTCGATCACGAAGCCGTGGCGACGATAAAAGCGCACCGCCAGATCGTTTTCCACGAACACCCGCGCATGCAGTCGGGCCCCCTTGGATTTGGCCTCCTGCAGCAGGGCATGGCCCACCCCCCGCCCCTGGCGGTCGGGGCGCACGAACAGGGCCGCCAGGTAGTCATCCACCAGCGCCATGAAACCGAGCAGCTCACCGCGCTCCTCAAACACCCAGATGCGGGCGTGATCGAGATAGCGGGTGCGCAGATCTTCCTGGGCCTGCCACCAGCAGGAGGCATCGACAAAATCGTGGGCCTGCAGGGAGGCCAGCAACCAGATTTCGACGATCTCGTCCATGTCGTCGGACCGACTCGCCCTCAGCATATTGGTATCCTTGTTAACAACCTGAACATCCGCAGTCTAGGGGAGTTTGATGACGGCTTTGGGGACGAATATGACTCCCTGTGAAGTCGATCGCCCTTTATTTAACAAGAATGATTGGCTGATCACAAAGCGCCTCTCTAGTACAATGCCCGCCGGACAATCTATGAGACCGAGGACGCCATGTGGTTTAAAAACCTGCAGATTTATCGCTTTACCCGCCCCTTCGAGCTGACCGTCGAGCAGCTGGAAACCCAGCTGGAAGCCTGTGCCTTCACCCCGTGCGGCAGCCAGGACATCTCCCGGTTCGGGTGGGTCAAGCCCCTTGGCAAATTCGGCTCCACCCTGACCCACTCCGCCGCCGGCCACATCCTCATCTGTGCCCGCAAGGAAGAGAAGATGCTGCCCGGCACCGTGGTCAAGGAGATGCTGGCGGAGAAGGTAGAAGCGATCGAGTTCGAGCAGGGCCGTGCCCTCAAGAAGAAAGAGAAGGAAGCGCTGAAAGAGGAGATCCTCCACACCTTGCTGCCGCGCGCCTTCAGCCGCACCAGCCAGACCTTCGCCTGGATCAATCCGGCCGATAACCTGATGGTGGTGGACGCAGGCTCCGCCAAGAAGGCGGACGACCTGCTGGCCCTGCTGCGCAAATCCATCGGCACCCTGCCGGTGGTGCCGGTGGCCCTCAAGAACCCGCCCGAGATAACCATGACCGAGTGGCTGAACGAGGGCAACCTGCCCGCCTCCTTCACCCTGGAGGACGAGGCCGAGCTGCGCAGCGCCATGGAGCACGGTGGCATCATCCGCTGCAAGCAGCAGGATCTGATGACGGACGAGATCAAGAACCACCTGGCCAACGACAAGCTGGTCACCAAGCTGGCCCTCAACTGGGGCGAAACCCTGAGCTTCGTGCTGGGGGACGATCTCTCCATCAAGCGCCTGAAATTCAGCGAAGAGCTGCGCGAGCAGAACGATGACGTCACCAGCGAAGATCCGGCCGCCCGTCTGGATGCCGACTTCGCCCTGGTCACCGCCGAGCTGGCCCAGTTCATCCCGGCCCTGTTTGCCGCCCTGGGCGGTGAAGAGCAATCCATCTAAGCAACTTGGCTCAACCTGATTGCAAAAAACCGCCTCCGGGCGGTTTTTTTATGGGCGGGTGCCCGGTATGACTTGTTGATAGATGAGTAACTTGTTGATCTGATTCAACAACTTGAGTCATTAGCGCCAATCGTGACATAGTCGCCCTTCATGCTCATAAAACAGACAAGGAGAGTGTCATGTTGCGCAAACCACTGGGGCTGACCATCGCCCTCGCTCTGCTGGCCGGCTGCGCCGCTCAGCAGAGCGTGCAAACGCCCCCCGCCCACACCCTGATCGCGCCGGAGGCCGCCAGCGGCTGGCAGGACAAGCAGGGATGGCAAGGCCGCGACTTCATGGTGGCCGCAGCCAACCCGCTGGCGGTAGAAGCGGGCTACCAGATGATCCAGGCCGGTGGCAGCGCGGTGGATGCCGCCATCGCGGTGCAGCTGGTGTTGACCCTGGTGGAGCCGCAATCCTCCGGCATCGGTGGCGGCTCCCTCATGCTGGTGTGGGATGGTCTGAAAGTCGCGGCGGTGGATGGCCGCGAGACGGCCCCCGCCGCTGCTACCGATCAGCTGTTCATGAAGGATGGCAAGCCGATGGCCTTCTACGACGGCGTGGTGGGCGGGCGCTCGGTGGGCGCTCCCGGTACGGTGCGGGCGCTGGCGCTGGCCCACCAGCGTTACGGCAAGCTGCCCTGGGCTGCGCTGTTCGAGCCCGCCATCACCCTCGCGGAGCAGGGATTCGTGATAAGCCCGCGGCTGGCCGCGCTGCTGGCCAAGGACCCTTACCTTGCCAAGGACCCGGACGCGCGGGCCTACTTCTATCAGGCCGACGGCAGCCCCAAACCGGCAGGAACCCGACTGACCAACCCGGCGCTGGCCAAGGTGCTGCGAACCCTGGCAAGCCAGGGGCCGGACGCCTTCTATCGCGGCCCGCTGGCCGAGGCCATGGTGGCCAAGGTGCACGCCCACCCGACCAACCCCGGGGTACTGAGCGCGGTCGATCTCGCCAGCTACCGCGCCAAGCTGCGCGACGGCCTCTGCTTTGACTATCGCCAGAGCCGGGTGTGCGGCTTCCCGGCCCCCTCGTCCGGCACCATAGCACTCGGCCAGATCTTCGGCATGCTGGAGAGCCGCGACATGGCGGCCCTCAAACCGGTGCAGGGGGAGCAGGGCCAGCCGGCCGCCTCCGCCGAGGCGATCCACCTCTACAGCGAGGCGGCGCGGCTCGCCTTTGCCGATCGCAACCAGTACGTGGCGGATAGCGACTATGTGGCGGTCCCCGTCAGCGGCCTGCTCGACAAGCACTATCTGGCCCGGCGCGGCGCCCTCATCGGCGAACGTTCCATGGGCCTGGCCAAAGCGGGCACCCCGCCGCTGGCGCCGGCTCGCGGCCAGGATGCCACCCTTGAGCTCCCCTCCACCAGCCACGTCTCCATCGTCGACAGGGCGGGGATGGCGGTCTCCATGACCAGCTCCATCGAAGACGGCTTCGGCTCGCGGCTGATGGTCAACGGCTACCTGCTCAACAACCAGCTCACCGACTTCTCCTTCACCTCGCTGGACGCCGCCGGGCTGCCGGTGGCCAACCGGGTGGAACCGGGCAAGCGGCCGCGCTCCTCCATGTCCCCTCTGCTGGTGTTTGACAAGGACAGCGGCGAGCTGGAGATGAGCCTGGGCTCGCCGGGGGGCTCCGCCATCATCAACTACGTGGGCAAGACGTTGCTCGGCACCCAGGATTGGGGGCTCAACCTGCAGCAGGCCATCAATCTGCCCAACTTCGGCAGCCGCAACGGCCCCACCGAGCTGGAGGCGGATCGCACCCCGGCCGCCGTGGTCGAGGCGCTCAAGGCGAAGGGGCACGAGGTGGTGCTGAGCGAGCAGACCTCGGGCCTGCAGGGCGTGCAGCGCAACGCCGGTGGCTGGCTGGGCGCCGCCGATCCGCGCCGGGAGGGGATCGCCAAGGGCCAGTGAGCTCGGCTGACTCTGCACTCAGTCCCCCACGCAGCGAAGCGGCCAGTCGGCCGCTTTTTTGTGCTCTCCCTCCCCCAATTGTGCTGTGGAAAACCATCATCGATTGATTACTGTTGCCAGTCTGACCGCCAGAGAAGCGTGCTTTCGCCTCAAAACAGCCACTTATACAGTTTTAATCGCAAATTAAGTCTTAAATGTGGATAAATATTGTTTTTCTACCAAAAACGTATTATTTTTCAACAGAAACGGCAACTGTTGTCCCCCAGACACACCCTCTGTGCGTGCGGCCAGCATCTGTCTCTTTCGCCCCCTGCTCATTGACAGCTGCCCTCTTCGCCCGCGCGGTGATCTGGTAGCCCCCTGACTGCCATTAGCGAGGTGACGACATGGACCATTCCCTTCCCCTGATTACCACCCTGGTCGGCGGCTTCGTGCTGGCCTACATCCTCGGCATGTTTGCCCAGCGCCTCAAGATCTCCCCCATGGTGGGTTATCTGGCGGCTGGCGTCATCTCGGGCCCCTTCACCCCAGGTTATGTGGCCGACATGAAGCTGGTGCCCGAGCTGGCGGAGCTGGGGGTGATCCTGCTGATGTTCGGGGTGGGACTGCACTTCTCCTTCCGCGATCTGATGTCGGTGAAGCGGATCGCCATCCCCGGCGCCATCGCCCAGATCGCGGTCGCCACCCTGCTCGGCATGGGGCTCTCCTCCCTGCTGGGCTGGGATCCGGTCGCCGGCCTGATGTTCGGCCTCGCCCTCTCCACCGCCAGTACCGTGGTGCTGCTGCGGGCGCTGGAGAGCCGTCAGAATCTGGAAACCCTGCAGGGGCGCATCGCCATCGGCTGGCTCATCGTCGAGGATCTGGTGATGGTGCTGGCGCTGGTGATGCTGCCGATCATTGCCGACATCCAGTTCGGCGAACAGACCCTGAGCTGGCAGAGCATAGCGCTGGATCTGGGCTGGACCCTCGGCAAGGTGAGCCTGTTCGTGGCGCTGATGATGGTGGTGGGCAGCCGCTTCATCCCCTGGCTGCTGGCCCACACCGCCAGCACCGGCTCGCGCGAGCTGTTCACCCTGGCGGTGCTGACCTGCTCGCTCGGCATCGCCTTCGGCGCGGTCAAGCTGTTTGGCGTCTCCTTCGCCCTCGGCGCCTTCTTCACCGGCATCGTCATGAACCGCTCCGAGCTGAGCCACCGTGCCGCCAACAACACCCTGCCGCTGCAGGACGCCTTCGCCGTGCTGTTCTTCGTCTCGGTGGGCATGCTGTTCAACCCGGCGGTGCTGCTGACCGAGCCGCTGGCGGTGCTGGCCACCCTGTTCATCATCATGTTCGGCAAGTCGGCGGCGGCTTACGCCATCGTGCGGCTGTTCCGCTACAGCCGGCGCACCGCTCTCACCATCTCCGCCAGCCTGGCCCAGATCGGTGAGTTCTCCTTCATCCTCATCGGGCTGGCCATCGTGCTCAAGCTGGTGCCGGAAGGGGCTCGTGACCTGATCCTGGTGGGCGCCAGCCTTTCCATCATGCTCAACCCGCTGGTGTTCAACGCCGTCGAGCGCTACCTGGAGAAACACCCGGACGCCGACAACGCCAAGGTGCTGGCCGAGTGCAAATGCCCGGCGGTGGAGATGAAGGCCCACACCATACTGGTGGGCTATGGCCGGGTCGGCCGCCTGCTGGTGAGCGGCCTGCAGCAGGCCGGGCGCGAGCTGGTGGTGATCGAGCAGGATCCGCACCGGCTGGAGAGCCTGCGCCAGGCCGACATTCCCCACGTCAACGGCAACGTGGCCGATGACGAGGTGCTGTGCCGCGCCGCCATCACCGACGCCAGCTGGCTGCTGGTGGCCATCCCCAACAGCTTCGAGGCCGGCGAGGCCATCGCCCAGGCCAAGCTCATCAACCCGGCGATCCGGGTGATCGCCCGCGCCCACAGCGACGACGAGGTGAGCTTCCTCACCAAGCAGGGGGCGGACAAGGTGATCATGGGCGAGCGGGAGATAGCCCTCGGCATGCTGGCCCAGGCCACCGCATAAACTGCCATCCAGTGAACCTGAGGGGCCTTGGCCCCTCTTTTTCATGCCTCTTTGTCCACCCGCGCTTTGGGGTACCCAGGCCCCTCCCCACCCATGCCCACCGGCGTTTCGCGCCGACATGGCACAATTTGACTCCCGTTGTCAGCCCCCCAGGTCAGGGCTGCGCGCCGCCTCTGCGGCAGGCACGCTGCGCAGCTTCCCCTCGCCAGCACAAAGCTCCAGCGGTTACCCCCAGCGGGGCGCAGTAGACAGCAGATCCTGCAGCGGCCCCCACCGGACGGGGGTAGGGTCGCGCCAGATGGGCAAATTCGCCGGTTTCTCCCTTTGGCTAGACTGGGCCAGTCGTCTTATGACACCCACTTGGCACACATGCCTGCAACTCACACTGGAAGGATCCGCTATGAAACCCTTGTTGACCGCCCTCTTGCTTCCCCTGCTGCCCCTCGCCGTACAGGCCGCCGAACCCGTCTGGATCACGGTCGGTGCCGACAGCGGCGTCGAACTCAAGCAGGTCAAGGCCAAGCTGGCCCCCCTGTTCAGCGCCAGCGGTGCCCCGGTCCAGCTGGCCCAGGTCGAGGCGAGCGAGCTCGGCACCCTCTCCCACCTGATGCACGAAGGGCACCAGCGCTGCGGCGGCTATGTGGTGCACAGCACCTTGGCCGACGCCCTGCAGAGCATGGCCCAGCCCATCAGCCAGAACCTGTTCAGCGCCCCGCCGCTGACCCAGGGGGCCAGCGTCAACCGGCTGCTGCCCTATCTGGATCAGGGCAACATAGTCGGCACCATCAGCCAGCTCGCCAGCTGGCGCAACCGCTACTACACCACCACCACAGGGGTGCAGTCGGCGGACTGGGTGGCCGGCCAGTGGCAGACCCTGAGCACGACCTTGCCCTGGGCCAGCGTCAGCCGGGTCAAGCACAGCGGCTATCCGCAGCAATCCGTGGTGCTGACCCTCAGGGGCAGCCGCTACCCGGACGAAGTGGTGGTGCTCGGCGGTCACCTCGACTCCACCGCGGGCTCGGCCCCCAACAGCCGCACCCTGGCCCCCGGCGCCGATGACGATGCCTCCGGCATCGCCACCCTGACCGAGGTGCTGCGAGTCATCGCCGAGCAGGGCCGCCAGCCGGAGCGCACCCTGCAGTTCATCGGCTATGCGGCAGAAGAGGTGGGGCTGCGCGGCTCCAAGGACATCGCCACCCGCTACAAGGCGGCCAACACCAAGGTGCTGGCGGCACTGCAGCTGGACATGACCAACTACCAGGGCTCGGCGGAAGATATCGTCTTCATGACCGACTACACCGACCAGGGGCTGACCGGCTATCTGGCCCAGCTGCTCGACGCCTATCTGCCCCAGATCCGCTACGGCTATGACAGTTGCGGTTACGGCTGCTCGGATCACGCCTCCTGGCACAATCAGGGCTACCCGGCCGCCATGCCGTTCGAGTCGCGCTTCAACGACTACAACCCCAACATCCACACCGCCCAGGACACCTTGCAGAACTCTGATCCCTCGGCTGCCCACGCCCTCAAGTTCGCCCAGCTGGCCACCAGCTTCGCCATCGAGATGGGCAAGATAAACTGAGCCGCCAAGGCGAGGTGACGCACCCAAAACAAGAGGGAGGCCGAGCCTCCCTCTTTCGTCTCTGCATCTGCCACTCATGGCTGTCGATGCGCCCCGTCAAGCGGGGGATTCGGGTGCGGCCAGCCTTGCTGTGCGCGGGCCGTGGCGGCCTGGGCCTGGTGCATTTCAAGGCGCTCGAACGCGCGCAGCGCGCCATCGCGGGGAGCGGGATCCACCGGCCAGCAGCTGGCGGGCAGCGCCTGCACGCCCAGCAGAGCAACGGACAACAGCAACAGATAAGGGGCCATCTTGCAGCACTCCGGTGGCAGCAGAGTGTCTATTCTTGTCGAGGACCGATGACGGCTTGATGACGGGACGGGATCGTCATTTTACAACATCTGACGAGGCGGGCCGGCGCCGAGATACATATGGCGACATTTATGCCAAATCTGCGCGGACCAGTTAATTTATGCCCTAAAAAGTAGCCAAGAGGAAAACGTTATCCCTGAAAAGAAAACGTTATCTGGTCAAAACGTTGTTTCTGGATCATAAAAAGTATCCAAAAACTGGTGTATATTGCACGGCGGAAACTCCTTAACCATGAAGACTGACATGAAAAAGACCAAAATCGTCTGCACCATCGGTCCCAAGACCGAATCCAAAGAAATGCTGGCCAAGATGCTGGACGCCGGCATGAACGTCATGCGCCTGAACTTCTCCCACGGCGACTACGCCGAGCACGGTGGTCGCATCAGCAACCTGCGCGCTGTCATGGCCGAAACCGGCAAGCACGCAGCCATTCTGCTGGACACCAAGGGTCCGGAAATCCGTACCATCAAGCTGGAAGGCGGCAACGACGTTGCCCTGGTCGCTGGCCAGACCTTCACCTTCACCACCGACCAGACCGTGGTTGGCAACAAAGACAAAGTAGCCGTGACCTATGCCGGTTTCGCCAACGACCTGCGCGTCGGCAACCGCATCCTGGTTGACGATGGCCTGATCGGTCTGGACGTCATCGAGATCACCGAGCGCGAAGTCATCTGTAAAGTACTGAACAACGGCGATCTGGGCGAGAACAAGGG